>NZ_VFPG01000001.1:1223291-1834936 GCF_006716565.1 Nocardia bhagyanarayanae | reverse complement strand
CCTGCTTTCGGATGTGGCAGGGAGCATCACCGGGTCGGATCATTTGATCGACGGGGGGATCGTCAAGTCGGCCTGAGCTCGGCGGCCGCAGGGAATTTCACACCGGACAAAGCTACCCGGACGTCGCGGGCTGAGCTGGGGAACACGGTGGGGATTGTCATCTCAGGGCTCGCGGTACTGGCGTCGGTCGTGTTCTTGGTGCTGGCCTAGGGGTGTCGTGGGCGCCTGCTGGGCGGCAGGCGCGGTTCTGCGAACCGGTGCGCTCGGACGAGCACCGACAGCGGGAGCAGCCGGACGGCACGTCGATCGGCACGCCGGAGGGGGGTCGCGGGTTTCAGAAGTGTGCGTTCAACGCGGTGGTCAGGTTTTGGGCGGCGCCGTGTGCGACGTCGATCCGTTTGCCGTCCAGGAAGAGGTAGTAGCTCGGCGGTTCGACCCGGTCGTCGAGCTCCTGCCCCACGGCGTCGCGGACCGTTTCCAGATCGAGGGCGAAGAACGAGATGTCCGCGTGCTCCTCGGCGAGGTGGTCGAGTTCCTTCTTGATGTCCTGGCACTCCGGGTCCCGCTCGACCTGGCAGTAGACGACGACCTTGGCGTTGTTGGCGAGGGCCTGGCGGAAGTCCTCGGCGGACAGCAGGGTGTGGATCACGGCGGGCTCCGATCGGCGGCGGGCTTGGGAACGGGCAAGAGCTGGTATGCCCGGTGGCTGAGGAAATTCACCTGCCGAGGCACTCTGCTCCCGATCGGGGCAGACCTAGGGACTGCGGTGCGGCTCGCGCCCGAGTCGTCGCCGAACTCGAGTCGCGGAGCACACTCGCGGTCCCGTTGTCCGCTTGTTGACATGGAGCGCACTCCAACTCATAGCGTCCTGTGCCGGAACGTTTTTCGAGCACAGGAGGTAGCACCATGATCGACGGTCGTATCCGGCATCTCGGCGAACTCGCGGTCTCCGCGCAGGGCCTGGGATGCATGGGGATGAGTCACGGGTACGGCGCCGCGGACGACGCGCAATCGATCGCGACGCTGCGGCACGCCCTCGACCTCGGGGTGACCCTCCTCGACACCGCCGACTTCTACGGCTCCGGCCACAACGAGGAGCTGATCGGCCGGGCCATCGCCGGACGCCGCGACGAGGTGGTGCTCGCCACGAAGTTCGGCTTCGCCAACCGCCTCGGCGAGCCCACCCTTATCCGCGGCGACGCCGCCTACGTGCGGCAGGCGTGCGACGCGTCGCTGCGCAGGCTCGGCGTCGACCACATCGACCTCTACTACCAGCACCGCGTCGATCCGCGAGTGCCGATCGAGGAGACCGTCGGCGCCATGGCCGAGCTCGTGCGGGCCGGAAAGGTCCGTCATCTCGGACTTTCCGAGGCGAGCGCCGGCACCGTCCGGCGGGCGCACGCGGTGCATCCGATCGCCGCGCTGCAAAGCGAGTGGTCGCTGTGGACCCGCGATCTGGAGGCCGAGATCGTTCCGGTGTGCCGCGAACTCGGCATCGGTATCGTCCCGTTCTCCCCGCTCGGCCGCGGTTTCCTGACCGGCAGATACAACTCGGTGGACGAACTGGCGGCGACCGACGTGCGCCGCGGCCAGCCGCGCTTCGCCGACGGCAACCTCGAACAGAACCTGGCGATCGTCGCGAAACTCGACGAACTCGCCGCGGCCAAGGGCGTCACCGCGGGCCAGCTCGCGTTGGCGTGGGTCCAGCACCGCGGCGACGACGTCGTCCCCATCCCCGGAACCCGACGCCGGCGCTACCTCGAGGAGAACCTCGCCGCCCTCTCCCTCACCCTCACGCCCGAAGACCTCACCGCCATCGAATCCGCCGCCCCGGCTTCGCAAATCGCAGGCACCCGCTACGACGCGACCAGCCTCACCTTCGTCAACGGCTGAGTTCACCGAGTCGCGGCAGTGCTCATCGCCGGAATTCGATCAGCCCCTGGTGCGGCGGTGATAGGTTCGGCGCTGGGGGCCGAGAGGAGTTTCGGTATGCGTGCCGCGGTCGTGACGAATACGAAGTTCCAGGTCGAGGAGTTGCCGACGCCGCGGCCCGGGCGCGGGCAGGTCTTGCTCGATGTGGTGCGGTGTGGGATCTGCGGGTCCGATCTGCATGCTCGCACGCACGCCGACGAGATGGCCGACTTGGCGCGCGCGACCGGGTACGACGGGTTCATGCGGTCCGAGCAGAGCGTGGTGCTCGGGCACGAATTCAGCGGGACGATAGTCGAATACGGTCCGGACTGCCGGAAGCGGTGGAAGCCGGGGACGAAAGTGGTTGCCTTGCCGATCGTTCGGCACGACGGACAGCCACATCTCACCGGACTGACGACGGCCGCGCCCGGCGGTTACGCCGAGCAGGTGGTGGTGCAGGAGTCGATGACGATGCCGGTGCCGAACGGGCTTTCGGCGGAGCTGGCCGCGCTCACCGAACCGATGGCGGTGGCCTGGCACGCGGTTCGCAAGGGGCGAGTCGGCAAGGGGCGGACGGCCTTTGTGATCGGTTGCGGGCCGATCGGTCTCGCGGTGATCAGCATGCTGAAGGCGGCGGGCGTCCGCACGGTGATCGCGAGCGATTTCTCGCCGCGCCGCCGGGAGCTGGCCACCGCGTGCGGTGCGGATGTCGTGGTGGATCCGGCGGCCGAATCCCCTTGGGAAGCAGCGCCCAAGAAAGGGATCGGTAGCGTCACGGATCTGCTGGGACTCGGATTCGACACCATGCGGCGCCTGCGTCGGGTCCCGAATCTGCCGTGGTGGTATGTCTTTCGGCTGGCGCACACGTTCGACGCCGGACCCGCCGGGCCGGTGATCTTCGAGTGCGTGGGCGTTCCGGGCATCATCGACCAGATACTCACCGCCGCTCCGCCGCTTTCCCGGGTCGTCGTGGTCGGCGTGTGCATGGAGACCGACCGCTTCCACCCGGCGATGGCGATCAACAAGGAGATCGAGCTGCGCTTCGCGCTCGGCTACGACCCGGGCGAGTTCCGCGACACGCTGCACATGATCGCCGACGGCAAGGTCGACCCGGCGCCGCTCGTCACCGGCACGGTCGGGTTGGAGGGCATCGACAACGCCTTCACCGCGCTCGGCAATCCGGAGCGGCACGCCAAGATCCTGATCGACCCGACCAGCTCGGCGGTCACTCCCTAGAGGTCGGGTCAGGTCGGGAGGTCCTCGGCCACCTTGTCGTCCAAAGTCACGCGGACCAAGGCGGCGGCGAGGTCGGCGGTGCGGTCGCGCGGGGCCAAGGCGGCGAGTTTCTCCGGGGCGGCGGGGAGACCGACGCGGCGGGCGCCGCGAAGGGCGCGGTCGTCGAAATGGGGGCGGGCCCATGGCCAGGTGTCTTGGACTTCGCGCAGGAAGATGTCGCTGCCGGTCGGGCCGATGCCGTCGAACTCTTGGAGCAGGTCGGCGGCGCGCTCGGCGTCGCCGTCCGCCGCGGAGGCCAGTTCGCGCAGGTCACCGTGGTACTGGTCGAGGACACGGTGGGCGTTCGCGCCGAGCCGGGTCGCGGTGCTCTCGTCGTAGCGCTTGTAATGGGCGCGGCCGAGGGCGTCGACGAGGTCTTGCCAGTCGGCGTCGGCCACCTTCTGCGGCGTGCTGTAACCGCTGTCGATCAGTTCCTTGGCGGCGGAAACGGCGATATCGGCGGAGATCCTGGTGCTCAGCAGTTCGGCGAGCATCAGTAATTGGAACAGCGGCGCGGGTTTGTCCGCGAGTTCGATGCCCGCCTCGGCGGCGTATCCGGTGCCCGCGCGGTCCAGCAGGGTCCGTACGACTTCGCGATCGCTCATCACGGCCTCCTTACTCGGCTACCGGACGCGTACCCCGGGTCACCGCGTTGATACCCGGGAACCGGACAGCTCGTCGGGACCGGTTCAGCTGGGGCTCGGCTTGTCGGGATGGGACATCTCGTCGATTTCGTCGCCCAGCATTCCCGGGGTGTCGGGCATCAAGTCCGAGTCGCGCTGGTGAGCGTGCTTGTGTTCGTCGTCGGTGGCGTCGGTCTCCGCGGGGACCTCCGCATCCTCGGGTTCGTACTGGTCGTCGGAACTGCGGGTCATGCGATGCTCCTCTCCTCAACCATTGCGGAACGGATATACCCACGGTGGTCGCCGAGCAACAGCACCGCCGGCATTCCGACGATCGGCGCGCCCGATGACCGCGCGCGTGCACCTCACGACGACACCAGCCGGGATGGCAGGCGTCAGCGATCGGCGGGCAGGAAGGAGTCAGCAGGGCAGGGGCCTGCGGTCGGTCCGAGTCAGCGGCGGCCCATGCGCATCTCCGGCGCCGGGGGCAGCATGCTCAACGTGCCCTCGGCGCTGCGGGCGGCGGTGAGGCAGGCGAGGGTGGTGAGCTGGTCGGCCATGGGGTGGCGGGCCCGTTCGCGCCATTTGCGGACCGCGGCGACGGCCTGCGCGCGCTGTGCCTCCGGGCCCGCGTTCGGCGGGAGGCCGAGGCGCAGGTGGGGCGCGATGCCCGAGCCGCCGATCAAACGGTGCAGTTCGGCGAGATCCGCTGGGGGCAGGGTCAATTCGTCGGTGCGCAGGCGCCCGAGCAGGCGCAGTTCGGCGAAACCGTGCACGTCGGCGAGCAGGGTGCGGACGCGGGGCAGCAATTGGTCGGCGGAGGTGCCCGGGTAGGCGGTCAACACCCTGGCCAGAGCCGTCAGTGCCGAATGCGCCTTGAGTTGATCGGCGCGCTGGCCGAACTGGACGTCCAGCACCGAGCGCAGTTCGTCGACGCCACTGCGGCTGGTCAATTCCGCGGCGAGCGTCGCGGAATCGCGGACGCCGAGCCGAATCAAGGTGACGGCCATGCGAATACCGAACATGCCGAAACGCTCGGCCAGCTGGGCGCGCAGTTCCGGCGCGACGGGCAGCGGAATGTCGGGGCGCGCGAAGCGATCCGCCGACAACATCGCCGCGGTCAGCTCGTCGACCGGGACGCTCGCCAAGGCCTGGAACGCGGTGAATTCCTGCTGGCGCAGCGTCTCCGCGGCGAAGGCGAGCAGACCAGCGACGGGAATCACCGCCTGGCACAACCCGGTTCGCTCCAGCTCGGTGGCGAACCGGGACGCGACGTCGCGAGCCGAATGCAGTGCGTCGATGCGTCCGGCACCGATCTCGTCGGCCCGCGAGACGACGCCGACCACGCCGAGTGGACCGGTCAAACCCGAAGCCCCCTGCCGCGCAGCGGTTCCCGAGCCGATGCGCTCCAGGAAGCCGATGTCGGTGGCGTCCAACCTGCGCAGCAGGTAGACGACCGCGTCGGCGCCGGGGACGGAGAGGGTGGCTTCGGCCTCCTCGTCGTCGGGGGTCAGCAGGCGGGCGGTGCGGCGGGACACCTCGCGCGACAGCGAGGACGTGCCCGGCGTATCGATGATGGTGGTGTGGGCCAGCGCGGCGGCGGGCCATTCGACCTCGAGGTGGTCGACCTCGCGCGGGCCCGGCGCGTTCCAGTTCAGCCGTTCCAGGTCGAAGGTCAGACCGTGCGCACCGCCACCGCGGCGGACCACCACGTTCGCGGTGGCGCCGTCGGGGGCGTACGCGGTGACGCTCGGCGTCGGGCCGTTGCGATACCAGGTGACAACCCTGGTGCACTCGGTCGCGTCGGTCGGCGCGATGTCTTGGCCGACCAGCGAGTTCAGCAATGTCGACTTGCCAGCCTTCAGCGACCCCGCCAGCGCGACCCGCAGCGGCTGATCCAGCCTGCGCGCGCAGTCCGCGAGCAGAGCCCGCGGGCGCGGTTCGCGCGCGAACGCCTGCCTGGCCGCGTCCACCAGCCGATGCGCCTCGACGACGATGCCGGGCGCGACTCTCGTGGTCACCGGCGCCCCGCGGCGCGAACGCCGATTCGGGCCCCGACGGGCGTGCACCGGAAGGACGCGGCGCCCCTGGTCGAGCGCGAGTGGGGTCTCGTGATCACCCCGATACCGTACCGAGAGCTCCCCGGACGGGCGCGGCGGCGATGGGCTGTTGCATCGCGTCGGCGTAGCGGCGCAGTTCGGCGACGAAACGCAGCTGCCGTTCCAGCACGGTGCATCGCTCGGTTCGGCGTGCGGTCTCCATCGTGGCCGCCTCCTGCGCGGCGCGCAGGGAGTCCTCGAGGGAGCGGAGGCTGCGCTCGGCGACACCGCTGTAGTGGTCGCGCAGGGCGCGGTGGATGCGGTGCAGGCGGTCCTTGGACTCCTTGCCCGCCTGGAACGCGACATCGTCGACGAAACGGCGCACCGCGTTCTTCGCCTCGACCCGGCGGCGCGCGAGGCGGGCTTGCTTGTCGTCGCGAAACGCCTTGCCGCCCACGATGACACCCGCGCCGATGGAAATCGGATTGAGCATGGCCAGTCCGGCGAAGGTGCTGGCGAGACCGACCATGAGGACACCGCCGTAGGAGCCGCGCATGCCGACGAGCAGCTTGCTGGCGAAGCCGATGTCCGGTTCCAGATCGGCGAGGGTGCCCGAGATCGGGTTGTCCTCGGCGTTCAGTCCGCTCTTCACGTCGGGCAGGTCGACCGCGCCGAAGTGGATGAAATGCTCGGCGACGTGCTCGGCCAGCTCGATCGCGCGCTTGTGCGTCCACAGCAGGTTGTCGGCGAGCGCGCTGTCGACGGTGCCGGTGAGCCATTCGGAGATGGCGTCCCAGTGCCTGCCCGGATCGTGCTCGTCGATCCACTCCTCGCCGGTTCGGGTCAGGTGGCGCAGGCGATCTCGCAGATCGTGGTCGACATCGCTTGCGAGGTCCGTGATTCCGTCGGAAAGCGTCTGCTGCCAGGCGGCGGTGCGCCGATGCAGGTCTTCCGCAGCGGCTTTCGCGGCCTGGAGTTCGCGGATCGCGGCCGCGCCCTGGTTCGGATCGCGCAGCGCGACGAGTTCGCTGCCCAGTGCGAGCGCCAGATGCTCTGCGGCGGATTGGATGTCGCGTGCGACGGCGGCGCGGGTCGCGGCCTGATCGCGCGCCACCACCTGCTCGCGCAGAAACTGGTACAGCACACCGAAACCCGACTCCTGGCCGAGCTGTGCGTCCTGTAAACGCATGGCGTGCTCGCGCAGCAGCGCGGACACCGGGATGATCGGCACCTCCAGCCCGGCGCGGTGCAGGTGGCCGAGATTCGCCTCGTGGACCCGACGCCAATGCGGGTACAGATCGGTCTTGGTGAGCAACAGTGCGACCGTCGGGCACAGCTCGCGGACCTGGCGCAGGAAGGCGAGCTCGGGTTCGGTGATCTCGGTGGAGGCGTCGGACAGCACGAACACCGCGTCGGCAGCCGGGACCATGCCGAGAACCGTTGTGGCGCTGGCATTTCCGTGTCCGCCGACGCCGGGGGTGTCGACCAGGACGATGCCGTCGGCGAGCAGCGGGTTCGGCAGCTGGATTTCGAGGCGAAGCATCCGCCTGCCGTCGGCGAGCGGGCTGCGGGCGTCGACCGTCGGGATCTGTTCGATCGGGACCGGCACCCGGGATTCGCTGCCGCCGCGCGGTTCGGTGAGCAGGAACTGCGCTTGCGCGTAATCGCCGTGCGACAGCGTGGCGGGGACGACGGTGGTCGCGTCGTCGCCGACCGGGCAGATGTCGACGTTGAGCAGTGCGTTCACGAAACGGCTCTTGCCCTGGCCGAGCTGGCCCGCGATCACGATGCGACGCCGCGGGTCGCGGACCCGGTCGGCCGCCGTTTCCAGGCGGCCGACGAGGTCGGTGCGACCCGCGGCGCGCGCCGCGGCGATGGTTTCACCCAGTACCGACAGCAGCGGCACTCCGGGCGCGGAAGCAGGTACGGGTGTCCCCATCGCGTTGTCGTCCTCTCTCAGTGCAGGAACGCATCACCCGACAGGTCCGTCGACCCGCCGAGCTCGGCGCTCGACTCGCCCTCGGCGAACAGCGAGGTCTCGCCGGTCGCGCCGAGGCCGCCGTCGAAGCCGGAGCCGAATGCGCTCGAAACGTCCAGCGACGACCAGGTGTTCGCGGTGGTCTCCGCCGTGGATCCGATGCTGCCACCCAGGTCCGAGCCGCCGCCGAGCGCACCCTGCGCGCCGAGCGAACCCGTTGCGTCCGCGGCGCCTTCGAACGCGCCGGAGGCTCCGGTGGAGAGGCCACCGCCGAGGCCGGAGTCCAGACCGGCGCCCGCGTTGCCCGCGGCGCCCAGGCCGGTCTCGAGACCGCTGTTCAGGCCCGCACCAGCATTGCCCGCGGCGCCGAGACCGGATTCCAAGCCACCGGACAGACCCGCACCGGCATTCCCGGCAGCACCCAGACCAGCTTCGAGACCGCTGTTCAGGCCCGCACCAGCGTTCCCCGCGGCGCCGAGACCGGATTCCAAGCCACCGGACAGACCCGCACCGGCATTCCCGGCAGCACCCAGACCAGCTTCGAGACCGCTGTTCAGGCCCGCACCGGCATTCCCGGCAGCGCCGAGACCGGCCTCGAGGCCACTGTTCAGGCCGGCGCCCGCGCTACCGGCGGCGCCCAGTCCGGCCGAGAGACCCGACTCGAGTCCGGCGCCCGCCTGACCCGCCGCGCCGATCGCACCCTCGAGTCCGGCCGTGAGACCGGCGCCCGCCTGCGCGGCCGCGTCGACGCCCGCCGAGAGACCCGCCTCGAGCCCGGTCACCGCCTGGCCGCCCGCTTCGAGCGCGCCGCCGAGACCGCCCGCCAGATCGGCACCGGACTCGATGCCGCCGGAAAGGCCTGTCTCCAAACCGGTTCCGAATTCGCCGCCGGCCTCGACGGCGGCTTCCGCGCCACCGGACGCGTCGCCGCCGAACCCGGTAACACCACCGACCAGGCCCTGCAAACCGCCGCCAAGTTCCGCGCCGCCCTGCGCGCCACTGGCGAGCACACCGCCGAGTTCGCTGTTCAGCCCGCCGCCGATCTCGTGCTCCGCGCCGAGCACGGTGCCGAGGCCGGCCGACATGCTCGTCTCCAGGCCGGTGACCGCCTGACCACCAGCGTTCGCGCTGCCGGACACACCGGACCCGACGCCCGCTCCGGTTTCCACCGCGCCCTGCAAGGCGCTCTCCAGCCCGGCGCCAAGCCCCGATCCGGCCTCGACAGCCCCGCCGATGCCGCCCGCGAACTCACCGCCGAACTCCGCCGCGGTCCCGAGACCGGCCGCCGCTCCGGCTCCGGCCTGCGCACCCGCGCCCAAGGCGCCTTCGACGCTACCGGCCAGTTCGCCGCCCGCTTCGAGCGCGCCGTCCGCCGCGCCTTCCAGCCCACCGGCCAGACCGGCGCCCGCATCGAGCGCGCCATCGAGGCCGGCCGCCAGATCAGCGCCGAACCCGCCACCGAGACCGGTCTCCAAACCAGTCCCCGCGTCGAACGCGCCGCCCAAACCGGTTTCCAGACCGGCGGCGGCTTCCGCACCGGCGCCCAGCGCACCCTCGAGGCCGCCGTTCAGACCCGCGCCCGCACCGGCGGCCAGATCGCCGCCGAAGTCGGCACCCGCGTCGAACGCGCCGCCGACACCGGCAGCCAGATCATGACCGAACCCGGCACCGGCATCGACCGCACCGCCGAGGCCGGACTCGAGCCCGCCGCCGAAGCCGGCACCCGCCTCGACACCCGCGTCGATCGCGCCGCCGACACCAGCGGAAAGATCACCACCCAGCCCGGCACCCGCGTCGAGCGCGCCATCCAGCCCGGCCGACAGATCTCCACCGAACTCGGTCCCCGCGTCGACGGCACCTTCCAGACCGGCACCCAGGCCGGCGCCCGCATCGAGCCCGGCATCCAGCGCACCGTCCAGACCACCGGCGAGATCGCCGCCGAAATCCGCGCCCGCGTCGATCGCGCCGCCCAGGCCCGCACCCAAACCGGCACCGGCCTCAGCGCCCGCATCCAGCGCACCGCCCAGACCCGCGCCCAGATCGGCACCCACCTGGGTACCCGCGTCGAACGCGCCACCGACACCAGCGGAAAGGTCACCACCCAGTTCGGCGCCCGCACCGAGGCCCGCATCGAACGCGCCGTCCAGACCACCGGCCAGATCGCCGCCGAACTCGGCACCCGCATCCAGCGCACCACCCAGGCCAGCGCCCAGATCGGCACCCACCTGAGTACCCGCGTCGAACGCGCCGCCGACACCAGCGGACAGGTCGCTACCGAACCCGGCACCCGCGTCCACTGCACCGCCTACGCCAGCGCCGAGGTCCGCACCCGCCTGAGCACCCGCGCCGAGAGCACCTTCGAGTCCAGCCGACAGGTCACCACCAAGCTCGGCGCCGGCACCGAGGCCCGCATCCAGCGCACCGTCCAAACCACCGGCCAGGTCGCCGCCGAAGTCCGCGCCCGCGTCGATCGCACCGCCCAGACCGGCGCCCAGATCGGCACCGACCTGGGTACCCGCGTCGATCGCACCACCGACACCAGCGGACAAGTCACCACCGAACTCGGCACCCGAGTCCAGCGCACCGCCAAGGCCAGCGCCCAGATCGGCACCGACCTGGGTACCCGCGTCGATCGCACCGCCGACACCAGCAGACAGGTCACCGCCGAACTCGCCGCCTGCGTCCAGCGCACCGCCCAGGCCAGCGGCCAGGTCACCGCCGAACCCGACACCCGAGTCCAGCGCACCACCCAGACCCGCGCCCAGATCGGCACCGACCTGGGTACCCGCGTCGATCGCACCACCGACACCAGCAGACAGGTCACCGCCGAACTCGCCGCCTGCGTCCAGCGCACCGCCCAGGCCCGCGCCGAGGTCGGCACCCGCCTGAGCACCCGCGCCGAGGGCACCACCGAGACCGGCCGACAGATCACCGCCGAAGTCCGCACCCGCACCGACGGCACCCTCGAGACCCGCGCCCAGACCAGCGCCCGCACCGAGGCCCGCATCCAGCGCACCTTCGAGGCCACCGGCCAGATCACCACCGAACCCGGCACCGGCATCCAGCGCACCACCCAGACCAGCGCCCAAATCGGCACCCACCTGGCTACCAGCGTCGAACGCACCACCGACACCAGCAGACAGGTCGCCGCCGAAGTCGCTGCCGAACTCGCCGCCTGCGTCCAGCGCACCACCCAGGCCAGCACCGAGGTCGGCACCCGCCTGAGCACCTGCATCGAGGGCACCACCGAGACCGGCCGACAGATCACCGCCGAAGTCCGCACCCGCACCGAGGGCACCCTCGAGACCCGCGCCCAGACCAGCGCCCGCGCCCAGGCCCGCATCCAGCGCGCCTTCGAGGCCACCGGCCAGATCGCCGCCGAAGTCCGCGCCCGCATCCAGCGCACCGCCCAGGCCAGCGCCCAGACCGGCACCCGCCTCGGCGCCCGCATCGATCGCGCCGCCCAGGCCCGCGCCCAGACCGGCACCCGCCTCGGCGCCCGCATCGATCGCACCGCCCAGGCCCGCGCCGAGATCGGCGCCCACGTTGCCGACTGCGCCGAGTGCACCACCGAGACCGGCCGACAGGTCACCGCCGAGTTCGGCGCCCGTGCCGAGTGCGCCCTCCAGACCAGCGCCGAGACCAACGCCGAGGTCGGCGCCCGCGTCCACGGCGCCCTCGAGGCCGGCCCCCAGGCCAGCGCCCGCGCCCAACGCGCCGTCCAGGCCCGCGCCGAGGGAAGCTTCGAGGCCCGCGCCCAGACCAGCGCCCGCACCGAGGCCCGCGTCGAGCGCACTACCCAGACCCGCACCGGCCCCGGCAGCGATGTCACCGACACCGTCCAGCACGCCGCCGACGGCACCACCCAGACCAGCGCCCACACCCGCGCCAGCACCGAGAACCCCGTCGAGCGCGCCACCCAGACCCGCACCCGCCCCAGCAGCGATGTCACCGACACCATTCAGCACGCCGCCGACGGCACCACCCAGACCAGCGCCCACACCGAGGACTCCGTCGAGGCCCGCGCCGATCGCGCCGCCCAGGTCGAGGCCCGCGCCGAGGTCGCCGTTCAGGCCGGTGCCGAGGCCGAGGTCGATGTCGGTGTTCAGGTCCGCGCCGAGGTCGATATCGGTGTTGACGCCGGCACCGAGGTCGACATCGGTGTTCACGCCCGCACCGAGACCGATATCGGTGTTCACACCGGCACCGAGATCGACGCCGGCGCCGACCGCGGCGTTCGCACCCGCGACGGCGCCGACACCCGCAGCCGCACCTGCCGACGTGCCCGCCGCGACGATCGCCGACAGCTGCGAGCCGCCGGCCACCAAAGCCGACTCGGCCACCATCGGCGCCACCGCGGCGATGTCCTCCGGCGTGACCGCGGACAGTCCCGCGGCAGCCAGCGCGCCTTCCGGGTTGGCGCAGTAACCCACCGCGGCCTCGCGGTCGCGCAGCAGGCCGAGGATGAACTCGAGAATCACATTGGGGGTCATCGAGGATCGTCTCCTGGGATCGGCGGACCACGCGTCCGCACTCGTTGGAATGCATTTCACGCTAGGCACGCGTCGCGTTACGGGGGAACGGGGCGGACCCCCACCAATCGCGGGAGCGACCCATTAGGGGCGCGCCCGCCATTAGGGGAATATCCCCGCTCTTTCCCCTACCCCGGTAACGGCGGCCGCTCAGCAACCGACAGATCTGGCAGGCCGGATCACACGGCTATCTCGGACAATCGAACAACAGCAGCGACTACCGGATCCCACGGTTTTCCCCATACGAGGTCACCAATGACACAGCGTCTGGCGCTCGGCATCAAGGTCGGAGCGTCGAATTCGGTCGCCGTGGCGACGACGGGTGAGATCGGCGACACCCAGGCATGCCCGGCCGCGGGCGGCGCCGTCGTGAGCCACCCGAGTGTGTTGCGTCTGAGCCAGGACGCCCCGCCCGCCTTCGGGTCCGGCGTCGGCCGCACCGGAAGACACTCCAGTGACGCGGTGCTGGAAGGGTTTCTGGCTCGGGTCGGCGATCCGGTCGACATCCTGGCCGAAAACGGTTCCGCGCACGCGGCGGAGGACTTGGTCGCCACGGCCGTCACCTGTCTCATCGACGAAATCGCCGATGCCACAGGGGATCAGCCCGCCGCCGTCGTCGCCTGCCATCCGGCGTGGTGGTCGCGGCACACGATCGACGTGCAGCGCGCCGCGTTGGACACGGCGGGCCTACACGAAGTGACGCTCGTTCCCGAGCCGACAGCGGCGGTGCAGTGGCTCGAGGCCGCGCACGGTCCGCTCGGCGATGGCGCGCTGGTGGTCTACGACCTCGGCGCGACCGGGTCGACCGTCTCGGTGGTGCGCACCGGCAGTCAGACGGCCCTGCTCGCGTCGCTGCGCTCCACCGAGGTCGCCGGTTCGGAATTCGATCTGCTGACGATGCGTTACGTGCTGGCTAACGCATTGCGTGGAAATGATTTCGATCCGTTCGACCCGGTCGTGGAACGTGAATTGTCGGTATTACGAGAGCGCTGCAAAAATGCGAAAGAAGAGCTTTCCATAAATACCGCTACGGTCGTCCCCGTCCGCCTCGATCCGACTTCTCCCGTGGGCGACCAGATCCGCTTGGTCCGCGGCGAGCTCGAAGAACTGCTCCGCGGTCCGCTGCTCACCTCGATCGACCTGATCCGCGACACGGTGCACCGCGCCGGACTCGACATCGGCGATATCAGCCGGGTGCTGCTGACGGGCGGCGGCGGCGCGATCCCGTTGGTAGGTGAGCTGATCTCGAGCGAGTTCGGTCTCCCGCTGGTCGCCGCGCCCGAACCAGCCAACACCAGCGCACGCGGGGCGGCCGCGCTGGCCGCAGACCTGCTGGACAGCGCGATCGACACCGCGCCGGTCGCGGCGCTCGCCCAGACCCCGGCCGCTCCGAAGACCAAAGAGCTGCCCGCCCTCGAACGGCCCAGCCGTCCCGGCGGCAAGGAGAACGCGCTGCCGGTTTCCCGTATCCGCAGGCTCACCGGCCGCCAGCGCGCCGCGATCGTCGCGGGCGCGGCCCTGGTCATCGGCTTGCTCGCCACCGGAACCGTCGCGATCGGCACCGGCGCGCACTCCCCGGCGAACTCGCCGACCGCCGAGCAGTCCACGCCGACGGGACCCGCCGACGTCGCGGCCCCGGGCGGCACGGGCGCACCCGTGACGGACGTCCCCGTCACCGATACTGGCAACGGCGCACCGCAACAGCCGAAACCCGGTGCCGCACAGCCGGGCTCGACATCGAACCCGGCCCCCGGCTCGAGCACCGTCGCGGTGGTGAACAACCAGCCCGCGCCCGGACAACCGGCGCCGGGACAGCCCGCACCCGGAGAACAGCCGGCGCCGCAACCAGTGCCGCAACCCACTCCCGGCCCGAATCCCCCCGCGCCGCAACCGGTGCCGCAGCCGCAACAACCGCAGGCCCCGGACCTCCCCACCGAAGTGCTGACCGAACCGCTCGGTGAGGTGGTGGACGGAGTGGGCGGCGCGGTCGGCACAGTGCTGCGCGCGCCGGGCGAGATCCTCGGGGGGAACGGTGGCTGACACGGCGTTCGACACCCTGCCGAGCGCCCGCGACATCCTGCGCGAACTCGACAGCGCCGAGCAGGAACCGGCGGTCTACCTGATCCGCGGCCGATCGGGCACCGGCAAGTCCACCTTGCTCTCGGTGATACGGACGCGCCTGCGCGGACGCGGGATTCCCTTGCAGGACAACGTCGCCGCACCCGGCCCGACGGCGGCGACGAACGGCGCGCACCACGGCCACGTGGACAGCGTCGACCCGGACGCGCCCCGCCCCGCGCTCGTCATCGACAACGCGCACACCTTGGGCGCGGCGGAAATGGAAACGCTCTGCGCCGCAGTCGAATCCGGCAACTACACGGCGGTGATCGCGGTGCAGCCGCGCCCGCACGACCCGCAGCTGCGCACCCTCGCCGAGGCGGTGGCCCGGCGCGGGCGCATCGTCGACCTGCGACCGCTCGGCGTCGCCGACATCCTGCCCTTCGCAAGGGAATTGGGCATGATGGTGCCGCGACCCGTCGCCCAGCACATCCACCAGCAGACCGGCGGCATCCGCGGCGGCGTCGTCGCGGCGCTCACCGCGGCCTGTTCGGCGCGCCTGGACGCCGGGATTCGCGTCGTGGACGAGGCGGTGGCCGACTGGTCGCGCTCGCAGCTGGACAACCTGGAACCCGACCTGCTCGAGACCCTGGTCGTCGCGACCACCGGAACCGGCCTGGATTCCAGCGAACTCACCGAGGTGCTCGGCGTCGAATCCGCGGCCGCCCAGTCCCTCATCGACCGCGCCCGCGCCACCGCCCTGGTGACCGACGCAGACCTCTTGCTCGCTCCAGCGGTAGCGCCGCTGCGCACCATGCTCGGTGACCGCAGGTTCGTCGCGGTGCAGCGCAGGCTGCTCACCGCACGCCTGGACGCGGGCCTGCTGCGCGACCACACCGCGCTGCTGCTCGCCGAGTCCGGCGTCCGTGACCCAAGGCTCGCCGAATTCCTCTGCGCCGCAGCCGAAACCGCCGGGCGCGAGGCCGTCCGCTACTACGCCGCCGCCGCGTCGGCCGGCGCCGACGCGAACCAGATCGCGCTGCGCTGGGCCGAGGCCGCCGCCCGCACCGGCGACGGTGAGACCGCCATGCGGCTGGCCGAACCCGTACTGGCAAGGGCCGGCGTCGACGGACCCGATCTCGCCGACGCCGTGCGGATCTGCGCTGGCGTCCTGACTCGCCGCGGCCTCATCGGCCGCGCCGCCCAGCTCTACGGCTGGCTCGGCCCGAACCGCGTCGGCCCGGACTGGGCGGTGGGCGCCACCGTGCTGTATCTGGCGGGCAATGTGCCCGCCGCGACCGAGCTGTCCGGCACGGCGGGCAACTGGCCGCCCACCCAGGCGGGCGCGCACGCCCAACTCATCGCGACCGCGCTCGCGAACTCCCTCACCGATCACGGAAGCGGAACGCCCACGGCGGTTTCCGCGCTCATCCAGGCCGCGCACGCCGACTCCGGCGTCGACCGTTTCCTGCCGTGCACGGCCGTCTCCATCGCGACCCTGCTGTGCCTGAGCACGGGTGAGCCCCGCCGCGCCGGTGACGCGCTGCGCCGGGCGACCACCAGCGGGCTGCGCTGCCACCAGCTCCAAGTGCTCGCCGCGTGGGCGGCCATGCTCGGCGGTGACGAACAAGCCGCGGCGAACACCGTCGCCGCCTTCGACTGGGACCAGCTCGATGTCCGCGACCGGCTGCTCGCGCACGGGGTCGCGGTGGGCCTGGCCCGCCGCGGCGGCGACCACGCCGCACTGACCCGCGCCTGGCAGGCCGCGTACCCGCTCTTCGACGACGTCGACGCCGACCTACTCACCGTGCTGCCGATCGGCGAGCTCTGGCTCGCAGGCATCCGGCTGCGCGACGAACGCCGCATCTCGCCGCTCGTCGACGCGACGCTGGCCCTGCTCGAGCGCCTCGATCAGCCGCCCGCGTGGGCCAACGCCTTCCACTGGTACGGCGTGCAGGCCGCCATCGCGCACGAGAGCCCCGCGGAACTGTTGCCGCACGCGCGCCTGCTCAAGGCCGCCGCGGAGGCCGGTGACCGGCACGCCGCCGTGCTGGTGGACGCGGGCCGCACTTGGGTGCTGGTGCTGCGCGGACAGGTCGAGGTGAAGCCGGTCGAGGTGGCCGTCAACGGGTTGCGCGAGATCGGCCTGACCTGGGACGCGGCCCGGCTGGCCAGCGAGGCCGCGCTGTCGGCCGCCGAATCCTCGACCGCGACCGCGCTGCTCAAGCTGGCCCGCATGGTGCGCGCCGAGTCGAAGCCGCAGGAGCAGCCGGTGCCGCCGACCGCAACGCCGCGCGCCTCGAACACCCCGGACGCCCCGGCGGACGGCGCCGCGATTCTGAGCGAGCGGGAACGCGAAGTCGCCGAACTGGTGCTGCTCGGATTGACCTACCGCGAGATCGGCGCCCGGCTGTACATCTCCGCGAAGACGGTGGAGCATCACGTCGCACGGATCCGACGTCGGATCGGTGCGCGATCCCGCTCGGAGTTATTGTCAATGCTCCGCGCCATGGGACACGGCTCGTTGCTCGTGTGATCGCCTCTGGGCGGCCCGATCGACGTCGAAACGAGGAATGTGATGGCCACAGGGGTGGGCCTGCGGATCGCCGATGAGGACTGCACCGCCGCGATCGTCACCGACTCCGGCGACCTGCACTACGTCGTCCGGGAGTCGGTGCTGCACATGTCCGACGACGGCGACACCGTGCTCGGCGGCGAGGCGCCGTCGGACCACTCGCACTCCATCACCGATTTCGTCGGCGCGGTAGGCAATCCCGCCGGTATCTCCGTCGACGACGGCGAGGCTTATCGCGCCGAAGACCTGGTCGCCACCGCCCTGTTCTGCCTGATCAACCTGACCACCGAGCACCTCAGCGGCGCGGCCGAGTTCTACGCCACCCACCCCGGCGCCTGGCCGGCCCAGCAGGTGCAATCGCTGCGCGAGGCGCTGGACTATCTGGGCCTGAAGTCGGTGGTGCTGGTCAGCGAGGCCGATCTGCCCGCGGTCGACACCGCCGAACCCGGCAAGTCGTTCGCCTACGACGCCGCACGCGCCGCGCTGGCCTCGGTGCTCGCCACCCCCGCGGGCGCGACGCCGCCGGATCCGAGCGCCGCCGAGAACTCGACCGTGGTGACCGACGTGATCCCCGCGGTGCCCGTGCCCGAACCCACCGCGCAGGCGTACTCGGCGGCCATGCCCGCGACGCCGCTGCCCACCGAGCTGCTCACCGAGGCGACGCCGGTCGAAAAACCCGCGGCGCCTGCCGAATCCGGCGATCGTCGTCGCGTCACCCTGCTGATCGCGGTCGCCGCGTTCATCGGCCTGACGCTCGGCGGCCTCGGCGTCGCCGTACTGTTCCGCGGCGACGAATCGCCCGCCGTTCCGCAGGTGCGCGACGCGCAGTCCGGCACCTCGAGCACCGCCCTCCCGCCGCCACCGCCCGCGCCGATCACCGCGCCGCCGGTCGCCGAGCCGCCGGTGGTCGTCACCGAGACCGTAGAACCGGAGCCGACCACCGAGCCCGCGCCGCCGCCCCCGACCACCACCGAGTCGACCACCACGCCGAGCGCCACCGCGCCGCCGACCACCACCGCGCCCTCGCGCCGGACGACCACGCGTCCCACCAACCCGTGGTACCCGTACGACTCCGAGAACCCGTACGAATGGTGGACTCCGCAGTGGCAGCCGCCCGGAAACAATCGCCCCCGCTGATTCGCAGTCGTTTAATAGCGAACGGAAGCGGTTTGTGCCCTAGAGTGAAGCGCTGACCGGTTCGTCCGACGTTTCTCGGCCGAATCGGTGTCGCTGGACGAGGACTGTGCGCCAACGGGTTCGCCGCCGACGGCCCACGGATTTAGCTGGCACTTCCGTGCCGACGAAGGGACTTCATGCGCAAGTTGGTGGCGCGTCGCGCCGCGGTCAAAGCAGCCTCTCTCGGAGCAGCGGCGACCGTTCTCCTGGCCCCCTTGTCCGGCACGGCGACGGCGGAACCCGCACCGCCACAGCTCAGCGCCGACGCCCTGCCCGCGGAGCTGGTCGAGGCGATCGCGCGCGATCTGAAGATGACGCCCACCGAGTACCTCGATCGCGCGGCGCGCGCCCAGCAGCTCAGGGAATACGCCCGCGACTTCCGTTCCGAGCGCCCCGATTCCTTCGCGGGCGCGTGGATGGCCGCCGACGGCAAGGCCGTCGTCGCGGTGACCTCGCCGGACGCCGCGAGCATCGCCGCGGCCGACGGCTACCAGACCCGGCTCGCCCCGATCTCCGCGGACAGCCTGGAAAGCTCGCTGATGCAGCTCAACCAGTGGATCACCGCCCTGCCGCGCGAGCTGTCCGAGGCGATCAACTCGGTGGCCATCGACTTCCTGAACAGCCAGCTCGTGCTCAGCGTCGCGAACACCCCCGCCGGTCACGTGCTGAACCTGCCGACCCTGATCGCCAACATCAAGGTCATCCTCTCCCCCGGCAGCGGCGGCCCGGTCGAGCGCAGGCCGATGGGTGGCGACACCTACATCAGCGCGCCCAGCTCGCTGCACGATTCCTCGCTGCGCAACGTCGACGTCTGCTCCTTCGGCTTCAACAGCGTGGACGCGGAAGGCAACGCGCTCAACATCAGCGCGGGCCACTGCGACCCGAACCTCGGCAAGGCGAACCAGGAGGCCGGTGTCTACCTGCCCAATCTGAAGGACCTCCCGAACAGCCCCGAGCTCGGCACCTTCGTGAGCGCCACGCTCGGCGGCGAGAACGCGCTGGACTACTCGGTGATCAAGCTGAACGACCGCGCCGTCCGTGCGGGCATGGACCAGCCCTCGGTGCGCGGCGCCAACGGCACCACCCTGGCGATCACCGGCACCGCCGACCCGATCACCGGCGCCCCGGTGTGCAAGTCGGGCCAGTCGTCCACGTTCACTTGCGGTTTCGTGGTCGCGGACCGGGTCGAGACGCAGCTCTACACCGCGGAGGGCGAGTCCAAGACGATCCGCGGCTTCGCCAGCTCCGCGTGCACCCTCGGCGGCGACAGCGGCGGCGCGATCGTCTCCGGCACCCTCGCGCTCGGCATCACCAGCGGCTCCAACGCCGCCGACGCCCCGGACTGCAACGAGGCGAACGTCGCGCTCGCGCCCTACGGCGGCACCGCCACGCTGGGCATTCCCATCCGCGCGATCCTCGCCGACATCGACGCGACGGCGGGCGGCGGGATCGGCAGCGGCATCCAGGTACGGACCCGACCGAACGCCGGATAGCCGATAAGTCCGATTCGGGCAAAAATGGGGTCCCGGTCGGGTGGGAATACCGGCCCGGACCCCATATAGTCTGGTCATGCTCCTGCCACGTATAGGTCAGTTCCGATCCGCTGCGCGACAGACCAGGTTCCGGAAATCAGTGATCGCCGCTTCGGCGGCGATCTTGCTGTTCGGGCCGACGGCGGCAGTGGCGAATGCGGAACCCGCCCCGGGCCTGCCCGCGGATCTCATCGCCGCGGTCACCCGTGATCTGAAGATCTCCCCCGAGGAGTACCTGCGCCGCGCCGAGCTCGGCCAGCAGGTCGCGGCCTTCGCCACGTCGGCGCAGCGCCAGTACCCGGAGGTCTTCGGTGGCGCTTGGCTCGACGACGCGGGCAAGGCCGTCGTCGCGATCGCGCAGGGGCCGGGCGCGGAGGAAGCGCGCAACGCCGCCGCGTCGGCCGGGTTCGAGGTCCGCAACGTCGCCAAGAGCGAGGCCGCGCTGCGCGGCGAGAAGAGCGCGTTCGAGCGGTGGCTGGAGGGCCAGCCCGAGGCGGTCGCCGCCCTGGTGCGCGGCGTCGTGATCGACACCGTCAACAACAGCATCGCGGTGCGGGTGGACCAGGCGGGTCTGCCGATGCCCAGCTTCGTCGACCCGGCGCGGGTCATCGTGATCGCGCCGCCCGTTGCGGCCGAGCAGCTGCCGCAGGGCACCGCGATCGCCGAGGGCGACAGCCGGGCCGCGCTCGCGGGCGGCGACGGATACGCGTCGGTGGGCGGTGGGAGCCAGCTGCGCTGCTCGTTCGGTTTCAACGGCACCGATCGCGCGGGCAACGTCGTGAACATCTCCGCGGGCCACTGCAACCCCGATCTCGACAACGCCTCGGCCGTGCACGAGCTGCTGCCCCGGGAGCAGCGCGGCGCACAGCTCGGCGTGTTCCAGAAGTCGGTGCTGGGCAACCAGGACTACTCGATCATCCGGATCAACGACGCCTTCACCGACCGCTTCAGCAACAACAGCGTGCGGGTTCCCGGCGCCGCGCCGGTCGCGATCGACGGTGTGGCCACCCCGGTGGTCGGCGCCCCGGTCTGCAAATCGGGTTCGCGCACCGGATTCAGCTGCGGCATCGTCAACGCCGTCGACCAGACCGTGCAGGTCGGCGATCGTGAACTGACGCAGAGCTTCTCGGCCAACATCTGCGCCCTGCCCGGCGACAGCGGCGGCCCGATCGTCACCGGACGTCTCGCGCTCGGCATCTCCAGCGCCTCGTCGGTGGCCGACTACCCGATCTGCGAGATCCCCAACCTGATCGGCGCGCTCACCGGCAACACGCCGCAGCTGTTCGCGCAGCCGGTCAGCGTGGTCCTCTCGGACAACCCGGGGCTGCGCATCCGCACCAACTGACCTTCGGGTCCGCGAAAGGCCGTCGACGTCCGCGTCGGCGGCTTTTCGCTGTCTCCGGCGCCGTTCCGCTGCCCTTTCCGGTGACCGAGCGGCGGGTGTTCCGGCATTCTGGACCAATGTGTTTGGTGTTGATCGGCTGGCGCGCACACCCGGACTACCGGTTGATCGTGGCCGCCAACCGGGACGAGTTCTACCTCAGGCCTACCGAATCCATGCGGTGGTGGCCGGAGGTCCCCGGACTGCTCGCGGGGCGGGACACGGGCGCGGTCGGCAGGGCCGAGGGCGATCCGCCCGGCACCTGGCTCGGCGCGAGCGTGGCGGGCGCGCACAATCGCTTCGCCGCGGTGACCAACGTCCGAAATCCGAATGACGAACGGATCGGCGCTCGTTCACGCGGCGCGCTGTTGATGGATTTTCTGCGCGGCGGCGACGACCGGCATCCTTCCGGCGAATTCCCCAGTCCGGAAAAGTATGTTCGCGAGGTCGCCGCGGCGCCCGACGACTACAACGGCTACAACCTCGTCGTCTCGGACCTCGCCGCGCTGTGGTGGCATTCGAACCGCAGCGCGAATCCTCCGCAACCGCTCGCACCGGGGTTCCACGGGCTGTCCAACGGCACTTTCGTCACGTCGGCGGGGCCGGCGCCCGGCGCCGAACTGGAAGCGCCGCAGCGGATCTGGCCCAAGGTGCGGGAAGGCCTGACCGAGCTGCGCAAGGTGGTGGAATCCGATCCCGGTGCGGTGGACCGGTATTTCGACGTCCTCTCCGATCGCAACGAGGTGCCCGACGACGAATTGCCGCACACGGGCGTGCCGCTGGAGATGGAGCGGGCGCTGTCGGCTCGGTTCATCGCTCACCGTGTGCACGGCACCAGGGCCAGCACGGTGCTGCTGGTGCGGGAGAACGGCACGTTCGAGATGGCGGAGCGGTCCTACGGTGAGATGGGGGCTCGACTGGGGGCGGTTACCTTCCACGGCTCGATGGAACTGCCGCGCTGAACCGCTCGACGCCGAACGCCCGCGGCACTGGGCGTTCGGCGCCGGGCACCGGGCACCGGGTAGACCTACTGCGCGAAAACGAAAACCGGCCCGCTCCCCGAAGGGAACGGGCCGGTCGTCCGTTCAGAGCCGGATCAGTTCGCGGGCTGACCAGCCTTCGGCTTGTCGGCCCACTTGGTGGTGCCTTCCGGAGCCTGCAAGGTGTTGATCAGGTCCATACCCGCGAGCGCCAGAGCCGGACCACCGAGCGCGATGGTGCCCAGGATGCCTCCGATACCGGCGAAGGCGGCGATCGTCGGAATCGCCGCGATGCAGCCGATAATTGTGAGGCACTCGACGAGGCCGACCGCCGTGCCGATCACACCTCCGGCAACGACACCGATAGCGGTGCCGAGAAAGCCGCCGACAGCCGTCGCGATACCGAACTGGCTAGCGAACTCGTTCTGCGCCCGCTGGTTTTCCATCGGGGAGGCGACCGGCTTGAGGGCCAAGCCCACCGAGTTGACCTTCGCGTCCGCCTTCTTGTCGGCCGGGATCGCGTTCTGGTCCGGCGTCAGCTCGAGCACCGCGCCGTCGTTCTTGACCTCCGGCTTCACCGGCACCGCGATGTCAGCGACCTTGAAGCCGAGCGGCAGCTCGAGCACGGTGTTGCCCGCGCCGTCCTTGATCAGATAGATGTCGTTTTCCTTGACATCCTCAGACGACTTGGCGAGCTCGAAGGTCCCCCCCTTGAGCGTCGTGACAACCGTCTTGTCCACAAGCTTGACCGAGTAGTTGATGCCCTCGGCCGGGGCGGGCGCGGCGGGTTCGGCGTGAGCAGTCCCCATACCGATGGTCATCGCGCCGACGACCAGCGCGGCAGCCGCGGTGGTTCTGCGGAGATTCAATGCAGTTTCCAATCCATCAAGGTTGTTGTTGTTCGCGCGCCCGCGCCTACACACGCGAGAGCGCTCATTCAACCCGAAAGGCGGTCGGCCCCTTCGGATTCTCCCCGAGCGGTGTGAAGACAGGCGTAGCAAACAGAACGACGTGAGCGTAATCGAACGAACGCCCAGAAGCGAGATCGATAACAAAATCCGCCGAGTAAGCCTGTCCTTACCAAATACGACGACTTGCTCGGCGTTTACGGTGGTTACCGGCCGATCGCACAGCGAAGCACAAAGATTCTATGTGAGATTGATCACAGGTAAATTTCAGGTCAAGCCCCAGTAAGCAGGGCTAGGCCTCAAATGCCGATCGTACGATAGAGACCAGAAGTTACCGGTGGGTAACTTACTGGCGGTTACGATACGAGCCAACCGGTGTGGCAGGCCTGCCGCACCAGAACGCTCGTGTTGCCTCAAAGAAAGGTCGCGACATGAATGCCCTGACAGTGACGCTGGGCACGATTGGGGCGGCGCTCAGTCTGCTGTGCTGGGCGTCGTTCTTCGGCGGCGTCAGGAACATCGCTCGCACCATCATGGTCGGACAGGGCGCACCGGATCGGTGGCGGCCGTTCTTCCCGCGCTTCAAGCAGATGCTCGTCGAGTTCCTCGCGCATACGCGGATGAACAAGTTCCGCACCGTCGGCTGGGCGCACTGGCTCGTCATGATCGGCTTCATCGGCGGCGCGATGCTGTGGTTCGAGGCATACGGTCAGACCTTCGACCCGGCGTTCCACTGGCCCATCATCGGCGACACGGCGATCTACCACCTCTGGGACGAGATCCTCGGCATCGGCACCGTGGTCGGCATCGGCACGCTGATCGTCATCCGGCAGCTGAACCACCCGCGCCTGCCCGAGCGCCTGTCCCGCTTCAGCGGCTCGAAGTTCGCACCGGCATACGTCATCGAGGCGATCGTCCTTCTCGAGGGCCTCGGCATGATCTTCGTGAAGGCCGGCAAGATCGCGACCTACCACCACTCCAACGCCGCGACCGACTTCTTCACCATGCAGGTCGCCAAGCTGCTGCCCGCGAGCCCGACCCTGGTGTCGATCTTCGCGTTCATCAAGCTGATGTCGGGTATGGCCTTCCTCTACCTGGTCGGCCGTAATGTCACGTGGGGCGTGGCCTGGCACCGCTTCTCGGCCTTCCCGAACATCTACTTCAAGCGTGAGGACGACGGCGGCGTCGCCCTCGGCGCGGCCAAGCCGATGATGTCCAACGGCAAGGCGCTCGACATGGAGAACGTCGACCCGGACAACGACACCCTCGGCGCGGGCCGGATCGAGGACTTCTCCTGGAAGGGCATTCTCGACTTCACCACCTGCACCGAGTGCGGTCGTTGCCAGTCGCAGTGCCCCGCGTGGAACACCGGTAAGCCGCTCTCGCCCAAGCTGCTGATCATGTCGCTGCGCGACCACACCTACGCCAAGGCGCCGTACCTGCTGGCCGGTGGCCGCAAGGACATGGGCGGCGACGAGGTCGGCCTGGTCGACGCCGAGGGCAAGCCGAACGAGGCCGCGCTGGCCAAGATCTCGGAGGCGGCCAAGGCCGAGGCCGAGCGTCCGTTGGTCGGCGGCGAGGACGTCAACGGCATCATCGACCCCGAGGTGCTGTGGAGCTGCACCACCTGTGGCGCGTGCGTCGAGCAGTGCCCGGTGGACATCGAGCACGTCGACCACATCATCGACATGCGCCGCTACCAGGTGCTCATCGAGTCGGAGTTCCCCTCCGAGCTGGCGGGTCTGTTCAAGAACCTGGAGAACAAGGGCAACCCCTGGGGCCAGAACGCCAAGGACCGCCTGAACTGGATCAACGAGCTCGACTTCCAGATCCCGGTCTACGGCAAGGATGCCGACAGCTTCGACGGTTACGAGTACCTGTTCTGGGTCGGTTGCGCCGGTGCTTACGAGGACCGCGCCAAGAAGACCACCAAGGCCGTCGCCGAACTGCTCGCCACCGCGGGCGTGAAGTTCATGGTGCTCGGTGACGGGGAGACCTGCACCGGTGACTCGGCTCGTCGCGCGGGTAACGAGTTCCTGTTCCAGCAGCTCGCCCAGCAGAACATCGAGACCCTCAACGAGGTCTTCGACGGCGTCGCCGACAAGAAGCGCAAGGTCGTCGTCACCTGTGCGCACTGCTTCAACGCGCTCAACAACGAGTACCCGCAGGTCGGCGGCACCTACGAGGTCGTGCACCACACCCAGCTGCTGAACCGCCTCGTGCGCCAGAAGAAGCTGATCCCGGTCGCCTCGGTGACGCAGAACGTGACCTACCACGATCCCTGCTACCTGGGTCGGCACAACAAGGTCTACAACGCGCCGCGTGAGCTGATGGAAGCCTCCGGCTCCACCCTGGTGGAGATGCCGCGGCACGGCGAGCGCTCCATGTGCTGTGGCGCCGGTGGCGCGCGCATGTGGATGGAAGAGCAGCTCGGCAAGCGCATCAACATCGACCGCGTCGACGAGGGCCTGTCGACCCTGGCGGCGTCCAACGGCTCCGCGCCGGGGAAGATCGCGACCGGTTGCCCCTTCTGCCGCGTGATGCTCAACGACGGTGTCACCGCGCGTCAGGAGAAGGGCGAAGGCGAGGGCGTCGAGGTCGTCGACGTGGCCCAGCTGATGCTGGACGCCATCGAGCGCGTCGAGCCGGCCACGCTGACCGAGAACCTGACCGTCATCCAGGAGCCCAAGGCCGAACCGGAGCCCGAGCCGGAACCGGAGCCCGTCGCCGTGGCGACCGAGACCCCGGCTGCCGCCAAGGCGGCGCCGACCGGTGGTGGCCTGGCCATGAAGGGCCCGGCCAAGGCACCCGGTGGTCTGGGTATGAAGGGCGCGGCCAAGGCGCCCAGTGCCAAGGCCGAAGCGGCTCCGGCCGCGGAAGCAGCCGCGCCCGCCAAGGGTCTTGCCATGAAGGGTCCGGCCAAGGCGCCCGGCAAGGGCCTGGGCATGAAGGGTGCCGCCAAGGCGCCGGGTGCGAAGGCCGCGGCTCCGGCCGCCGAGGCTCCGGCTGCCGAGGCTTCGACCGCTCCTGCCGCGCCCGTCAAGGGCTTGGCCATGAAGGGTCCGGCCAAGGCGCCGGGCAAGGGCCTGGGTATGAAGGGTGCCGCCAAGGCGCCGGGTGCGAAGGCCGCGGCTCCGGCTGCGGAAGCCGCCGAAGCTCCCGCCGCGGAAGCGCCCGCCGCCCCGCCCGTCAAGGGTCTGGGTATGAAGGGTGCGGCCAAGGCGCCCGGCGGTAAGGGTCTGGCGATGAAGGGTGCCGCGAAGGCGCCCGGCGCCAAGGCCGAGGCTCCGGCCGCCGCGGAACCCGCTGCGGAAACCCCGGCCGCGGAACCGGCTTCGGCTTCGGCTCCCACCGAGACCAAGCCGACCGTCCCGGCCAAGGGCCTCGCCATGAAGTCCGGCTTCAAGCGCCCCGGTCCCAAGGCCCCGGGCACCGCCGCGACCCCGGCCCCCGCCGAACCGGCTGCTGCCGAACCGGCCCCGGCCGCGGAAGCCGAAGCCCCGCAGCCCGCACCGGAACAGCCCACCAACGGCACTTCCGGCAACGGCGCCGTCGCACCCCCGACCGCCAAGCCAGGCGGCCTCGGCTTCAAGTCGGGCGCGAAGGCCCCGGGCCGCAAGAACTGACACGGCCCCCAACTGAACACAGCACTCGGCCCGGGTTCGATCAGAACCCGGGCCGAGTGCTTTCGGGTGCGGCTGACGATCGCGACCTCCGCCCTACTCCGTCTCCTTGGGATGCCCGGGGAGGCAGCGTTCGAGCAGGACGCGGCCCGCGGTTCGGCTGCCTTCCGGCGCATGTTCGACGAAGTACCAGAGTCGTCCGCCGTCGCTGAATTTGTACTGGTAGCGCTCGAAGGTTTGGCCCTGGTAGCTCCCGTAGCGCAGCTCGCCCTTCAGCGGGTACAACCTCGCCGACCGGACCTCGGGTTCGCGGGTCAGCAGGTCCCAGGCGTCGACCATCGCGTTGCGCGCCGCGGCGAGGCAGTCGGTCCAGCCTTTCTGCGCTTCGCTGGTGATGAAGACGATCTCGTATTCCGTGCGTTTGAGCGGCCTCGTGACGTCCCGTCGCTTGCTCACTCGTCGCCCTCGGGGTTCGGTACCGGGACCGGTTCGTCCAGGTAGTCGAGGTCGGAGGCGTCGACGCGGATGCGGGGGTCCGCGTAGGCGGCTGCGGTGTCGCGCCATGCGGCGAGCGTCGCGGTGAGCCCCGAGAGGCGGCCGACCGAAAGGCCGCCGCGGGCGTTGTTCAGGAAGTCCGCGACGAACTCCGGCCGCTGGTCCGCGGGCAACAACTCGATCCACGGGAACGCGATGGTGAGCCGGTCGACGAGCCGCTCCAGCAGCTCGTCGTCCATCGCCAGGGCGAGCAGTTGGGTCAGCGCGCCGAGCGTCTCTTCGGTCGCGGCGGCCTCGGCCGCATCCGACAGCCGTACGGGCGGTGCAGATCGACGAACGAGGGTTACATCCCCGTTCTCCTCCATCGCCTCGATGACCCGATTCGGGTCACGTAGGAACTCCGACCATGTAGCTGTCGCACCCATGCGACAAGTATGTCAGAACTAGTTCTGATGTCACTCGGATAGCGCAGAGGGCCTGGTCAACCGCGCATAGCGGGCGCGGTGGTGGTCGGTGGTGCCGAATTCGCGTTCCAGGGCGGTGAGGCGTTTGAAGTAGTGGCCGATGGCGAGCTCTTCGGTCATGCCCATGGCGCCGTGGAGCTGGACGGCGTTCTGGCCGATGAAGCGGGCGGCGCGGCCGATGGTGACCTTGGCGGCGGAGAGGGCGCGGGCGCGGTCGGCCGGGGCGGCCGAGAGGGCGTGGGCGGCGAGGTGAGCGGCGGCGATGGCCTGCTCCAGTTCCATGTACATGTCGACCATGCGGTGTTGCAGGGCCTGGAAGCTGCCGATCGGCACGCCGAATTGCTGGCGCTGCTTGGCGTATTCGACGGTGTCGGCCAGCACTCTGCGCAGACAGCCGACGGCTTCGGCGCAGATCGCGGCGATCGCGACGTCCACGGTCGGTTCGATCGCGTCCCATGCCGCGCCTTCGGCGCCAAGCAGCGCGTCGGCGGGGAGCCGGAATCCGGTGAAGGTGAGGTCGGATCCGACCCGGTCGTCGATGGTGCGATAGGAGTGCACCTCGACTCCGGCGGGCGGATTCGCCGCGTCGAATTCGGTGAGGAACAAGGAGATTCCGGCTCGATCGCGCCGCTCACCGGCGGTGCGCGCGGTGACGAGCAGATGGGTCGCGAGCGGCGCGCTGGTCACCACGCATTTGGCTCCGTCGAGCACCCACGAGTCACCGTCCCGGCGCGCGACGGTGCCGACGTCGTGCAGCGTCGGACCGGAAGTCGGCTCCAGCGACGCGAACGCCGTCCGAACATCGCCCGCGACGATCCCGCGCAGCACTTCGTCCGCCCGCGCGCCGCCCGATCGCTCCAGCAGACCGGCGCCGACCACCACGGTGTCGACGAACGGCTCGACGACCAGCGCGCGCCCCAATTCCTCGGCGATGACCATCAATTCGGCGGCGCCACCGCCCATTCCGTCGACCCGCTCGGGCAGTGTCGCGCCGAGAATCCCGAGCTCCTCGGCGAATCCGCGCCAGATGGCGGGCTGCCAGCCCTGCGCGGATTTCGCTGCGGCCCTGCTCTTCTCCAGGTCGTAGCGGACGCCGAGGAATCCGGCGACCGCGTCGCGCAGCAGTTGCTGCTCCTCGGTGAGCGTGAAGTCCATCAGAGCCCCAATGCTGCTTTGGCGAGGATGTTTCGCTGAATCTCGTTGCTACCGGCGTAGATCGATCCGGCGCGGTCGTTGAAGTAGCGCAGCGGCGCGACGGCCTGCCAGTCGTCGCCGCTGTGGTAACCGTCCGCGGGCGGCGTGAATTCGGCGATCGGCCCGCCCGGCGCGGTGGCATGCGGCTGGTAGACGCGTCCGACCGTGCCCGCGGCGTCCAGCGCGAGTTCGGTCAGCTGCTGACTCAACTCGGTCGCGAGGATTTTCAGCATCGACGAGGCCGGGCCCGGGTCCTTGCCCTGCGCCATCGCCGAAATCGTCCGATATTCCAGCACTTCCAGCACGTCGGTGCGAATCCTGGCGTCGGCCAAACGCAGAGCGAAGCCGGGATCGTCGATGAGCGGAGTACCGTCCGGCCCGGGCTGTCGCGCCGCCGCCTCGGCCAGCTCCTGACCCATGACCTGCAACATCGGCGCCGCCGCGCCGCCGCGCTCGTGCACGAGCAGGTACTTCGCCACGGTCCAGCCGTCGTCGATGCGACCGAGCACGTTGCTCTTGGGCACCCGGACGTTGTCGAAGAACACCTGGTTCTGCACCTGCTCGCCGGAGGTCATGACCAGCGGCCGGATCTCGATGCCCGGGGTGTTCATGTCGATGAGCAGGAAGGTGATGCCCTGTTGTTTCTTGCCCGTGCGCGAGGTACGCACCAGGCAGAAGATCCAGTTGGCCTCGGTGGCGTGCGTGGTCCAGATCTTGCTTCCGGTGCAGATGAAATCGTCGCCGTCGTCGATCGCCGCCATGCTGAGCGAGGCCAGGTCCGAGCCCGCTTCCGGTTCGGAGTAGCCCTGGCAGAAGAAGATCTCGCCGGTGAGGATGCGCGGCAGGTAGAAGGCCTTCTGTTCGGGCGTGCCGAACGCGATGATGGCGGGCGCGACCATTCTGATGCCCATCGGCGACAGCGTCGGCGCGCCGGCGAGTGTCGATTCCCGGCTGAAGATGTAGTGCTGGGTCAGGCTCCAGTCGCATCCGCCGTGCTCCACCGGCCAGTGCGGCGCCGCCCACCCCCGTTCGTGCAGAATGTGCTGCCACTCCATGCTGGCCTCGTGGTCCGGATAGACGCTCGTCGCCAGCCGCCCGGCCCGCCGCAACTCCGGCGTCAGCTTCGCGTCGAGAAATCCCCGCACCTCGTCCCGAAAGGCCAGATCGGCCGCTGACCAGTCGTAATCCATCTGTCCTCCCGGCGGGGTATGCCACGGTGCACCACTATTGGCCACCGGCCAACATGACCCCAATGTAGGACGCCCACCACCGGGAAATCAAACTGAAGCACCCTGCCCGCAGTTTAGAGACAAGACCCGGTCTTTGGTCCCGCCGCCCGCACAAGGACCCGGAGGATGTCGACGGCGCGGACCTACGGCGCGCTGTAGAGGCCCTTGGCGAGGACCGGCCAGGAGGACTTGAGGTCGTCCTGCCAGTAACCCCAGGAGTGGGTGCCGGTGTCGCGGTAGACGAAGGTGGCGGGGATGCCGAGTTGGTTGAGGCGGTTGTTCAGGTTGCGGGTGGACCAGTTGACGCCCGCCTCGATGACGCCGCCGATGGCGACGGTCTTCGGGGTTTCCTCCGGCGGTTCGAGGCGGAACTCTCCGCCCGGCTGGTCGTAGATACCGGGGATGCCGTTGCCGGTGGAGGCGAAAATATTTGTGCCGCGCAGTTTCTCGGCGTTCAGGATCGGATCGTTGGCCGCCCAGAGCGGGTCGTCGACGGCGCCCCACATGTTGCGGGTGTCGCCACCGCCCCAGATCTCGACCGTCGCGCGCACCATGCGCTGACCGATGGGGTCGCTGGTCTGGGCGATGCCGCTGTAGACGGCCACGCTGCGGAAATGGCCCGGCTTGGCGATGGCCATGTTCAGCACCGACGTGCCCGCCATCGAAAGCCCCGCGATGGCGTTGACGCCATTGCTACCGAGCGCCGCGTCCACCAGCGGCGGCAGTTCCTCGTTGACGAATGTCTGCCATTTGTTCACACCGAGCACCGGGTCCTCGCGCACCCAGTCGGTGTAGAAGCTGAACGGTCCGCCGATGATCTGCACGACGTTGATGTTCTTGTCCGCCAAGAACTCCAGCGCGTCGGTGTTGCGCTTCCAGGTCGCGAGATCGATACCGCCACCCGCGCCGTTGAGCAGATACAGCACCGGCCTGGGCTCCGAAACATCCTCGGGCCGAAGCACATCCACCGGATAGGTCTTGTTCATCGCCGCGGAGTGCACCAGCAGCCGCACATTCCGGCCGTCCTGCACCTCCACCTTCTCGATGTACGACCCATCCGCCGACCGTACCGAGGTCGCCACCACCCCCGGACTGCTCACCGGCTCGGCCCAGGCCACCCCACCCCCGATCACCGCGGCACTCACCAACGCCGCCAACGCGACCCGTAAACCGTTCCGGTGGTATCCCATACCCTCCCCTGACGCTCGTCTCGCGGACCTGATCGAAGATCGACTCGGTCGCGTTACCGAGGGAAGAAACGAGGCAGAGTCGGGCCGATCAGGACGGCAGCGTGCCCATAGCCCAGACGGGCGCGGTTTCGACGCGCGCGAATCGCCAGCCTTCGGGGGTTCGGACGGCGTCGAAGCGGTAGGCCCCGCCCGACGTGAACAGGGGTTCCGGTGCGAACTTGCCGTCCGCGGTGGATACCGGAACGATGGCGAGGACCGCGTTCGCCCGGACCGCCGCGCGATCGCCCGCCAGGTCGATCTGCACGTTGCTGATGTAGTGCGGCTGCCGGTGTTCGTTCGAATGGTTCCGGCTGATCAGCGCGATCACGGCGTCACGTCCTCGCACCTCACCGCCGGGAGACTTGGCGTACACGTCGGCGGTGTAGATCTTGTCGAAAGTGTCGAATCGCCCTTCGCCGAGCGCGGCCGCGAGACGGTCGACCAGGGCATGGATCTTGTTGCGGTCCAGCAGTTCTCGCAGCTGACGCCGGGTGGAGTCGTCCTCGGTCGCGGTGGCGCCGGTCGAACATGCGGTGGCCAGCAGCGCCAACGGCAACGCGAGGATCGGAAGTGCGCGGCGGAGCTTGTTCATCGAACGGCCCTTTCGACAATTTTGTTGGTTCGTCCAACGTGGGAGCGCCCAACGATAACAGTTGTGGGTGTCACCAACAAGTGCCGGAAGATCGGCCAACGGACACCGGCCGAACGATCAGCAGTCCTCGAAGACGGCCTTCGCATACCCCGCCGACTGGTAGACGTAGTCGTACGCCCACCGGAACACCGAGAGATCCGGTTCCGGATCGACGAAGAGAAGTTCACCGTCCCAACACTTTTCGAGAACGAACCGGGCGCGGGAGATGTGCGGGGTGAAGGTGACGACGATGACGCGGCGCCATCCTTCGGCGCGCGCCCGGCGAGCGAGCTCGCGTCCCTCGCCGCGGGTGGTGCGCGGGGACGGGTCGAAGCAGATGACGTCGAAGCGGTAACCGCCGTGACAGATGCGGTTCATCCGCGCGCTGTACTCGTAGGGGTCGGAGAACAGCACCCGCGGCGCGTAACCCGCCGCGGCCAGGCGCAGGCCGAGCTGCTCGCGGCCGTCGTGCGCGCCGCCGAGCACCAGGATCGCGTCGGCCGCCGCGGGCGGGTCGGTGCGCGGCCGGACATAGACCGGCCAGAGCGCGACGACAGCGACGACGAGCACGGCGACGAGACCGATCACGGCACGGGTCACCGAACGTCGTCGCACGCCCCCGATCGTATCGGCACCACATCACCGCAGGTCACCGCCGCCGAGCAGGAGCTGTTTCCACCTGTACATCTGCTGTTGCCGAGACCCTTGCCTCGCTGACGTGGCGCGGCCATCGTGGGGGCTTACCAATCGATCATGCGATGCACAGTCTTCGGAACCGGGTACCTGGGGGCCACGCACGCCGCCTGCATGGCCGAGCTCGGGCACGACGTGATCGGGGTGGACGTCGATCCGGGCAAGGTGGCGAAGCTGTCCGACGGCGTGGTGCCGTTCTACGAGCCCGGCCTCGAGGAGGTGCTGCGCCGGAATCTCGACGCGGGCAGGCTCAGGTTCACCACGTCCTATCCGGAGGCTGCCGCGCACGCCGACGTGCATTTCCTCGGCGTCGGCACGCCGCAGAAGAAAGGCGAGTACGCCGCCGACCTGAAATACGTGCACGCCGTGGTGGATACGCTCGCGCCGATGCTGGAGCGGCCCTCGGTGCTGATCGGCAAGTCGACCGTTCCGGTTGGCACCGCGGCCGCGCTCGGCGCGCGCGCTCGGGATCTCGCGAGCACCGACGTCGAAGTGGCGTGGAATCCGGAGTTCCTGCGTGAGGGTTTCGCCGTGCAGGACACGCTGCGCCCCGACCGCCTGGTGCTCGGCGTCGACCACGCCAGGGACAACGCCGCCTGGGTCGAGGACCTGGTGCGCGAGATCTACGCCGATCTCATCGCGGCCGAGGTCCCCTTCCTGCTGACCGATCTGGCCACCGCGGAATTGGTGAAGGTCTCCGCGAACGCCTTTCTGGCGACGAAGATCTCGTTCATCAACGCGGTCTCGGAAGTATGCGAGGCGACCGGCGCCGACGTCACCGTGCTCGCCGACGCGCTCGGCTACGACGCGCGTATCGGTCGCCGATTCCTCAACGCGGGCTTGGGTTTCGGCGGCGGCTGTCTGCCCAAGGACATCCGGGCCTTCATGGCGCGCTCCGGCGAACTCGGCGCGGACCACGCCGTCGCGTTCCTGCGTGAGGTCGACAACATCAACATGCGCCGTCGCACCAAAGTGGTGGACATGGCCGCGAAGGCCTGCGGCGGTTCGCTGCTCGGCGCGAACGTCGCGGTGCTCGGCGCGGCATTCAAACCGGAATCCGACGACGTGCGCGACTCCCCCGCGCTGAACGTCGCGGGCATGATCCAGCTGCACGGCGCGGTGGTGACCGTGTACGACCCGAAGGCGCTGGAGAATTCGCGCCGGGTCTTCCCCACCCTGAACTACGCGACCTCGGTGGCCGAGGCGTGCGACCGCGCCGACGTGGTCCTCGTGCTCACCGAGTGGGACGAGTTCACGGCGCTGCGTCCGCGAGATCTCGATCGGGTGGTGCGCGGTAAGTCGATCATCGACGGTCGCAACTGTCTCAATCGTGCCACCTGGAGAGAGGCGGGATGGGTGTACGCCGGACTCGGCACACCGTAGAGTTGCCTGGCGAGGCCGCGCCGGATCCCCCGATCCTGCCTGCCTCGTGTGCGACTGAGCGCCGCCGGTAGGGTCCCGGGAGCGGGTCGCGTCCTTGGCGACGCGAACTCGCTTTGTCGTGAAGCGTGAAACGAGATGGGCAGTTGATGAGTTCGGTATTGGGAGTTTCGGTGGGGGCCGGCGCTGTCCGTATGGCGCGACCACACGCCGGTAATCCCCCCGGCCACGTCACTCCCGACGCGTTCGACTTGCAGACCATCACGGTGACCCACCATCACGCGGAAGAACTCGCCGCCGAGGCGGTCGGCGTCACGCTGGCCACCCACCAGATCGGCGCGACCGCGTTCGCCTATCGCAGCGAACAGCAGGCCAGGGCGGTCCGCGCCGCCATGGCGCGCCAGCAGATCACGAACTACGAGCTGGTTCCCGAGGTCTTCGCCGCGCTCGAATTCGCCCAAGCCACCGGCGATATCCGTGGCATCTCCTCGCTGGTGGTCTACGACCTCGGCAGCACCGGACTCTCGGTGAGCGTGGTCGACACCCAGACCAGGGAGGTCAGGCACAGCGAGCGCACCAGCGACATCAGCGGCGACTACCTGGATTCGCTGATCCGCGAACAGCAGATCGCCTCGGGCCGCATCGCGCATCCGCAGGACCCGGCGGGGCTCGCCGCGCTGGACGCGCTGTGCCGGGAGGCCAAGGAACAGCTGTCCAGCAATACCGCGGTCGCGTTGCCCAGCGAGCAGGGACTGGTGCTGCTCGCGCAGGAGAACTTCGAATCGCTGATCATGCTGGCCATCGAGTCGTCGGCACGGATGACGCGGGATGTGATCGTGCGCTCCGATCGTCCGGTGCACGGTGTGCTCGCGATCGGCGGTTGCGCCAGGATTCCGCTGATCGGCAAGGTGCTCGAGCGGTGGATGGGCGTGCCGGTCATCGTGCCGGAGAGCCCGGAGACGGTGGTCGCCCGCGGCGCGGCGCTGCTCGCGCGACCGGTCCGCCCCGCGGCTCCGGTCGGTCAGCCCAGCCCCGCCCCGAACCAGGCGCCCGTGGGCGGCTACCACGACGAGGATCTCTCACCGGCCTGGCTGTCCGCGCCGCCCAAGCGCCGCCCGAAGCGCCCGAAAGGCAAGCCGCAGCCGGACGACATCGACGATATCGACGGTCTCGCCGACGACTGGCTCGCCGCCAACCCGCGCCGCCGCGAGAAGCGCGAACTGAACGGCGCCGTGCTGACCGTCAGCGCGTTGGCCGTCGTCGCCGCGATCGGACTGGGCCTGGGCTACGGACCCCAAGTGCTGGAACGGGATTCGCAGAGCAGCGAGGGGTCCACGTCGGTCTCGCCGAGCGGCGTGCCGCGCACCACCACCCTCGATCCGCAGATCGCGGTCGCACCGGCCACCACGACGGAGACCGAGGAATCGCTCGCCGCACCGCCCCCGCGCCGCCAGACGACCACGACCGCACCGCCGACCCAGGGACCGAACACCTTCGTCGTCCCCGGCCTCCCGCCGATCGTGGTGCCGACCATCCCACCCGAGGTCTTCCCCTTCCCCCCGCCCCCGCCACAGCAGCGCTGAACCCTCCGTGGCGCGCTGAACGGGGGTTTGCACGCCGTTCCGAGCGATGCGCGTCACCGAACACGCGCGCATCGTCCCCCTCACACCCGCGAATGCCGCCCGTGCCGAGGCGCGGGCGCTGCCACCTTCTTGTGGCCGAACGGCCGCGCGAGCAGTGCCGCGATGCCGGTGGTCAGCGGCACCGAAAGGGCCAGCGCGATGCCACCGACCGAGGATCGCGCGATCTCGATGGCGACCGCGTCGCCTGCGAGCACGTCGCGGATCGAGCGGCCCGCCACGCTGAACAGCAGCAGCAGCGGCAGCGCACCACCGGCGTAGGCGAGCACGAGGGTGTAGACGGTGCTGGCGATGTGGTCACGGCCGACCCGCATGGCGGCCGCGAAAACCTCGCGGCGCGAGGCGGATTCGTCCAATGCGGCCAGCTCGAAGGCGGCCGAGGCCTGGGTGATGGTGACGTCGTTGAGCACACCGAGCGAGCCGATGATGAAGCCCGCGAGCAGCAGGCCGGTGATGCTGACGTGCTCGATATAGGTGGCGACGTTGGTGTTCTGTTCCTCGGACAGACCGGTGAGACTGGTCATCTCGATCACCAGCCAGGACAGCCCCGCCGCGAGCAGCATCGCCGACAGCGTGCCCAGCAGCGCGGAACTGGTACGCAGGTTGACGCCGTGCGCGAGATACAGCACGGCGTAGAGAATCAGCGACCCGGCCGTCAACGCGACCGGAACCGCGGGCTTGCCGTCCAGCAGCGCGGGCAGCAGGAACATCACCAGCACCGCGAACGCGAATCCCAGACCGATCAGCGCGCGCAGGCCGCGCCAGCGCGCCACCACGATGATCACCACCACGAAGGCGAGAGCGATCAGCGTGAGCGGCAGCCCGCGCGAATAGTCCTCGAAGGAGTAGAGCGGCGTGCCGTTCGGATCGGTCTGCCGGACCAGCCGGATCTCGTCACCGGCGCGCAGATCGGGTTGCCCAGGGCCCGGCGCGATTTCGAGCAGCGTCTTGTTGCCCTCGTGCGGACCGGAGTCGATGGTGATCAGGCTGCGCTGGCAGGTGTAGGCGTTGGTGCGCGGGGGCTCGGGCTTGTCGGCGAACACCTTGCCGATGGACGGACTGCCGCACGGCCCGACGTCCTGCGCGATGACCGTGCCCGCCTCGGTCACCACGGCGCCGCCGCCCGCGTTCTGCATCGGCAGCGGAATCTCGACGTGCTGACGGCTGGGCCACAGCCAGATCGTGGCGATGACGGTGAGCACGCCGATGACGGTGAGCAGCCCGACCACAACGCGCGCGGCGGTGTCGCCGATCGCGATCGGGCCGGAGTGATCGTGGTGGTGGTGATGATGGTGGTCGGTCACCGGGTTCCTGTCTATCCGTCGTGACCCCGGAAGCTCGTGCCGGACGGCAAGGGCTGGCTGTTCCGAGGCAACTGCGCGGTGCCGAGCTTAAAGGATGTCGTTTTCAAGAGCAGTCGCCAAGCACCACCAAACAACGACACGCAACAACTGATCTCGCAAGACCCGGGTAACTCACCGGGAACGGGCTAACTCGACCACCTACCTACCGCCAGCCGCCAACGCGAATCACCACGCACCTGAATCTGGCCTGAAACGCGGAGAGGCGGGACTGCGAGGCGGGACTTATTGCGGGGCAGGCGGCGGAGAGCAGGGGGATGTCTCCGCCGCCCGCAGGGCCGGCGGCCCAGGGGGGTAGGCGGCCGAACCCGAGGCCAGGTTGCCCAGGGGGGGTAGGCAACCCGACCGGGCACTCGAAGTGCCAAGAGCCACTGTACACAAAAGTTGCTCTTTTGCGCTAGCGGGTCTTCAAAACTCGCTTCTATCCATACATTCGGTATGTTTCCGGCCCAGAAGCGGGGCGATTGGGCCTTAGGGGCCCGCGACGCAGGTCACTGTCGGTAGCTCGCCAGGAAGTTGCCAAATCGCTCGATCGCGACCGCGAGGTCGCGCGCCCACGGCAACGTGACGATCCGCAGATGATCGTGGTTCGGCCAATTGAAGCCGGTGCCCTGCACCATCAAGATCTTCTCCTGGAGCAACAGATCGAGCACCAGCTTCGAATCGTCGTAGATGTCGTACACATTCGGATCCAGCCGCGGGAACGCGTAGAGCGCGCCCTTCGGCTTGACGCACGACACACCCGGGATCATGTTCAGCCGCTCCCACGCGACATCGCGCTGTTCGAGCAACCGCCCGCCGGGCAGGATCAGGTCCTCGATGCTCTGATGTCCGCCGAGCGCGACCTGAATCGCGTGCTGCGCGGGCACATTCGGGCACAGCCGGGAGGAGGCGAGCAGGTCGATGCCCTCCAGGAAGCCCGCGGCGTGATCTTTCGGACCGGTGATGGCCAGCCAACCCGAGCGGTATCCGGCGACCCGGTAGGCCTTGGAAAGGCCGTTGAAGGTCAGGCACAGCAGGTCGGGCGCGAGGCTGGCCAGCGAGATGTGCTTGGCGTCGTCGTAGAGGATCTTGTCGTAGATCTCGTCGGCGAGCAGCAGCAGCTGATGCTTGCGCGCCAGGTCGACCAGTTGCTGGAGCACCTCGGTCGAGTACACCGCGCCGGTCGGGTTGTTCGGATTGATCACCAGCAGCGCCTTGGTCTTGTCGGTGATCTTCGACTCGATGTCGGCGACGTCGGGCTGCCAGCCGTTGGACTCATCGCACAGGTAATGCACCGGAGTGCCGCCCGCCAGGCTCGTCATCGCCGTCCACAGCGGATAGTCCGGCGCCGGGATCAGCACCTCGTCGCCGTTGTCCAGCAGCGCCTGCATGGTGATGGTGATCAGCTCGGAGACGCCGTTGCCCAGGTAGACGTCGTCCACGTCCAGTTCGGGGAAGCCGGGCACCAGCTCGTAGCGGGTCACGATGGCGCGCCGGGCCGACAGGATGCCCTTGGACTCCGAGTAACCCTGGGCGTAGGGCAGCGCGGCGATGATGTCGCGCATGATCACATCGGGCGCCTCGAAACCGAACGGCGCCGGGTTGCCGATGTTCAGCTTGAGGATGCGGTGGCCCTCCGCCTCCAGCCGTGCCGCGTGCGCGTGTACCGGTCCACGGATCTCGTAGACGACGTTCTGCAGCTTCGTGGACTGCTCCAGAACGCGCGGCGGATGGTGGGGGAGATGATGCGGGCTCACCTTCCCATGGTGCCATCCCCCTGCAAGGGCATATCAGGCGCTGCCGACGGAGTCCGTCGCTAGCCGCGCATGGCCGCAGCGAAGGCGGAGGTACGCATATCGAACCGCGTCAAGGTGCGGAATTACCGGGCGGGATGCCCTTGGCCGCGGTCGACCCGCAGAACTCCTCGATGCGTTCGTCCAGGAAACGGGCTTCCACGGCGTCGCGGAACGCGGGCTGGGCGATCCGTCTTCGCACTCCGGTGAGCCGCTCCTCGAGCTGGGCGATGCGCTTGTCCTCGGCCAGTCCGAGCACCGGGTGCAGGGCCTCGGCGGCGCCGTCCAGGCTGCCGTTGATCAGATGCGCGGCCGCGCAGTCCACCCGCGCCAGCGCCTCTGCGCCGTAGGAGCGCTTCTCCGATGGACCGTTCGAGTAGAGGTCGATGGCGCGCTCGGTGGCGGTCAGCGCGGGTTCGGCCTGACCGAGGTGGATGTAGGTCGCGCCCGCGTAGTACTGGGCCTTGGCGTCGGGGAATCCGAAGACGCCGCCGACCTCGTCGTGCAGGTCGTCGGTGGCGGCCAGCTCGCGCGCCTCGTCGGCGGCGCGGACGCAGCGGTCGGTGTCAGCGGCGCTGCCGATCTTGGACCAGATCCTGGCCTCGATATTGAGCAGCCGCACCTTGGCGGTCGCCGAGTCGGCGAAGTCCTGCCCGCTCTGGGCGAGCAGCACGGCCCGGCGCGGACGCTCCGACCAATACTCGATGAGCGCGTGCATGCCGCGCGTCCAGGCGCGTAGCCCGTTGTGCCCGCATAGCTCGGCGTAGGCCCATGCCGCTCTGGCCTGCTCACCCGCGGCGTCGTAGTAGCCGAGGTCGGTGCTCGCGTTCGCGAGCAGCCCGGACAGCGTGCCGGCGAGCAGATACAGGTGGCTGGTGTCGGACGGGCGCTGATGACCCTCGAGCAGTCGATACACCCGGCGCCGTACCCGCAGCATCTCCACCATCATCGGAACCGGCGGGATGTGCACGTATTCGTTCGCGATGCGCGTGACATCTGCGTCCAGCTGTTCCAACGTGGACGCACCCACATTGGTACTCTCGGCCCGGCCTGCGTGTTCGCTGGCCTCGTGGGCAGCCGCCATGATCAGATCCCTCTCCGAAATCGCTGCTAACGCATCACCTCTCATCGCACCGGCGTCTATGAGAGCAAGAAGGTCCGCGTCGCTCGAATAACTCGCACGCGCCCCCGTTGCGGAACGCACGTCGAATCCGGCGCCAGATCCATCGACCGGCGATTCGCCGATCAGCGCCGCGAACCGCGCCCGCACAACTTCGTCGGACCTGGCAAGGGATGTATCGAGCGCGGCTTGGTTGACGGGGCGCGGATGGACTCGGTCGCCCCCCGCCTCCCACTTGGACACCAGGCGTTCGTGGACACCCAGATGCGCCGCGAATTCCCGGATACTCATCCGCTTGGCATCGCGAAGGGCGCGGGTCTCTCTACCTGACCAGTGCCGGACCACGATGTCATCCCTTCCGCACGAACTTTCATCCAGGGTACGAGGGCACAGTGGCGACTGCCACACATAATTCGCAGTTGCTATGGGCGCTGCGCGTTTTGGCGGCCCAGGTCGGCGAGACCCTCCCGGTCAAGGGCAGCGGATTGGCAGTAGAAGGCGGGCATGGGGGCGATGCCGAGTCGCGGTCGATGGCCCGACCCTGGTAACAGGAGGCAAGGAGTTGGCCGTGAACGTGGACAAACTCAGGACAGTCGAGGATTGGGTGGCCTTCTACCGGCACGAGTTCGGGCTACCGGTAACCGAGCGTGGCGGTTTCGTGATGCTGCCCATCAGCGGCCGAGTCTGCGTCGTTCATCTGCCGACCGTCCGGGCCGAAAAGGTCAGGGCGGCACTGGAACAGCAGGGGACGAGGGGTCCCATGCTGGCCAGGCAGATCCGTTGGAGCTTCCTTGCCGAGCCGGACAGCCGTCCCGGCGCGCAGGTGCTGGAGGTGCTGAACCGTCTCGATATCGGGATACCTGCCATCGGCAGTGCAGTGATGTTGCCGACGGGGCTCGGACGCTTCACCCGGGAAGGGTGCTTCTGGGTGAACCCGCCGAGCCGCGGCGACACGCTTCCGCCGCTGTCCACCGTCATCACGACGGCGCTGGCGGTGGGAGCGGGCGGCGGGGACTGAATGCGTCGTCGGTCCTCGCCGCCGATCGGCGGCCGAATCCGCCCCCTTTGTTGGCAGTCGGCGGGGCGGATTCGGTCGTGGGTCGCGGTGTGCGCGACCTACCGCGATTCCGCGGCGTCGACCACTTCGGTCGGCAGCGGGAAGTTCAAGTAGGAACGCGAGGGAGTCGGCCCGCGCTGGCCCTGGTACTTGGAACCGGCGACCGCGCTGCCGTACGGGTGCTCCGCGGGGCTGGTCAAACGGAGCAGGCACAGCTGGCCGATCTTCATGCCCGGCCACAGGGTGATCGGCAGGTTCGCGACGTTCGACAATTCCAGCGTGATGTGGCCGCTGAAACCGGGATCGATGAAGCCCGCCGTCGAATGCGTGAGCAGGCCCAAGCGACCGAGACTCGACTTGCCCTCCAGCCGCCCCGCCAGATCGTTCGGCAGCGTGCACACCTCGAGCGTGGAGCCGAGCACGAACTCGCCGGGGTGCAGCACGAACGGTTCGCCCGGTGCGGGCTCGACCAGGCTGGTCAGCTCGTCTTGGCGCTGCGCGGGGTCGATGTGGGTGTAGCGGGTGTTGTCGAAGACGCGGAACATCCGGTCCAGGCGAACGTCGATACTCGACGGCTGGATCAAGCTCTCCAGCAACGGCTCGACCCCGAGACGGCCAGCGGCGATCTCCGCACGGAGGTCACGATCGGAAAGCAGCACGGGCACGAGCGTAGCGTTCGGCGAATCGGGTCGTTCGGCGGCACGGCCGCGGACGCGGTGGTCGCCGCTCTTCAGTTAATTCTCAGCGCGAGCGGGCAACCTAGGACCAGTGACCTCGAATCTCCGCAGAACGGTGCCAACGGTCCCGACGCTCGTCGCGCTCGGCGTGCTCCTCGCGGCGTTCATCACCGTGCTCACCCGCAATGTGCTCGACAGCAGCGGGCTCGCGACGATGGATCCGGAGATCTCCGGATGGGCCGTCGACAACCGCAACGGGGTGCTCACACCGACCGCGCAGATGGTCAGCAACTGCGGTGACACCTTGTCCATGACGATCCTCACCGTGCTGGTCTGCGCGGCGCTGCTGCGCGAGCGCGACCGGTTGCGCGCGGTGCTCATCGCCGTGACCGGGCTCGGGGCCGCACTCATCGTCGCGATCGCGAAGCGACTCGTCGGCCGGGAACGCCCGCCGGTCGCCGATCGCCTCGCGGTGGAGAACAGCCTGTCCTATCCGTCCGGCCACAGCACGGGCACCTTCGTGGTGGTCGGGATCGTGGCCATCGTGCTCATCCCCAAGCTCGCGCACGCGGCGGCCAGAGTGGGAGCGGCGCTGATCGCCGTCCTGTTCATCGCCGCCGTCGGCGCCTCCCGCGTCTATCTCGGCGTGCACTGGCCCACCGACGTGCTGGCGGGCTGGTCCATCGGAGCGCTGTGGATCCTGCTCTGCCTGGCCGTGTTCCGCTACCTGACGCCGCGTTCCCGGGCCGCCGCTACAGTCGATCCGTGCCACGAACAAAGCAGGTCTCCGACAGCATCGTCGTCGCGATCGACCCGGTGACGGCCTACGACCGCGTCAGCGACGTCACCCAGATCCACCGCTGGAGCCCGGAGAACACCGGCGCGGTCGTCGCCGAACCCGGCGCGCCCGTCCGCGTGGGCATGCGCTTCGTCGGCACGAACATCCGCCGCGGCGTGCGCTGGTCCACCGGCTGTGAAGTCACCGCCGCCGAGCGCGGCAGCCGCTTCGCGTTCAAGGTCCGCCGCTACGGCCTGCGCAAGCCGGTCCTTCCGGTCGCCATCGCCAGCTGGGAATACCGCTTCGAGGCCGTGCCCGAGGGAACCCTGATCACCGAAACCTGGACCGACGACCGCCGCGGCTGGCCCGACCTGCCGACCCTCTGGTTCGACAAGATCGCCACCGGCAAGCCCGGGTTCGCGGAGTTCCAGCGCGGGAACATCCGGCGGACGCTCGAGCGGTTGAAGGCGGACCTGGAAACCGCGGCCTGATCCGCATGGCGCTCGCGATCCGACGGGCGCGCGGCCGTGCTCGACAGGCCTTTGGGTAGGTAGGACCGCTGACCGTACAAAGCATCTGCGAGGAAGAGGCTGGGGCAGGTCAGTCGGCAGGTTCGATCCCGACCGCGTGGATGCCCGCGAGAATGACGCGCAGGCCGTCGGCGAACTCCGCGTCGGTGTCGCCCACGAAAACCTCGCTCACCAGATGGGCGGTGAGCGGGAAACGCTGGGCGTCGACCAACTCGGCGAGGCGCTCGGGCCGGTAGGGGTCGCGGTCGCCGTACTCGCCGCCGGTGCGCGCCTGTTCTTCGATCACGAAGCCGACGGTGTAGTGCAACAGGATCGGAAAGACCCGCGCGGCTCGTCTTCTCGAGAATCCCGCGTCCTCCAGTGTGCGCAGCGTCAATTCCACCGTGCGCCACATCGATTCGTCGCTGATATAGGTTCCCGCCAGCACTTTCGCCCCGTCTCGATAGCCCAGCATGGCTCGGCGCAGCCGACCGGCGAGCGCGATGAGCCAGTCGCGCCAATCCTCGCCGCGCCGCGGCGCCTCGACGTCCGCCACCGCGGAGACGAAGACGGACCGCGCCATCACGTCCAGCAGCTCCCGCTTGTTCGCGACGTGCCAGTACAGCGCGGGCGCCTGCACGTTCAGCGCCGCCGCGACCTTGCGCATGGTCAGGCCGTCGAGGCCGACCTCGTCGAGCAGGGTCAGCGCGGCATCCGCGATCACCTCGGGGTCCAGCTTCACCTGACCGGTTCTGTTCGACACCTTGACAGCTTAACAATGTTCTTGTTCTCCTTAACATCGTTAAGGATTTAACGTTGTTAAGGAGGGTTTGTGGACGCGACCGATGTGGTGATCGCCGGAGCCGGACCGACGGGCCTGATGCTGGCGTGTGAACTGCGGATCCTCGGGCTGGAGGTGACGATCCTCGACGCGCTGCCCGCGCGGACCGGCGAATCTCGGGCGGGCGGCATGCACGCCAGGACCATGGAAATCCTCGATCAGCGCGGCATGCTCGACGGCATGCTCGCGCAGGGGCGTCCGCTCCAGGTCGGGCACTTCGCCGGAATCCCTTTGGACTTCAGCGATTTCCCGACTCGTTACCCCTTCACTCTCGTGATACCGCAGTCGCTGATCGAAACAGAATTGGAGAACCGCGCAAAGGAACTCGGCGCGACCGTGGCGTGGGATTCGCCCGTGCTCGGGTTTCGTCAAGACGGCTCCGAAGTGGAGGTCGAGGTCGGCGGCGCGCAGGGCATCCGTCGGCTGCGCGCGGCCTACCTCGTCGGCTGTGACGGCGGGCGCAGCACCGTGCGCAGGCTGGCGGGCATCGCGTTCGCGGGCACCGACGCGACGATGACCGGCATGCTGGCCGACGTCGAACTGGCCGAACCGCCGGCCCAGCCCTTCTTCAGCCACCGTCGCGGCGCGGGCGATTTCTCGGTCGTGCAGCTTCAGCCGGGGTGGTACCGGCTCCTCGTCCAGCGGCACGACCGGGTGCTCGGGCGCGGGACGGAACTCTCCTTCGCGGACTTCCGCGCCAACTTCCGCGAGATCGCGGGCGAGGATTTCGGCATGCACAGTCCCCGCTGGGTCTCGCACTACGGCGACGCGGCGCGGCAGGCCGGCCGTTATCGCGCGGGCCGCGTCTTCCTGGCGGGCGACGCGGCCCACATCCACTATCCGGCGGGTGGTCAGGGACTGAACCTCGGGGTCCAGGACGCGGTGAACCTCGGCTGGAAGCTCGCCGCCGTGCTACGCGCCGACGCACCCGGCAGCCTGCTCGACACCTACCAGGCCGAACGCCATCCCGTCGCCGCCCGGGTGCTGCACAACACCCGCGCCCAAACCGCGCTGGGCCGTTCCGGCCCGCACACCGATGCCCTGCGCGACATCATGAGCGAGCTGATCACCTCAGACGAGATTCGCCACCGCCTCGGCCTGATGATCACCGCCCTGGACATCCGCTACGCCACTGGTTGCGATCACCCGCTCGCCGGGCGCCGCATACCCGACGCCGACCTCGTCACCGCCGCCGGCCCCGCCCGCGTCCACGAACTCCTGCGCCCCGCCCGCCCGCTCCTGCTCCGGCTCGCCGGAACCGAGCCGCTCGACACCGATTGGAACCGCCACGTCGAGGTCGTGACCGCCCGGAGCCACGCCTCCCGCTGGACCATCCCCGGCGTCGGCGACATCCCGACCCCCGCCACCGTCCTCATCCGCCCCGACGGTTACACCGCATGGGCCACCGACCATCCGGAGGCCGACGGCCTCGCGGAACTTCTCCGCGACTGGACCGACGCCGTGGCGGCCCAGACCTACTGAACCGACATCCCAGCTCGGCGGCTGCCGCGACCCGTCACTTTCCCTCGCGGCCCATCGGTGCGGGGCAGTCGGCGTCGGCGGGCGCGGTGGGGGAATTCGGCGAAGGTTTGGGAAGATTCGGCCCCGTACGCCCTCGAATCCGGCCGAACGGCACCGTCGAGCTGGACCCGTTCGGGGGCGTCCGACGGTTTCACCGCCGCGGCATCAACGCAGGTCAAAGGCATCTAGCTGGACTTTTCCCGCCGCAACGCCGCTTCTGCTACAGTCTCGGGTGGTACCTCGGTACCGTGCCGATGTAGTTCAATGGTAGAACTTCTGCTTCCCAAGCAGACAGCGCGGGTTCGATTCCCGTCATCGGCTCCAGTTTCCGAAACCCGCTGCCCCACAGCGGGTTTCGTCGTTTACGGGGCCTACTCCGTCTGGGCCCAGGCGGCGACGGGCATGGTGAGGTAGATGCCGAAGTCGGTGAGTGGGGTGTGGGCGGTGATCGCGCGGTGGAGGGCGTCGACGCGGGATTGGCGGGTGGCGGCGCGGGAGTCGAAGTACTTGGAGCGGATCTCGATGACCGCGTCGAGGCCGCTGCGGTCGTAGGGGCCGAGGGGGCGGAAGCGGAGTTCGACGTCACCGGGTTGGAGGTTGCCGTCGTAAGGCTCCTCGGGGCACTCCACGGCGACCGAGACCAGGTGTGGAAGGTGCTCGGCGAGGGCGTGCAGGGTCGACTCGGGGACGTGAGGGGCGTAGGTCACCTCGACTAGGGGCACCGGCCCAGGTTAGGGCCGGGGATGATCAGCTCGCCACGTCGGTGATCTCACTCGGTTCGGCGTGCAGGCGGCGGAAGCGGCTGCCGTGGAAGACGAGGGGGTCGACGTCGTGACGGGTGGCCAGGCGGTGGATGCGCAGGATGACGACGAGATGGTCGCCCGCGGGAACCTGCGCCTCGGGGACGCCCTCGATCCACGCGGACGCACCGTGGAGGAAGACGGCGTCGCCGGTGCCGCGGTGTAATTCGCTGGCGCGGAAGCGGTCGCCGTCGCGGGCGCCGAGCGCGCGGGCGGCGTCGGTCTGATCCGTGCCGAGCAGGCTCAGGCCGAGGTGGGACGCAGCGGCCAGGCGCGGCCAGGTCGAGGAACTGTTCTGCACGCAGAAGGAGACCAGCGGCGGATCGAGCGAAACGGGCACGAAGGTGCTGACGGCGAGGCCGTGCGGTGTGCCGTCGACCTCCGCGCAGACCGCGACCACACCGCTCGGGAAGTTCGCGAACGCACGACGCAAACCCCTTCCGTCGGCGGGAGTTTCGAAAAGGTCATGCATGTTCCACCGCCTTGCTCGTGTGTACGTCCGAATTCGGCCGGCCTGTTCCCGCATCCGAGCGACCCGCGTTCTGATTCGGATCGCTCGTACCGGGACCGCCCGGGCTCGCATCGGCCGCGCCCGAGCGACTCAGCGCTCGGACAACGGGACGCCAGCGCTCGGCATAGGCATCGATCGCACCGTCCTCGGCGAAGGTCCGGTCGGCCAGGTAGAGACCGGGCAGGGCGGCCGTCGCGCCGAGTTCAACGAGCACCGGCTTGAGCAGGAGGTCCGGCGCGAGTGCGTGCGCCGGTCCCGCACCGAGCATCACCGGGACGGCCAGCACTCCCGCCAATCCCGTTCCGCCGTCGAACTGTTCGAGGAACAGCTTGAGCAGTCCGGTGTAGGTGGCCTTGAAGGTGGGGCTCGCGAACACCACCAGTTCGGATTCGGCCACGGTCCGCACGGCATCGGCCACGGCCGGATCACCCCAGCTGAGCAGGGCCGGGCCGTAGGAAGCCAGGTCGAGCACGGTGGGTTCGGTATCGGGCCGGAGGCCGCGTGCCACGAGGGTGCCCGCGGCCAGGGTGCGGGACGCGGGTTTCGGGTTGCCGACGACGACGGTCACTGTCACCGCTGTGTCCTTCCTTTCGTGGTTTCCCTGTCAGATGACGCCGTGCAGTGGTGGCGCGGTCTCGTGCAGCAGGGCGCGGCCGATGTGCTGGTATTTCCAGCGGACCGGGTCGTGCAGTGTGTGCGTGCGGGCATTACGCCAGAAGTGGTCCAGGTTCAGATCACTTGCTGTGCTGCGTGTTCCGCCGACCTCGAAGAGCGCCGAGGAGACATCGTTGGCGGCTCGATCGGCCAGCACCTTCGCCGCCGCGACGGCGAGTGATGCTTCGGCAACGGCCTCACTCGGGGCACTCGGCACGGCGGACACCGAACCGTTCTGCGCCGGAGAGCCGGAGCGATGTGTGTCCGCCACGGTTTCGTTCGACAGCGCGGGTTCCGAGGTGACCGCACGATCGACCGCGAGACCCGCGGCCCGCAACGTCGCCTCCGCCGCGACGACCGCCACGGACAACTCGCCGAACCGCTGAATCAGCAACGGATCATCGATCGCACGGCCCACGCCCGACTCGAACCAAGGCCTGCTCTTCGACCGAACGAATTTCGTTGCGGCGGACAATGCTCCACGCGCAATGCCGGCGTCGATGGCAGCATGCAGCAGCTGCGCGAAAGCTCCGTAGCCGGTCGGCGCGTGCACCGCATCGGATCTGAAGATCAACTGATCCGACTCGACCACCACACCGTCGAATTCGACCGTGCCGCTTCCGGTCGTTCGCTGCCCCAGCGCATTCCAGTCGTCGATGATCCGTACGCCAGGGGTATCGGCGGGCAGATAGGCGATGTATTCGCCCGCGGGCAGTTCGCCATCGGGATCGTCCAGCCGGGTCAGTACCGCGAGCAGATCGGCGAACAGCGAGCCGGTGCAGTAGTACTTCGTACCGTCGACGCGAAACCGGGTGCCGAGTGGGCGCACCGTCGTGGCGATGTCGGCGACCGTCGCACCGCCGCGCTCGGATTGCGCGTTGGCGATCCGCGCGCCGTCCAGCACCTGGGCGAAGTAGCGCTGCTTCTGCTCGGCGGATCCGGCCAGCCGCAGGAGATTCACGTAGACGAAGTGGCTGTGCGGAATCTGCGCGATATTCGGATCCGCGGCGGCCAGAATCCGCACCACATCGGCCACCACGCTGGGCGGCAAGTCGGCGCCACCGAACTCGGCCGGGACCGTGATGGCCAGCAGTCCGCTCGCGGCGAGCCGCGCGACCTCGGCGTGTGGCAGCCTTCGTCCGCGGTCGCGGTCGGAAGCCTCCACAGCGAATTCGGCCGCCAGTCGGTTCGCGACCGAAAGCGCTTGGGCGGCGGACGCGATGCGGTCGGCGGCGACCGCGGTCATCACCGCACCGCCGCGACCGGTTCGCGGGCGGCCTCCAGCTCCCGCACCAGTGGAAGGACTTTCGCGCCGAAGTACTCGATCTCCTCCTGGAAGTGCAGGAATCCGCCGAGCACCAGGTCGACGCCGAGTTGGCGGTAGGCCACGATCCGCTCCGCGACTTGTTCCGGCGTGCCGATCAGCTTCGTGCGGAAACCGTCGTTGTACTGGACGAGGTCCTCGAAGGTCGAGTCCGCCCACATGCCCTTGCCGTCCTTGGTGGACGCGCCCGCCTGCTGTACCGCGTCCCGGAAACCTTCCACCGCGGGCTTGTTCGCCTTGGCGATGATTTCGCGGAGGGTGTCGTGCGCTTCCTTCTCGGTGTCGCGGGCGATGATGAATCCGTTCAGCCCGAACTTCACCTCACGGTCGTGCGCCCTGGCCACCGCGCGTAGGTCGTCCAATTGTTCGGTGACGCCGTCGAAATCCTTGCCGTTGGAGAAGTACCAATCGGCGTAGCGACCGCCGTTGCGGCGCGCGGCGGTGGAGTTACCGCCCTGGAACAGTTCGGGATTCGGCCGTTCGGGGGTGTTCAGCGGCTTGGGCTTCAAGGTGAAATCGCGGATTCGGTAGAAGTCGCCGCCGTAGTTCACGTTGTCCTCGGTCCAGATCTTGCGGATCACCTCGAGGAATTCGGCGCTGCGCCGGTAACGTTCGTCGTGTTCCAGCCAGGGCTCGCCCAACGCGGTGAATTCGCCTGCGAACCAGCCGGATACGACGTTGATCGCGAACCGTCCGTTGGAGAGATGATCGGCGGTGGCGCCGAACTTGGCGAGCACGGCCGGATGCCAGAGGCCGGGATGGACGGCGGCGATCACCTTCAGCCGCTCGGTCGCGCCGAGCAGGGCCAGGCTGAACGAGGTCGATTCGTGCTGGTACTCCGCGCCGTAGGACGCGGTGTAGCGGACCTGTGAGAGCGCGTAGTCGAAACCGTTGCGCTCCGCGGTCTGCGCCAGCTTCTTGTTGTACTCGAAATCCCAGCTCGTCCGCTGTTCGATGTCGCTGGTGACCAGGCCGCCGCTGACATTGGGCACCCAGTAGGCGAACTTGGTCTGCTCCGCGATCCGCTCCGTGGTCATGGCCGCTCCGTGGGTTTCGTGGGGATCGCCGGGTGCGGCTGCTGGTGCACCCGGCTGTTCCCAGTGCAACACCGGGGCGGGGGCGAGACGAGGGTTTGAATCTGTGCGATCGCATGGGCTGACTGGTGTGAGGGGTGGATTTGGGTTCGTGGGATTGGTGCGTTGCGTTGGGGTGACGGTTCCCGATGTTGCGGGTGCCCAAGGGGGTGGGCCTACCGGTGTTTTCGCCCAATGTTGCGGGTGTTCAAGGGGGTAGGCCTACCGGTGTTTTCGCCCAATGTTGCGGGTGCCCAGGTGGTTGGCCTACCCAGGTTTTCCTCGGAGCGGTGCTGGGCGCGTCGTGTGCCGTACCCGGCTTACCTCCCGCAGTTGGCGGGCGTGGGGTTCGGCTTCCGGCGTGGTCATCCGGCTGTGGTTGCGTCTAGGGAGGGCAAGCGAAAAGAGCTCTTCGGCCGGTCGAGCTTTGGGGAGGGCTGTTGGCCTGTCAAGGGCGCAACCACCATTTGACTACCGTCGATAGAGAAATGGATTCGACGGTAGTCATATGGTGGCTTTGCAAGATCAAATAGCAACCATTTGACTACCGTCGATTTCCAGTGGTCCGTGCGCCCGGGCGGTAGCGACGGCACGCCGCCCCGGGACGAGGTGCTGTTTCGACCGGCGGGCAGGAACGACGCGCTGTTCGACCTGCGGACAGGGACCAGGCACTGTTCGAGCTGATGACAGAGACGACACGCTGTTCGACTGCGGGCAGGACAAGGTGCTGTCCGGAGCTGCGGACAGGACAAGGCGCTGTCCGGAGCTGCGGACAGGACGAGGGGCGCTGTTCGAGCTGCGGGCGGCAGGTGCCGCTCGGGATCGCAACGCGGACTCGCCTGCACCGCCTGGTCCGCCGCGCCCGGCATCGGGTGCTCCTCGTGTCGCGCGACGAGCTGGTGCTGAGCGGCTGCGCGGGCGTGCTGCCGCGCACCGAACCGGTACAGACCACAGTGCCGGGTCCGGCGCCGCGCGACCGCCAGCAGCGAGGTGCCGAGCCCGTCGGCGGTGGTGACCAGTGCGTCGACCACCCGCGGCAGGCCGCGATCAGCTGCTCCTTGCGGGGAGACGCCGCCACCAGGAACGGTGGCGACGTCTCGGTTCGAGGGTCAGCTGGTGGCCAGGGTGTCGGCGAAGGTGGAGCGGGTGAACCGGCCCGCGGGGGTGAAGCGGGCGAGGAGGTCGGCCGCGTTTTCGCCGGTGACGCGGGTGATGTAGGCGTTGGCCGCTTCGAGCGAGTCGATCTCGAGTAGCGGTTGCGGGCGGTGCAGGAGGCCGACGAGGGCGGAGGCGAAGCGGGGGTCGACGGCGGCCGCGGCGAAGAACTGGTTGCCGATCTCGGCCAGTTCGGGGTCGCCGAGGAAGAGACGGGTGACCTTGCTCGCGGCGTCGCTGCGGGCGGCGAGGAATTCCGCGTACCGGGCGCTCAGCCAGTCCTCGTCGAACGGGCCGTCGTGCACCGCGGCCGCCGCGACCAGGCGCTGCGCCTGGATCAGTCCGCTCTGCGCGCCCTGTCCGGCGATCGGGTCGTAGGCGACCGACGTGTCACCGAACGACGCGACCACGTGCCCGCCCGCCGTGCGGCCGACACCGGCGCGGACCAACGGGCGCACCGCGCCCTTCAGCCAGGATTGCGGGTCCTCGGCGATCACCTGCGCGGCCTGTACCTCGGGCAGGTCCCAGTCGATGTAGTCGCGGTAGAGGTCTTGCACGATGCGCAGCGCGGACTCCGCGGAATCCGCTGCGGCGAAACGCTTTTCCCAGTCGCTGCCAGGACGGGCCCAGCCGAGGAACGCCCAGCTCGGGCCGACGTCCTTGTGCAGGTACGGACCCCACCAGCCTTCGCCCTGGTCGGCGAAGATGGAGAACCCGCTGTGCCCGCCGCCCGCCGGGCTGCGGTGCGCGAAGACGCTCGTGTCGTGGCCGAGGCCGGTGACGGTCACAGTGAGCAGCGAGCGCTGCGGTGCGTCGTAGACGGTGCGCCGCTGGTCGATCGGGAAGAGGTCGGCGAGACCGGCGCGTCCGGTGGCGACCAGGGTGAGGTCGTTGGCGGCGGCGATCGGGTCGAGGGTTTCGGCGGTGACCTGCTCGACGACGAAGCGTCCGCCGCGCTCCTGGAAGGCGGTGAGCCGCTCGTCGGCCTTCAACCGGGTGTCGACCGCGACGCCGACGTAGCCGTCGAAGTTTCCGTCGAAGGCGATGAGTTCTTCGCGCTCGGGTCCGGCGATCCGCACACTGAGGCCGGTGTGCCGCGGCGCCCGCGCGGTGTAGCTGTCCAAGCCGAGCGCGGCCTCCGCCTGTTGCGCCTCACCGAATTCCAGCGCGGTGCCGGTCGCCGGGACGTCGTCGCGGAGCGCGCGCTGATCGCGATCGCTGTAGAGGGTCACCTCGAACCCGGCGTCGAGCAGACCGAGTGCCGCAGTGACGCCGGCTTGGCCCGCGCCGATCACCGCGGCCGAACGAGTGGAACGGGATACGGAATTCTGCGTTGTCATGTCGGGATCGTGCGCCCCCCGCGCGGTCGGCTGGAGTATTGCGATCAGCGAGAATCAATGGGCAGACAAGATTTCCGCAGCATCTACCATTCCCCTATGTCGTTCACCGTCGAAAACCTCACCGGCGACCGATCCGAGCAGTACCGACAGCTGATCGCGCAGGCCCAGGCACTGGTCGCGGGCGAAACCGATCGCGTCGCCAATGCGGCCAATCTCTCGGCGCTGCTGTTTCACACGCTGCCCGAATTGAATTGGGCCGGATTTTATTTCTACGACGGCACGGAATTGGTCGTCGGACCATTCCAAGGGAAACCCGCGTGTGTGCGCATCGCGCTGGGTCGAGGGGTGTGCGGGACCGCCGCGGAGACCAAGGCGACTCAGATCGTTCCCGATGTGCACGAGTTCCCGGGACACATCGCCTGCGACGCGGACTCGCGGTCGGAAATCGTTGTGCCACTGGTGCATAGAGGTCGTTTGGTCGGCGTACTGGATCTGGACAGCCCGAAGCCCGGCCGCTTCGACGACGTCGACCGCACGGGTTTGGAAGCGCTGGCCGAGGTCTTCCTGGCGACGCTGCCCCAGCCCTAGCCGGTCATAAACCACTGCGCCCCGCACCCTCACGGCGGGCGAAACCCCGGCCGCGCTTCCGCGTCAGGCACGTGCCGGTCCGCGCCGCCTTGAAACCGCCCCCACCCCACGCCGATCACCACGCGCACACCGTCGCGTACCACGCCCGACCACGCGTGCCAGCACCAGCGTCCCGCACCCGTTCACGGCACGAGCACCACAGCCCCGCCCGCGATTCCGCATCGGGCACGTGCCGGTCCGCAACGCCCCGAAACCGCCGCAACCCCACGCCCAGCGACCACGCACGCACCGCCGCGCCCCAGGCCCGGTCACCGCGCACACACCGCCGCGCCCCATGCCCGGCCACCGCGCACACACCGCCGCGGTCACGCCCGACGACGCTGCCAGCACCACCGCGTCCCACCCCGATCACGACGCGGCACCCCGGCCGCGATTCCGCATCGAGCACGAGCCAGGTCGCAATGCCCCAAACCGCCACTACGCGGCCGATACCACCACGCCCTGCGTCCGCGCACGGCGCGAGCACCACCATGCGCGATCACCGCGCAGACACCGCCCCGTCCCCCTCGCGGCTACGCCGCCGACACCACGCCCCGCGCCGGCGCACGGCGCGAGCACCACCACCCCGCCCGCGCTTCCGCGTCAGGCACGTGCCGGTCCGCGCCGCCTTGAAACCGCCCCCACCCCACGCCGATCACCGCGCACACACCGCCGCGTACCACGCCCGACTACGCGTGCCAGCACCACGGCGTCGCACGCCCGGGCACCACCACCCCGCCCGCGATTCCGCATCGGGTACGAGCCGGTCGCAACGCCCCGAAACCGCCGCAGCCCAGGCCTGATCACCATGCAAGCACCGACCCGTACCCCTCGCGACTACACCGCCGACACCACGCCCTGCGTCCGTGCACGGCGCGAGCATCACCATCCCCGCCCGTGATTCCGCATCGAGCACGAGCCAGGCCGCAATGGCCGAAACCGCCCCGACCCCTGCCAGGTCACCGCACACACACCGCCGCCCACCACGCCCCACTACGCGTGCCAGCACTACTGCGTCCCGCGCCCGTTCACCGCCCAGGCACCACCGCTCTAGACGCGATTCCGCGTTAGGCACGTGCCGGGCCGCGACGCCCCGAAACCGCCCCAACCCCACGCCGATCACCACGCACACACCGCCGCGCACTACGCCCAACTATGCGTGCCAGCACCACCGCGGCCCCGCACCCGATCACGACGCGGGCTCCACCACTCACGCCCGCGATTCCGCATCGGGCACGAACCGGGCCGCAATGCCCGAAACCGCCCCAACCCATGCCCGATCACCGCGCAAACACCGCCCCGTACCCCTCGCGACTACGCCGCCGACACCACGCCCTGCGTCCGCGCACGGCGCGAGCACCACCACCCCGGCTGCGATTTCGCATCGAGCACGAGCCGAGCCGCAACGCCCGAAACCGCCGCAACCCCATGCCCGGTCACCGCGCACACCACCGCGTACCACGCCCGACTACGCATGCCAGCACCACCGCGCCCCGCACCCGTTCACGGCACGAGTACCACAGCCCCGCCCGCGATTCCGCACCGAGCACGAGCCAGGCCGCAATGCCCCAAACCGCCACTACGCGGCCGATACCACCACGCCCTGCGTCCGCGCACGGCGCGAGCACCATCACCCCGCCCGCGATTCCGCATCGAGCACGACCCGGGCCGCGACGCCCGAAACCGCCGCAACCCCATGCCCGGTCACCACGCACACCGCCGCGTACCACGCCCGACTACGCATGCCAGCACCACCGCGGCCCCGCACCCGCTCACGACGCGGGCACCACCACCCGCCCGCGATTCCGCATCGGGCACGAACCGGGCGCAAAGCCCCGAAATCGCCTCGCCCATGCCCGATCACCACGCAAACACCACCGCGCACCACGCCCGACTACGCATGCCAGCACCACGGCGCCCCGCACCCGCTCAGGGCGCGGACACCACCACCCCCGGCCGCGCTTCCGCATCGGACAACACCGTCGACCCCGGCCCGCCGAGCCGATACCTGGCCCCGCGATGCTCCTCCGGCAGCCGATCTCCCGCGCCGAACAACGCATTGCGCAAAGTACCCGGCACATACTCCTCGGCGTACGCACCGCGTTCGGTCAACACCGGGACGACGTGCCGCACAATGTCTTCGAACGTTCCCGGCGTGATCGCGTAGGCGAGATTGAATCCATCCACATCCGTCTCCGCGACCCACTCTTGGAGCCGATCCGCCACCGTCGCACCGGAACCCACGAACACCGGGCCGATGCCGCCGATGCCCGCCCAGCGGCCGATATCGCGGACCGTCCATTCGCGGCCGTCGTCGTCGAATTCCTGGAAGGCCGCGACGGCCGATTGGATGGCGTTGCTCTGCACCGCGCCGATCGGTGCGTCGAGGTCGTAGCGGGACAGGTCGATTCCCATCCAGCCGGACATGAACACCAACCCGCCCTCGACGCTGGCGTAGCTCAGGTATTCCTCGTGTTTCGCGCGCGCCGCCTCGTCCGTCTCGTCGGTGACGATGGTCGCGAGCGCGTAGATTCGCGCGGCGTACCGATCCCGTCCTGCGGCTTCCAGCGCGTCCCTGATGCGCGACACAGTCTGGGTGAGCACACGTTTGGAAGGTCCGGCCACGAAGATCGCTTCCGCGTTCTCCGCCGCGAATCGCACCCCGCGCGGCGAAGCGCCCGCCTGGTAGATGACCGGAGTGCGCTGCGGCGACGGCTCGGACAGGTGCACGCCGGGCACGGTGTAGTGGGTCCCGCGGTGCCCGATGTGATGAACCTTCGCAGGATCGACGAAGACGCCCCGCGCCGCGTCGCGCACCACCGCGTCGTCCTCCCAGGACCCCTCCCACAGCTTGTAGAGCACCTCGAGGTACTCGTCGGCCTGGTCGTACCGGGTGTCGTGGTCGAGTTGGTCGTCGGCGCCGAAATTGCGTGCCGCCGAGGGCAAGTACCCCGTGACGACGTTCCATCCGACCCGCCCGTTGGTGAGGTGGTCGAGCGTGGAGAGCCTGCGCGCGAAGGGATACGGGTGTTCGAAGCCGGTGCCGGTGGTGATGCCAAAGCCGAGGTGCTCGGTCACCGCCGCCATCGCCGAGACGAGGAGCAGCGGGTCGGCCACCGGTATCTGCGCGCCCTGGCGCAGCGCCGCGATGTCGTTGCCGCCGTATACGTCGTAGGTGCCGAGCACGTCCGCGATGAAGATGCCATCGAATCGCCCTCGCTCCAACAGGATTGCCAGATCGGTCCAGTAGCTGAGTTCCTTGTAGCGGTGCGATTGGTCGTCCGGATGACGCCACAGTCCGGGCGACTGGTGTGCGACGCAGTTCATGTCGAAGGCGTTGAACCGGATTCGGCGGGTCATCGGGTGGCGCCCCGTTCGCCCGCGCTCCACGCGAACGGCAGGTCGGCGCCGTTGAGCAGATGATCCCCGATGGCGCGGGCCTTCTGGATCGCCGGATTGTGCACCGAGATGGTGCGCGCGTTGCGCCAGTGCCGGTCCAGCCGCAGCCCTTCGGAAACGATGGACGCGCCGCCGACCTCGAACAGCAGGGTGGTCGCGGGCAGCACCGTATCGATGACGCCGAGCTGCGCCTGCGCGGCGGCGAGTTCCACTGCCACCAAATCGCTTTCGTCCTTGGCGCCGCGCGCCAACACCTCGTCCAGTAGATCGGCGACGGCAAGCACGGCGGCCTCGGCGGTGAACGCGGCGGCCGACAGCTTGCCGATCACCTGCTGCACCAGCGGATCGTGGCGCGGCAGATCGGCCGCGGAATGGGTGTAGCCGCGGGTGCGCCGGGCCACCCACTCGCGAGCGTCGCGCTCCGCGCGCCGCGCGATGCCCGCCAACACCGACAGCTGCACCAACTGCAGGTAGGAGGTGGCGTAGGTCGGGCCGGGCGCGCCGTACCCCGGGCCGAGGATCCGATCCTCGGTGACTGCCACGTCGCTGAACTCGGTGGTGCCGCTTGCGGTGAGGCGCTGGCCGAAGCCGTCCCAGTCGTCGTGCTGACGCACACCCTCCGCGTTCGCGTCGACCAGCACGCCGACTCGCTCGCCGTCGCGGTCCGCCGCGGCCAGGATGTGGTCGGCGTACAGGGAACCGGTGCTGTAGTACTTGGTGCCGTTGAGCAGCCAGTGGTCGCCGCTGCGGGTCAGCTTGGTGTGATACCGGTCGACCGCGCCGACACCAGGTTCGGTGATGGCGTTGCCGACCAGCGCGCCCTCGCTCACCGCGCGCAGCCAGCGTTCCCGCGCGGGCCCCGGCTCCGCGAGCAGCTGGTCCTCGACGAAGGAGAAGTGCACGCGCAGCGCCTGCGGCAGGTTAGATTCGGCGGCGGCGAGCTCGATCAGCAACCGGAACAGCTGCCGCACGCTCGCGCCGTAGCCGCCGAATTCGACCGGCGCCCGCAGCGCGCCGAACCTGGCGGCGCGCAGCCAGCCGATCTCCTCGTAGGCCAGTGTGCGGTCGGTTTCGCGCTCCACCGCGCCCTGGGCGATCCGGTCGAAGATCGGCAGGAAGATCTCATCCAGATCGGAGTCCGCGGTACGTGTCGCCTCGGTGGATGTCATCACCCCACGATGAACCCGATCGGCGGCGCGCTCACGGGTTGCGCGCACCGCGATCGAAATGCGGATCAGGCGAACCCATCGAGGTGGCGGTACAGCGTTCCGCGCACCCTGTCGGACCGCGCCGTTACAGTCGCCACGTGGCTGGTTCGAAGTATTCGTTCACGGCGCGGGTGTGGGAGCACTCCGGCGAGGGCTCCTGGCATTTCGTGTCGCTCCCCGAGGAGATCGCCGACGACATCGAGGAGCGCTACGGGCACCGGTCCGGTGGGTTCGGGGCGGTCCGCGTGCACGTCAGGATCGGCGCGAGCACGTGGTCTACCTCGTTGTTCCCGGACAAGAAGCGAGGGACGTACGTGCTGCCGGTGAAGAAGCCGGTCCGGATCGCGGAAAACCTCGTCGAAGGCTCACACGCCGAAATCGATCTGACGATAGCCCTCTGACCCCACCTTCCCACGGCTATCGACGGGAGAGAAATGGCGGCTCCAGGGCGACGCGGAGCCACCATTTCTCTCCCGTCGAATCCATTCGACTACGGTCGATAGAGAAATGGCGGCTGTCACGCTCTCGGAAGGGAATGCCGGGCTGCCCGAAGGATCGCCGTCGTCAGAAAATGCACTCCTGCACCATCCGTTGGGTCGCGGTGCCGACCCGCGTCTGGTCTTCGGCGCTGAGCCCGAGCAGCACCGGATCGACGGGACCGCTCAGGTCCGCGGTGAGAATCCTGCGCAGCCCGTCCTGAGAGATCTTCTCCTCCACGTAGATTCGCGCGACGCACTCGGATTGCTTCGGCGGCAATCCCTTTCCCGACAGCGCCGTGGCGATATCGGATTGGCTCAGGTCCCCCGCGGGCAGCGTGCCTGTCGACGCCACGGTGGTCGGCGCGGCGCCGGCGGTCGATGAATCCGGCGCCGTGCTCGTCTCGTCCCCGCAGCCCGCGAGCAGCGGCAACACCACACACACCGCCGCAATCACCGATTTCCTCACCCGATCAGATATACCTGCCCCGCTCGTTCGCGGGTAGGTAGGTGCTCATGTCCGTCAACGGCACACGAGCAGACCGTGCCTTCCCGTTGCTAGGTACTCATGCGGAGAACCACACCATCCGCAGACACACCCGCCCCCGTCACAAGTCCATCGCGGCGCGCAACGCGGTGTCGATCCGTTCCAGCACCTCGGCGTCCATGTCATCGATGCGGTCGGCGAGCCAGCCGCGATAGATGCGGCCGATGTTGCCCGCGTGCACCCAGCCGCGTCCAGGCACCTGGACCGCGAGGATGTCCTGCGGATCCTGGTCGAGCAGTTCGGCGGCGATCAGCCACTGCCGGGGTGATTCGTTGATGCCGTCGCTGCTGATGAGCACGACGGTACGGCGCCGAGGCGAACCGTGCGGGTGATAGCTCCACAGTTCACCCCTGCGCACGCATCGCCTCCTCGGCGGCGGCCAGCTCCGCCTCGTCGGCCGCGGCTTCCGCCGCCACATCGGTCACCGGACCGACACCCGTGCGCACCGCTTCCCGCCGCGCGGCTTTGGAGATCCACGCCGACGGCGACATGCCCGCCCTGGCCGCCGCCTGTTCCGCGAACGACCAGGCCGCCTCGTCCAGCGATAGAGTGACCTTACGCGTTGCCATACCTTTTATCCTACCCCCGAACGACCACTCTGCCAGCGGGAACACGGATGCCCTGATACTGTTGGCGCACCGCCAACAGAAGAACCGAGGACGAGCATGACTACGTGGAACCATCACCGGGTCGGCACGGGTGAACCGCTGGTCCTGGTGCACGGCGTCGGCAGCCGCTGGCAGATCTGGGAGCCGATCATCGACACCCTCGCCGCGTCCTTCGACGTGATCGCCGTCGATCTGCCCGGCTTCGGGCGCTCCGACCCGTTGCCGCACACAACCGTCGACGAACTCACCGACGCGCTGGCCGATTGGCTCGCCGCGCAGGGCATCGAGCGCCCGCACCTCGGCGGCAACTCGATGGGCGGACTGATCGCACTGAAACTCGGCGCGCGCGGCCTGGCTCGCTCGGTCACCGCGTACTCACCGGCCGGATTCTGGGATACCGCGGGCCGGGTGTGGTGCCAGCAGTCGCTGGGCAAGTCGGTCGTCCTCGCGCGCACTTTGCGTCCGCTACTCCCGACGATTCTCGGCACGGCAGCTGGTCGCACCGTCTTCCTGTCCCTGATCTTCGGCAAGCCGTGGGCGGTGGACGCGCAGGTCGCGATCGGCACCGCCGAGGGCGCGATCGAGTCGACCGGATTCGCCGAAGCTCTGGACTCCTTCAAAGATGTCCGCCTGCCCGAAATAGGCGCGCTCGCAGACATTCCCGTCACCATCGCCTGGGGAAACCGCGACATCCTGCTCACCTACGCCACCCAGCACCGCAGGGCTCGCGCCGAACTGCCCAACGCAAGGCACGTCACGCTGCGCGGCAGCGGGCACTCGCCGTACTTCGACGACCCGGAGGGATGCGCGCGGCTGCTGCTCGATCAGCTGGATAGGAATCGCACGTAACGCACGCGGGACCGAGGTTTCGCGCGAGAGGGCCGTAGCACCGCGCAGGGCCGCCGCCTCGGCCCCGCATCACTCCACCGGCCAAGGCCTCAGCAGCGTCCCGGCCAGACCCGCTGACGGGACCTCCGCGTTGGTGAGCCAGCCGTGCTCGCGCCAGCGGTGCAGCGCGGTCACGCGGCCCGCGCACCATCCACACCGGCCAAGGCTCCAGCGGTCTCCCGGCGAGAGCCGTTACCTCTGCCGAGGCTTCAGCAGCGCTCCAGTCAGCCGCCTCGGCCCGCGCAACCACTCACACCGACCGGGCCTCCAGCAATGTCTCCGCCGGAGCTGTCCCCAACAACACCCGCACCGCATTTCCCCAGCGCTGCTGCAAGATTCGGTTCCGCTCCACATTGCCCGTCAACAGCGCGCGCATGGCGAGCCCGGTCATGATCTCGATGGTGAACTCGGTGATCGTCGGCACCCGGGGATCGTCGGGGAACTCGGCGCGGAAGATGTCGCGAATGCTGGTGTGCATCAGCTCGAAGAGGCGCTGCTCCAAGGGCAGAAAGGCGGCGCGCAGTTCCGCGTCGGTGCGCGCGCCGACCCAGATCTCCAGTGCGGCAAGGAAAGACTCGCCGCTGAACATACGCATGGTGAGCTCGACGGCGGTCACCAGCCGATCGACGTCCTCGGGTATCGCCGCGAATTCCGTTCTCAGCTGCTCCAATCGGCGCGCGGCCAGGTGCTCGACGGCGCCGGCGAGCAGATCCGGCTTGGTCGGGAAGTGGTGCTGCAACGTGCCGCGCGGAACGCCCGCGCGATTCTGCACCTCGAGCGTCGTCGTGCCCGCGTACCCGACCTCGACCAAGCTCTCGATCGCCGCGTCCAGGAGCCGCGTGCGCATCCGCGCGCGGCGCTGCGCCTGCGTCTCCCGGACGCGTTCGGTCATCGGGTCAGCGCCCCTGCCACTTCGGTTCGCGCTTCTGCGCGAATGCCAATGCACCTTCGGCGGCGTCCTTGGAGAACAGCGCGGGCAGCGCGATCTCACCCTGCTTCGCGAACGCCTCGGCCACCGTCCAGTCCGGCGACTCGTCGATGATGCGCTTGCTCGCGGCGACGGAAAGCGGTGCGGCCGCGACAATTTCGGCGGCCAATTCCAGCGCGCTCGACAGCGCGGCGCCCGGCTCGGTGACCCGGTTGACCAGGCCGAGCTGATACAGCCGCTCGGCCCCGATGCGACCGCCGGTCAGGGCCAGCTCGGCCGCGATCGGGCGTGGCAGGCGCTGGGTCAGCCGCAGCACACCGCCGCCCGCGGCCACCAAACCCCGCTTCACCTCGGGGATTCCGAACTGCGCGTCCCGCGCCGCCACGATCAGATCGCCCGTGAGCGCCAGCTCGAAGCCACCCGCCAGCGCGAAGCCCTCGACGGCCGAGATCATCGGCTTGGCGGGCGGTTTCGCCGCGATACCGAGCGGGCCGCGGCGCTGCGTCATCGGCATCTCGCCCTTGGACGCGGCGACGAGATCCATTCCCGCGCTGAAGGTTCCGCCCGCCCCGGTGAGCACGAGAACGCGCGCGTCGGCGTCGGCCTCGAACTCGTCGACGGCCGCCTCGATGGCCTGCGCGGTGGCGAGATCGATCGCATTGCGTGCCTCGGGCCGGTTGACGGTCAGCAGCGTGATCGCGTCGCGGCGTTCGACGAGTACCTGGTCGGTCATCGGAGGGTCCTCTCGGTGCGCAGGGTGAGCTGGTCGGCGGCGGTGATCTGGGCGCTCGCGCCGATCGGGTCGCCGTCGGTGAACGCCGCGATGGTCTCGGCGTCCGAAACCCGAACAAGTATGCGTGCGCCCGCCGGATTCAGCGCGCTGATCACGACGGCCTCGGGTTCGTCGGCGTGCTCCGGCGCGGGGCCCTTGCGGTAGGCGACGGTGTAGGCCTCGACGGTCGCCGGGCCGGTGTAGCCGGGTGCGGTCACGCGACGCGCGTCCGGCGCCTCGGCCTCGACCGCGCGAAACAGGTTGGCGGGCGGACGCGTCGAGTAGACGCCGACGCCGTGCTTGGTGATGTACCAGCCGAGCGCGGTCGCCAGACCGTACGAGCCGGGGTCCTCGCGCAGCCGCGCGGCGAGGGTGGCGATGGAGTGCGTGGCGTAGTTGTTGCCAGGGCCGCCCGCGAAAGTCAGGCCGCCGGTGACCGAGAGCGGCCGCGCCGGATCGTCGATCGGCAGACCGAGTGCCTCCGCGGCGACCTGCACCGCGACGGGGAAGCAGGAGTACAGGTCGACGTGCGCGACGTCGTCGATGCCGACGCCCGCCGCGCCGAGCGCGGACCGGCCCGCCGCCGCGATCGCGGGCGACGCGCTCATGTCGGCGCGCTCGGAGACGAACCAGACGTCCGTCGCGGTCGCGCCACCGTGCGGGAAGACCCACTGATCGCGCGGGACGCCTGCGGCGTCGGCGGCTGCCGCGCTGCACACGATCAGTCCCGCGCCGAGATCCACGGACAGGTTGGCGACCAGCAGTTTCGGGTACGGGGTCGACACGAGCCGGTTGCTCGACGAGGGCGTCACCAGGTCGGCGACCGACTGCGCGGCGGGCATCCAGGCGTAGGGATTGTCCGCGGCAACGGCCGACAACCGCGACCACAGTCCGCCGATCCGCTCGCGGTGCGCGTCCTCGCTCAGTCCGAGCCTGCCGCGCAGCGCGGTCTCCATCAGCGCGTAGAAGTAGACCGGACCCCACAGTCCGGCCGCGGTCTCCATCTCGGAGTTGGGCGCCTTGTCCGAGCCGATCACCTCGGTCGGCGTGACATCCTCCGGTTGCTCGGGCCAGCCCGGCGCGGCGCCCGCGCGGGTCGCCGCGTTCCAGGAGGCCACGGATTCGGCGCCGGTGATCAGGGCGATCTCGGACTGTCCGTCGGCGATGGCCTGCGCGACCGTGTTCAGCAGCCGCTGCGGCGCGTCGCCGCCGAATCGCACGGACTGCATCGTGCGCTTCGGGGCGGTGCCCAGTTCGGCGGCCACCAGCGCGCCCAGATCCGGGTACGGCTTGCTGACCGGCGCGACCGCGGCGACCAGATCGGCGGCGCGCAGCAGCCGGTCCCCGGTGCCGCTGTCCGCGCCCGCCTGGCGCAGTGATTCGGTGGCGAGTTCGACCGGCCCTGGCAGTCCCGGCTCCCCCGTCCTGTGCACGACCTGCCCGACGCCGACGAGCACCGGCGTCCGCGGATCCATTCCGGCTGGCAGCATTGTTCCTCCGCTCCACTCCAGTTACCGTCAACATTGACGGTAACCTGTTTCCGATTGAAGCAGACCCCTCCGACCAGGGCAATAGCCCGTGGACAAGAACTGACTCCAGAGTAAGATCTGGCCATGGGATCCCACATCGCGCTGCGGTTCGACGGCGAACGCGCCTACGTGAACCTGAACCGGCCGGACAAGCACAACGGACTGACCATCGAGATGCTCGAGGACTTGGTCGACGCCGCGCGGACGGTCGCGAAGCGGAAGGCCGTCCGGGCTGTGATCCTGTCCGGGAACGGCCCCAGCTTCAGCAGCGGCTTGGACGTCGCCAAAGCGACCAAAGACCCGCTCAAGGGCGCGCTGAATTTCGTGCCGCTACCCTGGCGCGGCACCAACACTTTTCAAGAGGCTTGCTGGGCTTGGCGGCGGCTGGATGTTCCGGTCATAGCGGCGGTGCACGGTCGCTGTTTCGGCGGCGGATTGCAGATCGCGCTGGCCGCCGACGTCCGCTTCGCCACCCCCGACGCCGAATTCTCGGTGATGGAGGCCAAGCACGGCCTGGTCCCCGACATGACCGGCGCGGCGACCCTTTCCCGGTTGATCGGCATCGACAAGGCGCTGCTGCTGACCATGACCGCCGACGTGGTCGACGCCGCCTACGCGGAGCGCATCGGCCTGGTCACCGAGGTGACCGCCGACCCGCTCGCGGCCGCCGAGAAGCTCGCCGAACGCATCGCGGCGCGCCCCCCGCACGCGGTGGCGGGCGCCAAGCGGCTGTTCGAGCGGTCCTGGCACGCGTCGGCAAGGCGCACCTTCGGGATCGAGCGCGCTACGCAGCTGCCGTTGATCCTGCGATTGGCCATGAAGCGAGATGGAACATCGCACAACGAAAGCAACAATTCGTAGGGACAAGATCGCAAGCCACCAATTTCCCCGGTTCGACTGCTAGCATTTCCGTCGATTTGCCAGCCATTCGAAATGTGCTTCGGGACACATCGGGGGGTGGTGTGTCGAGGTCTGTTTCGGCGAGACCCGGAGGGCCTACGACTTTGAACAAGACCGCAAGAATCCTGCTTTCGACTCTGGCGGGTGGCACGGCCTTGCTTCTCACGGCAACTACCCCCGCCACGGCAAACCCGAACGCGATCAACCCGATTCCCGTGCTCAACGGCACCACCGGTCTGCCGAATCTGGCCGGTCGCAGCCGAGCGGTGTTCCAGGTGACCGGCATGGCGAGCCCCAACAACACGCAGACCTACAACGTGCTCGGCACCGATCTGGGCATCATGTGGGACAACGGCCACGGCGAGATGCTGACCGCGTTCGGTGACACCGCAGGACTCGGCTTCCCCAACCTGCTCGCGGGCAGCATGTGGGCATGGCGCAGCAACATCCTGGTGCGCAGCAACACCAAGGACCCCTCCAACGGCATCTATTTCGACAGCGCGGTGCGCGATGTCTTCGGCCAAGCGCGCGATCTCGTTCCGAGCCCGAAGATTCCGTTCATCGAGATCAGCCGCATTCCGACCGCGGGCATCGCGGTCGACGGCGTCCAGTACATGAGCATGATGTCGGTGAAGACCTGGGACAACGTCGGCGAGTGGACCACCAACTACTCGGGCCTCGCCGCCTCCGCCGACAACGGTGAGACCTGGGCGGATCTCGGGCACACCCGCCGTCCGAACGAGGGCGGCAACGCCAACTTCCAGATGAACGCCTTCTTGAAGAGCGGCGGATACGTCTACGAGTACGGCACCCCTTCCGGACGCGACAACGCGGCGTACGTCGCGCGGGTGCGCGAGCACGACATCCAGAACCTCGGCGAGTACGAGTATTGGGACGGCGAAGGCTGGCGCAAGAACGACGTCAACGCGGCGGCGCCGATCATGTGGGGCGTCGGCGAACTGTCGGTCATGTGGAACGACTATCTCGGCCAATACATCTCGCTGACCACCGACCCGTTCAACTCGGTCGTGATGCGGCGGGCCTCCTCGCCCGCGGGGCCGTGGAGCGACCCTGAGGTCTTGATCGACACCAGGGAACTGCCGTCGGCCTACGCGCCGTCGATCTTCCCGTATCAGACCGGGCGCGATCTGTACTTCATGACGACGGTGCACAGTCAGTACAACGTGGTGTTGATGCGTACCACGTTGTAATCAGGTTCTGCGCGCCAATGGCCGCCGCACTTCTCAACGGGGTGTCCGCGATCCGCGGGCGCCCCGTTTCCCTTTTCCGGAGCGCTTGACCTCAACAATGCTTGATGTATGAGGCTGGCGGCAGAACGCGAAACTCCGGGAGGAACAGTGACTTCTGCATCCAGCATCGTCTCCGCCGAACTGGCGGCCTGGCTGCGCACCGCCGCGCGTCCCGTGGCGGACACCGAGCCGGGCTTCGTCGGGCCGGATCTCGACGAACTCGTCGAATCCCTCGGCTCGGCGACGATCGTCGGGCTCGGCGAGTCGACCAGGTTCTCCCGGCAGACCTACGGCGTGCGGGAGCGGCTCTTCCGCGCGCTCGTCGAACGGCACGGGTTCCGCGCGTTGGCGATCCAGGACAGCGCGCGTTCCGGCGAGCGCCTCGACGAGTACGTCCGCACCGGGGCGGGCGATCCGGAAGCCGCGCTGGCCGGGGCGTGGCGGCCGCTGCGGACGGTCGAGATGGTCGAAACGCTGACCTGGATCAGGCTGTTCAATCAGCAGCACCCGGACGACCCGATCCGCGTTCTCGGCGTCGAACCGCCGGGCGCCGAACCCTCCGACTACGACGCGGTGCTGGACTACCTGCGCCGGGTCGCGCCGGATCGGCTGGAACGCGCCGAATCCCATCTGAGCCCCATCCGCACCGCGCATCAGATCGACGAGCACGTCCAGCGCCACCAAGGCATTCATCCCGGGCGCCCGTTCGCCGAACACGCCCGCGACGCGCTCGCCCTGCTCGACGGACTGCCCGACAGCGATGAGCACCGCACGGCCCGCGCACACGCGCGACTGATCGTCGATTTCCACGAGCACAGCGTGGCCGGACAGGGCGGCTTCGCCCGCGACGAGCGGCCGTCGGCCGAGCGCGTCATCGAATGGCAGCGCGAGACCGGCGCGAAGATCGCGTATTGGGACGGGATTGCCCACGTCAGCGCGCAGGCGCTCGGCGTCGGCTCGGCCGCGGGCGAGTTCCGCGGGACGGGCGCTCACCTGCGCGATCACTTCGGCACGGACTATGTCGCCGTCGCCATCGGATTCCACCACGGCGATCTCGGAATGGCTCAGGCGCCGCGGCCCCGGCCGGAGCTGGTGGACGCGCTGCTCGGCGAAGTGGACCTGCCCGCGTTCGCCGTCGACTTGCGCACGGCGGCAACGGAATCGGTGGACGCGTGGCGCCACGCCCCGGCCGAGCTGCGCACGATCAGCGGAATCTACGACCCGGCGAAGGACGCCGAGGCGCACATCAGCGTGCCGTCGCTGGCGGGCGCGTTCGACGTGCTCGTGCATATCCGCGAGACGTCCCCCGTGCAGTGGTTGCCGACGTTCTCCGGCTGAGCGGCGCCGACGGGTGCGGGAGTGCACCCCCAACCACCCTTTGACTACCGCTCGATAGAGAAATGGATTCGACGGTAGTCAAAGGGTGGCTGCTCAAGATCGACAAGCCACCATATGACTCCCGTCGATTTCCGTGGACTCCCCGAGCGGGCGACGGCCGCAATGCTGTGGCAGCTCGGGCTCGGCGCGTGCCGACGGCGTGGTGCGGCCAGGCACTCCGCGCCGGGCTCGAGGCCGACAAGCAGCGCGGGCGGCGCAACGGTGGCGGCGGTGGCGGCTCGGGCTCGGCACGTGCCGACGGCGTGGTGCGGCCAGGCAGTCCACCCGGGCTCGAGGCCGACAAGCAGCGCGGGCGGCGCAACGGTGGCGGCTTGGGCTCGGCGCGCGCCGACGACGTGGTGCGGCCAGGCACTCCGCGCCGGGCTCGAGGCCGACAAGCAGCGCGGGCGGCGCAACGGCGGCGGCGGTGGCGGCTCGGGCTCGGCGCGTGCCGACAGCGCGGTGCGGCCGGGCACTCCGCGGCGGGCTCGAGGCCGACAAGCAGCGCGGGCGGCAAGGGTGCGGCTGCGGCGGTAACCCGGTGCACCATTGCCGAGTCCCCGGCCTAGTGCGGACGGCGCGGTACCGACAGTTCGCCCGAGCGCGGCGGTTCCTAGACTCGCGGGTATGGATGCGGCCGATTGGGACGCGCGGTACGCGCAGAGTGAATTGGTCTGGGGCGCACCACCGAACAGCACCGTGGTGGAGCACGTCTACGGGCTGGAACGGCGCGTGCCGCCGCGGCCCGACACCGTCGACGGCGAGTCCCTGCCGCGCGCGCTGGACCTGGCGTGCGGCGAAGGGCGCAACGCGGTCTGGCTCGCCACCCACGGCTGGGAGGTGCACGCGGTCGACTATTCGCAGGTCGGCATCGACAAGGGGCGTACCGTGGCCACGCGGTTGTCCCGGTCGGTGCGGGGCCGCATCACCTGGCAGTGCGCCGACGTCACCGATCTCGACGCCGCCGGGATCACCGGCCCGTACGAGCTGGTGCTGATCGTCTTCCTGCACCTGCCCGCCGACCAGCGCCGCGCGGTACTGCGCCGCGCCGCCGAACTGCTCACCCCGGCGGGCACGCTGCTCGTCCTCGGCCACGACACCCTCAACCTGACGGAAGGCTTCGGCGGACCGCCGGACCCCTCGATCCTCTTCACGCCCGACGACATCGTCGCCGACCTCGCTTCGACCTCCGACCTGGAGATCCGCACCGCCGAACGGGTGCTGCGACCGACCGAGCACAGGGACGCCATCGACGCGCTGGTCATCGCGACCAAGCCCGCACCGGAACCCGCCGAGCCCGAGACGACTGCCTGAGTCGCGGCAAAGACGGTCACCGGGACGAAAAGCGCGCTACCAGCTCGGCTGCGCCGCCGGAGCGCACCTACTCCGACCAGCGGCGCAACCATGGCTGCACGGTCGCGGCGATGGTGTCGAACCCCGCACGGAACGAATGCGGCTGCCCCGGGATCACCCGCACCTCGGCCGCGTCGGCGGAATCGGGCACGCCGAAGGGGTCGTTGGCCCCATTGATCACAACAACCTCGATGTCCCCCGGCGCGAGCAGTTCCTCGCGCCGCGATTTCTCCGGCTTCCCCGGCGGATGCAGCGGAAACGAGAGCGCGAGCACGCCACGAGCACGCGCCGCGATCGCCGTACGACAGGCGACCCTGGCCCCGTTGCTGCGTCCACCCTGGATCACGGGAACCCCGCGCACTTTCTTGCGCAGCGCGGCCACGATCTCCAGCCAAGCGTCGTCCTGCTTGACCGCCGAGCCCGGTGCGCGCCGCCCAGCGACGCGGTAGGGCTGCACCACTCTGGCCACCGCGCCACCCAGCTCGAGCGCCGAATCGCGCACCACCATAAGATCTTTCGCCTCCACCCCGCCGCCGGAGCCGTGGGTGAGCAGCAGCAGGAAGGCGGGCTTGCGCGGCCGGTCGAGCTCGATCTCCGCGGGACCCGCGCTCGTCTCGATCTGCACACCTCACCGTAGCCGCGACCGCGTGGAGAGCACAGATGCCACGCTCAGAGGCTGTTTATCGCGTCACATTGCGCCCCGCAGTCTTTGCCAGCCCCTTACCGGCCGGTAATATGGCGCATAAGTTACCCGCGAGTAGCATGCGGAAAACCGGACACTACCCCGGTGGCGACAACGGGCGGGAACGGCAACCAAACCGACCGCACCAACTCAACGGAGAGTGAGTACAGACCATGGGTCACTACAAGAGCAACGTCCGCGACCTTGAGTTCAACCTCTTCGAGGTCCTCGGACTGGGCACCCTCCTCGACGCGGGCGCCTACGGCGACCTGGACAGCGACACCGTCAAGGAGATGCTCAACGAGGTGCGTCGCCTGGCCGAGGGCCCGCTGGCCGAGTCCTTCGTCGAGGGCGACCGCAACCCGCCGGTCTTCGATCCCGAGACTCACACCGTCACCCTGCCGGAAGCGTTCAAGAAGTCCTACCGCGCCCTCGAAGAGGGTGAGTGGATGAAGGTCGGCGTCCGCGAGGAGCTCGGCGGCCTCGGCGCTCCGTCCAGCGTGGTCTGGGCACTGAGCGAGATGATCCTCGGCGCCAACCCGCCCGCTCAGATGTACGGCGCCGGCCCCGGCTTCGCGCAGGTGTTCTACAACAACGGCACCGACGAGCAGAAGAAGTGGGCTCAGATCATCGCCGAGCGCAACTGGGGCGCCACCATGGTGCTGACCGAGCCGGACGCCGGTTCGGACGTCGGCGCCGGTCGCACCAAGGCGATCAAGCAGGAGGACGGCTCCTGGCACATCGAGGGCGTCAAGCGCTTCATCACCTCGGGTGACTCCGACGACCTGTTCGAGAACATCATGCACCTGGTGCTGGCTCGCCCCGAGGGCGCGGGCCCGGGCACCAAGGGTCTGTCGCTGTTCTACGTGCCGAAGTACCACTTCGACTTCGAGACCCAGACCCTGGGCGACCGCAACGGCGTGTTCGTCACCAACGTCGAGCACAAGATGGGCATCAAGGTCTCGGCCACCTGTGAGGTGACCTTCGGCGGCCACGGCATCCCCGCCAAGGGCTGGCTGGTCGGCGAGGTGCACAACGGCATCGCGCAGATGTTCGACGTCATCGAGAACGCCCGCATGATGGTCGGCACCAAGGCCATCGCGACCCTGTCGACCGGTTACCTGAACGCCCTGGCCTACGCCAAGGAGCGCGTGCAGGGTGCGGACCTCACCCAGATGACCGACAAGACCGCGCCGCGCGTCACCATCACCCACCACCCGGACGTGCGTCGTTCGCTGGCCCTGCAGAAGGCTTACGCCGAGGGCCTGCGCGCCGTGTACCTCTACACCGCCGCGCACCAGAACGCCGACGTGGCGAACCTGGTCTCCGGCGCCGACGAGGACGTGGCCTTCCGGGTCAACGACCTGCTGCTGCCGATCGTCAAGGGCGTCGGTTCCGAGCGGGCCTACCAGTACCTGACCGAGTCGCTGCAGACCTTCGGCGGTTCCGGCTTCCTCCAGGACTACCCGGTCGAGCAGTACATCCGCGACGCCAAGATCGACTCGCTCTACGAGGGCACCACCGCGATCCAGGCGCAGGACTTCTTCTTCCGCAAGATCGCTCGCGATCGCGGTGTGGCCCTGGCCCACGTTGCCGGCCAGGTTCAGAAGTTCATCGAGTCGGAGGCGGGCAACGGTCGCCTGAAGGGCGAGCGCAAGCTGCTGGCCACCGCGCTCGAGGATGTCCAGGCCATGGCCGCCACCCTGACCGGCCACCTGATGGGCGCTCAGGAGCAGCCGTCCGAGCTGTACAAGGTCGGCCTTGGTTCGGTGCGCTTCCTGCTCGCCGTCGGTGACCTGCTCATCGGTTGGCAGCTGCTGCGCCAGGCCGAGGTCGCCATCGCGGCCCTCGACGCCGGTGCCACCGGCTCGGATGTGGCGTTCTACAACGGCAAGATCGGTGTGGCGCAGTTCTTCGCCCGCAACGTCCTGCCCGAGCTGACCGCCACCCGCGCGATCCTCGCCAACCTGGACAACGACATCATGGAGCTCGACGAAGCCGCCTTCTGAGGCTCGTAGCTCGAAATACCCGCGGAGCGGTCCGGATTCGTCCGGGCCGCTCCGCGGCGTTTCGGGCCGAGGCGTGTCCGGTCCCACAACTTCACTCGCGCGCCAAAATCGCAGCGGGCAGGCAGAATGTTCGGGGCAGACGCGCGCGCCACAGAAGGGATCCGTCCGGATGAAACGATCGCTGTCCGCTTTCGCCAGAGCCGGGGCCGTCGCCGCGGCCTGCACGGTGGTGCTGGCGGGTCCCGCCGTCGCGGACCCGAACAACATCAACCCGATCCCGGTGCTCAACGGCTGGCGCGGACTACCGCAGCTGCCGGGGCCGACCAAGGCCGTCTTCCAGATGACCGGCATGGACAGCCCGAACCGGACGCAGAACGTCAACGTCATCGGCACCGATCTCGGCATCATGTGGGACGACGGCAGCGGCCGGATGATCACCGCCTTCGGCGACAGCGCCGGGCTCGGCATTCCGAACCTGCTCGCGGGCAGCATGTGGGCGTGGAGCTCGAACGTGCTGTTCCGCAGCACGACCAAGGATCCGTCCGGCGGCATCATTTTCGACAGCGTCGTGCCGAATCCGCTGCCGAGCCCCAAGATTCCCGGCATCGAGATCAGTCTCATTCCGACCGCGGGCATCTCGGTGGGCGGCGTGCAGTACATGAGCCTGATGTCGGTGCGAGAGTGGGGCGATCACGGCAAGTGGCACACCAACTTCGCCACCCTCGCGGTCTCCGGTGACGGCGGCCAGACCTGGGCCCCGCTGCCCAACACCCGCCGCGCGAACGTGGACGGGCACGAGCGCTTCCAGCAGAACGCCTTCCTGAAGCACGACGGCTACGTCTACCGCTACGGCACCGCCGCTGGCCGCAACAATCCCGGGTTCGTCTCGCGGACAAGGGAAGCCGCCATCGCCGACATCGACTCCTACGAGTACTGGGACGGCGGCGCGTGGAAGCCGCAGGACGCCAAGACCTCCGCGCCGATCGTGGAAGGCGTCGCCGAGCTCTCGGTGATGTGGAACGAGCACCTCGGTCAGTTCGTCATGCTGACGACCGATCCGACGAATTCCGTTGTCATGCGGACGGCTTCGGCGCCGGAGGGACCGTGGAGTGCGCCGCGGGTGCTGGTCGAGGCGGCGTCGCTGCCGACGGCGTACGCGCCGATGATCTTCCCGTATCAGACCGGGTCGGATCTGTACTTCCTGCTGACGGTGCACACGCAGTACAACGTCGTGTTGATGAAGACGCCGCTGTAGGGGTGCGGAAATGAAAGAGCGGCCCGGGGTTTCGGGCCGCTCTTTCATGTTTGGGGTGCGATCGCTGTCGGTGCTGTGCGATGCGATTGGGCAGACGCGAGGCGGCCCACCATGCGCGACACGGTCTGCTCGGCAGGCGAGCTGTTGGCTCCACCTGATGGGCACTTGCCGATTGCCGCGATCAGGGCCGCGGCCTCGCGCCACCCGAGTCGGAGGCGATCAGCCCGCCGAGCCGGTGCCGATCAATCGGCCGAGGCCGTTGAGCAGGTTGGAGGAACCGGCGCCCCAGCCGTCCAGCCAGGGGTTGGGGTAGCCGTCCGCGACCGGCAGCGGCTTCACGCCGCCGGAGCCGGTGCTCAGCAGCCGGGAGAGGCCGGTGGCGAAGTTGGACGAACCGGCGGCGGAACCGGTCGGAGCCTCGGTCGAGGTCGGCAGCGGCTTCACGCCGCCCGAGCCGGTGGTCAGCAGGTTGGACAGGCCGGTGGCGAAGTTGGACGAACCGGCGGCCGAGCCGGTCGGGGTTTCCGCCGACGCCACGCCGGAACCACCCAGGACGATACCGGCGGCGACCACAGCGATGCCGAGCACACGAATCTTGCTCATCGAATTCTTCTCTTCCCTCGAAAGCTCTCGTCGGCAACACGCTGCGGCCGACGCGGGCATATGTCTATCACGCGAGATTTGCGGGCACCGACGTGATGATGAACGCAGCGCAAATGATCAGTTACGAGTAGTTCACCCCTGCGGGGACTTCCGAGTGAAGCGCGGCGGTGTGGCTCTACCAGGATTCGGGGCTGACATGCGGGGATGGAGCCAGCCGTGAGGTGGCGGGCGGGGCGCCGGATGTCACCGGACCTGGCAAACGTTCCTTCCGTACGGAATTTTGGCGCGCGGACATTCGATCGAGGTGATTCGATGTGTTGCGCTCGGGGGTTTGGCGAGTAGGTTTTTCGGCGAACTTGCGGGGCTCTAAACGGAAAATTGCCCCGCCTCGGAGGAGGCGGGGCAATTTTGTTGGTTGCGGGGCCGCGGTTTGGCGCGTCGATTGGGGCGCGGCTATACCGCGTCGCGTTGGCGCGGGGTCACGGTGTCCCGTCAATGCCAGGGTTACCGCGTTGCGTCGGCGCCAGGGTTACCGCGTTGCGTCGGTGCCAGGGTTACCGCGTTGCGTCGGCGCCAGGACTACCGCGTCACGTCCGCGGCGCGGTGGTGGGCCAGCAGGTCGTCGGCCAGCTGGCGGTATCGGTAGTCGAACATCGGGCCGAGCACGGCTTCGGCACGGCCACCATCGCGGTGACCGGCGCGTCCGGCCTGGTCGGCACCGCGCTGTGCGCCTTCCTGAGCACCGGCGGCCACCGCGTGCTGCGCCTGGTGCGGCATCCGGCCCGCACGCCCGGCGAACGACGGTGGAATCCCGCGCCGGGATTACCGCGTTGCGTCGACTCCAGGGTTATTACGTGACGTCGGCGCCGGGATTACCGCGTTGTGTCGACTCCAGAGTTGCCAAGTTGCGTCGGTTACGGGGTTACGCGTCGCGTCGGTGCCAGATATTCATGTCGCGTCGGTGCCGTGGAGTTCGCGTCGCGCTGGCCCGGGGCTCTCATTTCGCGCTGGCCCCGGGCTGTCGCGTCGACGACATGCCTATCGCGCGGCTCGACACCCGAATTACTTCGTCGCGTCACCACCGGAGGAACCGGTGGCGAGGAGCTCCAACAGCGGCGCCAGCGACTCCGCTGAACCGGTACCGGTCTCCGTCGACGTCGACTCCGGCGTACCCGACGAACCCGTCGCCAGCAGCTCCAACAGCGGCCCCAACGACTCCGCCGAACCGGTACCGGTCTCCGTCGACGTCGACTCCGGCGCACCCGACGAACCCGTCGCCAGCAGCTCCAACAGCGGCCCCAACGACTCCGCCGAACCGGTACCGGTCTCCGTCGACGTCGACTCCGGCGCACCCGACGAACCGGTCGCGAGCAGCTCGGCCAGCGTGGTCAGCGACTCGGCCGAGCCCGTGTCGTCCGCGGCGGCGAGGCCGGAACCGGCCAGCACGATGCCGGCAGCGGCGGCGAAAGCGAACCCGAACGAACGAATGATCCTCATTTTGAAACAGTCCCCTTGGAAGAAGTTTTCCCTCCGTCGGCGACCTGTTGGTGGCCGACGAGAGTGTTCTATCACAGGGGTCCGATTGTTAACGACGAACAGGTCAATGCGAATGAGATTCGAGTAACGCGAATTTTGCGAGACGCCCGAGATGAAAGGTTCACAATTCGTCCACTCGCGACCGCAGTCCGCGCCCGACAACGGCCGCATGTAGCGGAAAGGCACTCTCAGAAGTCTCCCTACCAGGCGATAGGCCTGGGCATTTCAACAGATTGAACGCGATTTCCGATAAGCGCCCGATAAACCGAGCCCGCCGGGACGCCCGGCGTTCACCCATCGCAAGACCGCAGTATTACGGGCTCACCCTCGCTCGAATCATGCCGTGAGATCTATCTCACAGAATCGACCTGTAACGTTTCACCTGGGGAAATGCCGAAGAATTCATGCGAAATCGCCAAGTGAGATGCGCACAAAATGCAAGCTTCGGCCCGAAGCTTGCGGATGAAAGTACCGGATGGCCCCTTTCCGTATCGCTGCCCCATGACCCAGAACGCAAAAGCCCCGCCTCCGACGGAGAGACGGGGCACTTCGTCGCGCGAACGCCTACTGGGCGGCGGTCCTCGACGAACCGGAGGACAACGCCTTCACCAGGTCCATGAACATCTTGTCGATCGGGTACATGTCCGCGACCTGCTGCGCCGCGGGCGCACCGGGCTGCACCGGCTAAACGGCTTCGGCGCTTGCCACACCGGAACCGGCAACGATCCCCGCCGCAGCAGCGAGGGCAATTCCGCAGTCGACGCCGAACCATCGCTCACCGAAGGCCTCAGCCCCCGGCCGCACCGCTGGACGCGAATTGTTCTCTGCGCCCGCAGTGTTCGTGAGCAGCTCCGGTAGATTCGGATCATGGGGAGTCCGGCCGTGCGTCGGTTATACGAGTTCCGCCGTCCGGTCGCGATTGTGATCGGCATCGTGGTGGCGTTGATGATCGCGAGCTTGCTGCCGAGGTGGTGGTGCGGTCGTGACGCCGACGAGTGGTACCGCGGGAATCCCGCACTGGTGCGTGGACTCGCCGAGGAATTGGTGGCCTTCGAAGCCGATGACGATCATCGGCGTGCGACCAGCTCGGAAAAGGGTCTCGCCGAAATGTGGGGGCTGCTCGCGCACCAGATGACGGCGCTGGGACTGGCGCAAGCCTGTATGGAACACCCCGAATTTCGGGAACGCTACGCCCCGATAGTGACCCGCGCGGCAGCCAAGAGTCTGCTGCCCGAGATGCGCACGGAGTTCACCTCGGCCTGGCACGGCAAGGACGGGATGGCGGAACTCGACAGCCCAGACGGCCACGCCTACCTCTCCTATCCCGCCCTCGCGCTCGGGATGGCGCGCCTCGTCGATCCGGCGTTCCCGCGCGACCTCGCGGTCCGCCACGACGCGCTGATCGCCTCCTTCGAGCGGCGACTGCTCGCCTCGCCGACCGGCCTGCTCGACACCTTTCCCGGCGAGGCCTACCCCACCGACGTCGCAGCCGTCGCCGCCGCGATCGCGGTACACGGCCGCGCGACCGGCGCCGACCACAGGGCGGTCCTCGCGCACTGGGCGCAACGGGTGCGCGCGGTACAGATCGATCGCGGCACCGGGCTGGTGGTGCAGCGCATGGGCGTCGACGGGAAGGCACACGACGCCCCACGCGCCTCCGGAACCGGGCTGGCGGCCTACTTCGCCGGCTTCGCGGACCGCGCACTCGCCGAGGAGTTGGCGACCGCGTTGTTCCGCCAGGAGCGAAGTGTCCTCGGCTTCAGCGCGATCCACGAATACGGCGACGGCCATCACGGTGCCGGAGATATGGACAGCGGTCCACTGATACTCGGAATATCCATCTCCGCAAGCGGTTTCGCGCTCGCCCCGGCTCGCGCCTTCGGTCACCGCGACATGTTCACTCGCCTGTTCCGCACAACCGACCTCTTCGGTCTGCCTCTGCGAAGCGGGCCGCGCTTGCGTTTCGCGACCGGCGGAGTGATCGGCAACGCCCTGCTGCTCGCATTCCTCACCTCCGGACCGGAGCTCGCACGATGAGACTGCCCGCCACCTCCCGATTGCTCGCCGGATGGCGGCTGATCCGCATACCGGCGATCCTGGTCGTGCTGTACTTCGCCCTGCATCCGGTCTTGGCGGCATTGTCGGCGCGACACGGATTCGGCTCGCCCGACGGAGTCGGCCTCGGCTTCCTCACCGTCAGCGCCGCACTGGTCACACTCCGCATAATGCTGCTGGTCGTCGTGCCTGCCGTTCTCACCTACCGCGTTGTGGCTTGGGCGATTACGCGACTCATGGGCCGAGGTACGCCCATCCAGTGAGTCGCTCAGATCTCCTCTTGCAAAGAGGATGGGACTTCGTATCGGGCGACCGGCGGTTCCTGCCCGGGAACATGCAGCCGCAGAAACCCGCGCAGCTCATCGATGTGCTGCTGGAGCGCACGAATCAAACGGATCGCGTCGCGAAAGCGCTTCTTGTCGTCGACCGCCTGGCTTTCCAAAGTTTCGACGCGAGCGCGCAGTTTCGCGACCTCACGCGCCTGCCACGCGGTGACCGCGCCGATCACCGTGGCAACGGCAACACCGAACGCCTGCACCAATTCGGGACTCAACCAACTCTGCGCCATTCATCGTCCGCCGTCCCGCGAAACGGCCGGCGTGACCGCGGGCCGAATGACCGCGCCCGCGATCACCGGGGTGAGCAGACCATAAAGCGTCAGAACCGAATCGATCCACGAGACATCGATCCGATGGCCGACGACGAACGCGATCACGCCGGTGATCGCGACGAGCACCGAGCGCACCAGCGCGGGCTCGGGAAGTTTGGTAACGAACATCAGATCCTTCCTTCCATGGCGTCGAGCAGGCGATCGATCTTGAGCTCGACCGCCTTCAACCGCTGCTCGTTGCGGTAGTCGGCGGCGTCGGAATTGAGCACATAGCCGGCCACCGTGTCCCGGTACTCGGAATCCGCCACCCGAGACTGGAACCCGTACGTGAGCTCGAAATGCACTCTGCGCAGCTTGTCGAGGAGTTCGCGCTGCTCCACATCGGAAAGTGCCATCAGCACACCGCCTTTCAATCGTTCCGCGATATCGGCGCGGAATCGGTCCATATCCATGCCGCCGGGATCCCACTTGCCCTGCTTGGTTCCGGCCCATTCCTTGTGGCCGATCACCCGATCGGCCCCGTGGCCGATCCTGCGCAGGATCGCCGCGCAGCACCCCACGTACGCGTCGTATTGCTCGCGCGACCACCCCTCGGTGCCGTTGTTCACGGCTTCGATACCGATGGTGTGGAAATTCGCGTCGTCCTCGGGCAGCCCCGGCCACCGACCACGCCCCGCGTGCCACGACACACCTGCGGCGACAACCGTCACGGTGCCGTCCCTGTCGAGATGCAACTGCGACAACGGCCCCGCCAAATGCGCGAATCCATAGGCAATTTCGGACGACGGCGTGTGCGATCCCCCCGTGTGATGGGCGATGATCCCCCAGATCTCACCGAAATCCCCGTGCCCGCGCTCGCGCCAGCCGGGAAACTCGACGACGCGCAGGCCCTCCGCCCGGAGAACGTCGGCGAGCCATACCGGATCCCCTGTCCACGACATGGGCTTCCTGCCTTTCTGTATCGGTCCGGATTCCCGCGGCCGTCGGGGCGGGCGGCAAATCTTCTTCGGCGCCAGACCGCGAAATCGCGGAGTGATCAGTTGATTCGAACGTATGTCCCCGATCCGGCCCCGATGGTGGCGCGAAACGCCTGGAATCCAATGTTGTGCCAGGCCTGGACGGTGATCACGTCTCCATCGTTCAGACTCACCGTCGCGGCGACGGTCATTGTTCCGGACGTAGCGGTCACCATGCCGCCGGTCGCGAGGACGGTCGTTCCGTTGAGCATCAGCCGTGCCTGATGGCTTCCGCTGGTACCGGCACTGAACGGGAGTGCGGCGTTGATGGTCGCGGCGGACGCCGAGCCGTTGCACCGCAGCCCATTGCCGACCACTACGGAGCCCGGAAAGCCCGAGGTGTCGGCAGTCCAGCCGGGTACTTCCGCCCACACTTCGCTGGTACCCAACACGTGGGTACCGTTCTTCGTCATGGCCGACGGTTGAAAAACGCTTCCGCCGACAACAATCAGTGGCATCGGTGGTCACCTTCCTTCTGTGTCCCGACTCGAGTGCGGTCAGGGGAGGTCGTAGTACAGGTAGGTGCCTGCACCGGCATTCACGGTTGCGGTGAAGGACTGCGAACCGGTCAACCGCACCCACACCCGATCACCGCGCTCCAGGTCGAGCGGTGTGTCGGTCAGGACCACCGCCGAGTTGCCACTGTCCAGCGACTTGACGACCGTGTCGTTGTGCATCAGCTGGAAGTTCCTTGTGCCGTTGACCGCCAAGGTGCCGGTGACACTGAATCCGCACCGCACGACTACCGCGCCGCGGCCGTTCGAGACGAGTTCGTCGCCCGATATCACCGTCTGGCTGTAGCCCGTGCGAGCAACCCAGCCGATCACCTTCACATCGCTGGAGCCCGCGGGCACCGGCTGGTCACCGGACTTCTCCACGCCCATCGGGACCGCGGGCTCCACGACACCACTGACGACGACCAGCGCCATCAGCTCATCTCCGCTTCCTGCGTTACCACCTCGGCGATCTGCATTGTCAGTACGTCGCCGGCCGCGATGGTGATGTCGGCGGGCACGGTCAACTTGGTGTCACCGCCTTCGGCCACGGGGCCGGTGGCCACAACGGTTTCGTTGAGGAGCAGTTGAATCTCCTGTGCCGAAGCGGTTTCCGAACCGGCACCGCCGGGCTCCGGTGCGGGGGGAGCCCACGTGCCGGGATATCCGGACCGGGTGGTGGCCCATTCCGGCACCCCGCTTTGATCGGTCGGCTCGCCGGTCTCTTCGGAGGCGTCGCTCGAGACGGCGGTGAGGTCGATCGGCGGCCCGCCCAGGCCCATTCCCGCCATCAGACCGTCACCCCCTTCAGGCTGGCCTGCAATCCCTTGCCCGCGGGGTTGTCCACAGTTGTGACGACCACCGTGATCCGCTCCCCGACCGCGAAGGTCCAGTCGCCGGTCACCGTGGTGTCCTGTGCGTGATTCGCGGCGGCGATGGTGGCCGAGGTGCCCGCCACCACGGTGCCGTTGCGCCGGAGTTCGACGACCAGGTTTCCGGTGCCGGCCGTCTCTCCGCGATATGTCACCGATGTGACCTTGACCTGCCGTTCCATCCGCAGTCCCTCGGGCATCACATTGCCCGCGCCCGCGGCGCGGTTTCCGGTGTGGGACTTGAACGCGATGTCGTAGAGCTGACCTGCCGCGGTGGGCGTTCTGGCGTCGGTGAGACGCGTGTCAGTGCTCGCGATGGTGCCGATCGCGGTACGCGCTGCGGCCGCATCGACCGCGGTGACCAGGGAACGCCCCAGTGCGGTGGAGTCGGAAATCTGGTTGGCCGGGTGAGTGTGCGAGGTCGGGGTGCGCGCATTGGTGAGCCGCGGGTCGTCGCCGGCGACCGCAGTGGTCGAGGTGTCGCCGATGGTGGGCGGGAACGTAGCGGGTTTGCCGGTGATGCCCGCCCACTCGGTCGTGCCCGCCGGCCCTCGGATGATGACGCCTTGTCCGTTCGGCAGCCAGCCGCCCGCCGCGGCGTGGTACACATACAGCCGCCCATCCGCCTGCACGACATACTGTGCACCTTCGGGCGGGGTGGCGGGCAGCGAAGCGTAGGTCGCGACCTGGCCATCTATCTGAATGCCTTCGCCGCGAGGTCCCATGACCACCGCATCACCGGCCGAGGACGGCACCGGCGACACCAAAGTCAGGTCGACGAGTCCGGTCGAGCCGGCATCGGGGTTGGCCGAGTCCGGTCCGGGGACGTACTCGGAGACCGCGAAACTGAAGGACTCCAGCGGAATGCGCTCGCCGTCGTACGACAGGTCGAACGATGCCCGCCAGGTCCACTGGGCAGGATTCGTCGCGGAGTTCGGCGCCACAAGGCGCACACCCCGCTTACCGCGCCAGGTGAGATATCCGAACTCGTCCAGCTGGCACTCGTAGTGGTTCGGCAGCTGCACGTAGGTCGCTGGGCTGGGTTGCGCGCCTGGCACAAGCACTTTCGGCGCGTCGGCGCTGAAAGTGACGGTCCCGGTCAGCGGGGGGAATTCAGGAAGATCACCGAGGTCGGGGCCGTCGATGACATTGGCGAGAAAACGCCCGACGACTTTGCCGTACTTCAGCGGGGGCAGATCGGCCATGGATCAATGCCTTTCGGACAACCGGCGGCCGGAACGGCGTACCGGGTCGAGGTGAGTGGCCGGCTCCGAGAGCGAGCCGGTGACGAGTCGTGTGCCGTCGGCTATACGGGCTGGGCGGACACGATGAGTTGCGCGTTGGTCGTGTAGACCCGGTAATTCGCGGTGCCGACCACTCGGCGCACGATGACGTACAGGGTGGCGGTCTGGTTCGCGGCCACCACGGCAGCCGTCGAGCCGGGTTGAATCGGGTACTGGAACGTCGGCGCGATCAATGCGAAGCCGATGGCGCTCACCGCGTGACCCCGGGCGTAACCGACGAGCGCACCCTCGGGTCCGCCGATACGCACCTCGAAGTCGCAGCGGGTTCCGTTGGCGGCCGACGCGTAGGCGGACCCCTCGACGATGGGGCGCCAAGCCATCGGCTGCGCCGGAATGGTGATGGCGGCGACTACCTTGAACGGGTCGGTCATGTTGGTACCACCGGTGAACTGCTTCTCGCCGATGATCCAGGGTCCGGCCAGATTCGGGCTCGGGGCGGGCCGGAACTTCTCGATCGCGGCGTCCCACGCGAGCACATGGTCCTGGCCGAGCGGGTGCACCTCATCGATCAACACATCGGCCGCGTCCTGGATGCGACCGGCCGCACCAGGGTCACCGACATCACCGGTCTCCCCACGAGGGAAGGTGATCTCCAGCCGTTGCGCAGGCGCTGTGCCGTTCATGCTGGCGGCAGCCGTCGAGCCGGTCGCACCGGTGAGTGCCGCACCGGTGAGCTGATTGGGCGCGCCCGGCCTGCCCACCCGGCGAAACGCGTTGTCGAACGCTATGAGTTCGAGCCCGGTCCAGTAGTAGATCGCGTTTTCGGAGACGACCCGCCATGCTTTGCGCGCATCCGCCATGCCGAGACCGAGCGCGGTGAGCGCCGCCAGATCGGCGATATCGCCCTCCCACAGCCAAGGCCAGGCCGGGTCCCCCTCCGGGCCGACCGGACCCGCCGGGCCCTCGCGAAGCTCGATCATGACTTCTCGGTCGGCGAGTTCCACCGGGTTCACCGTGTAGGGAAGTCCCACCGAATCGGAGACACCGCGCATCGTGATCATGACGTCGTCGTCGTAGACGACGGTCGGTTCGTTCACCGTGTTCTCGATGGTCACAACGCCCCCACGGGTCGGGCCGTGCACACGATCTGCGCGTTGGCCATGGTGTAGTCGTAGTTGGCCGTGCCCTTGTTGCGACGCAACACCACGTGCAGGGTCACCGGCTGCCCGGCCGGAACGACGCCGATCGTGCTGTCCGGCGTGAGCCCGCGGGCGCCGTAGTACGGCTGGAATCGATTGAAACTGTCAGCGCCCCAGACCATCCCGGAGCCGAGCGCCACGATCTGGCCGTCGACCGATCCGATGCGCACCTCGGCGTCGACGCGGGAACTGAAATCGCCCGCGCCATCCGTAGTACCAACGACGACGCCGCCGGCGATCATGGGACGCCAGTCCACGTCCTGGGCTGGGACACTCAGCTGCGCGATGGGATGGAACGCCGCGGAGATATTCGACTGCGATGCCGCGAATCCGGCACCACCGTCCCAGGCTTGCCCCTCGGCGATCGTCCACGGCCCGCGCAGTCCGGGATAGGGGCGGGGCTTCCACTTCTCTGTCGCGGAATCCCATACCGGGACGGTCCGGTCGACGTGCGTGCCAGTGGCGTAGTCCGCCGCCTGACGAATCGGGCCCGGCCCACCTGGCTCACCCTTCTTGCCCTTGATCCCACGCGGGATCGTCAGATTCAAGGTCAGGTTGGGCGGAGCACCGACCACTTCCACCTGGAGATCGGAACCGGCCGGACCGGTATCGACCGTACCGATGGTGATTGCGCACGGTTCGCCGTCCGGTCCGAGCGCCCCGAAAGCTTCTGCGAAGGAATCGAATCCAGCGCCGTTCCAATACACCAGCGCTCCGGTCGATACGACGCGCCAAGCCTTTCCGGCGTGTGCGGGCGTCAACTTGGAGGACAGTGCCGTCAGAGCGGCCTGATCCGCGACATCACCTTCCCAGCGGAACGGTCGGGCCGGCTGACCGCCGACGCCCGCGTCACCCGTAGTCCCGGTCATCAACTCGAGCGATCCGTCACGTGGCGTGCCGTGCATTGCCTGCACTACACCCGGCTTCGCGACTCCTTCGTCGATGCCCCGGATCAGAGTGGATGCGAAGTACTCTCCTACGTTGGACATTTCACCTCATCCGATAGGTCGTGCGAATACGACAAGCGATGCCTTCGCATTGCTGAATCCGATATCGCCGGTGCCGGTACCGATCCGTTCGGCCGCCACCACGAGATTGGCGGGCTGCCCGGCGGGAACAATCGCGAAGTCCGTCGTCGGGGACATCGCCTTGGTGGTGCTTCCGTCGCGGTAGCAAGGGAAGACGGGCAGGTACATCCACCCACCGGAACCACCCAGCCCCGTCGCGACGATCTGGCCCTGGGAATGGTGCAGCCGGACCACGATCTCCGCCGATTGCACGGAATTCGCGACCGAGTAGCTGTACATATGGCCGTGCACCACAGGCCGCCACGCGAACGGCAGGGCGGGAATGGTGAAGGTACCGCCTTCGATCCGGTTGGTCGCCGCGATCTGCTCCGCCGCGAAGTCTTCCTGGAACCACGACCAGGGCCCGAAGCCGAGCGGCGCAGGCGCCGAACGGAACTTGCGCGTGGCCTTGCTGTAGGCGAAAACGCCACCCTGGGTCGGCAGGGTCTCGGTGTCGTAATCCACTGCCGCCGATATTGTTCCGGACGCACCGGGGGGCCCCTTCGGACCGCGCTGTCCGGCCGGTACCGTCACCTTCAGCTGCTGGTCAGCGCCCACACCCGAGAACTCGACCGCCGGAACGATCAGGTCCTCGCTGTGCACAGTCTCGGTGACGGCGATGGTATTCGGCGCGGCGACCGGCCCCTGCGGTCCGACCGCATCGGGCGAATGTCGCCAAGCGGTGCCGGTCCAAACGTCCATGCCGTTGTCATCGAGCCGGTGCCACCACTTACCGCGGTCCTCGGCACCCAACCCGAGTGGGCGCGTCGCCGCGTCGGCGATCGTGCCCATTTTCCGGAAGGTACTGCGTGGCCGCCCGCGTCGACCCGGCTCACCGGGAGGTCCGGGCGGCAGCGGAAGCACGGCCATCTCGGGGGAAACCGTCGTTTCGGCGGTCAGCACCGGCAACCCATCCGCGTCGGGTTGCCTGCGCACGGTGATGTGGGCGGGAAAAGTAATGTCCGCCATCGTTTCTCCTCGTCGGATAGGTCAGAAGATGAGCAGATCGAGGTCTGCGCCGACGTCGGTCGCCAGGTCCTTGACCGCGGCCGCGACCCGGCCCAGCCGCTGCCACGCCTTGACGATCGAATCCTCTTCGTCGGCGCCGTCGCCGACGACGATCTGCCATCGGGCCGAGCTCTCGCGGTCGTCGGTGAAGGTCAGCTCGGTCACGAAATCTGTGAAGATGTGCTCACCGAGCGCGAAACCGATCTGGTCGCCGAGACCGAAATCCCGGCCGAGCAGATACGGCGCGTTGTCTTCCACGGAGACTCGCTTGCTGGTGTAACCCCTGGTCAAGTGCAGTCCCTGACGGGCTGCGACCAGTCCGTCGAGCGTGAACGCCTTGTCGCTCCCCGTGATGTACAACTCCCGGAACGCATAGGGGCCCGCGCGTCTCACCCGCTCCTTGTCTCGATAAACCATCCAAGCCAGGAACACGTCGTTGAGCTGGCCGCGATACAGCCAGTCCAGCCCGATGAGCGACAACAGACCCTTGATCGCGATTTCGATGCCCGCGTTCACCCAGCCGGGTGACCGCCCACCGATGATGATGTCGGTGGCGGTCGGCTTGTGCAGGGCGACCTCGGAGGGACCGATTCCCGAATACTCGCCTTCGAAGTACCACACCCAGGGAAAGTTCTTGACGGTGCCCAACGGGCCCGTCTCCCCGTATACCGCCTCGTATTCGGTGGTCGAGTTGAAGTTCGGGTACCGCACCGGAGTGGTGCCGTCGTCCGCGAATTCCTCGATCCACGAGCGAATTCCGTCGAGCAGCGTGCCGGTCGCCCCGGTGACGCCCGACTTGTCGACAGTGTCGAGCACCACCGTCGGCCTGTCCAGATAAAACCATTCCGGCGCAGGCTGTTCGTCCTCACCAGGAAGGAAGAATCGTGCGGTGAGCATGACACCGGAATCCTCGAGCATCGGCGCGAACAGCTTGTCCGCCATGTCGAACCGTGCCGATGCGGCGCTCCAGCGGCTGGTGTCCGTCATCGGGTTCACCGGAACGACCGCGATCGGAAAGAGCGAGTCGCTGCCCTGCAAGCGCATCAGATTGGCCGTCAGATAGGTCGTGATCAATGTACGGACCGGGCCGAACTGGATCATGTGCCGCGGGAACTGGGCCAGGATCGGCGCGAATGGCGCGGCCCAGCAGCAGATCGTCGCGACGTGGTTCCAGCAGTGGATCGCCTCGATATCGACCGTCTCCACACCGTACTCGTCGCGCACGATCGACGCTTTGGTGATATAGCCGTCCCACCGGAAACCTCTGGTGTTCACGGTGATCGGGATGGTCGCATCCTCACCGTCTTCGTTGTTGAAGAGGTGATCGAAATGCACCATGTCGCGCGGGCAGGTCATCTTCAGGCCACCGGCAGCGTTGCGCGGGTAGCTGAATTGCAGCGACAGGTAGCTGTGCTCCTCGCCTACTTCCCGAAGATCCTTGTCCCAATATCGCACGAGCACATCGGGATTGCGGGCGTACTCTTGATCGGCCCGGTGGACCTGGTCCATCCGCCTGGATTCGTCGTGCGGATCCCACGTCGGCGCGCTCATCAGAAGGGCCTCGAGGATCGGGGAGTCACGGCGACGATCAGACTCGAGCTCGTATTTCCGCCCTCCACCTTCACGGTGATATCGCTGGAACTCCACGGCGGCAACGAAGCCATCCACCGACGGCCCGCGAGTCGCGGCCACACATTGCGGAACTGCGAAGTACCGGTCGTGTACACCCGAGCCGTGCGATGGCGTGGATGCGTATCGATGCGCAGTGTCTCGTCGACCTTCAATACCGGCGTCTGGACCAGGCGCAGCAGGTCACCGCCGACCGGATCCAGAATCGACCAACGGCCTGGGCCGTTCATCGTGTAGCGCGGCCAGGCGGGCTGGTCGGCGGCATTGCGGGCACGGACCGTGCCTTCGCCGAAGCCGGAAGCGTTGGTCCACACCGAGGTCTCCTCGAAGTGCCGTTCGAGCGGATCCAGGGCAACCGCCGACATCTTGTACGCCGCGAGGGCACTGCGAGCCGGATCGACGTCACCCACGAATTCCGGCGCCGCATCGAGCTGTGCTTGCTGGAACCGCCAGCCTTGATGGCGAGTGAAATATCCAACGGTCACCGGCTTGTCGGTGGACCACCCACGGAACCAGGCGTCATGCACCGCGTGGAAATCCCGAACCGGGTCCATCGCGGCGCTTTTCGCCGTCCCGGAGATGAGCACCAGGAAATCCCATTCCTTCTTCGATCGCACCGACCGCAAGAACGTCGCGCCATCCTGCCTCGCACCCTCCGACACCAGCAGCTGCACCGGTGCGAACATGAATCCGGCCTGTTTCGTCAGCCGCACCCCCTCGCGACCCGAATTGACACCTGCCAGATGCCAGACCCTCCCGTTGATGTCCCACACGACGACTTTCGTGTCGTGCGTATCCAAGAGCTGGTGGGTCATCGACCGAGACCTCCTCCGCGTTGCTGCGCCAGCGTGCGGCGCCGGCGAACCCTTTCCACCGCTATCGCGACGCTCTTCGGGTCCATGCCGTTGAAGTTGTAAATGTCCTGCCGAGCGGTATGACCGCCCGGACCTTTCGCGAGATCGACCAGGCCGAAGCCGCTGCCGATCACCTCTTTCGCGGTATCGGCGGCATACTTGCCCACCACCTCGACCGGCTTCAGCACCGTCTCGGCGGCGAGCTGGCCAACGGTGGAACCGAGGGTCGCGCCGACCGCGGTGGCGATCGGGGCCGCCGGACCGAGCCCGGCGCCGAGGGCCGTGCCGATCGCGGCGCCGATCTGACCACCGGCCTCGGAAGCCACGCCCGTGATGCCGCCCTTGATCGCACCGAACAGACCGCCGCGCACACCGCCGGTGATAGCGGAGGACAACCCGCTGGAGATCACGTCGTTCGTGTCCAGACCTTCCCAGCCGCCGGATTCCTCGACATCCGAAGGGTTTTCGGAGATCGTCGGTCCCGGTAGCTCCAGCGTCTTCGCCTGTGGGGTCGCGGGGGAATCGACTGTTCCGACGGGATGTGTTCGAAACGGCGCGAGCAAGGAGTTCAGGTTGGATCCCTGATTCGATCCCAAGAGGAACGCCATGGGATCGAATCCCGCGCCCGCATCGGTCGACACCTGGGGTGGCGACATGAATCCAGGCAGAATCCCTTGCAAGAAATCCGACGACGGAACCCATCCGGAGTTCAAGGCTTCCAGCAAGGGAAGTGCCCTCGATGCCGCATCCGCGTTGACGACGAATTCACCGTTGGACAGCCAAGAGAGGTTGTCATCACTCGTCGACGTTCCGCGACCGACGACGCGACCGCCCGTGGACATGCGGGGAATGCCGCCCGCGACGCGCGACAGCAGCTCGGGAACCCGTTTGCGGTCGGGCAACTCGCCTCGGCCACCGAACCGGTGACCGCCGCGACGCGGACGGGGGGCTTGTTCCTCGGGTGGCGCGGTGGCGTCGTCCGGCGCGGGCAGGTACGGGTCATCGTCGATGTCACCCGGTGGCACACTGCCGACGATCCCCGTACCGAGAGCCGGTCCCGGCACGTGGATACGGGATCCATAGTCCTGCACGGACGATCCGGAATCGCGCGCCGGGCCGTGGACGGGGCTACCGCCCGCGATCACGCCGGCCGGCTGTCGCGCTGGAGCCACGGCCGCCGGCCGGGACGCGCCGTTGCCACCGGCCGGCGCCGCGGTGTGATCGCTTCCGGCTTCGGCGCTCGCCGACCACGGTCGCAGCTGGTACGGCTTCTGGTCCGGACTCACCGGTACGACGGTCGCGGTGCCATCGGCGGCGAACAGAATCTCTTTCGCCGATTTCGAGCCGAATATCGTCGCTCTGCGCAATCGGCTGTCCGCGCCGATTTCGAGATCGTGTTTCGTACCGAATCCGTAGAACGCGCCGGGCTGATTCTTGAACAGAAACGTCGAGTGCCGAACAGGGGATGGTCCACCGGCGATCGGTATTCGCTGTAGTCGCGCCAGGAAGCCCGGCGGCTCCTGAAAGAATCCCGGGTGCGCCGGAATGCCGAACACCGGCGCCGGCAGGCCATCGGCGATCACGGCACGGCCGGAACTCTTCGCGCCGACAACCGAACTCGGTGACTTCTTATGATCAGGAATCGGGGCTGCCGTGCGACTCTGACCGCCGCTACCCGGATTCGACTTCGGCCGGTCCGGCCGGTCGTCTTTGTCTATAGGTGCCATTCTTCTTCCAAACCTCTTCGCTCACGGGCCGACACCTGCTGTCGGAAAGAGAAGAATCGTGTTCGCGAATGCCTCGCGGACTCTCACGGCGACGGGCGCTGATCGTCCCAGGTCAGGAAGTCGTTCATCGCTTCGATGCTGGCGGCTGTCCCGATCCGTTCGACGCCGCGTGTGACGCCCGGCCGTGGAATCGGCTCGGGACGGTCCCGACCATCCTGCGCCGCCTTGGTCTTCGACCACACCAGCCATCGCAAAGAGTCCGCCATATCGGCCAGCAGATGCTGGCCGAGCTGCCACTGGTGGTCCTCGCCGTAGACCGAACGCGCCAGCGCGGAATCCGCGGGCGCCTGCTTGATCAGCGCTTTCAGATCACGCCAGCTGAGGTCATCCGTACCGAGCATGCGCAGCCGGAGGCCGATGGTGATCAGGTCGTACTCGATAGCCTCGGTATGCTCTTCGAGAAGAGCATCGAGGCTCAGGATTCCCCCAGGCCGACCCCCGAATGGATTCGCCACGCATCCAGCAGCGCCTGGTATTCGTCCTGATCCATCTCGTCCAGCACCGCCAGAGCCTCGGCCGAGACGGTCAGCTCGATGAGCGTGTACATGGCGTCGATATCGTGCAGTCGGCGAATCCGCCGGATCAAGCCCGGCTTGAGATAAGACAATGACGGGAGCCGGATTTCGATATCGCCCACCTGCCGGACGAAGTCGTCCTTGACCTTGGTGGAGTTCGGTACAACAGGCGCAGTAGTCATGGGCGCAGACCCTTTCACGATTGTCGGTAGGCGCAGGCGTTATGAAGGGCCCAGCGGCAGCGGGCGGGCCTGCGCATAGGTTGAATCCCGCTGCCGCTGGGGGCTTGTCAGACGGCGAAGACGCCGTCGTCGAGGTAGCGATAGGCCTTCACACCGGTGTCGTCCTTGAACGCCTCGACGGTGATGGTGAAGCCGGCCAGTTCCTTGGAGACGAACTTCTTCTCCGTCACCTGCGCGATCCTGGCGTTCGGCAGGACGATGCGCAGCTTCTTGGTGTCGTTCTTCATGTCGAACACCCATGCGCGCGAAGGCAACACCGAACCGGTCTCCTTCACCTTGAGCAGGGTGCCGGTGGTGGCGGTGGCGGCGGTGACGGTCAGGTTCTCCGGACCGAACACCTCACCGAGCACGTCCTTGTCCCACACCGCGTAAAGGGTCAGACCGAAACGCACCGAGTGCTCGGTCTGCAGCTGCGCGATGATGTCGGCGTTCCAGTCCTTGACCGTCTCGACCTTGCGCTCGCCCCTGGACTCGATGCCGTCTTCGGAGACGTAACCGAGCGGCTTCAGCGCGGCGTTGATGGTGTCGGACGCCGAGGTCGGCAGCGGAGTGTTGAGCGGGCCGACCAGGACACCGCCGGTGACGGCAATGTTCGGGGTGCCCGCGCCGATGAACTTGCTGGAAGGCAGAGCCATTGTGTTTCTCCCTTGGGATGTTGCGCAGGCCCTAGGGATTGGTTATTCAGTTGTGACTCCGTTGCAGAGGGAGTCAGGCGAGGACAGAACCTCGCACGTAGAGGTCGGCAGTGATGATTTGCCGAGGGGCGGAAGTAGCGGGATCGGTGTCGTTTTCGACACCGACATCGTCGATGTGGTCGCACCACACCGTGCCGAGGTAACCCGGCGATGCCGCGGCCAAGATGGCGCGCACGATACCGGCCAGCGTCGCAGCGGCGCCGCCGTCGTCATAGCACTCGAGCACCATGCGTGGGCGATCGAGGATCAGGTTCGGCCCACGAAGACCTTCACGATCCTCGCGGTCGACACGCTTCTTCCGGTCGTTGCGGCTGACGCGAACCATTCGCGTCGGCCGTGGATCCGGAATCCTGCCGACCACCTGTGCGGAATCGGAAATCGCGGCGAGCTCCGCGGCGAGAAAGCCGATCAGAGTGGTCTCGATGTCCGGGAACACTATTCGTTCACCCATCGGATGACTGCCTTTCGTCGACGCCGTGGATACCTTCGATCCGCTCACGCAGCTGATCGACGATCCCGACGTAGGCTTCGGTTTTCGTGGCGGCCTCGACAGCGAGGCCGCGCGGGTGGGTGGCACACCATCGGCCGTTCTCGGCCGGCGTCACTTCGATATCGTCGAAGTCGTAGAACGACTCCACGTCCGGAACCGGCCATGCGCCGTCCTCGTCCTTGGTCACATGCAGACCGATATCGAACGCGCCAGGTGGCCCGCCCGGTGTCGGCACCCAACGGATCGTCTCCAGCTCGGGATGCCAACGGACGCCGCGCTGCACGAGATACTCGGCGACCCGGGTGGCTTGCTTGATGGTGGTGACGGTGGGTTCGGCACGCTTACGTCCGACCGAGTCGTGCCATTCCGGAAGGTGAATCACCGACAGCTCTTCAGCCAACGACCGCACTTGCGGATCCAACTCCGCGGTCTTCTCCGATTCGGAGAGTCCGCCTGTCAGCGCATGCTGCACGAACGCCAAGAACTCGGGCGTAACCAGCTGCCCATGCTCGGTTTTCGTATACGAGGGCGGTGGCTGATGGTTGTAGAACTGGACGGATTCGACTGTTTCGTTGTCAGACACGGATTTCTGAATTCCCTTGCTTCGCTAGACACGTAGTGACGGGTCGTCCCGCCGCCGCGGGGTGGGTTGGGGTTGCGGCTGTTCCGGTGCGGGAGCCGGGGTGGCCGGGACTTCGGGAGCCGGAGCCGGAGCAGGAGCGGGTGCCGGTACCGGGGTGGGAGCCGGGGCCGGGGTGGGAGCCGGGGCCGGACTCGGAGTGGGCTCCGGGGTCGTGGTATCCGGAATCGGGATGTCACTCGGCACCTCGGTCGCCGGCCCGGTCGCGGCAGGCCGTGGCATCGGGACTCGCCACGGAAGTCGGAACACCCTGCCGGGGCCGGGCAGCGGGAGGTACGGCATCTCGAACGACGGCCAGCGCCATCCGCCACTGTCACCGCTAGGCGGCTTCGTTTCACGTGGCCGGAGCTCGGGCGGAACGACGCGAGGATCATACGGATCCGGGATCAAATACCAGCCACCCTTGTGGTTCGACTCCCACTTCCAAAACGGCGGAGCCTGGAACATGTAGGGGTACCACTGGCGCTCACCGTGCAGCGGATCCGTCCCGCCGTCCGGGACCACACGCCACTCCGGGGGTTTGCTCGTATCCTCGTTGTTGTATTCCCAATGGGTGTCCTTGGGGATCGGTGGCAGCAGGTTCCCTTTGAACCGAGGGTCATACCACCAGCCCTCCGGTAGCGGTACCAGCTGCATGTTCTTGCCGTCGAATGTCCAGCCGTGCCCGAGCGGAGGGTCCGGAAGCTTGTTCGGGTACTGGAATGGCGCACCGGGGTTGTTGGGCAGCAACTTCCAGCCATCGGCTCCATTCGGCGACCACCGGTAGCCGTCGGGTGTGCCAGGGAGCACCGGTCCTCGCGGCGGCTCGTTCTGCGGCTGTTGCTGCGGCGCGGGGTCCACCGGTTGCTGTTCATGCGGGGGTTGTTGCGGGGGCTGCTGCTGTTGCGGCGTCTGTTGCTGCTGCTGCGGCTGCTGCTGCGGCACATGTTGCTGCTGCGGGGGTTGCTGTGGCGGCTGTTGTTCCTGCGGCGCTTCGGCCTGTGGCTGCGGAATCGGCCGTGGCTGAGGAATCTTCGGAAGCTCGGGCCGTATCTTCTGTGGCTTGTGGCGCCGCTGGTCGATCTGAGCTGACGGTAAGCGGAACCCTGGTTGCGGACTACCAGGAGGTATAGCCGATGCTGGCACACGTGACCGATCGTCCGAATCAGCATCATTTTGGTTCGGTGCTGAGGGTTTGTAGCGCGGCGCCTGCCGCTCGACCGAGGGGAAGTATTCTTCGAACGGACTTCGAGCGTTCGTCCACCTCGCCAACAGGGCTCGCAGAAAGGCGAGCTTCTGTTCGTCCGTAAGCTTCCGGAAAGCTGCGATCTGCGCGGGCGTAAGGCCGAGCTCACGAAGAAAATCTTCGAAATCAGGATGATTTACGATGTCCGGGGTCGGGAAGAACTTCCCACCGAACAGCATGTCGATCACCAACGCCCAGAAGAGCAGAGCCTCTCGGGCGTTCTGCGCATCCGAGCCCGTCACCTCTTGCGGATCTTCGGGCAGAATACCTAGCTCCTGGAGGCGCAAATAGACAGCATTCCAAGCCTTTCGAATCGTACCTCTGTGAAATTCGTCTGCAATGGACATCCAAATGCCGCGCAGATTCGAGTAGTCGTGACGTTCGTCCTCATCGAAGATTCCGGGATATTTATCGAAGATTTGCTGCTCGACAGCATGGTGCACATCTTTACCCCACGGGGCTATACCAGATTCACGCCAATAATTCTTCCGATACTCTGGCAGCAATTTCCATTCGTCATAGAACGGATCGCCGGGATTCGGGATCGGAGCAACATTGGTCGGCTTACCTGGCTTCTTCTTGTTCTCGTTGTTGTTCCCGGCGTCGACATCCTCCGTCTGTTCCTCGCCGGGGGCCACTGCGGCGCCGTCCTGCGGAGTATCAGCCGCCAACGGCTCCTCGACGGGTCCGCGATAGTCGGACTCAACCGGGTCAGCAATGGATGCCGCCACATATCTTTCCGTTTGTAGCGATGTCGGCGCTGTCGAGTCCTCGTCGAAAAGCATGCGACGGTTTTGGATTCGCTCGACCGCCCGCGCCGCACTGACCGGCGTCATGTGATCGAATTCATACGTACGGCCCGCCATATGGTCGACACCGGCGTAACCCCCAACAGAATCGGTTCTCGCAAGACCGGTTTCGATCGTGGCCCGAAAATTTGTGGAATTTCTGCCGACAACCTCGCCGATCTGCCGCGATAGGCGAACAGCTTCCAAGCTCAGGTCTTTCTGCACGCCGACACGAATCGATGTCACCAAAGAGGAGAATTCATCTGCGCCAGGTCGCATCGCCCTGTCGAGCTCATACTTCAGAAATCCAGCTATTTCAGGCACTGCAGGAATACTCGCATCAATAATCCCATTGGCCATATCAGCACCCCGCGTTTATAGGTATGTTCGAGGGCCGACTGGACACATGGAATTCACATGTTCACCAAGCCGGCAAGCTATCGAACTTTCGAACGACATGCGCACGATGAACCGCGTTGGGATCGGCCATCGGACGCGTGCGATGAATTAGCGCAAAAGCGCGATAAATAACGGAAACGAATGGATTCAGTCCGAGAAGTAGACCGAACAGGTCGCCGCAGAGGCGGAACGAATGCGGCGACTCGACACCGCACATGTTGCACGCAATATGGCAATGGTATCGAAATCAGACAACAAGATCTGATTGTGGGCGCGCGAACGATCGAAGTCCGTCGCGAGCAATATCATGCTGCATCGGCAGCATTGCCAAAGGAATGTGGCGTCGCTCTCGCGAAGCTTCAGAAGTCCAGGACTATGTTGCCGTCTTTGTCCAACTTGTTTGCGCCATCCCGAATCCGCGCATCACGATTCCAGAGGAACTCAGCTGCGCGCTCGGAGGCGATCAGCTTGCTACGACCCTGGATACCGAAGTCATCGCTGAACGCCCGCCCCGTGATGACCAGCCCGGTAAGGGGCGGAATGATGATGCGGTCCGGGTCTTCGACCAGCGCACTGATGGAGGTGGTCACCGGACCGAACTCGTAGCCTGTCAGATCCGACTCGGTCAGAGCATCGGCCAGCGGTTTCGTTACCGCGTATGCGCCGCTGTAAGACGTAATCAGTTCGCTGTCGACCGGATAGTAGAACTCGAAATGAGCCGAGACGACTCGCGGAGGATCATAGCTGGAGTCTCTGCTGACCTGACCGAAGTCGGCAGGGACCTCCGGGTTGATCAAGTAGAAAGTCATGAGTTATGTCCCTCGGGTCGGGCGTGCAGTCGGACGACTATGTCTTACATCTTAGTTCACAGCTGCCAAAACAACTGCCGGAGGATTGATCTGGAGGACCACAGGATATTTGGCTTCAACCACGTCAGAGGTCGATGATGATCTCGCCGTTCTCATCCAGCCGGGACGAATATTCGCGAAGGATCTCATCACGAGCGAAGAGGAACTCGGCAGCCCGTTGGGAGGCGATCAGCTTGCTGCGCCCCTTGATGCCGAAGTCGTCGACGAAGGCTCGGCCGGTGATGATCAGACCGAACAGCGGCGGGATGTCGAAGTCTTCGGGGTCTTCGACCAGCGAACTGATCGAGGTAGTCACCGGACCGAACTCGGATCCGTTCAGATCGCTCTCCGCCAGTGCATCGGCCAACGGTTTCGTCACCGCGTACGCACCGCTGTAAGACTTCATCAATTCCCGTTCGACCGGGTAGGCGAACTCGAAGTGAGCCGAAACCACCCGGCGGGGAGTGACGCTATCGTCGTAGACAACCTCACCGAAATCGGCGGGAACATCTGGCCTCAGCAGGTAGAAACTCATCGGTTACATCCTCGGGCAAGCGGGTTGACGTGATATCGGTTTCGGATTTCGCCCCTGCCATCGCGACAGGGCTCGATAGTATCCGAGTTGGTTCTAGCGCGTTGCGAACGTCGACCACACACCCGTAGTGGCGTAATCGAGTAGGTCGGTTTCACGCCCGTGGCGGCGCCCAGACCCCGACCGGACAACGGTTTCGCCGGACGAGACGGATGCCGCGCACGCGGCTGGGTAACCGGGAATGCATGAAGCCCCGAATCCAGTGACTGGATCGGGGCTTCATCTCTGGGTGCGATCGATGCTCGGGTGCGAACCTAGCTTCGATCTGGGCGCAGTTGTAGCGCTGCAAAAAGCTTCACCCAAGCGCGGCGGATTGTCAAGACCAAGATCATGTTTCCTGAAAGCGCTGGCGGTCAACGTCTTTCGGCAACTATCAGCGCCTCGGCAGAACCATGCACCAGTCGATCGAACGGCGACCAGCGCCGGCCAGCAATGGCTTTCGCCAGCATGCAATGCTCGACACAAATACACCATGGCGCACTTGGTCGCGGATCCTCTTCGACAGGCGCGACTTTCGATCACAGGTCGAGCGAGTCGGCGACAACTACCCGAACAGCTCCAAAGGATCTCGGCCGAGCAGCAGCGAGGCAGTGATCAGGTCGCAGAGAGTGGGGTGGTCTCGGGCGATGCGCTCGGCGACGTCCGGGCCAAGGTGTTCGCTCACGGTATAGATCGACTCGGCGTCGAATAGCTGGGCGAACGACAATGATTGACTACCTTGATCCACGATCACACTTCCCCTTTGGCACTGTCCCCCGACAACACTCGACTACTTCGTTTCGACGGGCCGCGGATGGACGGAAACGCCGGCCGGAGCCCTGTGGTCAACCTCGAACCCCTGTTGTCGCAACCTCTCTACGCACCACACGATCGGGTGCGAATCGTGATAGCACCGCACCCCCTTCGAGCGTGGCGCTCCGGCCCAGTGCCTTCCGGCTTCTGGATCGAATGGGACTGTATCAACAACTTCCGACTGGAAGGCTGTGTGGCAGTGGAACTCCGAAGCTTCGAGTGCTGGCGTTGCAGCGAGAACGATCGGCTTCGATGGGTGGAACCCCGCCCCCGGCCGAGAGCCGGCCGGGGGCGGGGCTGGCGCCCCGACGCTCGCATCGTCTGCGACCGCGGCGAACTGCCTGCGGGAAACGGGAGCTGGTCGGGACGGATCCGGGTAGGTCGATGGTGTCCCAGGGAATCGGGTACGTGCTTCGAGTGGCGCCACGCCCCCGGCCGAGGGGCGGACCGGGGGACGTGGCGCTACGCCTCGAACATCGCGGATGCGTCTACGACCGCGCTGGCATCGGCGGGAGACGTCGGGCAAGTTCGAGACGTGCATGCGGCAGGCTCTTTCCCGCTTGTCAATGGACATCGAAAGGGTTTCGGGGGCGTGCCACATGGGTTTGGGCGGGACGGGGTTTGCGCGTCCCAGGTGAAAACGACCGTGGCCCCGCGCATCCGAGAGGACGCACGAGGCCACGGTTCGAAGAATTGTGTCAGGGATATTCCGGAACTTTCCGGGATGATGGCGCAACTCTGGCGCTGCACAAAGTCTCACCTATCGAAGATCGGATGTCAACACCGGTCCGAAAATTTCTCCGAAAATGCTGGTAGGAGGCGATAATTGGATCGAGCCGATCCGATCGAGGTTGGGTAGTGGTCGGCTCGCGATTGCGCGAGCAGCTAGTCATCCGGTTGCCGAATGCTGGTGTCGGAGAACGGCACTACCCCACCTCGCCGAAGCGGGATGGGGCAGTTCTCGGCTGTGAAAGTGTGGCCCGGTCGGTCGAAGCTCGGTGTCGACGTGGACTCCGGTTCCACAAGGGCGTGTTATCGGAAAGTACTGCGGCACTGCGCAATTACTGGTCTACCTTGGAGCGTCGGGATCGACTCGGATAGGCCCGGTGTTCATCGAGCACTTGGCCGACCAGGAATTGTTCGGGCCAATCCGGTGCCCACGGACCCGGCAGCGGTGCGATTCTGCCCGCGTCGCGTAGCGTCTGCACCCGGCGCACCGTCAGCGTGCGATACTCCGCGCCCAATTCCTTTGCCAACGCCGCTATTCCGGACGCGTTCAGGCGGTGCGTGCGAGCCCGTGCAAGCGCGGACTCGTCGAGCACGACCGGAGCCTCGGCCGGACAGACGATCCACAGCGCCGCCTCGACCACGCCGCGGATCCGGGCGGGCGCATCCTCGGCGCCCTCCGTCATGGCCAGCGCGATCAGGTTCCGGTCCAACCAGCGGGCCAAGCCGGCGGTGGTCGGCGAACCCGTGTAATCGAGGCCGCGTTGTTCGCAGGCCAGGCGCACCCACGACACCAACTCCGCATGCAGAGCATCGGCGGCCCGCGCCGCGGCCGGGTTGTACGGGAGGGGTTGTTCGCCCGGTCGGCGATGCATGCGGAAGTCGCGGCGAGCGCCGTTGCGTGCCTGTTTCGTCATCGAGATGGTGAGATCCTCCGCCAAGTCCGGAATCTCACGGAGCAACTCGGCTAGCGCACGCAGTTCCGTGCGCTCGAGGTACAGGTGGTTGGGGTAGTCGCTCAATGCGAGCCCGCCCGTTCGATGGTCATAGTGTTCAGCGCTTCCGCCAGCTGCTGAGCATGCCCTTCGCGGACATAGTCGTCGGTGTGCCTGCCGTCGAGGAGGTAGCCGCGGGCGTAGGCGATCGCGCCCGCCCAACTCCGCCAGTTCTCCAACGACCACCACCGTTGCAACTGCTTGCGGCTGGCGACGTCGATGAGGCTTCGGCCCCAGCGCAGGGCGGCCCCCGGCCCCGCCATGCTGAAGTAGGCGCTGAGGTCGGCGATCAGGCGCAATGGATTTCCGGAGGGCAATGCCGTGATCGGATCACCGGGCGCCGCAGCCCAATACGTCGGAATGTTCGGAACCGGCCGCTGTCCGGCGATGCCGTATCCGCCAGGATCGGAACCGAGGTAGCGGCCGATCGGGCGCAGCGGATCGGCGATCAGCGCACAAGCCACTACCTCCAGGTGCGGCAGTTCGCCCCGCCCGATCTCGGCGGCGACGTTGCCCGCGATCGCGGCGCCCTGGGAATAGCCCGCGAGGATGACCCGGTTCGGCGTGGACTCGATCGCGTCGATCAGGGCATTCCGTCCCGCGGCGAGACTGTCGGCATAGGCGACCTGCCTCCCGTAGTCCGCGGGATATGGAACCATTCGCGAAACGAACCGTGTGCCGTCAAGGGCGGCGGCGAAGGAAGCGGTGACCGTCTCACCGTTGGGATTCCAGGTGCCGCCGACGATCAGCACGTCGATGACCTCTGCGGTCGGCGATGAATTCCATCGCGCGAGCAGCCGATTCCTTCTGAGGGTAGGCATGCCGGATCTCCTTTCGGATTCGGGAAGAGGGGTGCGTCAGCACACGACATCGGAGAGCACCGGCGACAAGCAGGTCGGGCACGCATCTCCCTGTCCCGCCGGGTATTTCAGGTGAAGGTTGCGTGGGTGGGTGGCAATCGCGTTGCCGAGCTCGGGCCGGATTGGATTGGGGTAGCCGTAGTCGACATACACCATCCGGTGATCCGCGCCGACGATGAGGCCGTGCTCCGTACGCCCGCACACAGGCGCTACGAACAGCGCCCAGCGACCGATACTGCGCCGAAACTTCGCCAGCGCCTCGGTGTCCGATCCGGGCAGCGCGGTAGCTGATCGATCGCTCATCGGCGTGATTCCGACCCGCATCGAAAAGTGAGTTCTGTCACCAAATGTTTTGAAAGATTCTTCAGCGAAAACTCGAATAGCTCGCCCCGGTTCCCTCGCGGCGCCTGTCATGGGACCCGCACCGCATCGGGAATCAGATCGACGGTCCGGCGGCCGAGCGCGGCCGCGACACGAACCAGCTCGGACAACGTAAAGGATGTCTCCGCGGTTAATCGGTGGCGGAGCACAGAAGGCGGTATGGAGGTGCCTTTTATCAGCTCGTTCGCACCCATTCCGGACTCGACAAGTGCCACGCGCACACTTTCCGCTATCTTCGCGTCTAGATGATCCATACAGACCAGAATAAGGTCCGTTTGGACTAGCTGCAACCGCATTCGGAGTCACCTGAGCGCCGAGTGGCATCGAGTGCCAATCATGCGAAGACTCGCGGCATGTCGTTTGCCAGGTAGCCGTTCGGACCTCAGAATGGTCCATATGGGTGCGAAAGAGACGGCTTCGGAAATCAACCGTGCGGTGGGAAACGAGCTTCGAGCCGCGCGGGCACGGCGGGACCTGACCAGACAACAGCTGGCCGAGTTGACCGGCCTCGCGGTCAGCACGATTCAGCGATTCGAGAACGGTGAGCGTTCACCGGACATGCAGCAACTGCACGCCCTGTGTGAAGCGTTGAGCATTCCGATGCGGGAGTTCGTCACGCTGGCGCTGAAGGACATCGAGCGCCCCGAGAGGTGATCTCGCGCGGGCTACGCGACGAACTACTTGGCCGCGCGGACCGAACGATCAGCCCCGGGCCGCTTGTCGGCGGGGCTCACGGATGTCGTCATGCGCAGCGCGAACCGGCCTCGCCCTGGCTGACTGCGCCGATCGCGACAGCCTCGGCGTATTCGACGACGGCTTGCACCGAGTCGACATCGAGCGCCAACGAAGCCAGCACGATGTCACATACCGTCGCGGTGCCGTGCAGGACGCGCGATGCGGCGTCCTCTCCGATTGCCGCCCCCAATGCCGCCGCGGCACCGACGTTCCGAACCGCTAGCTCCGTTACCGAGCCGATTTGCTCCACTACCTCAGTTCCCCTTCATCTCGGTGCTCGACTTCGAGCGCGTGATTCGGGGACAGAATCAGCGACGCGTCCCAGAATCAGGGTAGTTATATCCCATAGAATCCTTCATGGCGCACCAAAGACGTCCTGCTACAGGGGAATTCGCAAGACCTCGGAAGTATGGACACCGACGAAGCGGTGTTGCCGAGGATTCGCTATGAGGTGAAGAGGGCCGGTACGACTGCGGGCGTATGGCTCACTCGCACTTCACGACCGGAATGGGGTCGTACTTCACCGTGCGGGTCGCACGGGAGACCTCGCGCCCGGTCTTGCGGTCGGTGATCACTCGCGTATCGGTAATGGTGAATCCCGGCGCGCCTTCGGACGCGATGCAGTCCTTACCCTTCGGCAGGGTGATGGTGTTGGGTTCGGTGGGCTTGGTCTTCTCCCCGGTGATGGATTCGACGTCGACCGTCTTGGTGCCCCAGAGGCGGACGGTGATCTCCGAGCCGGTGGCGAAAGTCTCGATGTAGACGCCGCTTTGGGTGTTGTTGCGGAATTTGAGGTCGATGGCGCCGTCGAAGACGGTGGCTTCGCGCGCGGCCGGGTAGCGGGAGATGTAGTAGCTGTGTTCGGTGTGGCCCGCGTCTTCGAGTCCGGCGAAGTAGGCGGCGTTGTAGAGGGTCGTGGCGAATTGGCTGATGCCGCCGCCGACGGCGGTGCTGGGGCGGCCGTGGTCGATGATGCCGGATTCGACGTAGCCTTCCGCGGTGCCGCGCGGGCCGGTGAATTCGTTGAGCGAGAACGTTTCTCCGGGACGGACGACGGCGCCGTTGACCTTGTTGGCCACGGTGCGGATGTTGACGCCGGATGGTCCGCTGAAGCCGCTGGTGGTGAACGCGCCCATCTGTTCGATGATTCCGAGACCCTGCGCGGCCTCGGTGGTGAGCTTGGGCTCGACCTTCTCGTAGACGGCGGGCGTGCTGCGCTGCTGGGATGCGGCGAGCAGCGTGGGCAGCTGTTCGAGGGTCTTCGGCCAGTTGATCTTGTCGCCGACCACGGCGGGCACGACCCGTGGCGCTCCGCCGGTCACGGCGAAGGTCGCGTCCTTGGCCTCCACCTCGGATTGCGCGAGCTGCGGGGCGAGGATGGCGGTCGCGGCGTTCAGGTCGTAGTTCGCGGCGAGACCGCCGTGGCCGTCGGGAGCGAAACTCAGGACGGTCGCGATCTGTTCGGGGGTGAGGGTGGCGTCGCCGCCCTTACCCGTGAACACCACGTCGCCGCGCACGGCGGGTTCGGCGATCTCGTGTAGCGCACTCTGTACGGCCTCGGGTCGGACGGTGAGAGGTGCTGGGACAACGGGTAATTCGAGGGTGCCACCCTCGATCCAGTGGTCGATCAACGCGTTTCGCGCGGCGGGCATGTCGAGCACGCGGCCGGGCACGGGCGGGACGGCGACCGGCTTGCCGTTCTGGAACTGAATGGTGCCCTCGACAGTGGGGCGATCGTGCACGCGCAGCGCGGCGAGCTGACGGTCCAGCGCGGCGTCGTCCACGGTGCTCGCGACCGAGACCTCGCGGGTGCCGAAGAAGGAGATCACGCGGGCGAAGGGGTTGATCGGCTGGCCGCCGATGCGATCCCAGGTGCCCTGCCAGTCGACGGCCAGGCCCGCGGCGGAGGGGATGAGCTCGGCTCGCACGTCGCCGATCTGCAATGGCAGTTCCTGACCGGCCCGCCCGTCGAGGGTGGTGCGGAGTTTGGCGTCGGCTTCATCGACGTCCATCCCCCCGATATCGATTCCGGCGACGACCACACCGCGCGGCACGTCCCCGGAGGAGAGCACGGCGTCCACGGCGTAGCCGAGGCCACCGACGGCGATCACGGCTCCCGCGACGATTCCGGCGCGACGGATGGCGGGGGTCCGCCACCACGGCCCGGAATCGGCGGGCTCCGGTCTCGGCCTGGGTCTGCGCGCGTTCGCCCAGCGCTGTTGGTTCTCGGTGTCGGCAGGGGGGACGATCGCTGTCGCGTGTTCGGAGTCTGTGGGGTGCCCGCCATAGGGCGCATGGTCGGCATCGGTCCGACCGATGACGGCGGTCGCGTGCTCGTTGGCCGCCCCGTGCCCGCCGTAGGCCGCGCGCTCCGCATCGTCCCTGCGGATGAAGGCGGTCGCGTGTTCGTTGGGTGCCGCATGCTCGCCAAAGGCCGCGCGGTCCGCGTCTGCCTGACCGATGACGGCGGTCGCGTGCTGGTTGGCCGCCCCGTGCCCGCCGTAGGCCGCGCGCTCGGCATCGTCCCTGCGGATGAAGGCGGTCGCGTGTTCGGCATTCGCGACATCTACGCCATGCGGCGCCTGCTCGGCGCGGGCTACATGCTCGCCATAAGCCGCGCGCTCAGCGTCGTCCCTACGGAAGAAGGCGGTCGCGTGCTCGTTGGCCGCCCCTTGCTCGCCGTACGCGGCGCGCTCCGCATCGTCCCTCCGGATGAAGGCGGTCGCGTGCTCGGCGTTCGCGGCATCTTCGCGATGCGGCGCGTGCCCGGCGTGGGTCACATGCTCGCCGGGGGGCCGCTGTCCGGCGGTGCTCAACCACGCCGCATTGCTCGCCTGCCCGGCGCGGGCCACGTCCTCGCCATGGGACGGCTGTCCGGCGTTGGTCGACCACGCCGCATTGCTCGCCTGCCCGGCGCGGGCCACGTCCTCGCCATGGGACGGCTGTCCGGCGTTGGTCGACCACGCCGCATTGCTCGCCTGCCCGGCGCGGGCCGCATCCTCGCCACGGGACGGCTGTCCGGCGTCAGTCGGCCACGCCGTACCGCCCGACTGCCCGGCACTGTCCGACCACGTTGTATTACCCGCCTGCCCGGCGTTCTCCGGCCACGCGGCATTGCCCACGGCCGCGCCATCGGCGCCCGGCGTGCCGCCGCTGGCCTGGCCGGGAAGGTTCTCCTCCCAAGCGCCCGCCCACGTGGCATTGCCCGTCTGCCCACCGTTCATCGGCCCGGTGGGGCTGCCATGCCTGGCATCATTCGCCCAGGCGCCGTTGTCCTGACCCGCGCTCGTCGCTGGGGCTGGGCCGCTCTCCTCCCAAGCGCCACCCCACGTACCACTGCCCGCCTGTGCCGGGTTCGCCCCTTTGTCTTCGCGCCCGGGAGGCATCGCCTGCGTCGGGTAGCTGTCCTGCCCGGCGTCACGACCCGCGCCCGCCTGCTGTGAAGGCACTCGCAGCGGCGAGGTCGGTGCGGAGTCCGCAACCCATCGCTGCGGTTGTCCGGGCTGGGTCACCGGAAGTTGTGTGGTCTTCGCCTCATCTAGCGATTCGCGGTTCGATTCGAGGAGATGACGGAGTCCGACCTCGCCGTCTTGGTGTCGGCCGCGGCCGCGGTGTCCGGTGCTCGACTCGCTGGTCACGAACCGTCCTCCCCGATAGAGGTGCTTTTCTGGGCCGCGCACGGTGCGGGCCGTTATCCACGATAGTTGTCGGCGCCGGGTGCTTCAGTTCAGCTCGGACGCGCAGCAAACCTCGTGCAATGAACCGCCTCGAACACGGAAGAGCCCCGCGCAGTTGCCGGGTCGGGGGTCTGGCAACTGCGCGGAGCCGATCTGTTTATCGGAGCAGCGCACCCCGCGTTACACACTTCCCGTGGACAATCGAGGACGACCCGCCAGACAGCTCGCACACACGAGGGAGATGGACGGATGCAGCTGGGAATGATCGGTCTCGGGCGGATGGGGGCGAACATCGTTCGCCGCGTCGTCGAGGACGGGCACACCGCGGTCGGCTACGAACGCAAACCCCGGAACATCGAGGAGTTGCGCGCCGATCTCGGCGAAAATTTCCGGGGCAGCACCGACCTGCCGGAATTCGTGGGGATGCTGGAGAAACCCAGGGTGGTCTGGGTGATGATCCCGGCGGGGGCGACCGGCGCGGTGATCGACCAGGTCGCCGAGCTGCTCGAACCGGGCGACATCATCATCGACGGCGGCAACAGCCGCTACCACGAGGACATCAAGAGGGCCGAGAAACTCACGCCCAAGGGCATCCACTACCTGGACATCGGCACCTCCGGCGGCGTCTTCGGCCTGACCCGCGGCTTCTGCCTGATGATCGGCGGCGAGGCCGAGCAGGTGAAGTACCTGGATCCGCTGCTGAAATCCATCGCACCCGGCCTCGACGCCGCACCGCGCACCCCCGGCCGCACCGGGGAACCCTCCACCGCCGAGCTGGGCTACCTGCACTGCGGTCCGGCCGGGGCGGGTCATTTCGTGAAGATGGTGCACAACGGCATCGAGTACGGCGCCATGGCCGCCTACGCCGAAGGCCTCAACATCCTGCACAAAGCCAACTACGGCGCCGCGCACAAGGGCGAGTTCTCCGCGGAAGAGACGCCGCTGGAACACCCCGAGTACTACCAGTACGACATCGATGTGCCGGAAGTCACAGAGGTGTGGCGGCGGGGGTCGGTGGTCGCCTCGTGGTTGCTGGATCTGACGGCAGGCGCGCTGTACGCGGACCCGAACCTGGACTCGTTCGGCGGACGGGTCTCGGACTCCGGCGAAGGACGGTGGACCGTGGATGCCGCGATCGACGTCGGCGTGCCCGCACCGGTGCTCTCGGCCGCCCTCTTCGCCCGCTTCTCCTCGCGCGGCGAGTCGCTGTACGCCGACAAACTGCTCTCCGCCATGCGCCAAGCGTTCGGCGGCCATTACGAACTACCCCCGAAGTGAATTCGGGTGGCCGCGCACTGCTTTCGATGAGTCGGTCGAATCCGCCGTCCAACCGTTCGATCGTCGGCGCGCCGAAAAGTCTGCGCCCTCTGCCTTCGGACTCTTGGCCATGATGATGCGGAAGCCAGTCCGCAAGTAGGCGACATCGCCGCTTCGCATAGCCGGCACGCACAGACCCCGCCAGGACCGGTTTCGGCAGAATATTGCCGTTTCCGCGTTCACTGATCAATGAGCAAGCCCCAACAGAGGTGTTTCGGCAGGATATTGCCGATTCATGCATCGCCTGGGCGCACACTCGGCATCGCAACCTGATTTCGGCAGCATCCTGCCGATCGAGAGGACGCCATGTCGGAAGCCACAACCATCGGCCACGCGATCCGAACCGCGAGACGTCGACATCGCCTGACCCAAGAGCAACTTGCCGAGCTCGCGGGCACTTCGACCCGTACTGTCCGCGAAATCGAGCACGGCAGCGGAGGCACCGGCATCGCGACCGTCGCCGCCGTCGCGAATGCGGTCGGCCTCACCCTGGGCGTGACCGAGTGACCAAACCAGCCGACTTCCGCCGAGTCACCAAGGCCGACGTCTACAAGGCGGGTCGCCTAGCCGCCACGCTGGTCCGCACCGCGGATGGCGGAACCGAATTCACTTATCGGAGCGAGTATCTCGCGTCCGCTGACGAGCCGATCGCCACGACGCTGCCGATGCGATCGGCTCCGGTGCTCAACGCGAGCGGCGCGATACCGCCGTTCTTCGCGGGCCTTCTCCCCGAGGGCCATCGCCTGACCGTGCTCCGGCGAGCCGCCAAGACCAGCGCGGATGACGAGCTGACGTTGTTGCTCGCCGTCGGCGGCGACGTCCCCGCACCGGTGCTCTCGACTGCCTCTTTGCCCGCTTCTCCTCGCGCGGCGAGTCGCTGTACGCCGACAACTGCTTTCGGCCATGCGCCAGGCCTTCTGCGCACATTTCGAGTTGCCGCCGAGCAATTGGGCGGCATTGCGAATCGACTCCCTGAACCTGATTGCGACCGATATCGTCGCCGGAATGTACGGGTGGTGGAAGTCCTTCGAGCACTACAGCGTTGCCGGGTCTCGCCCCGTCGCGGTCTCACGGGACGTCGACGTGGTCGAGGCTCATGCCCGCAAGAACACGACCAGCTATGTCAAGCACCCCGTCATCGGCCGGTTGGATCATTCGGGATGGCGGCTGGTGTTCAAGCTACACGCGCGTGAGCGAGTGCAGGCACCTCAGCCGGAACCATATGAGAATGCGCGGGCAGGCGGCCGGTGGGGCAACATGGGCGAGGTCCCGCCACCAGCGGAAACCGACATAGCGAGTATTGATCTGGACGCCAGATAACCGACCACGACGACTCTATGACGTTGCGGGTTGCCAGGCGAACTCGGAAGCTGCGCGGCTGTGACTGAGCCGCGTGCACGCTGAGCTGAAATGAAAACCTTTGCGGTGACGAAACAAAAGCGGCACCCGGGAGGACCCGGGTGCCGCCTTCGGCGTTTACGTCAGCGTTCGAGGATGGCGACGACGCCCTGTCCACCAGCGGCGCAGATGGAGATGAGGGCGCGGCCGGAGCCTTTTTCGGCGAGCATCTTCGCGGTGGAGGCGACGATGCGGCCGCCGGTGGCGGCGAACGGGTGGCCCGCGGCGAGCGAGGAGCCGTTGACGTTGAGCTTGGTGCGGTCGATGGAGCCGAGCGCACCGTCGAGGCCGAGGCGCTCCTTGCAGTACTGGTCGGACTCCCAGGCCTGCAGGGTCGCGAGCACCACGGAGGCGAAGGCCTCGTGGATCTCGTAGTAGTCGAAGTCCTGCAGGGTCAGGCCGTTGCGGGCAAGCATGCGCGGCACCGCGTAGGTGGGCGCCATCAGCAGGCCGTCGGGGCCGTGAATGTAGTCGACGGCGGCGACCTCGGAGTCCACCAGGTGGGCGAGCACCGGCAGGTTGCGCTCGGCGGCCCATTCCTCGCTGGAAAGCAGCACCGCGGACGCGCCGTCGGTGAGCGGGGTGGAGTTGCCCGCGGTCATGGTGGCGTCGCCCAGCTTGGTGCCGAAGACCGGCTTCAGGGTGGCGAGCTTCTCGATCGAGGAGTTCGGGCGCAGGTTGTCGTCGCGGGTCAGGCCGAGGAACGGAGTGACGAGGTCGTCGAAGAACCCGCGGTCGTAGGCGGCGGCCATGTTCTTGTGCGACAGGTAGGCCAGTTCGTCCTGCGCCTCGCGCGCGATGCCGAACTCCTTGGCGGTGATGGCGGCGTGCTCACCCATGGACAGGCCGGTGCGCGGCTCGGCGTTGCGCGGGATCTCGATGCCGAGCATGCTCGGGCGCAGCTGGCCGACCAGCTTGAGGCGGTCCTTGTTGGTCTTGGCGCGGTTGGCGTCGAGCATCCACTCGCGCATGCCCTCGCTGACGCCGATCGGCGCGTCGGACGTGGTGTCGGTGCCGCCGCCGACGCCCGCGTCGATGCGGCCTGCCGCGATCGCGTCACCGACGGTGACGATCGCCTGCAGGCCGGTGCCACAGGCGAGCTGCAGGTCGTGCGCCGGGGTGTAGGGCGAAAGCTTGCTGCCCAGAACGCTTTCGCGGATCATGCCGTGCTCGCCGACCCGCTTGAGGACCGCGCCGCCGACGACCATGCCGAGCCGCTCGCCCTGCAGGTTGAACCGGCTGACCAGACCGTCCAGCGCGGCGGTGAACATGTCCTGGTTGGACGCGTGGGCGTAGGCCTTGTCGGAGCGAGCGAACGGGATCCGGTTGCCGCCCACGATCGCGACCGGACGCGTCGTCTTCGCGGTCTTGGCCGTGCTCTTGGTTGAACGGGCTTTGTTTGTCACTCGAGTCTCCAAGGTCTCGTGGGATGGTCCGGCGCCCGGGAGCGGTGTTTCGCGCAGATCGGTGCCCCGTGCGTTGGTTTACTTTAAACTTACTCTGGAGTAAGTTTGTTGTCGACACCGTACCCCGCAAATGTGCGCTGACACGCCCACCGCGCGGTGCCTGCCACGCAGTCCAGGCCCACGCGGAAACGTGCGGAACACCAGGGGCGAACCAGACATCCGCGAAATTCGAGACAGAAAAGGTAGGAACAGTGGCAGCCAAGAGCAAGGGTGCACCCAACCTCTACGGATCGTTCGTCCACTCCGCCCCCGGCCAGTTCCTGGCGAGCAAGCTCGGTCTGCCGCAGCCGGCGAACCTGCGCCGCTACGTCAAGGGTGAGCCCCCGCTGACCGGTCCGGTGCTCATCGGCGGCAAGGGCCGCGTCGCCGAGCCCGTGCGCGCACTGCTTTCCGACTACACCTTCGCCGACGAGGTCAGCCAAGGAACCAAGTACGGCGCGCTCGTCTTCGACGCGACCGGCATCGGCTCGATCGAGGACCTCTCCCAGCTGTTCGAGTTCTTCCAGCCCGCGATGCGCAGCATCACCCCGTCGGGCCGGGTCGTGGTCATCGGCACCACGCCGGAGCTGGCGGGCACCGTAGACGAGCAGATCGCCCAGCGCGCGCTCGAGGGCTTCACCCGTTCGGTCGCCAAGGAACTGCTGCGCGGCGCCACCGCCCAGCTCGTGTACCTCCACCCGGAGGCCTCGGCCGCCGCGACCGGCCTGGAGTCCACGCTGCGCTTCCTGCTCTCGGCCAAGTCGGCGTTCGTCGACGGCCAGGTGATCCGGGTCGGCAAGGACGACGCCACCGCCCCGGCCAGCTGGGACCGCCCGCTGGAAGGCAAGGTCGCCGTGGTCACCGGCGCCGCGCGCGGCATCGGCGCGACCATCGCCGAGGTGTTCGCCCGTGACGGCGCGAAGGTGATCGTCGCCGACATCCCGGCCGCGGGTGAAGCGCTCTCGGAGACCGCCAACAAGGTCGGCGGCACCGCGCTCGCGCTGGACGTCACCGCGCCCGACGCCGCGGACAAGCTCGCCGAGTTCGCCACCGAGCGTTTCGGCGGCATCGACATCATCGTGCACAACGCGGGCATCACCCGCGACAAGCTGCTCGCCAACATGGACGAGGGCCGCTGGAATTCGGTCATCAACGTGAATCTCGCCGCGCCGCACCGCATCACCGAGGGCCTGGTTGCCAAGGGCGTGCTGAAGGAGGGCGGCCGCGTGATCGACGTGTCCTCCATCGCGGGCATCGCGGGCAACCGCGGCCAGACCAACTACGGCGCCTCCAAGGCGGGCGTCATCGGCATGGTGAACGCCGAGGCGCCGAAGCTGGCGGAGAAGGGCATCACCATCAACGCGGTGGCGCCCGGCTTCATCGAGACCGCGATGACCGCCGCCATCCCGCTCGGCACCCGCGAGGCCGGTCGCCTGATGAGCTCGCTGCTGCAGGGCGGTCAGACCGTCGACGTGGCCGAGACCATCGCGTTCTTCGCCAGCCCCGCCTCGAACGCGGTGAACGGCAACGTGGTTCGGGTCTGCGGCCAGAGCCTGATCGGAGCATGATGACCGAGACCATCACGCTCACCGAAACGCCCAAGAACAGCAGCCTTTTCGTGAAGGCCGCGCTGGGGGCCGTTCCGGTGCCGCTGCTTTCGGCGCGCAAGTCCACGGTGCCGGATCGGGTCGTTCAGCTCGACGGGGTCAAGGTGGATCCGGATCACCTGGCCGCCTACTGCCGGGCCACCGGCCTGCGCTTCGGCGACTCGCTGCCGCTGACCTACCCGTTCATCCTCAGCTTCCCGCTGGCCATGCAGCTGGTGGTGGCGCGCGACTTCCCGTTCGTCGCGGTGGGCGCGGTGCACGCGCAGAACGTCATCGAGCGCACGCGCGAGATCTCGGTGAGCGAGCCGCTGGACTTCCGCACCCACATCGAGAACCTGCGGGAGCACCCGAAGGGTCTGCTGGTGGATGCGATTACCGAGGTCAGCGTGGGTCGCGAGCAGGTGTGGCGGCAGGTGACCACCTTCCTGCACCAGCAGCGCACCTCGCTGTCGGACCAGCCCAAGGGCGAGCCGAAGCCGGAAGAGGTGCCCCCGCCGCCGCTGCGCGCGCTGCGGGTGGATCAGAAGATGATCACCCGGTACGCCAACGCGTCCGGTGACCACAACCCGATCCACACTTCGGCCTTGGGCGCCAAGGCATTCGGGTTCCCGAAGGCGATCGCGCACGGCATGTGGTCGGCGGCCAACGTCCTCAGCAACATCGAGGGCCGCATTCCCGAGAAGGCGACCTACACGGTGAAATTCGGCAAGCCCATCCTGTTGCCCGCGACGGTGAACGTGTACGCGGATCAGGTCGAGGGCGGCTGGGATCTGTCGCTGCTGCACCCGAAGAAGGGTTTCCCGCATCTGACGGCGACGCTGCGCTGAGCTTGCTTCGCGGACGCCCCCGAATCGCTTTGATTCGGGGGCGTTCTCGTGTTCGTCAGCAGTCGCAGCAGCCGCCACAACTGCAGCAATCACCGCAGCCGGAGCAGCACTCGCCGCAGTCGCAGCAGGAACCGCAATCGCAGCTCTTCCACCACGCGTCCTTGCGTTCGCCGGTGCACGGACTGGTGTGGTCGGCGCAGCAGGCGTAACCGGTGCAGTAGACGCCGAACACGATGGTGAGGGCTTGGCCGAGGTTGGGGCGGCGGGTCGGGGGGCGGTGGGTGGTGCGCTGGGCGTGCGCGTGACCATCGCGAGTTGCGTTGCAGGCGTGAGCGGTTACCGCGCCGGCACCCTTCCCGAGCCGACGCACCAGCGCGTGCAGCGGGTCGAGCAGCATCCAGCGGACGGTGGGGACGTCGGCCAGCTGGGCCGCGGCGAGGGCTCTGCGCAGCTCCGCGTCGGACTCCCGCACCAGCTCGTACGACTCGGCGAGGGTGGTGCCCGTCGCGGCGAGCGGGTTGAAGCGGCCGTGCGCGGTGTCGTCGTCGAGATCCGCTACGGCGTCGGAGAGGTGGGCGATACGGCCGAAATGCTCTCCCACGGTGCGGAGGTGGTCCGCGTTCTCCGGTCGGTTCGCCAGAATCGAAGTGTGAGCGAAGAGTTCTGCCGCGCACAGGGCAGTCGGAGCCGTGAGTTCGTCGAGCGTGACGGGCGGCTCGCCGGAGGCAGCGTCGGGACTGACGGCGTGCACGTCGCGTCCGCCGATCCCACTCGGCCCCTCGCCGCCCGCCGCCGGATGAAGAGCGGCAGCACGACTTTCCACAAGCTGTTGTGAATAGATCGCGGCGACAAGAGGTTCCACGTTGAAGTCGATCAGCGCCGCCTGCCTGCGCGCGCTGTCCGCCCAGCGCGTCGACATCCTGGCCATGGGCCGTCCAGCGAGCCGCGAAGCGTCACCATCCGCGACGTGATCTCGCAGCTTGGCCGAGCCGAGCAGCAACGACGCGGTCGACGCGAGCAGGACGCCCGGCGAATCGGCGGCGGCGACCTCGGCACGCTGCATGCCGCGCAGCGGGCACCGGCCCGCGGTAGTGCGCGCCGAAGGAGCGGGCAGCTGTGCTTCGGTCAATACGCTGAGCAAGATCGCGTCGGTGTTGGTCGCGGTGCGCGCGAGCTGGCCGTGGCTGTCCCGCAGGCCGAGACAAAGCCCGCACATGTGCGCCCGCCATTCGGCCGCGTCGATTCCGTACTTTTCGGCGCCGTGCGAGCACGGCCTGAGCATTCCGAACACTTTTCCCCGTTTGTCCCCGAGCCCGCGCGGGCCCTCCTGCTGTGATCTCGACAGAGAGTGGCAGAGCGGAGCGCGGCTGGCAAACGGTATGCGGCTATTCCGGCTTCTTGCGACCGGCCAGACCGCGCCAGGCCAGATCGTCGAGCAGGTCCACCGCCTCGGCGACCTCGATGCGCCCGCTGGCGACCCGGTCGGCGATCGCCTCACCTGCTCCGATCACCGCGACCGCGACGACGTCGAAGTTGGTGCCAGGTTCGGCGTGCTTGGCGCTGGATTCGAGCAGCTTGGCGGTGAGCTCGATGACTCGCTCGCGCGCGTTGTCGATCTCGGAGGCGAAGGCTTGCTGCCCGATCGCTTGGCGGTAGAGCACCTGCCAGGACTTGCGGTTGCGGTCGACGAACCCGAGGAAGCCCTCCAGCGCGGTGCGGACCTGCTCGTGCGGAGTGAGCAGCGGGTTACCGGCGGGCGCGACGGCCTCGATGAAGCGCAGGCCCTCGCGCTGGATGCACGCGCGGAACAGTTCGTCCTTGGAGCCGTAATAGAGGTACAACATCGGTTTGGAGATCTTCGCCTCGGCGGCGATCGCATCCATCGACGTATCGTGGAAGCCCTTGCGCGCAAACACCTCGACCGCGGCGTCGAGCATCTGCTGCTCACGAACCGCCCGAGGAAGTCGCTTCGTTCCGCCCGCCATCCACTCTCCTACCGCATGGTGAATCTCTTATATTACTCCAAGGTAAGTTCCGCCGGACGGATTTGCTCACCAGTCGCCGCGGCCAGCTGTGCGGTGGAACAGGTCAGCGCCTCCCCCCGCCTGCACGGCGAGCCGCAGGGCGAATGCCGTCCGGCAGGGCCGCCGAATGGGCCGGGCCGGTCGACATCGCCGATGGCGGGACCGTCGGCGGAAACTCAGCGATACTACGGGGCGCGGCGGACAGGCCGCCTGTACGTCATACGAAGGTGCGCTTCGGGCGTACGTGCGGCTGTGCCACCGGCCGCACACTCAGCAGGGCGGCAGAGCACCCTTGTACGCGGCCATCCGCAGCACCGAGCGGTCGACCTGCGCGGCGGGTAGGCGACCGCTCGCCATCGCCTGCTCGAGCTGGTCGAGAACGGTCGGGACGGCGTCGGTGGTGATCCACAGGGCATTGTCGGCGCCCGCGACCAGCGCGGCTTCGACCGCGTCCTCGATCGTCATCCGGCTGGTGATGGCCGCCATACCGCCGAGGTCGTCGGTGAAGATCGGGCCGTCGAACGGTGCGGCCCCGTAGCCGGTGCCCTCGCGCAGCAGCGACATGACCTGCGGGCTGATGCTCGCGGGCACGTTCGGGTCGGTCAGACCGGGGACGTCGAGGTGGCCCACCATCACGGCCGCGCCCGAGCCGATCAAGTTCCGGAACGGCACCAGGTCGGCCGTCTGGAGCTGATCCAGCGGCGGCGTGCGCACCGCACCGGTGTGCGAGTCGCCCGATCCGGAGCCGTGGCCGGGGAAGTGCTTCATCACGGTGCCGACGCCGACCTCGCGCATCGCGCGGATGTAGGCGTCGGCGTAGCGGGTGACCACCTCGGGGTCATCGGAGAAGGAGCGGTCACCGATGACGGTGTCGTCGGGCTGGCTGCTCACATCCACGTCCGGGGCGAAGTTGACCGTGATGCCGAGTTCCTTCAGGTCGCGCCCCCGGGTGACGGTCGCGTCGTAGAACTGCTCGGGTGTCATGGTCTGCGCGGTGACACGGGCCGACGGGACCGCCCCGATGATGTCGCGAACCCGCGAGACCCGGCCGCCCTCCTCATCGATGGTCACCATCAACGGCGTCGTCGCGGCCGCTTTCACCGCGTCCAGCGCGGGCCCCGAGATCAGCGACCGGTCGGTCCAGCCTCCGATGAAAATGCCGCCGACCTGCTCGTTGCGCACGACGTTCGCCGCGTCGGCGCCCCCGGTGACGCCGACGGTGAGCAGCTGCGCGAGCTTCTGCCTCGGCGTGAACTTCGCGAGGTACTCGGCGCCGCAGTCGCGCTGGGCCGGGCTGGGCGGGGCAGCCGGCGCGGCCAGCGTCGTTTCGGGGGTTTCGGCGCGCGACGTGGCGGGAGCCGGGCCTTCGCCGTTGGAGCAGGCGGTGGCGACCGCGGCGCAGAGTGCGAGCAGGACGAGAGGCGTCTTCCGCATAGGTCAACGGTAGTGCGAGGAGGAAGCGGGGGTGTTTTGCGGGGTGCCGATTGCACGCCTGCGGGCACCTGCGGCAGCCGCCCGTGCGATGTCAAGGGGGCTGAACAATCGACGGTAGTCAAATGGTTGCTGCTCGAGATCAGATAACCACCATTTGACTACCGTCGATTTCGGGCAACCACCATTTCTCTATCGACGGTAGTCAAATGGCGGTTGAGCCCATGGCAGACCAACAGCCCTCCCGAAATAAACCGGCCAAACACTCCCGATTGCCCTCCCTGAACGCAACCACAGCCAGTCGACCACGCCGGAACAGAGCCCCACCCACCCAACTGCGGGAGGTAAGCCGGGTACGGCACACGACGCGCCCAGCACTGCTCAGAGGAAAACCTGGGTAGGCAAACCTTTTGGTCCGCCACAACATTGGGTGTGAAACCTTGGTAGGCCTACCCCCTTGGGAACCCGCAACATTGGAAACCGTCAACCAACCGCAGCATCCGACCAGGACGCACCGAAATCCCCGGTTACCTTGTATGGCCTGCTAATCCGGATACAAAGCCGCCACCAGCCGACCGCACGCGACCCGCGTCAGACCAGTGCACACGTACGTCGAGCAAGCTCCGAAATGCGCACACCGTCATAACCCATGACCGCACTGTGCAACATGTCATGCACCGGCTCGATCCAATGCCCAGGAATCCCCTTCGCGCCCACCAGAATTCCAGCGACCGACCCGGCGGTAGCTCCATTGGAATCGGTATCGGCCCCACTCTGCACCGTCGAAGCAATCGTCCGCGTGAAATCGCCACCACCCCAGAGCAACCCGGCGGCCACCCGGCACGCGTTGGGTATGGCGTGAACCCAGTTGTATCCCCCGTGCCTGGCGTCGATGTCGTCCACAGCCTCCTCCCATGAGAGACCGCGCTCGAAGTCGGCGTGAACCTCCGCAAGAGCGATCGCCAAACGCGAACGAGGCGGCAGGACATTCTGGGCGGCCACGAGAGCGGACGTCACGGCGGAAGTGCCACGCACCGAGTCCTGCCCGGTAAAGGCGGCAGCGACCAGGGCGGCCGCCCACATGGCCGCGAAAACGCCGTTCCCCGTATGGGATACGGCCGCCTCACGAGCAGCAAGACCCGCGGCGCGCTCCGGATCGCCCGGGCTGACGTAGCCGAAGATGTCGGCGCGGATCATGGCGCCGATCCACTCGCGGTAGGGGTTGCGGACTTCGGCTGTCCGCGGCGGGTGCAGGCCGTCGACGAGGTTCCGGTAGGCGACACGTTCGGCGGTGTAGGTCTGGAGGAAGGGAATGCGTTCCAACCACAGCTTTGCGACGTCGTCGGCGGTGAAGTTCAGGCCGCGGGATTCGAGGAGGTGCAGTCCTAGGACGGTGTAGTCGATGTCGTCGTCGCGCGGAGCGCCATCGATGCGGCCGCGCGCCGACACCGGCCAGGTCGGGTTGAGCGGGAACCGGGGCGAGGGTGGGAGCAAGGCGGGGACGTAGTCGGTCAGCGGATACGCGCCTGCCCGTTCCAGATAGGTACGGATGTGTTCGCGCGTCCACACGAACCCGTTCTCCAGCGGTTTCCCGAGCGCGCAGCCGACGCACCGGCCCAGCCAGCCGCCGTAGACGCGGTCGAAGAGTTCGTCTGATGCGAGGGAACTGGCGGACGAACCAGGTGACGCGCTCGACACCAACCCGACCGGCCCGGCATCCGACGACGCGACGCCAATCAATGCCCGAGGGGCTGCCACGGCGGTGTTGTCGAAGGAAACGCTCGATGAGGGATCGGCCGATCCAGCGGCAGCCGAAGTGGAACCGCCGGGAGGCGGAGGCCGGACCGACGCCTGTCCGGACTCCGAACCAGTCCCGGTCGACTCGCAACCACCCGAGCCAACCCCCGCGGACCCGAACCCCACACCGCCGGCCCGCGCGTCGGATCGCCGAACCGCCGACTCTCCACCCGCCGACTCAGACCGCCCGGCCTGCACCGAGAGCGCGACTTCGGACTCCCCCTCCTCATATCCCCACCCCGGATCCCGCCCCACCGACTCGATCTCCCCCAACAACGCCCAACACCCCTCGGCATCAACCGTCTCGGCCCCCGCCAACGCCCGAACCGCCGACTCGAACCCCGCGACCGGATACCCGGATTCGAGACGCTCGCGCCACTCGAAATACAGCAGCGCACGCGGGTCGGCCTCGTGCCTGCCGTAGAACACCGCTTCGATCGTCCGGTCCATCGCGCTCCCGGTTTCCGCTGCTCAACCGTGTTCCCAAGGCCGATTATCCCTGCGCGCCGCAGCCGCCGGGGACCGTGGCGCGGGGGTAGTGTCGGTTCCATAGCCAGGAGACTTGACCAGGAGGTCACCGTGCCCTGCGATCTGATGCTCATCGCCTACGACGGCTCCGAGAACGCCAAGCGCGCCATCGAATACGCCGGCCGGTTCCTCTCCGCGAACAGAGCCGTTGTGCTCACGGCCTGGGAACCCATGGTGCGCCAGGCCGCTCGGCTGTCGGGGTTGTCGGGCGTGATGCAGCCCGAGTGGGTGCCCGACGAGGAGATCGAGGACATCGCCTACGTCGACGCCCGCAACATCAACACCGAGGGCGTGCGCCTGGCCAAGCTCGCGGGACTGAACGCCGAGGCGCGCACCGCGGAATGCACCACGACCATCTGGAACGCCATCGTCGAATGCGCCGACGACTTGGACGTGGACATCATCGTCGCGGGCACCCGCGGCGCGACGGGCATCCGCGCCCTGTTGCACAGCAGCGTCGCCGACGCGGTGTTGAAGCACTGCCACCGTCCGGTGCTGATGGTTCCGCCCGGAAAGGAACCGCAGCGCGAATTCTGACCCGTGATCTCGGTCGCTCATACGCGCCCGCGGTCGTCGCGCGCCGCTATGGTCGAGGGGTCATGAACGGATTCCTGCTCGCCCAACCCGGTGGCGTGATGCGCGCGACCGGGATCCGGACGGCCTTCGACGACGCGAACCGGGCTCGCAAAGCCTTGCGGAACGGCGCGGCGGAGATCGTCGTCGGGGCGCTGCCGTTCGATCCCAACCGACCCGCCGCGCTCGCCGCGCCCGAGCGGGCCGAGCACACCGCGGGTCCGTGGCGTCCCGCCGCGCTGCCCGAGCTGCCCGCGGTGCGGGTGGTCACCGAAATACCAAGTCCCGCCGAACATATCGCGCGAGTGACGAAATTCGTCGAGCAGCTGAACGATCCGGACCAGCCGCTGCGCAAGGTGGTCGCCGCCCGCTCGGTGCTCGCCGAGGCGGACCGCGCGCTCGATCCGGAACTCGTCGCCGCGCAGCTGCTCACCAGGCACCCGCACGCCAACGTCTACGCGGTCGATCTCTCACCCGCCGGACGCACCGGCGCGACGCTGCTGGGCGCGACGCCGGAGGTTCTCGTCGCCAGGCACGGCGCGACCGTGACGCTGCGCCCGCTGGCGGGCACCCTGCCGCGCCGCGCCGATCCGGACGCGGACGCCGCGCAGGCCGCCAACCTGCTGACCAGCACGAAGAACCGCGACGAGCACGCGTTCGTCATCGAATGGATACGGCAGGTGCTCACGCCGGTCTGCGCCGAGCTGACCATCCCGGACGGGCCGCAGCTGGTCAATACGCACGACGTGTGGCATCTGGCCACGCCGATCACCGGCACCCTGCGCGACCCGTCGACCACCGCGCTCGATCTGGCGCTGCTGCTGCATCCCACGCCCGCGGTCTGCGGCACGCCCACCGTTTTGGCCCTCGACACGATCAACCACGTCGAGGAGGACCGCGGCTTCTACGGCGGCGCGGTCGGCTGGTGCGACACGCACGGTGACGGCGAATGGGTGGTGGCGATCCGCTGCGCCGAACTGTCGGCGGACGGCCGAGCGCTGCGCGCCTACGCGGGCGGCGGCATCGTCGCGGCCTCCGAACCGCGGTCCGAGCTGGACGAAACCACCGCCAAACTGCGCACCTTCCTGGGCGGACTCGGGTGCGCCGTGCCGGAGTAATCCGGGTTACCCCGATATTGTGAGACGCCGGATTGTCACCTTGCTCACCCTGAGCGCGGATCATGCGGTAGGTTGACCCGGAATTGCCTGTCCCGATGTATTGGAGAGCCGCGATGAAGTTTGCTGTTCCTGGTGTTGCGAGTGCGGTTGCCGGTGCCGTGCTCGGCGCGATCGCGGTGTTCGTGATCACCGCGGCGGTGCAGCAGAACACGCGCCCCGACATCGACCGCAGCGGCGACGCGGACTCCTCGTTGCTCAACAACGTTGAGTACGGCAGCCGCTGAGCCGCTGACCTCCGCTTCACCCGCCGACTCGCTCGGCTCCTCCGGTGTGGCCTCGGGTCCGTCCGAGGCCGCGCCGCTCGGTAGACGATGGTTCGCCGCGACGGTTGTCGTGGCGTTCCTGCTCACCTTCTTGCAGGCGCCCGGACTGACGGTCGCCGACACGAAGTACGACCTGGCGCAGAACCCGCTGGGTTTCCTCGACCGCGCCGCGCACCTGTGGAGCAGCCAGGCCCCGATGGGCCAGGTGCAGAACCAGGCCTACGGGTACTTCTTCCCGCACGGCGCGTTCTTCTCGGCCGGAGATCTGCTCGGCCTGCCCGCTTGGGTGACGCAGCGGATCTGGTGGGCGTTGCTGCTGCTCGCCGGGTTCTGGGGGATCGTCCGGCTCTGCGAGGCGCTCGGTCTCGGCAGCCGCGGGTCCCGGATCATCGCGGCGGTTGCGTACACGCTGTCCCCGCGCGTGCTCACCACGCTCGGCTCGATCTCCTCGGAGACCCTGCCGATGGTGCTCGCGCCGTGGGTGCTGCTGGCCCCCGCCGCGCTCGGCACCGCGTATCGGCGGCGCAAGCGGGGCGGCGCGGCGTCGCCCGCGGGCAGTGCGCTGGCGCTCGCGTTGATGGGCGCGGTGAACGCCGTGGCCACGGTCGCCGCGTTCCTGCCCGCGCTGCTGTGGTGGGCTTCGTACAAGCCGAACAAGCGCTGGTGGCGTTTCACGGCGGCCTGGATTCCGCTGCTGGTGCTCGCCACGTTCTGGTGGGCGGTGCCGCTGCTGCTGCTCGGCCGCGTGAGTCCGCCGTTCCTGGACTACATCGAATCCTCCGGGGTGACCACGCAGTGGGCGTCGCTGGCAGAGGTGCTGCGCGGCACCGACAGCTGGACCCCGTTCGTCTCGCCGGAACGCATCGCGGGCGCGGTCCTGGTGACCCAACCCGCCGCGGTGCTGGCCACGGGCCTGCTCGCGGCCGCGGGCATGGCCGGACTCGCCATGCGGTCGATGCCGTATCGCGGGCGGCTGGCGCTGATCCTGCTCGTCGGGCTGGTCGGGATCTGCGCGGGATACGTCGGCGAGCTCAGCGGTCCGTTCGCCGATTCGGTGCGGGTCTTCCTCGATTCGACCGGCGCGCCGCTGCGCAACGTGCACAAACTCGAGCCGTTGATCCGCATTCCGCTGGTGCTCGGTCTGGCGCATCTTCTCGCGCGGGTGCCACTGCCCGCCTCGGTGCCGCTTCCGGCGTGGCGCGGCGCGTTCGCCCATCCGGAACGCGATCGGATGGTCGCCGTCGCCGGACTGATCCTCACCGCGCTCGCGCTGTCCACCTCGCTGGCCTGGACCGGCAAGCTTGCCCCGCGCGGCGCCTACGACGAGGTGCCCGGCTACTGGCACGAGACCGCGGACTGGCTGGCCGAGAACGCCGCCGACACCCGCGCGCTGGTCGTGCCCGGTGCGCCCTTCGGCAGCCAGGTCTGGGGGCTGACCCGCGACGAGCCGCTGCAAGCGCTGGCGAGCACGCCGTGGGCGGTGCGCGACGCCGTGCCGCTGAACCCGCCGGGCACCATTCGCGCGATGGACTCGGTGCAGCGGCTGATCGCGGACGGACGCCCGTCGGCGGGATTGGCCGCCACGCTCGCCGATCAGGGCATCGGAATCCTGGTGCTGCGCAATGATCTCGACCCCGAGACCTCGCGATCGACCAGGCCCCTGCTCGCGCACCGGGCGATCGAGGGATCGCCCGGGCTGACGAAGGTCGCCGAGTTCGGGTCGCCGATCGAAACGAACGTCATCGCGGACGGTTTGGTCGCCGACAACGATCTGCGACCGGCGTATCGAGCGGTCGAGATCTACCGGGTCGAACCTCGGCCACCCGCGGGCAGTGACGTCGAAATCCGGTCCGGCACCGGGGCTCCCGACTCGTTCCCCGGCGCGTACACGGTTCCGCTCAGCGACGTCCCGATGGTGCAGGGCGGACCCGAAGTGCTCGAGCGACTCGACCGCGACGGCGCCGCACCGGGCCCGACTCTGCTCACCTCCGACGCCGCCCGCGCCGGTCTGCCGATCGGACCGGTGACCGTCACCGATACGCCGATGGACCGGGAGGCCGACTTCGGGAAGGTCGACAACCACAATTCGGCGCTGCGCGCGCCCGACGACGCCCGGCGCACGCACAACCTCGTGCCCGACTATTCGGTGCCCGGCGCGGAGCTGGTGCGCGGGGAATGGTCCGGCGCGACCGTGACCGCGTCCAGCTCCGCCGCCGACGCCACCCAGCTCGGCGGCGCGGCGCCCGGCAGTTCGACCGCGGCGGTCGTCGACGGCGACCCCTCGACGGCGTGGATCAGCAACGGCACGGAACGCGCTGTCGGCCAATGGCTCCGGCTCGACCTGGACGAACCGATCAGCTCCGGGCTGCTGCGGTTGACCACCAGCTCGGCGGCGATCGGCGACCCGGTGAAGTGGGTCGAGGTGCGCACCGCCAACGGCAGTGTCTCGGCGCGGATCACCGAACCCGGTGCGCAGGTGTCCATTTCGTTGCCCGCCGGGCGTGCCGACTGGCTGACCATCACCGCCATCCGCACCGAAGGCGGTTCCGGCGGTGGCCAATTCGGTATCAGCGAGCTGACCCTCGACGACTACAGCGTCCGCGACGCCCCCGTCCGCGTGGACATCCGGCACCACACCGTCCTGCCGCCGACCCCCGAGGACGCGCAGGTGACGGCCTGGGACCTCGGCCAGGAATTCCCCGGTCGCAGCGCCTGTTTCGACGCGCCGGACCGGGTTCGGTGCAGCAAGGGACTGGCGCTGGCGCCGGAGGAGCCCGGTCTCTTCGAACGCACCCTCGACTCGCCCGCGCCGATGACGGTCGTCCCCGACCTCACCGTGCGGACCCGGCAGGGGCCCGCGTTGGAGGCGCTGCTCACCGACCGCAGCAGGCCGGTGGCGCGCGGCAAGGCCGACGTCGGCGACCTGCGCGGCTCCGCGTTCGCGGCGACCGACGGCGATCCCCGCACCACCTGGACCGCGCCGGAAGACTCGGTGCGCGACATCACCGGCCCCAAGCCGACTCTCACCATCGAGCTGCCCGAACCCGCGCTGGTCACCGGCCTCGACATCACACCGTCGCTCGGCGGGTTGCCCGCCGCGCCGACCTCGGTGTCGGTGAACCTCGGCAACGGTCCGCAGGTCCGCGAGCTCGACGACTCCGGCGAACCGGCGCGCATCTCGTTATATCCGACGGTCACCGATCGGATCGAGCTCAGCGTGCAGAGCTGGAAGCCGGTGCTGGACAAGACCGCTCTCGGCTTCGCGCTCACCCAGCCGCCCGGCATCGCCGAAGTGGCGGTGCTCGGGCCGGACTATCCCGCGCCCGCCGGGCTGGACCGCGAGGTGACCGTGCCCTGCGAGGCCGGGCCGACGATCGCCATGGGCGGACGCACGATGGGCACATCCGTGACGGCGACCGTGGGCGACTTGCGTTCCGGCGCACCGGTTTCCGCGCGCGTGTGCTCCGATGAAGTCCTCCTCGTGCCGGAAGGTCGCGCGGAAGTCGTCGTCGCGCCTACCGAATTGTTCTCCGTCGACCGGCTGCGCTTGAACCGCACCGACTTCCAGCCCATCGCCCCGACCACGGATCTTCGGCTGCTGGTATTGCCGTTGAGCACGAACGTCGGCTGGGAAGCGCACACCGCCGATGGGCGTTCGCTGGCGCCGATCGTGGTGGACGGGTGGCAGCAGGGGTGGTTGCTGCCCGCGGACGCCGCGGGGCCGATCACGATCTCGTTCCCGGTGGATCGGTGGTATCGGCTGGGGATTTTCGGCGGATTGCTGTTGCTCGTGCCGTTGGCGTTGTTCGCGGTGCCGCGCGGGCGTCGGGTTTCGGCCGACGAGCCCACTTCACCCCGCCCGTGGCGAAGCCGTGTCGTGGGCGCACTCGGCCTCATCGCAGCCGCGACGATCATCGCGGGTCCCGCCGGCACGGGACTCGCGGCGGCGGGCTTGGCCGCGACCCACTTCGCCGCCCGGCACACCGTCCGATTCCTCGCCGCGACAGCGGGACTCGGCACCGCCGTCTCGGCCGCCGTACTGTCCACCGGCCCGTGGCGGGCGCCCGACGGCTACATGGGCCACTCCCTGTGGGTCCAGCTTCCCGCGCTGGTCGCGGTGATCGCGGTCGGCCTCGCCGCCCTCCCTCCGCGCCGAACCAGCTGAGCACACCCCCGCCCGAGGCGGGTCCAGTCGACGGGAGAGAAATGGTGGCTGTAGACCCGGATTCAGCCGCCATATCTCTCCCGTCGAAACCATTTCTCTATCGACGGGAGAGAAATGGTGGTTCGACCATTGACAAGGTCCGACTCATGTCAGGTGCTCAGGGCAGCCGCTGGATCCAGTGCGGTTCGAGCATGCCGAGCTGAACAGCGGCGAGGGTAGGCCCCACAGGAGAGGCCGGTTGGCCCACAAGGGGCGGTCGAGACGCCCCCATGTGCGGCATTTCCCGTAACGCGAACGCTGGAGCGCGGTATCGGTAACGTCCACAGCCGTGACCGACTGTGCCGAATGCGGTTTCGAGTACGACCTCGAGCTCGCGAACCAGACCTCCCGGCTCGCAGAGGATTGTGTCGCGGAATACCGCGAACTGCTCGCGCTCGATCCCGAACGCCTTCGACGCCGGGTAAGCCCCGAAATATGGTCGCCACTCGAATACGCCTGCCATGTAAGGGATGTCCTGCTGACTCAGCGCGAGCGGGCACTCGCGGCGCGGCGGGAGCATCGGCCGACGGCGGTGCCGATGGGACGGGACGAGCGCGTGGAACACGAGGGATACGCCGAACAGCACCCGGAAGACGTGGCGAGGCAACTCGGCGACGCGGCGATGCTTTTCGGCAATGTGCTCGACCGGCTCGGACCCGCCGACTGGGATCGCGAACTCGTCTATACCTATCCCGAACGATCGGCCCGCACACTGCGCTGGTTAGCGGTGCACACCCTCCACGAGCTCCGTCACCACCTGGTCGACATGCGCCGCCAACTCGAAGTCGCGGACTAGTGCCGCTTCCAGAATGGTCGGCGCGGTAACCGACCGAAGGCCACCTTCACCCCGCAAGACCGACCGAACGTTACCTTCAGTCACTCGGACACGACCACTGCGAGAGACCGCCCGACTCAGGGCGCTCCGACCTGCGCCGGATCCGGCACACCGCGCGGGCTGATCGGCCGCTCCTCCGCGGCAACCCCCGCGTCCTTCCGCTCGGTCTTCCGACGATCCATGCGGCGAGCCAACCGCCGCGACGGCTCCTCCACCAGCGCGTAGCTGGCCGCCGCCACGGGCAAGGTGATGGCGACGGTCAGAACGAGGACGTAGACGAAGTTCCCCCCGAACGGCAGGATGCCGAACACCGGGAAGACGATCGTGAGCACCGCGAGGTGCCAGAGGAAGATGCCGTAGGACCAGCGGCCCAGGGTCGCCGCGACGGAGGATTCCAGCCAGCGATGTTTCCGGTCGCCGAGAACCAGCGGCGCGAGCAGGCCGAAGCCGATGATCGCGCCGAGGGCCATCTTCGCGGCGTACTGCCACGGTTCGGCGCGGGTCAGTCCCGCGGGTCCGCCGAAATCGGTGGACGAGAGCAGGAAGGCGATCAGCGCGACGGTCCACATCAGCAGCTGGTTTCCGCCGATACGCCGCCAGATTGATAGCGGATGAACATCGTCGACGAGCTCCGCGAGCAGCATGCCCGCCGCGAACCACGGCAGATACGCGGGCAGCCAGTTGTCGGCGTGGATCGCGTCCGGAGTCGGCACCGGCAGGAAGTTCCAACTCAGGCTCACCAGCGCCAATGCCAGCACCGCCGGCGCTCGCCAGCGCGCCGACTTCCCACGCAACCGGACGAGCGCGAACGCCAACAGCGGAAGCACCAGATAGAACGCCACCTCGACCGAGAGACTCCACATCTGGGTGAGCCCATCGGTCAGCGTCAGCGGCACGAAGACCTGCGTCAACGCCAGATTGGACGCCCACACCCGCCAGCCCGCGGTATCGGCGGCGCTCGGCAGCAGAATCAGCACGAAGCAGACCACCGCCCAGTAGGCGGGCAGAATGCGCGCGGCGCGATGTCGCAGGTAGTAGCCCACCGACGGGGCCGCGCCGAGGTCGCGGGCCGCCGTCGCGTGCGGGCGCCACAGCAGGAATCCGGAGAGCGCGAAGAACACCGCGACGGCCATGTCGAAGCGTTCCCAGATCCGGCCGAGCACCGGCATTCCCGTCGCACCGGTCTGGAAGGCGACGTGCGTGAGCAACACGCCCAGCGCCGCCATGCCGCGCATACCTTCCAGCGCGGGCACGAAGCCGCGCGTCCGCGCCGGGTTCGCGGCCGCGTTTCGGGCGGCGAGGGTGGCGGTCATCTAGCTCCAGTCTGCCGGGGAATTTTTCCAGGTGAGAACTACTCGTTTCACTTTTCGCGCTAAACTCGGGCGATTTCTGGTCGGATTCCGGCCTCGGCACCGCATGGTACGCCAAAGGACTGTTAGTGTCGGGGCTCACGAAGTGCCGCGGACTGCCCGCAGTACTACGCACCGACCTGTGTTCTACGACGAGGAGTGTTTGCATGGCACTGAGTGCCGGTACCAGAAGGACGGTGGCCTGCCTGCTCGTGGGTCTCGGCGCGTTGCTCATCGTGATGGCGCTGATGATCCCGACGTACACCGTCGACAAACTGGCCAAGACTCCTCTCGACCTCGAGATCACCACCATCGCGAACAGTCAGCAGGGCTCGGAGAGCCTCGTGCTCGACTCCAGGTCGCTGACCGCGCCCGAAGGCGCGGCCAAGGTGGACTCCAACGTTCCGCTGATCTCTCAGCGGTTCGTCACGGTCGAAGAGCCTTCCGACGCCACGGAGATGACGATCCAGGCAGGTCAGACCCTGCGGCGCATCGACAAACAGGGCGACACCGGCCTGCTCACCGCCGTCGTCGACCGGGTGACCATCGACCGCAAGACCGGCATGCCGGTCGACAAGGAGCCCAACGGCTCCATCGCGACCACGGTCAACAAGGAAGGCGAGAGCATCGCCGATCCCGTGCAGCACACCGGTCTGCAGTACCGCTTCCCGATCGGCACCGAGAAGAAGTCGTACCCGTACTTCGACCTGAACGCGCGCGCGACCTTCGACATCGACTTCGTCGAAGAGACCGAGATCAACAGCATGAAGGTCTACCACTTCCGGCAGACCATCCCGGTCACCAACCTGTGGGACGTCGCGCAGGCGCCGACCAACCGCCTCTCGCTGCCCGCCGCCAAGTGGGGCCTCGAAGGTGAAGAGCCGGTCACCATGACCCGCTTCTACACCAACACTCGTGACCTGTGGGTCGAGCCGCAGACCGGCACCGTCATCAAGGGCGGCGAGCAGCTGCACCTGTTCTACGCGCGCAGCGGCGACAAGCCGGACGTCACCGCGCTGAAGTCGAACATCGTCTTCGACGAGAACACCGTCGAGTCGCAGATGGCGGTGGCCCAGGACAACATCGACCGTCTCTCGCTGTACGGCCGCATCATGCCGATCGTGCTCGGTGTGCTCGGCGTGATCCTGGCGATCGTCGGCGTGATCCTGGGTGTTCGCGGCGGCAACGCGCCCGCTCCGGCCCGCCCGGTCCGCGGTGGCAACCTGCCGCCGAGCGGTTCGGCCGCTCCCTCGCGTGGCACCGCGCCGCGCGGTGCGGACGACGCTCCGACCGAGCAGATCAATGTGAAGAAGAACCTCTGAGGTTCAGCGAGTTCTGAGAACGGCTCCCCGGCCAGGTTGGGGAGCCGTTTTCGTTTGTGCGGAGTTGTCCGGCTACCGTCCGGCGAGCTCGGCTACGACCGGAGCGAACCTCTCGGCGAAATCGGCGCCGAAGACGAAATAGGAGAAGCCGATCTCCTCCCGTCGCCGCTGGATTTCCTCGGCGGCGGCCGCCGGATCATCCGGAAGTACGGTCAGTGCGTCCGCCGCGCGAAGCGCAGCCGGGTTCGTGCTGGGGTGCGCCATGTGCGGCGCGACAGAGTCACCGATGACCGGCACGGCGAGTGCGAGCTCGATGTCCCCGTTGGTGCGGAAGTCGCGTGCCAGCAGCTCGACCTCGCCGCGCGGCTGATCCCCCAGCGCGAAGGTGACCGTGTCCGCGACCTCGGCCGCCAGCGCCCGGGCCTTCGGACCGAATACGGCCATCGCCACGGGCGTGTGACGGTCGGGGCCGTCGAGATCTCGCAGCGTCTCGACGGTCTCACGTATCTGGGCCAGCCGTTCGTTCGGCGGAGGTACGGCGGGCAGTCCCTTGTCGCGCAGCTCGTCCTCGATTCCCGGTCTGCCGGTGCCGATACCCATTTCGAAGCGGCCCTCGGTCAGCAGCGACAGCGAGTGCGCTTCCCACGCCGTCAGCCAGGGCGGCCGGAAGGGGGAGGCGTAGACCCAGGTGCCCACGCGCAGATCGGTCAGGGCCGCGACGGTGGCCAGCATGGGACCGGGCGCCGGTTGCATCTGCGGGAAGTCGGGCACCAGCAGCGTCGAGTAGCCGCTGTCGGCGATGCGGCGCACGCGATCTCGCCACGTCGGCAGGTCCGTTCTGAGCGGAGCGACCACCCCGAATCGAAACGGTCTCGTCATGCGTGGATTCCTCTCTGCGTCGACGAGATCACCCGGCGGCCACCATGGGGCAGGCGCATGATCATCTCGTTCGGTATATCCAGAGACATTGACGCCGGATCCGCGCGAAATTCACCGGTGCGCCCCGAGATCCATCCTCCGGCGAACGCCCTGTACTCGGGATTACCGTGCGTTCGGCGTGGGTCAGTCCGTCGCCGGTTGGGGTTCGGCGGGCTGGGTGTGGTCGGCGGTGCGCAGGACGACTACGGCGACCACGAGGGTGGTCGCGGCGGCGACGGAGACTGCGGTGACGATGAGCGACGGGACCGAGCGGGCGAAGGAGACCATGAGAGTGACCTCGACGGCGAGGCCGAGCCAGGTGACGGCGGCCAGGGCGGTGCGGTCGACGGCGATCGCGGAGAGCATGGCGCCCTGAAGCACCGCCAGGATGGCGCCGTGCATGGCGAACAGCCACAGGAGGCCTTGGATCGGCGCGTAGTCCTGGCCCGCGAGCAGCGGGGCGATCGGGGCGGCGAGTGCTGCGCAGAGCACCGCGACGATGCCGATGGCGGAGAGGACGGCGAGCGCGTCGCGGATGGCGCGCGCGGAGTGGGTCGGCTGGGCCATCCGCGGATAGAGGACGACGCCCACCGCCTGCGGCAGCCAGAACGCGATCTTGGTGGCGATGGCGCCGAGGGCGTAGCGGCTGGCGTCGACCTCGTCGAGGACCATCCGCACCACGATCAGGTCGGCCGAGGACAGCGCCATCAGCGCGGCCTGCACCTGCGCGGCCCGCAGCACCGGGAGCACGCCGACGGTGTGTTCGCCGGGTTCACTCTCCGCCGTCTGCGCACCTGCCAGCACACGCGCGAAGATCGCCGCCGCGACCAGCCCGAGCGCCGCCGCCCACAAGGCCGCCCCGGCCCCGCCGCCGAGCGCGAGCACGACCAGCGCGGGCGCCACCCGCGCCACACCCGCCGAACCCAGGACCACCGCGAGCTCACGGAAGCGCCTCCCGCCCTGCAGGATTCCCTGCTCACCGGAGAGCAGCACCAGCGCGGGCGCGGCGACCAGCGCACCGGCGCACGCCACCACACCCACATCCAGGGCGACCGTCACCACGGGGACCAACAAGGCCGCCACCACCGCGACGATCAGCGCGCACCGCCACTGCAGACCGCGCAGCGCCGACACCTCGGCCCCCCGCACCCGCTCGCGCGCCACCACGTTCTGCAAAGCAAGCGCCGGCACCGCGCACAGCAGTTGCACCGCCAGCAGACTCGCGAACTCGCTGTACCCGGTGACGCCGAGCCACCGCCCGGCCAACAGTTGCAGCAGGTAACCGGCGACGTTGGCGGTCATCGCTCCCGCCGTAACCAACGTCAGATCCGCCACCACAGGAGGACGACGAACCACAGACATCCCGCAATCGTCCCACCCAATCCGAAACACGCGCGCGCGACCCTGGTGAGAGCGGCCCGCACCCCACTCCCATAGGCCGTGCCGCAGCGCTGACCGCAGCCCGCGCTGCACTCGGTGGCCCCGGGCGGGTGTGCCGAACAGCTCTCGGGGGCAGCCCCGGCCTGATGGCTGGCCCGGGCTGTGGCGCTCAGGCAAGCGCGGTCGAGTGGTCCCGCGCGGCGCGGCACGGTGCCGACGGGACGGGCTCGGGTGGGCGTCGTAGGGTTCTGGGTCGTGAGTGACGGCGGTACGGGACTGCGTGCGCGGGTGATCGCGGGCGGGTTCTGCGCGGTGCTCGTGGGCGTGATGATGGGGCCGCTGTTCGGGCCCGGGTATCTGCTGTTACGGGATGCAGTGAGTACGCCGCGGTCGTATCTCACCGAGTCGGCGCTGGGGCTGGGGGATTCCGCGCCGCGGGCCGTTCCGCAGGACGCGCTGCTGGCGACCGTGTCGCCGCTCGTGGACGGCGGGTTGGTCGTGAAGGCCATTCTTGTTCTCGCGCTGTGGGCCGCCGGGTATGGGGCGGCGGTGCTGGTGCGGGAGTTGCTGCGCGCGCCGCTTCCCGCACAACTGGTCGCGGTGACGGTGGCGCTGTGGAATCCGTACGTGGCCGAGCGGCTCTTGCAGGGGCACTGGAGTCTGATCGCGGGGTACGCGGCGCTGCCGTGGACGGCGCTGGCTGCCTATCGGCTGCGGCTCGCGGCCCAGCACCCCGGCGGGCGATGGCGACCCGACGCGGCGACGGTCGGCGCGTGGGCGGGACTGGCCGGGTGTTTCGCGGCGGCCGGGCTGACGCCGACCGGAGCGCTGCTCGCGGGCGTGACCGCGCTGGTGACGGTGCACCGTCGGCATCTCCTCGGCACGCTCGTCCTCTTGGTGGCCGCGTCCGCTCCCTGGTTGACCGCGACGGCGCTGTCCGGCGCGGGCGCGGAGCCCTCCGATCCCGCGGGCATTCCAGCCTTCGCCGCGCGTGCCGAACCCGGGCTCGGCACGCTGGGTTCGCTGGCCGGTCTCGGCGGCATCTGGAACGGCGAGGCCGTGCCGGATTCGCGCACCACGCCGCTGGCACTGCTCGCCACCGTGCTGCTCCTGGCGATCGTCGTCACCGGCCTCCGTGCGGTCGCCACCGCCGAGACCGGCGGGCCCGAGAGCCTGCGCATTCGTCGCGCCCTGCTGGCGCTGGCCGCCGCGGCCGTCGTGCTGCCCGCGCTCGCCGCGACCGGCTGGGGGATGGCGGCGATGGAGTGGTTGGTGGTGAATGTGCCCGGGGCCGGACTGCTTCGGGACACGCAGAAGTACGTCGCGCTCGCCGTGCCCGCCTACGCCCTGTGCGCGGCAGCGGGCTGCACCGCGCTCACCGCACTCCTTCGCCGAACGGAGAGTGCCGCCGAGGAGAAGCGCGAAGCTTCATCTGCCGTAACCGAATTCGCTGAAGCAGTTGGACACGGCACAGCGCAGGCCATGATGGGGTCGCCCTCGGCGGTGACGAACGCAGCCGATGGCAGCGAAGAACCCCTGACGCCGGCTCCGGAGGTGACCTATTCGGCCCGGCGGTCACTGCACGACGAAGGCGCTGCCAAAGGCGGAACCTTCGTGACCGCAACGGCATTCATCGTGTTCCTCATCCTCCCCCTGTTCGACCTCACCTGGGGCATCGGCAACGCCCTCCGCCCCGTGCACTATCCCCCCGCCTGGCACAACGTCGCTCAACTCATCACCACCCCCGGCGACATCGCAGTCCTTCCCGGCGGCATGTTCCGCAAATTTCCCTACTCCGGCACCGCTCCCGTCCTCGATCCGGCGCCCCGCATGCTGCCCAACGACGTGCTGCAAACCGGCGAGCTCCCGGTCCGCGGCCGCACGGTCTCCGGCGAAGGCACTCGCGCCCGCGACGTGGAAACCTTGCTCCTACAAGGTGGTTCGGCCCAGGACTTGGCAAGACTCGGCGTCGAATGGGTCTTGGTCGAGCGCACCACCCCCGGCCCGCTCGGCGAATCGAAAACCGCACTCGCCCAATTGGACCCGATCTACACCGACGACCAGCTCGCCCTTTACCAAGTCCCGGGGCCGGAAATCACCGCTTCGACCCAGAACCACCGCGAAATCGCGATCGCCGCACACCTTCTTTGGGCGGTACTAGTGATCGGCGGCCCGGCACTCGCCCTTGTCGCTCGACGGGCGTCCCGCGCCGAGACTTAGCAGCCGCCAACGCTGAACGTGCTTATCGCGCGATGCCGTGCGGCGAATCTCAATCCGCTGGCGCCGCAACCAATCCCGACACATGCCCGCCGCGCGACACCGCCGCGAGCACCTCGTACACACCGTTCCCGGTCTGCTCCCAGGAGAACTCCCTTGCCCTGGCGCGCGCCTTCTCCCCCATCACGCCGCGCGCCGCGGAATCCTCCAGCAGGTCGCCGACGGCGGTGGTGAGCTGGGCGACGTCGTCGACGAGCAGGCCGGTGACGCCGTCGACGATGGAGTCGGTGAGTCCGCGGGAGCTGCGGTAGCCGACGGTCGGGACGCCGTGCTGGGCGGCCTCGATGACGGCCAGTCCCCAGCCTTCCTTGCGGGAGGGCAGCACGTGCACCCAGGCGCGGGCGAGCAGTTCGTGTTTGCGCCGTTCGTCGACGTGTCCGTGGAAGGTGACGGCGTCGTCGATGGCCAGCTCATGAGCGGTGGCCTGGAGGTTCTCGGCCCACCAGCCACCGCCGACGACGTCGAGGTGCAGGCCGGGGATCCGGTCGCGCAGCCGGGCGACGGCGGTGAGCGCGTCTTCGATCTGCTTGTGCGGCACGAGCCGCGACAGCACCACAACGCGCGGTTCGGACGTGCGGGTCGCCGCGGCGCCGGTCGGAACGTCGGCGGGAACGGGTTCAGCCCCGTTACGAACCACCGCGATGCGCGAGCGGTCCACACCGAGGGTGGCCAGCTCTTCCGCCGAGGGCAGCGACACGGTCAGGTACTGGTTCTCGCGGTGCACCCGCGGGGATAGTCGCGATTCGATCCACCAGCCGATCCGCCCGACCAGCCGACCGGCGACCGGCCACTGCTCTCGGTGCCCGTGGTGCACGAGCACCACCGAGGGCGCCTTGGTCGCGGCGGCCGCGAAGAACGGAATGCCGTTCTGGGTGTCGATCACCGCGTCGGGCCGCACCCCGCGCAGCGGTCCGATGCCGAGTCTGCCGAGGACGATGGCGGCCAGGGCGCGCGGGTAGACGGTGTAGCGTCCGCCGCCGCGGCTGATGTCGATGCCGTCGATGTGTTCCCGCTTCGGCGCACCCGGATAGCGAGCGGTGCGCAGCGTGACCTTGACCCCGCGTGCGGCGAGCTGCGCGCCGACCTGTTCCAGGTACCGCTCGCTACCGCCGCCCTGCGGGTGCCCGGTGTCACGCCAGCAGAGCAGGAGGACTTCGCGCACGGTGGAGCTTCTCTCGGTCGGTGGGTCTCGCCGGGGGTCGACGGACATCGGGCTACACAATAACGGGCACAGGCGTGCGAAGTCCGGTAATAGTCCGCGCACCGCCGGAGCGCATGCGAAGGGACGCACAAGGTCATCGGTCAAGGGCCCTATCCGCTCATCCTGGCACGTCACCGCCGATTCGAAGCGATTTTCACGAATTTGTCTGAAACATCCTCATTTCACAGCCGGATGCGGATACCCTCCCGCCACCCCCGATTTTCAGGGCAAGGCCGGTCGAAGGCTGACCGGCCATCACGATGAGGAGAACACCATGAAAATGGCACGGACGAGGACCGGCGGCGGCACCGGAAACGGCGGCGACCTCGACGGTCTGCTCGGCATGATCCTGGCGCTGATCACGTCGTCCACCTCGACCGGAAGGCGTACCTCCGCCTTCGCTCCGGCCATGCGCGGCTGATGACGGACTTCGTCCGGCAGCGCCGACGTGGCGCTAGCAGCGGCGTCGGCTGACCGCCCCCGAAGCGGCGGTCCGGTGCGCGCGGCGCCGGGCCGCCTTCCGGACAAACCCACACACCGCGCTCCCGACCCCCTGTGCGAAACTCGGCGCCGTGCTGAGAGCCGAAATCACACCGTCCGACGCGCCCCGATTCGCGCGACGCGCGACGCTGCGCCGGTCGCTGCGACTACTCGGCAGCTTCCGCTTCGAACAGACCGACCCGGCGCGCTTCTACGGCGGCCTCGCCACCGACACCGCCGAGATGATCGGCGATTTCTACGCCGACATCGCCGGAGCCGACCTCGCGGGCACCACGATCCTGGACGTCGGCGGCGGCCCCGGCTATTTCGCGGACGAATTCGCCAAGACCGGTGCCCGCTACATTCCCGTCGAACCGGACCCCTCGGAGATGCACGCCGCAGGCCTTTCCGTCCCCGGCGCCGTGCGCGGCTCCGGCATGGCGTTGCCCTTCCGCGACAACGCCGTCGACATCTGCTTCTCCTCGAACGTCGCCGAGCACGTCCCGCAGCCATGGGCGATGGCCGACGAGATGGTCAGGGTGACCCGCCCCGGCGGACTGATCGTGCTCTCCTACACGGTCTGGCTAGGCCCGTTCGGCGGGCACGAGACCGGACCGTGGCACTACCTCGGCGGCGAGTACGCCGCGCGCCGGTACCGCCGCAAGCAGGGCAAGGAACCGAAGAACCGGTACGGCGAGTCGCTGTTCGCGGTCCGCGCTTCCGAGGGATTGCGCTGGGCCGCAACAACTTCGGCCGACGTGCACACGATCTTCCCGCGCTACCACCCGCGTTGGGCCTGGTGGCTGGTGCGCGTGCCCGCGGTGCGCGAGCTGGCCGTCAGCAACCTCGTGGTTGTCGCGACGAAATCGGCCTGACCGGCTACTGCCGCGCGAGCCAACCGCGGCGCCAACGGCGGACGCCCGTGGAGTCCTGCTCCCACGGCGATTCCTGAATGGCCAGCCCGACCGTCTCCAGCGCGGTCAGGCCGACCTGATCGGCGAGGAGCCCGACGACGGCGACCGCCTCTGCGGCTTGCATCGCCGCCGTGGCCTGCTCGATCGTCAGCGTGCGCCCAGGTAGGAAGGACACCACCCAACCGCCCGAGCCGACGCTCTTCGCCTGGTGTTCGGTCTGATCGCTGGTCATCAACGACCGGCCGATCACTTGCACCGCCATGACACGTTCACCCCAATTACGGTCTCGGATCAATGCCTGTTCGGCCGAAGCCGGTTCGGCCGGAAAACGCGGGAGGGAGCTGGTGAGTAGCTACAGCATCCACTGTCCAGCAACAGAACGCAATAGTGCGTTCTCGGGGAAAGCGAACCGAAAGGTTGGAATTCGTCCAGGTCAGATGGGTGCGCGGAGAGAAAACTGAAACAGGTTACAGACAAGCGGGCGACAAAATTGTAACGTGTTCTCATGCATTACGACAGCTTGTTCATCGGCGGCCGCTGGACCGCGCCAGCGGGCACCGAACGCCTTCAGGTCATCTCACCGACCACGGTCGAGCCGGTGGGCAGCGTCCCCGTGGTGGAGCGGGCCGACGTCGACGCCGCCGTCGCCGCCGCGCGCCACGCCTTCGACCACGGCCCGTGGCCCACGACTCCGCCGCTCGAGCGCGCCGCGGTGCTCACCAGGGCCGCGCGCCTGATCGAGCAGCGTTCGGCCGATCTGCTCGCGACGCTCACCGCGGAGATGGGTGCGCCGCAGATGATCGCCATGACGCTCAACCAGATACCGGCCACCGCGGCATTGGACGCGTATGCCGCACTGGCGCACACGTTTCCGTGGCAGGAGACGCGCGTCGGCGGCTTCGGCACCACGCGGGTCACGCGCGAACCGCGCGGCGTCGTCGCGGCGGTCACCGCGTGGAACGTGCCGCTGTTCCTCGCGGTCAACAAGCTCGCCCCCGCCCTGCTCGCGGGATGCACGGTGGTGCTCAAGCCCGCGCCGCTCACCCCGCTGACCGCCAACATGGTCGCCGACATCTTCACCGAGGCCGGTCTGCCCGAAGGCGTGCTCTCGGTGCTGCCTGCGGATGCCGAGGTCGCCGAGTACCTGGTCTCGCACCCCGGGGTCGACAAGCTCACCTTCACCGGAAGCACCGCGGTCGGCCGCAAGATCGGCGCCATCGCCACCGGGCAGCTCAAGAGCGTCTCGCTGGAACTCGGCGGCAAGTCGGCGGCGATCCTCTTGCCGGACATGGACATCGCGGCGAGCATCCCGGTGCTGGCGTTCTCGGGTCTGATGAACAGCGGCCAGGGCTGCGTCGCGCAGACCAGGATCCTCGCCCCGCGCAGCCGCTACGACGAGATCCTCGACGCGCTCGTCGAACACGTGCGCACCCAGAAGACCGGCGACCCCACCGACCCGTCCGTCCAGTTCGGCCCGCTCATCTCCGAGCGCCAGCGCGAACGCGTCGAGGGCTACATCGCCAAGGGCAAGGCCGAGGGCGCGCGGCTGGTGCTCGGTGGCGGACGGCCCGCCGACCTGGATCGCGGCTGGTTCGTCGAACCGACGATCTTCGCCGACGTCGACAACAAGTCGACCATCGCGCAGGAGGAGATCTTCGGCCCGGTGCTCTCGGTGATTCCGTACGAGACCGAGGACGAGGCGGTCGCCATCGCCAACGATTCGGCCTACGGCCTGGCCGGTTCGGTGTGGACCACCGACATCGAGCACGGCGCCGAGATCGCGGCGCGGGTGCGCACCGGAACCTACGCGATCAACTGGTACGCCTTCGATCCGACCTCGCCGTTCGGCGGCTACAAGAACTCCGGCCTCGGCCGCGAGAACGGTCCCGAGGGACTCGACTCGTTCTGCGAGCAGAAGTCGCTGCTGATGCCGCTCGGCTGGACCGGGTAGACATCCGATTCATGGCGGGGGCGGGCAACTCGGCTCGCCCCCGGTCAGTCGTCGGGCATCACGACCCGCAACGCCGCCGTGTCGTGTCGGTCCGGTCGCTTCGGCGCGTCGACGACCTCGACCCGCCAGCCGGGCGGCAGCGCCTGCTCCAGCCGTCCCGCGGCGCGGCGAAGGGGCGTGCTCGCCGCCGCCAACTCGACGCCGGTCACCAACGGGGCTTCGGACGCGTCCCACTCCAGATCGGTCATTGCTCCAACCACCTCTCACGCGTCTGTGCGCCGCTCGCCCGGGGCGCCTGGGCCGCGACGGCGATAGGGAAGTAGTTCCTCCGTTCGGCTCGCTCGAGCATCGGCGCGCCGATCGGTTGTGAAGCCGATATCGAAGGTCAGGATAGGTCAGCGTCGGCAAACCTCCCGCAGCCGGGTGGGGCGGGCGGTCAGCGGCGCAGCGATCGGCGATATCCGGCGGGCGTCGCACCGGTGGCGGCGCGCAGATGCGTGCGCAATGCCGTGACGCTGCCGAAACCCGCTTGCGCCGCAACGACTTCCACCGGCAGGTCGGTGGTCTCCAGCAACTCGCGCGCCCGCGCGGTGCGCTGCGCCTCCAGCCAGCGCCGCGGCGTCGCGCCCACCTCGGCCTTGAAACGCCGGATGAACGTCCGCTCGCTCATCAGGGCGTGCCGAGCCAGCGCCGAAACATCCGGAGCCACAGCGGGATTCGCGGCGGCCCAGGCCATGGTCGCGGCAAGCCCGGACGCGCCGTCGCCGGAACGTCCCAGCGCGTCCGGAATGTATTGCGCCTGACCACCTTCCCGGTGCGGCGGTGTCACGTTCCAGCGCGCGAGTTCGGCCGCGAAGCCCGCGCCGAGTTCGCGGCGCACCAGGTGCAGGCACAGGTCGAGGCCCGCGGAGAGACCGGCGGAGGTGAGCACGTCGCCGTCGTCGACGTACAGCGCGCCGGGGTCGAGCCGGACCGCAGGGAACAGCTCGGCGAACTCCGCGCAATACGCCCAGTGCGTGGTGGCGGGCCGCCCGTCCAGCAGACCGGCCCTGGCGAGCACGAAGGCGCCGACGCAGATGCTCACCATGGTCGCGCCCCGCTCGGCCGCCGCCCGCAGCGCGTCGACCACCTCGGGCGGCGGCGGCAGGGTGGGCAGACCGATCCCCGGGACGACCACGATCTCGGCCTCGTCGAGCAGTTCCAAGCCGTAATCGACGCGCAGGTCGAAGCCGTTGGGCGTCCACACCGGCCCCGGTCGGATACCGCAGGTCCGCATCTCGAAGCCGCGGCCCTCCCCGGTCTTGTCGGGCCCGTGCCGGAACGCCTGGACCGCGCAGGCCAGGTCGTAGGTCATGACGCCGTCCAAGGCGAGGGCGACCACCTGTTTCACGCCCTCAGTTTGGCATGAATCGGAGCATTGCTGTCATTCACGCCACTGGCCCGAGCCGCGGGTGACCGGTTCACTGAGAACCACCGAGATGGAGGAGGTCGGCGTGGTCGCGCCAGCACAAGACAACCGAGCGCCCGCGGGCATGGACTGGACATGGGCCACGGAAACCGGTGGCGCACTGACCGGCCGCCAGCGCAGACAGCTCACCGGCAAGCTGGTCACAGCGCTGCCGGGCATCGTGGCCGGGCAGGTCCGGCTCGCCATCGGCCGCCGCGGCGCGGGCCGCGTCGATTTCACCGACCTGCGACTCCCCGACTCCCGGCTGGCACGCGCCGCGGAAAACGAAGCGCGCGAACGCCTTACGCCGCACGTCCTCGAACACTCCTACCGGAGCTACTTCTTCGGACGCGCGCTCGCCGAACTCGACGGCGTCCGCTACGACGACGAACTGGCCTACGTCTCGTGCCTGCTGCACGATCTGAATCTCGAACACCCAACGCCGGGAAGGTGTTTCGCGGTCACGGGCGCGGAGCGCGCGGTCGAGTTCGCCGAAGGCGCCGGTGCGACACCCGAACAGGCGCACACCATCGGCGCAGCCATCGCCGCCCATCTGACCATCGGCGTCGCCGATCGGCCGGACGACCTCGGCTTCGTCTCCGCGGGCGCGGGCGTGGACGTGCTGGGCCTGCGCATGGCCGACCTGGCGCCGGACTGGGTGGCCGAACTGCTGCTGCGCCACCCCCGCCACGACTTCAAGCGGCACATGATCGCCGCCCTGCGCGCCGAAGCGGCCGCCGTCCCCGACGGCCGCGCCCGATGGCTGCTCTCCACAGCCCAATTCGCGCCATTGATCCGGCTGGCGCCCTTCCCCGAGTAGCTTCGCGGATCACCGCACGCCGCATACGGCCACTGACACGCGATCGCCCGCACCGAAAGCCGGTGCGGGCGATCGCGTAAGAGAATCAGCCCAGGCGCTGCTTCAGCGCCTCGAACTCGTCGCGCACGCCCGAAGGCAGCTTGTCGCCGACGAACTCGAACCACTCCTCGATCAGCGGGATCTCCTTGCGCCACTCCTCGGCGCTCACCGCGAGCGCCTCGTCGACGTCGGCCGGATCCACATCCAGGCCCTCCAGATCCAGCTGCGCCGCGGTCGGCACGTGGCCGATGGGGGTCTCCTCGGCCTGCGCGGAACCCTCGATGCGGCCGATGATCCACTCCAGCACGCGGGAGTTCTCACCGAAGCCGGGCCACAGGAAGCGGCCGTCGGCGCCGCGACGGAACCAGTTGACGTAGAAGATCTTCGGCAGCTTGGCCGCATCGGCGTTCTTGCCGACGTTGATCCAGTGGCCCAGGTAGTCGCCCACGTGGTAGCCCATGAACGGCAGCATGGCCATCGGGTCGCGGCGCACGGTGCCGACCTTGCCCTCGGCCGCGGCGGTCTGCTCGGAGGAGAGCGTCGCGCCCATGAAGACGCCGTGCTGCCAGTCGAAGGACTCGGTGACCAGCGGAACGGTGGTCTTGCGGCGGCCGCCGAACAGGATCGCCGAGATCGGCACACCCTGCGGGTCGTCCCACTCGGGGGCCAGGATCGGGCACTGCGACATCGGGGTGCAGTAGCGCGAGTTCGGGTGGGCGGCCAGCGTCTCCGTCTCGCGGAGGTACCAGTCGTTGCCCTTCCAGTCGATCAGGTGATCGGGCTCGCCCTCGAGACCCTCCCACCAGACGTCGTTGTGGTCGGTGAGCGCGACGTTGGTGTAGACGGTGTTGCCCGCCTCGATGGTCGCCATCGCGTTCGGGTTCGACTGGTGGTTGGTGCCGGGCGCGACGCCGAAGAAGCCGAACTCCGGGTTGACCGCGTACAGGCGGCCGTCCTTGCCGAAACGCATCCAGGCGATGTCATCGCCGAGGGTCTCCGCGCGCCAGCCGGGAACGGTCGGCTGGATCATCGCGAGGTTGGTCTTACCGCAGGCGCTGGGGAACGCCGCGGCGATGTAGTAGGCCTTGTTCTCCGGGGAGATCAGCTTGAGGATCAGCATGTGCTCGGCCAGCCAGCCCTCGTCGTGCGCCATGGCCGAGGCGATGCGCAGCGAGTAGCACTTCTTGCCGAGCAGCGCGTTGCCGCCGTAGCCGGAGCCGTAGGACCAGATCTCGCGGTCCTCGGGGAAGTGGGTGATGTACTTCGTGTCGTTGCACGGCCACGGCACGTCTTCCTGGCCCTCGGCCAGCGGCGCGCCGACGGAGTGCAGCGCCTTCACGAACGGCTTGTCGGTGCCGAGCTTCTCCAGCGCGGCGGTGCCCATGCGGGTCATCACGCGCATCGAGACGACGACGTACTCGGAGTCGGTGAGCTCCACGCCCAGCTTGGGGTCCTCGGCACCGAGCGGGCCCATGCAGAACGGCACCACGTACATGGTGCGGCCCTTCATCGAGCCGCGGTACAGCTCGGTCATGGTGGCGCGCATCTCGGTCGGGTCGACCCAGTTGTTGGTCGGGCCGGCGTCGGCCTCGGTCTTGGAACAGATGTAGGTGCGGGACTCGACCCTGGCCACGTCCGTCGGGTCGGAGAGGGCGAGGAAGGAGTTCGGCTTCTTCTTCTCGTCCAGCTTCTTGAAGGTGCCCGCGGCCACGAGCTGGTTGGTCAGCCGATCCCACTCCTCATCGGAACCGTCCGCCCAGACCACACGGTCCGGCTGAGTGAGTTCGGCGACTTCTTGTACCCAGGCGAGTAGTTCGCTGTGCTCGGTCGGCGCCTGGCCGTCGGATCCACGAAGACCAGGAATGGTCGCTGAGGTCATGAAAACTCTCCTGAGATGGGCGGCGGTTTCGATGCTTCGCCGCCTGGCCCAAGGCCCATGACCAGCGCGAACACACCGAGTGCCACCGTTGGCGGGAAGGCAACCCGCTACGACCAGTCGAAAGCGCGCCCCGGCTGGACGGCGGACGAGGACGAAGCGGACGCCCAGGTTCCTGCTTAGAGGTTAACGCGATGTGACGATCGGTACGGAATCGGGTTCCTAACTAACTACCCATTCGGTTGCCTATTCAACAGGCACGATGTGCCGATCGAGGATGGCGATATCGCGTTCACATGCCGCCAGCTGGCCCGGCTGCTCGGCCGCGGCGCGCCGAATCCGCGCCTCGAGTTCGGCCACCCGACGATCGGTCTCCACCATCCGCGCGGCGCTCGCGCGCACCACGCGATCGGCCAGTTCCGTCTCCGCTTCCACCAGCGCGGTCGCCACCCGCTGCTCTAGCTGGGCTTTTACGTTGACGAGCGCGTCGGCGACCCACTGCCGGACGTGCGCGCGGTCGGCGACCTGCCGCCGCGCCCGCACCACCCACCATGCGACGAGCGCGCCGAGCAGCAAGGTGACCGGGATGCTCGCCACATCCAACGCCGGGACCAGCGACAGCGGGGCGACGAGCAGCCTGCCGAGGCCGACGCCCGCCGAAGCGCCCAGCGCGATCATGAGGTGATCTTCGACACCCCGGTGCCTCGGCTCCGGGTCGGGGCCGACCCGCGGCGCCGGGTCGCGCCTGCGGTGCGGCGGCGTGCGGTCCGCGCGGCCGGCGCCGTCCAGCCGGTGCGCGAGCTCGGCGAGCCGGTGCTCGATGCTCGCGTCCACCGCGCCGGTCAGCTCGGTCACGGACTGTTGCAGCCGGTCGGGGTAGTCGCCGAGTTCGGCGGGGCGCAGCCGGTCCAGCTCGGTGCGGGCGGCGGTGTGCAGCGCCCTGACGTGTCCGCCGACCTCGGTCATCAGGTCGACCCGCGCCAGGTGCAGCTGGCCGCGCAACGTCGACATGGCCGTCGCGCGGCCGCCGTCGCGCCCCGCGAGCAGCGTGGCGCGCTCCTCGCGCCAGCGCGCCGGTTCCGCGCCCGAGCGCAGCGCGGCGACCTGCTCGACCACCCGTTTCCTGGTGTCGGTGAGGACACGGGCGCGCACCGCGGTCAGCCGCTCGCCGCCGGACGCCGCCGCGCCCGCCGCGGCGGCGGTCAGTTCGGCGTGCAACGCGGTCAGCCCGGACCGGTCGATCAGTCCGGCGTCGCCGCCGGTGCGTCCGGCGACCGCGAGGCGCGCCGAGACCGGGAGGATGTCGAGATCGTCGAAGCCCTGCGCGGTGAGCAGGTCGAGATTGTGCGAACGCACCGTGCGCCAGTCCTGGTAGGCGTGCACGCCGTTCATGACGAGCAGGATCCGGGTCCCGTCGGACCGCAGGCGCCGCACCACGTCGAGGGTGTCGGTGCCGATGCTGGTGCCCGCGTCGAGCAGGATCAGCGCGACGCCCGACGGCGCGCCGCCCGCGGGCGCGGTGGATTCGACGGCCGCGTTCGCGTCGGTCATCGGATCGGTGAGGTCGATGCGGGGTTCGAAACGCGCCAGCTCGGTGCGCAAGAGGGTGGTGTTGGCGTCGTCGGGCCCGATCAGGGCGACCGTCGAAGCCGTTCCCGCGCCGCGCACCGCCTTCAGCAGCGCCATGCCCTGCGGGTTCCAGCGCGCGATCACCGCCTCCACGTCCGACGACAGCGGTTCCGGCGCGGCGGGCTCCCGCGGCGCCGGATCCGGTCGGTCAGAGTCCGGCACTGCTCATTCGCTCCCATAGTCGGATGTATCCGTTGTGCACCCGCAGTGCCGCGCGCCGCGCCACCGGCGGCATGTCGCTCGCGACCACGGCGCGCCAGCGGGCGGCCCGGTTCAGCGCGTCGTCGGCGTCGGCGGGCGCGGGCGACGGATAGCCCGCGGCGAGATGCGCGACCGAGGGATTCGCCAGCCCTGCGCACAAGGCCAGCCACATCGCGTCGTCGCCGTAGAGGTAGTCCTCGAGGATGTCCCTCGCCGGTCCCGCCTCGCCGGGCACCGCGCGGGCGGCCAGCCGCGCCAGCTCGTCGAGCAGCTCGCCGCCGCGCAACGCGGAGACCTGTTCGTAGCGGCGGTGCAGCAGCCGGTGCAGCGCGTCGATGCCGCTGGCGGCGTGCAGCAGTTGCAGGATCGCGTGCGGGCTCAGCTCGGGATCGTGGCGCAGGGCGCTCAGCGCGCAGGTGACGCCGTAGAGCTCCCAGCGGTGCAGCAGCTGCTCGCGTTCGGCGACGTCGGGGCCCGCGGTGGGCGAGACGAACAGGTCCGGCGAGAGCGTCAGCGCGGGGTCCGCGTCGGCCGCGAGCCTGCGCAACGTGGCCATGTCGGCATCGGTGACGGCGCCCGCCCTGGTGCGCACCGCGAGCGCGGCGACCACCGGTAGCGTGAGAATGCCCAGCTCCCTGGTGTACTGCTCGGCGGCGGCCACCGCGTCGCCCCAGCGCGAGCCGATCGCGTCGGCCTTGTTCAGCACCACCACGGTGCGCTCGGGCGGCAGCTCGGCCAGCACCCTGCGGTCGGCGGGCAGCGGCGCGCCCGCGAGCACGTACACGACGATGTCGGCGTCGAGCACCGGGTCGGACGCGCCCGGCTCGTCCACCGGACCGGTCTCCGCCGCCGACATCAGCGCGAGCGCTTGCAGCACCGTGGTCCGGCCGGCGTGCGCGCGCCCGGTCACCTGGATGCGCGGTGGCCTGCGCCAGCGGTTGACGGCGCTGTTGGCGTGCTGACCGATCGCGGCGGCCCGGCCACCCACCGACTGCAGATCGACGAGAAGCCGATCCAGCTGATCCTGTTCGCGCGTCGGCACTCCCCGTTCACGCATCTGCCCGTTGAATTCGGTGGCCGTCGGCATAGCTCACACCCCCTTGTCGACGCGCAATTCTGTCAGACATACGCGGTTCTGTCAGACACAGCGCCGCTCGGCGGCGCCGACCGCTCAGGCGCCCGCGAAGTATTTGTTGACCCCGCGAACCGCCCAGCTCGGGGCGTACTTCGCGGCGGCGGCGAGCAGCTTGGCCTGGGTACCGATCTCGTAGTGCACCTTGGGCAGCCGCGGACGTTTGCTCGTCGCCTCCCAGATGCCGTCGGCCACATCGTCGGCGGTCAGCCGCACGCCGAGCGATTTGGTCGTCCCGGTGCTCATGCCGTCGACCATCGCCGTCGCCACGAACAGCGGCCACACCGCGATCACCCGGATGTCGTGCCGCGACCATTCGAGATCCAAGGCCTCCGTCAGGCTTTTGACCGCCGACTTGGTCGCGCCGTAGCTGGCGAGTTCGGGCTGACCGTAGATCGCCGAGGCCGAGCAGAGGTTCACCACCTGGGCGCCCCTGGTGTCGCGCAGGTAGGGGAAGGCGTGGTGCATGCCCGCCAGCACGCCGCCCAGGTTCACGTCCATGATCGCCTGGTGGGTCACGAGGTCGATGGATTCGAAACGGCCCGCGCGCAGGATGCCCGCGTTGTTGATCAGGATGTCCAGCCTGCCCGTCGCCTCGTCGAACTCGGCGAGCCGCTCGGCCCAGTGCGTGTTGTTCGTCACATCCAGCACCCCCGTGCGCACCTTGCCACCTGCGGCGTTGATGTCCGCGGCGAGCCGGGTGAGGCCGACCTCGTCGATGTCATAGGCGCCGATGTGGTACCCGTGCCCAGCGAAAAGCAGTGCCGTCGCCCGGCCGATACCGGCCGCCGCACCGGTGATGAACACGGTCGGTGAACTCATGACGGCAGTCTAGTGCCGCCGTCGACCCCTGTTACCAGGGTTCACAGAGATGCCGGGCGTCACTTACTCTGCACTGGTGGTCGGCACCATTGTCGGTGCGCAGCTTCGCTTTTCGTGCGGGCGCGACGGCCCGTCGAGGAGGTTGCGATGACCGTCGACGCCATCGGTGTTGTCGACAGCGAACCGGGGGCCGTCGGCCACCGGCCGGTGCGCGGCGCGCAGGCGCTGCCGCCCGGCGACAGGCCGCTACTACCCAGCGCCGATCCGTTCTACCGGGCCCCGCGCGGATTCGCCTCCCGGCCGCCAGGGACCATCCTGCGTAGCCGCGCCATCGATCTCGCACTCTTCGGCCTTGTGCCGCAACAGGTTTCGGCATGGCAGTTGCTCTACCGCAGCAACGACCTGCATGGTGCGCCCGAGGTGGCGGTGACCACCGTGCTGCTGCCCGACGGCGCCGACCCGTCCGAAGACCGTCCGCTGCTCGCCTTTCAGACCGCCATGGACGCGGTCACCGAGAAGTGTTCGCCGTCCTACGCGTTGCGCCGCGGTTCCCGGGCGATCGGCGCGGTCACCCAGGTGGAGTGGCTGCTGGTCGCCAACGCGCTGCGCCGCGGCTGGGCGGTCTCGATCGCCGACCACGAGGGACCGCACGGCAACTTCGGCGCGCCGCGCGAACCCGGTTATCGCGTGCTCGACGGCCTGCGCGCGGCGCTGAACTTCGCACCGCTCGGCCTGCACGTCGACACCCCGATCGGCGTATGGGGCTACTCCGGCGGTGGCATGGCCAGCTCCTGGGTGGTGGAGATGGCGCCGACCTACGCGCCGGAGCTGAACATCGCGGGCGCGGTGCTCGGCGCGCCGGTCGGCGATCCCGAGCAGGTGTTCGCCCGGCTCAACGGCGGCCACTACGCGGGTCTGCCCGCGATCGTCATCGCCGCGCTGCGCAGGCTCTATCCGGCCCTCGGCGCGGTGATCGACGAGGAACTCACCGACGAAGGGCACCGTTTCGTCGCCACGGCCGAGACCTCGACGCCGCTCGGCGCGATCCTCGCGCTCGCGGGCAAGAAGATGGACGACTTCCTGCGGCGCCCGCTCGCGGAGGTCCTCGCCGCGCCCGCGTTCCGCGACATGTTCGACGACCTGCGCCTCGGCAACTCCACCCCCACCTGCCCGCTGCTCGTGCTGCAACCCGTGCACGACCAGGTCATCCACATGGACGGCGTGGACGGCCAGGTCGCCCGCTACCGGAAGGGCGGCGCGTCGGTCACCTACGTGCGCGACCGGCTCAGCGAGCACTTCTCGCTGCTGCCGATGGCCACCCCGATCAGCCTGGCCTGGCTCGCGGACCGGCTGGCGGGCGAGCCGCCGACGGGCGATTCCGACACCACCGTGTGGTCGGTGCTCGCCTCCCCGACCGGCCTGCGCGGACTGCTGGAAATGGCGAGCACCACAGTGAAGGTCGTGCTCGGGCGGCCGCTGCGGCAGGAGACCCCGACGGCACCGAGGATCGTCGCCGAAGTCGCGGCCTGACCTCGCGATGACCGCGCGGCCGGGGTTCGATTGCCGTGCTGTTCGCCGGATGCTGGACAATGGACGCCGTGAACGACGCCGCCAACCACACTGTCGAGTCGGTTCCGGGCAGGCCGTCCACAGCGTCGGCCCCGCTCGAAGCAGGCAGACGATCGCCGACCGGCTCCCGCCTGTACCCCCGGGTGACGAGCTTCCGCTCGCGCCGGGGCGCGCTGACCCCGAACCAGCAGGGCGCCTGGGATCGCATGTGGCCGAAGATCGGCCGCGAGGTCTCCGACGCGCCGCTGGACGCCGCCGCCTGGTTCGGGCGCGAGGCCCCGCTCGTCATCGAGATCGGCTGTGGCACAGGGACTGCCACGGCCGAGATGGCGCAGGCCGAGCCGCACCTGAACCTGATCGGGATCGAGGTCTACCAGCCGGGTCTGGCCCAGCTGGTGCAGCGCATCGAACGCGAGGGCATCGACAACATCCGACTGCTGCGCGGCGACGCCGTCGACGTGCTCGAGCACATGATTGCTGAGCAGTCGCTGACGGGCGTCCGCGTGTTCTTCCCCGATCCGTGGCCGAAGGCGAGACATCACAAGCGGCGCCTGCTGCAGCCCGCCACCCTCGCACTCATCGCCAACCGGCTCCGACCGGGCGGTGTGTTGCATGTCGCGACCGACCACGCGGGTTACGCGGAACACATCGCCGAAGTCGGCGCCGCGGAACCGCTGCTCATCGGCCTCAACGAGGCCACTGGCGGTGTCAGCGCGGACAACAGGGCGACCGCTCCGATCGGCTTCGACCGCCCCGTCACCAAGTTCGAAGGCAAGGCACATCGAGCGGGAAGCGCCATCACCGAGTTCATATGGGGCAAGATCGAATGATGAGCGAGCGCAGCGAGCGACCCATTAGCTCAGTCGTCACGGAGATCCCAGTGCAGCCGAGCCTCCCGCAGGCGACGCGCATGCCCGAGCCGAGCGTCAGCGAGGCGATGGCATGAGCGTCAGTGAGATGGCCCACGAGGTGGTCGACGTGTCCGCGGAGATCGGCGGCGCCGGGACGGAAGGTCTCGGCGGCGCCGCGCCGGACGTGCGCAGGGTCTTGCTCGTCTGGGACGCGCCGAATCTCGACATGGGTCTCGGCGCGATCCTCGGTGGTCGCCCGACCGCCGCGTACCGCCCGCGATTCGACGCGCTCGGCCGCTGGCTCCTAGCCCGCACAGCCGAGCTATCGGTGGGCAGTTCGACCAGGGTCGAGCCCGAGGCCACCGTCTTCACCAACATCGCGCCCGGCACCGCCGACGTGGTGCGCCCGTGGGTGGAGGCGCTGCGCAACGTCGGCTACGCCGTGTTCGCCAAGCCGAAGGTCGACGAGGACTCCGATGTCGACGCGGACATGCTCGCGCACATCGAAATGCGCAGCCGTGGCGCGGGACTGGCCGGCATCATGGTCGCCTCCGCGGACGGCCAGGCCTTCCGCGAACCGCTCGAACGGTTGGCCGCGCGCGGAATTCCCGTTCAGGTGTTGGGGTTCCGCGAGCACGCGAGTTGGGCCGTAACATCCGATACGCTCGAATTCATAGACTTAGAGGACATCCCTGGCGTGTTCCGTGAACCGCTGCCAAGGGTGAGTCTCGATTCGTTGCCCGACGAGGGCGCTTGGCTGCAGCCGTTCCGGCCGCTGTCGGCGCTGCTCACCTCTCGCCCCGCCCAAGGAGTCGCTTAGTGTTCACACGCTGGGGCGATCTGGTCTACCGGCTGCGCTGGGCCGTCATCGGCATGGTCTGCGCGGCCCTCCTGGCTTTGGGCGGCTACGGCCTAGGCCTGGAACACCACCTCAGCTCCAGCGGATGGGACGACCCGACGTCGGAATCCGCGGACGCCGCGCGCATCTCCGACACGGCGTTCGGGCGCGATCACACCAGCGACGTGATCGTGCTCTACACCGCACCCGAGGGCAAGACGATCGACGACCCGCAGTTCCGGGAGAAGATCGTCGACAGCCTCAACCGGCTGCCGAAGGAACATCCCGGCGAGATCGCCAAGGTCAACGGCGCCTACTGGCAGACCGATACCGGGCCGGGCGTTCCGCTGACCTTCGGTTCGAAGGACAAGAAGTACACCTTCGCCTCCATCGCCATCGTCGGCGACAACGACACCGACATGGTGCGCAACTACCGGAAAGTGAAGGACGTCTTCTACATTCCGGGCGTCGACGTCCAGGTCACCGGTCTGCAAGCCGTCGCGGGCACGCTCAACGACACGATGGCCGCCGACCAGAAGCGCATGGAGATCCTCGCCATCCCGGCGGTCGCGGTGCTGCTGTTCTTCATCTTCGGCGGTCTCGTCGCGGCGGGCCTGCCGCTGGTCGTCGGCGGTCTGACGGTGATCGGCGCCAACGGCATCATCATGTTCCTGACGAAGTTCACCGAGGTGAACTCGTTCGTCTCCGGCGTCGTCTCGATGATCGGCCTCGGTCTCGCCATCGACTACGGCCTGTTCATCGTCAGCCGTTTCCGCGAGGAACTGGCCGAGGGCTACGACACCCGCGCGGCCGTCCGGCGCTCGGTGATGACGGCGGGCCGCACGGTCGTGTTCTCCGCGACCATGATCATCGCCAGCCTCGGCGGCATGCTGCTGTTTCCGCAGGGCTTCCTGAAGTCGGTGGCCTACGGCACCATCGCGACGGTCTCGCTGGCCGCGCTCACCGCGATCACCATCCTGCCCGCGATGCTGGGCGTCCTCGGCAAGCGCGTGGACATGCTCGGCCTCAAGCGCTTCCGCAAGACCAAGACCGCGGAGGAAGTCGAGAACGGCTTCTGGGGCAAGACCACGCAGTGGGTGATGAAGCACCCGCTCAAGATCGCCGTGCCGATCTGCATCGGCCTGCTGCTGCTCATCATCCCGGTGAAGAACCTGGCCTTCGGCGGCATCAACGAGCGATACCTGCCGCCGGACAACAAGACCCGCGTGGCGCTGGAGAACTTCTACGAGGTCTTCCCGCTGAAGAAGACCGATCCGGTGCAGCTGGTGATGGTCTCCGACGACAGCGCCGCGGTCGGCAAGGTGTGGAAGGAAGCCGGCGAAGCGCCCGGCCTCACCGGCAAGTTCGAGGTGCCGAGCCGGTCCACCAGCGATCCCGACGTCTACCGGACGAGCGCCACGCTGGAGGATTCGGAGAACTACGATCCGACCATCGAGTACCTGCGCTCGATGGACGTGCCCGACAACGTCCAGCTCTACGTCGGCGGTCAGCCGACGATCCAGAAGGACAGTATCGACGCGCTGCTCGACCGCATGCCGTTGATGATCGCGCTGGTCATCTTCGTGACCACGCTGCTGATGTTCCTGACCTTCGGCTCGCTGGTGCTGCCGATCAAGGCCGCGCTCATGAGCGCGCTCGGCCTCGGCTCCACGCTGGGCATTCTGACCTGGATCTTCGTCGACGGTCACGGCGCGAGCCTGCTGAACTTCACGCCGCAGCCGATCATGTCGCCGGTGCTGGTGCTGATCATCGCGGTGATCTACGGTCTGTCCACCGACTACGAGGTCTTCCTGCTCTCGCGGATGGTCGAGGCGCGCACCCAGGGCGCGTCCACCACCGAGGCGGTCCGCGCGGGCACCGCGCACACCGGACGCATCATCACCGCCGCGGCGCTGATCCTGCTCGTGGTCGTCGGCGCGTTCGCGTTCTCGGATCTGGTGATGATGCAGTACATCGCCTACGGCCTGATCGCTGCGCTGTTCATCGACGCGACCATCCTGCGCATGCTGCTGGTGCCCGCCACCATGAAGCTGCTCGGTGACGACTGCTGGTGGGCCCCGGCCTGGATGAAGCGCATCCAGGAGAAGATCGGCCTCGGCGAGCCGATTCTCGACGACGAGCGGCCGGGCGGGGGCGAGGTCGTCGACCTGGTGAAGACCACGCCGATCACCGATCCCGTGACGATGCAGATGCCTGCGGTGTCGGAGGGCAAGCAGCCCCGTACGCCGCGGCGGGTGCGGACGATCGAGGAGATCGAGGCGGAGGCGCCTACGCAGAGCATCGATTCGGTTCCGGTCGCGAAGGGCAAGGATTCGACTCGCGCGCGGGGCGCTGGGAGTTCGGCTGCGGCGCCGCGTTCCACGACCTCCGGCGCGCACTCGGCCGCACCTGGGGCTCCGAGGTCCACGGCTCCCGGAGCGCCCGGTGTCTCGACTCCCGGAGCGCAGTCGGTGACGCCGCGTGCTGGGACTTCGGGTGTGCATTCGGCCGAGTCCACGCCGGGCGCCACAACGCCTGGGCCGCAGTCAGGTTCGGCCACTCCGCGTTCCACGTCGCCTGGAGCGCAGTCGGGTTCGCCCGCGATGCCGGGCGCCACGTCGCCCGGGGCGCAGCCGCGGCCTCGATCTGTCGGTGCGTACCCGGCCGAGTCCAGCATGCCCGGCGCCACAACGCGTGGGGCGCAGTCCGGTTCGCCTTCCAGCCCGAGCACCGGCACTCCGGGGGCGCAATCGGGTCCGGCCGCTCCGCGCTCCGCGATCCCTGGCGCGCAGTTCGATTCGCCTGGTACGCCAGGCGCCACCACTCCCGGTGCGCATACGGCCTCGTCCGGCACATCGCGTTCGGGGACTCCGGGCCCGCACGATCCGACCCGACCGCGCGCCAGTTCGCTCTCGGGCCTGCCGGATCCGAACCCGGGCAGGGCTGCGACGCCGACGGAGCCCCCGCGGCCGCGAGCCGTGCCGTTCCCAGCGGACCGGGCCGGGTCGACCGACGACGCGACGCGACCGATCCCGTCCGACGGCGCCCCGGCGCGCAGCGACACGTCCGGCGCGAACGCGGGCCAGCACGGCGCGAGCGCCTACGACCCGACGATCGGCGCCGCCCACTCGGCGCCGACGAACCACCACACTTTGTCCGGCACAACGGGTTCCGACCAGGCCGCCCACCACGCGGCACCGGACAACGGCGCGCCGGAGAACCCGGACGACAACCGCACCAGTATCGAGAACTGGATGGCCGAACTCCGGTCCTCCCGCCGCCGAGTCGCGGATTCGGACGAAGGCCGCCACCACAGCGGCGACGGCCGCTCGGTCAGCGTGAACGAACTCCTCCGCCGCCACGACGAGGACTGACCCGCTCCTGGTTCCGGTCGATACCGTCCGCGGACGGACCCGCGTGAGCGATGGCGGTATCCACGCCGTTCCGTAGCCTGGACGGGTGGGAGCTGTGGACTTCGGCCGCGAGCCTGATATGGGTTGGGATTTCGCAGGTCCGGCCGATGCCGGGCCGCTGGATGCCGCAATCATCGGTTACCGCGACGCGAGTGGCGCGGGGTTGGATCTTCGGGTTGCCGGGGCAGCGGCGATCACCGTGGTGATCGAATTGGGGGATCGCGGGCTGATCGTCGACGATGCTGCCGGACAGCGGACCCTCGGTGGCTTCGTGGTCGGGCTTCCCTTGGAGGCCATGCGTATTCGTAGCGAGCGGGCGGAGTGCGTCGAGGTCCGCTTATCACCGATACAGGCGTATTCGCTGTTGGGTGTTTCCCCCACCGATTTGGGCCGGGGTGTGGTCGCTCTGGAGGACCTGTGGGGATCGCGGGCTCGGCGGCTGCGTGAGCGACTCGTGTCGACCCGGACCTGGGACGAACGTTTCGCGGTGATGAAATCGTTTCTGGCGCACCTTGATAGGCCGATGCGGACGCCCGACCCGGAAGTGCTCGCATGCTGGAATCGCATACTTGCCTCCGGCGGCCGGGTGAAGATCGGTGAGCTCGCCGAATCTGTCGAATGGAGCCGGAAGCGGCTGTGGGCGCGGTTCGAGTCCCAGATCGGCCTGACACCCAAGCGGGCGGCGATGCTGGTCCGATTCCGGTACGCGGTCGACGGCCTGCTGGCGGGCCGGCCCGCCGCCGACGTCGCGGTGGACTGCGGGTACACCGATCAGGCTCATCTGTGCCGAGACGTGTCGCTGTTCGCGGACCGCACGCCGGGATCACTGCGGGCAGACGATCTGCCCACCATCGCCCGGCATCGGTACCGGGCCTGGGGAAGATTTTTCCAAGACCGGAGAGTACCGCTCGATCGATAGTGGTGCCGTGACCACCACATTCGATCCCGAGAAGCTACAGACCGCCCTGGAGAACGTCCATCGCGCGGGCATGCCCGGAATTTTCGCCGAGGTGCGCGACGACGACCAGATCTGGCGCGGCGCCGCCGGAGTAGCCGATGTCGACACCGGCCGCCCCGTCACCGCCGAGATGCGACACCGCGTCGGCAGCATCACCAAGACGTTCACCGCCGCCGCTGTGCTGCGGCTGGTCGACGATGGCGAAATAGATCTCGACACACCCATCGGCCACTACTTGCCGCGGCTGGTTCCCGGCGAACGCGGTGCGGCGATCACGATCCGGATGTTGATCAACCACACCAGCGGCCTCGCCGAATTCTTCCCGTACGCCTACCCTTCACTCGCGGCCTTTCCCGCCCTGGCGGAAACGACACCGGAGAGCCTGGATGACCACCGGTTCACCAGGTTTCACGCGACCGAGCTGATCGGAATGGGGGTCTCGGCGCCCGCTACCGGCACTCCGGGTGGCACACCGGGGGTGTACTCGAACACCAATTACCTGCTGCTGTGCCAACTCCTGGAGTCGATTACTGGTACTTCGGCGGAGAAATTCATCACCCGCAACGTCATCGAGCGCGCCGGGCTGCGGGACACCGAGCTCCCGCCCGGACCGCATATCAACGGACCGCACTCACTGCACTACGAGGCGTGGTTCGGCATGATCGACCCGCCGCGCGACTACAGCGTCTATGACATGTCGTGGACGGCGAACGCGGCTTCCCTGATATCGACCGTCGCGGACCTGAACCGCTTCTACCGCCTGCTGCTGGCCGGCGAAATCATCAGTCCAGCGTCGCTGGCGCAGATGCAACGCACCGTTCCGGTCATCGCCTTCGACGGAAGGACCGGCGACTACGGTCTGGGCCTGCAGAAGACGACACTGCCCGGCCACGGCGTCTATTGGGGGCATGAAGGTTCGGTCTGGGGCGGCGGCGCGATGTCCATGATCAGCGCCGACGGCAAACGGCAAGCGTCCATCGCGGTGAATCTGCAGCGCTGGAACCGACTCGACTCCGCGGGGAAGCCGCAGCCCCATCCCATCGACGACGCACTCCAGGCTCTCACCCAACTGGCGCTGGGTGGTTGAGACGCAGCCATCAATCGGCGCTGCGGGTGCCCGCTTCGGCGAAGGCTCGGGCGTAGCGGGTTCCCGTGAGTAGCAGGAGGATTCCGACTACCAGGAAGGCCGCGACTCGGATCAGGCCGTCGAGGGTGGCCAGGTCGAAGAGGAACAGCTTCGCCAGGGCTGCGGTGGTGACCAGCAGTCCGGAGCCGAGGGCGACCTTGGCGATGGCGGCAGAGCGGGAGAGGTTGCGCAGGCCGTAGAGCAGCGCGGCGGTGGCGGCCGCCATCCACACGATGGTGGCGATGCTGTGGCCGATGACGAAGCCGTCCCGCGCGCCCGTCGCGGTGCCGATCGCGACGATCGCGGCGGTCACCAGGTAGAGGGCCGCGCCACTCGCGGCGATCCAGAGGATCGAGTCCTCCGCGCCGCCCTTCGGTGTGCCTGCCAGCCGGCGGATGGTCCAGACCGCCACCGCGACAACGGCGAGACCGACGATCGCCGCCAGCGTGGTGGAGACGGACAGGTGCTTCTCGGCGAGTTGCTGCGAGGCAAGCCTTTCGGGGGTCGCGTTCGCGAGGAAGGCGAGTCCGCCGATCAACGCGAAGGCGATGCCGAGACCCGCGGCGACGCCGGAACGCAGCTGGCCCGCCACGCCGAGGAAGCCCAGTGCGACGAGCAGCGTCGCGATGGGAAGCGTCTGCGTACTCGTCACGCCGACGCATGCCTCGAGCAAGGCGAAGGAGCCCGCGACAGCCGCGGCGATGGCGGTGTGGCCCGGAAGCTTGGCCAGCTCACGGGTTTTCGGCAGCAGCGTCAGCGCGGCAGTCGCGAGCAAGACCAGCGCGAAAAGCCCAGCGATCAGTGCGGCGACGCGGCGGTCGAACAGCGCGGGCACCGCGAGCAACGGGGTGGTCGAGATGGCGAAGGCCACGGTCGCGGTGATGTCGTCGGCGCGGCGGCGCACCACCAGTGCGGTTCCGACCGTGCCGATCAGCGCCGTCGCGATCGCGGCGACCAGAAGCCACAGCTCGCGGGTGTGATCGGAGGTCTCGATGAGCGCCACGGCGATGCCCACCAGAGTGGCGATCACCGCGGGGGCGGTACGGACGACGTGCAGGAACGGCCAATCACGGTCGAATTGCACCGGAACGCAAGCCAATTGCAGCGCGATCAGGAAACCGAGCAGCACCAGTTCGACGGTCACGAACGGCGCGAGCAGCGCAGCGCCCGACACCACGAGCACCGCCAACGGCTGCGACTTCCACCGCATCGCGAGCCCGACGCCACCCGCCGCGACCGCGAACGCCACCGCCAACCCCACCACCGGGTTCAACCAGTGATAGATCGCGGTCACGGCGATCACATCGAGATAGGCGCCCGCGATACCAGTGGCCGCCAACGCGATACCGCCGACCCGCCCACCGGCCTTACCGAAGACCCGCATCCCCGCCCCGACAAGCGCGGCCGAGAAGGCCGCTCCAGCAACAACCCTCGGTACCGGCCCGAAGAACCCGGCCTGTGCCGCGAGCACCAACAGCATCACCACACCGATCAACGTCACCGCCACACCGGCCACGGCAAGCACCCTGCTGATCACCCCGTCCCGCTGCCACCACGGAACATGCGGTTCGCGCCGCACCGGCGGCGCGGGCGGTCGAATCCCGGGCGGCACCATCCCACCACCCACCGGCATCGCGCCCCGCGGAGCCCGGCCCCACGCCTGCGGCGGCACAAAACCCGGCGGCGGCGTCGCACCCGTTGTCGGCGTGACACCCGACGGCGGCATCACACCCGCCTGCGGCACCGCACCCGGCTGGGGCACGGCGCCGGAAGTCGGCGCGCCACTCGACGGCGGCATCACACCTGCCTGGGGGCCAGCACCCGGCTGGGGCACGGCGCCAGAAGTCGGCGCGCCACTCGACGGCGGCACAGCACCCGGCCGGGGCACCTCACCCGAGGGCGGCACAATGCCCCAACCATGCTGCGCCGCAGCCACATACGCCGACCCCTGGCCCGGCCAAGGCGCCCCTGAACCGACGGTCGGAGGCGGAACGGGCGCGCTTCCGACGGGAGATGCGCTCGCCCCAGTGGACGCCGATCCCAGCCCTTCGGCAACACCCGAAGTCGAGCCCGCGTCCTCGACCGCATCCGAACTCGAGCCCGCAGGCCACCCGCCCGCGGCCGCACCTGCACTCCCGGCAACAACGGTGCCCGCGCCAGCAGCAGGGGACGCCGACCCGCTGGCAGCGCCCGAGGCTGAGCCTCCCCCCTCGACCGCGCCCGAAGTCGAGCCTGCGCCTCCGGCAACACCCGAAGCCGAGCGTGCGCTCGCGGCCGCACTCGAAGTAGAACCCGCAGACCGCGCGGTCTCGGCATCACCTGTACTCGCGCCACTGACCGCAGCGGTCGTGGGTCCCGACTGGGCGGTCGCTGGGCCGCGGAGTGGGGCCGGGATCGGATTCGTGCCGCCCGGCACACCCTCGCCCGCCGGACCGGCCGCTGCTCCTTCCGGCGCGATCTGCTCGCCCAGCAGCGCCAGATCTCGTCCGAGCGCACCCATCCGCGTACCCAGCGCGGTGAACTCACCCGACAACCGCGAGATCAGCGCCGGATCGATAGATGTAGTCATATCCCCATGCTCGGCCCCTCATATGTACCGAACATGAGTAGAAACCCCCGGTGACGGGCCGATATCTACCCGATTTCGCCCCGACCGACCCCCAACCGGCTTGCGGGTGGGGGCCGGTCGCGCCAGGCGGTCATGGGGTGGGCGCGGTGCGCATGCCGGTCACCTGATGGATGGCGCTGATGACGTTCGCGCGCGGTGGCATGCGGAGCACACCGGGCGCGGGCTCGCTCGCCCAGTGCCAGCCGCGACGGGAGTCGGTGCTCGGCAGCAGTATGTGGCGGCCGCCGGGGATCACCGTGACCTGATGCCCGGCCAGGCAGCGCCGGACGTGCACGTCGACCGGGGTGGCAGGGCTGGGCGGCGTCACCAGGAAGGTCCAGCTGCGATCGCCGGGGTCGGCGACCACGGGCGCGATCAGCGTCCGGTCCAGCATGGCGAGGACCTTCCTGCCGAGTTCCGGTGGCATGACGACGCCGCCGAGCAGGGTGCCGGTGGTCACCACGGGACGTCCGGCCAGCAGTTGGACGGGCAATCCGTACCGATGTCGGAGCAGGTGCGCCGCTTCGTGCGGGCCGTGACAACGTTCGAACATGATGCTTCCCCTCAGGCGATTACGGTGCTGTGGCAGGTGATCGGCCGTCGGCGTAGCGGACCGTGCAGGTCACGGCCGCTCGGGCGCAGCTGTTCGGGTCGAGCGAGAAAGACTTGCGATGCGGTCGCGCGATCGGCGCGCCGGGCTCGCACAGTGGTTTTCGGCATGGTTTTCATTGCCGCCGCCCTTTGCGTTCTCAAAGTTGCAGAAAGGCAACGGTATTCCAACCAGAGGCAAACGAGTCGTACGTAATGTCCCACTGAGGATGAACACGAAGGCTTAGCGTCGTACCCTGAAACCCAGATGTAACAAAGGACTCGGGTACATGGACGATTCGTCGATCGGGGTGCGGATCCGGCGCTTTCGCGGCAAAGCGCTGACGCAGCGCCAACTTGCCGACCAGGCCGGGGTGAGCGTGGATCTCGTGCGCAAGCTCGAGCAGGGCGGACGCCAAACCGCGTCCATCGCGAGCCTCCAGAAACTGGCCCGCGCGCTCGACGTGGACATCTCCGATCTGGTCGGCAAACGCCACGGGATACCGTCCGGCAACCCGGACGCGGGCATCGTCGCCATCCGGCGCGCGTTGACCCCCGTTGACGACTTGCTCGGCGAGGTGCCCGAGGAAGAGGCCGTCAGCCTCGACGACGGCCGCCGAGCGGTCGACTACGCCTGGGGCGCGTACTGGGCGGGCCGCTACGAACTGCTCACCACGATCCTGCCCGCCAACCTCACCCAACTGCGCGCGACCGTGCACGCCGCACGCAACGGCTCGGTGGCCCCGGCCAACGAACTGCTCGCCCGCATGTGCTGGGTCACCGGTTGCACGCTCGTGCATCTCGGGCAGACCGATCCGGCGTTCCTCGCCATCCGCCAGGCGCTCACCGCCGCCGAACGCGGCAACGATCCGCTGCTGCTCGCGACCATCCGCGGCTCGGTGGCCTGGCAGCTGCTGGTGCAGGGCCGCTACGACGAGTCGCGTCGCGTCGCGCTGCGCGCCGCGACGGAGCTGGAGCCCGCGGGCGAGGTGCCGCACGCCCACTTGTCCGCGTACGGTTCGCTCGTGCTCCAAGGCGCGACGGCGTCCGGCCGGGCCCAGGACGTGCCGGAGGCGCTCTCGCTCATCGAGGCCGCCGGCGAGGTCGCGCTGCGCATCGGCGCCGATCGGCAGGACTACGAAACCTATTTCGGACCTTCGCAAGTCGTGATGCAGACGGTGGACGTGAACGTTTCGTCCGAACGCTATTCCGAAGCGCTCGCGGCGGCCAAGGAGATGCCGCCGAACAGCGGTCTGCCGCAGGCCTCCCGCGCCCGCCACCTGGCCGACACCGCGGTCGCCCTCACCCGCACCGGCCAGCACCAGCGCGCACTGGACGCCCTGCTCAACGCCGAGCGCGTCGGCGGCGTCGACTGGATCAAATACCAATCCCTCCCCCGCCACATCGTCTCCGAACTCCTCGACCACGACCGCCGAGTCCCCTTGCGCGCCTTCGCCCGCCGCATCGGAGTCAACACCTGACGGGCACCGGATCGGCTCCGCCGTTGGCGCGCCCGTCTGTGAGCAGCACCAGCATCGGGCAGCGGCGCGGGCGTCGGTGAGCAGCACCTACATCAGGCCCGCGGCGAGTCAACCCGACTCTCCCCGAACGCCGCCCCATACCGCCTAGCCACTGCATCCTGCTGGCCGCACACGGCCCCAATCGCGGCTCGACCCGACACGCCGCCCTTCTACCCCTGGCCACTTCGCCCGGTCGACTGCCCGCTGCCCCGAATCTCACAGCGTCGCTTCGGTCCCCTTCGACCGCACGCTGCTCTTCGAACTCGCGGCGTCACCGCTCCAGAACCACACGCCCGTCGATCACCTTCGAATCCAGCCGGGCCAGCGTCGAAACCACCATTTCTCTATCGACCGTAGTCAAATTGGATCTCGCGGGAGAGAAATGGCGGCTCAAACCGCCCGAACAGCAACCATTTCTCTCCCGTCGATCGTCGCCGCCGATGCGTGCGGGCGCCGCCGCGTCGATGCTCCGTGCTGGCTCATCATCGTGCCGGTGGTTGCGCTGACGCGCGGCGCGCGGCGGAGACCGTTGCGGAGAGTGCGGCGGTCAGTGGCCGAGGAGTTTGCGCCAGTGCGCGATGAACGGGTGCTTCGCGGTGACCGAGCCGAAGCGGATGCTTCCGTGCACGACCAGGTGGAGGGGGCCGAGTGGGGGGCCGGTGCGGACCTTGTTGTTCACGCTCGCGCCGATGAGGTCGAGGCCGTTCAGGTCGACGGTGGCCTCGGCGGGCACAACGAGGGTCAGCGAGCTGCAGAAATCGTCGACGTTGAGCTCGACCACCTGGGTGGACATCACCGCCTCGGTGAAATCGAGGGTGACGCCGGAGAACCAGTTGTTCAGGTGCAGCGAGGGCGCGACCTGCCACGGCCCGCGCCGGGTCACACCCGACATGCGGCTGCGGATCACGTTGCCTGCGGGAGTGGGCGGCATGGGCGGGCGCTTCGCGAACGAGGGCGTCGAGTTCACGAACGTGGTGGGCGGGGCGGCGGGTTGGCCGATCATGCGCACGCCGGGCAGGTCGATGAGCACGGCGTTCAGTTCGCCGCGGGTCTTGGCGGCGAGGGCGGTGTCCATCCGTTCGGTGAACTCGCCGAGCGAGAGCATCCCCAGCCCGACCGCCCGCTGCAGCAGCTGACCGACGTGCTCGCGTTCGGCGTCGGAGACGCGCAGATCCCGATCACCGACGGAGCCGACGCCATTGGATACCGATTCGGGTCCGCCCATGGCTTCGAGATTACCGAGATTCGGCCGGGCGCGGCATCGGGGCGTTCCCCGATTACGACTCCTCCGTTGGTCGGATGCCGCCTACTCGAGCCCCTGTTCGATCGCGTACCTGGTGAGTTCGACGCGGTTGGCCAGCTGCAACTTCCGCAGCGTCGCCTGCACGTGGTTCTCCACCGTGCGATGACTCAGCCCGAGCCGCGACGCGATCTGCTTGGCGGACAACCCTTTCGCCACCATCCGCAGCACCTCGGTCTCCCGCTCGGTGAGTGCGGGCCGGTGCGGTTCGTCGGGCTCGGCGGGCGCGGTCGCCATTCGGCGATACTCGCCGAGCACCAGCCCGGCCAGGCCCGGGGTGAACACCGGCTGACCGGCCGCCGTCGCACGCACCGCGTCGATCAGTTCGGCCGCCGACGCGCTTTTGACCAGGTAACCGGAGGCGCCCGCCTTGATCGCGTCGAGCACGTCGTCGCGCTCGGCCGACGCGGAGAGCACGAGCACCCGGCTCTGCGGCGACACCCGTAACACCTCGGCGGTGGCCGTCGCGCCGTTCCCATCGGGCAACTGCATGTCCATCAGCACGACGGCGGGTCGCACCGCCGCGGCGCGCCTGGTGGCGGAACCGACACCGTCCGCGGTCGCGACGACCTCGAATCCGGCCTCGGCGAGGTCGCGGGAGACACCGTCGCGCCACATCGGGTGGTCGTCCACCACCATCACCGAAATGGTCTCGGCCGCACCATCGGTCACCGCACCGCTCCTTTCGCCTACTTCATCCTGCCAGGTCAGCGGGCATCGCGCGGCACGCGGAACTCCCACTCGACGCCTTCGCCCACGCTGCCTTCGGTCAGCAGTTCGGCGGTGCCGCCGAGCGCGGCGATTCGGCCGACGATCGACCGCGAAACCCCCATCCGCCCTTCGGCCTCCGCCTCGGCCAGCCTCCCCGGCGCGATGCCGACGCCGTCGTCGCGCACGCTGACGATCAGCTCGTCGCCCGTGTCCTCCAGCAGCACATACGCTTTCGCGTCCGCACCGGCGTGCAGCTCGACATTGGCCAAGGCCGTTGCGACGGCGGCGGCGAGTTCGCCTGCCGCCCAACGCCCCACCCGAACGGGCTCGCCAGGCGTCGACACGAAGATCTTCGGCGTCGCGTGCACGGTCAGCAGCGGACGCAGGTCCACCTCCGCGCCGCCCGCGTCCTCCCGCACGCCCTGCTCGGAGATCAGCACCCGCAGCGCCACTTCCTGCTCCCCCGCGCGCAGCGCCAATTCCTCGGTGGGACCGCCGATTTCGGTGCCGCGCCGCTTGATGTAGCTGAGCACTTGGAGGACGCCGTCGTGCACTTCCCGTGCGAGCCGCTCGCGTTCCTCGGCGGCGGCGGTCAGGCGCACCGCGCGCTGCAATTGCTCCTGCGCGCGCCGGGCGGTGTTGGCGGCCAGCCCGAGTGCCAGGCCGACCGAGACGAGCACCGGCGCGGTCGCGTCGGCCCAGACGTCCTGACCCCACTGGTCGCGCACGGTGATGATGACCGCGGCGATCATCAGCCCGGACGCGATCCCCGCGATCGGACCGCGCAGGATCGCCGCCGAGATCACCGCGTTGGCCGCCCACATGGTCGTCGGCAGGGTCTGGTGTCCGTGGTACCAGTCGTAGTCGGCGACGAGCCGGGTCGCGGCGACCAAACCGATCACCACGACGTGGTCGCCGATCACCACCCACACCCGCACCTTGGCCACGTCGGCCACCTGCCACTGCGAGAGCATCAGCGCGGAAAGCCCCGACCACACCACCATCAGCGCGATGAACACCCAGCTCAGGCGCTGGTTCTGGTAATAGGGCACGGACGCGATCTGCTGACCGACCGCGTACAGCAGCGTCACGAGCCGGAACGCCTGCACGGCCCGCCACAGCGGCGCGGTCGCGGCGTCGGCGGGACTGAGCTCAGCCGACGGAGTCCGGGTCATCGGGCCCGCCATGATGGTTGTCGTCGGAGTTCTTCGTCAGACGGGAACCGTCCCGGTCCGATGCGGAATCGGAACCGCGCAGCGCGAGGCGCGAGCGCGCGGACTCCTCCGCCAAGGTCGCCGCCACGTCGAACCGTCCCGGATCAGGGTGGTCCGGCTCCGCCGAATACAACCCGTGCTCGGCGGTCTGGAGTTCGCCGAACGTCTCCTCCGGACGCTCGGCCAGCAACGATCGGATGGCCGTGTTCATCACCGCCACGGCGGGCACCGCGAGCAGGCCGCCCGCGATTCCGCCGAGCACCACGCCCGCCGCGATCGCCAGCACCACCGCGAGCGGGTGGATGCTCACCGCGCGACCCAGCAGCAGTGGTTGCAGCACGTGGCTTTCCAGCTGCATGACCGCGATGATGATGCCGAGCACGATCAGCGCCGTCACCAGGCCCTTGGTGACCAGCGCGATGAACACCGCGATGGAACCGGCGAGGAACGCGCCGATGATCGGGATGAACGCGCTGATGAACACCAGCGAGGCCAGCGGAAGCGCCAAGGGCACCCCGAGTATCGCCAGGCCCGCGCCGATGCCGATGGCGTCCACGGCCGCGACCACCACCGTGGCCCGCACGAAGCCGACCAGCGAGCCGAAGCCGAGCTGACCGGCCAACCGGACCCGCTCCCGGTGCTGGGTCGGGACGATCCGGGTGACGAACTCCCAGACCTGATCGCCTCCGTAGAGGAAGAAGATCAGGATGAACAGCGTGAGGAAGGTGCCGGTGAGGATGTGGCCGATCACCGTGGCCGTGGTGAGCGCGCCGGAGGTGAGACTGTCCTGATTGGACTGGATGGCCTTGACGATGGTGTCGCCCGCGTTGCGGATCTGGTCGTCGCTCAGGTGCGGCGGACCGTTGATCAACCAGTCCTGGACTCGGTGGACGCTGTCGGTGAATTCGTCCGACAGCTGCGGCACACCGGCCACGAACTGCTCGATGACGAAGGTCATGATCCCGGCCACCAGACCGAGCGAGCCGACCAGCGAGACGAAAACCCCCACCCACCTCGGTACGCCGAGCCGCTGCATCCAGTCCACCAGCGGCGCGAGCAGCGCGGCCGCGAGCAGCGCGATGGCCATCGGAATGACGACGGTCGCCAGCCGCTGCACGATCATCGCCATGGCGATCACCGCGGCCAGGATGACCAGCAGGCGCCACGCCCACTCCGCGGTCTGCCGGACTATCGGGTGCACCGCGTCCGCGGCGGAGTCCCGGCGCGGGCGTTCCTCGAGCTCGGTCACCTCGCTCAGGGTAACGGAGGTCGCCGACGAACCACGCCCACCGGACAGCGGCAAGTGGACGAATGATCGAAACGCTAGATTAGGGGGCGTGTCAGCGCCCTTGGAAGCGGTCAAACAGACCATGCGTACGCGCTGGCCGCTTTACCTGACATCGATGCTGTTGGCGAACGCCTTCGGCGCGGTGCTGGTGTGGGCGTTCATCCAGTACGGACTCCCTGTTCCGGAAGGCGAGGCGGCCGGTACCCGACGCACCGGTCTGCTCATCCCCGCCCTCGTCTTCATCGCGGGCGGGCTGCTCAGCCTCGCCGCTTCCGCACTGATGCTGCGTCCGGTCATGCGCTGGCAGATGCGCGGCGGTCCGCCGAGCCGCCAGGAACAGATGGCCGCGCTGCACGCGCCGTTGCGCCAGGCGATCCTGCATCTGGCGCTGTGGTTGATCGGCGGCGCGGTGCTGGCCGGACTCATCATCTCCGACACGCCCGAGCTGGCAGGCGCGGTGATCGTCACCGAGTGCATGGCGGCGACCATCGTGTTCGGCTTCACCTACATGCTCGGCGAGCGCATCCTGCGTCCGGTCGCCGCGCAGGCGTTGACCGAGGGCACCTTCGATCACACCCTGACGCCGGGCGTCGGCACCAGGATGGCGATGACCTGGGGCATGGGCACCTTCGCGCCGACCATCGCCATCGTGCTGCTGTGCGTCACCCAGATCTCCTCGGACGTGAAGTTCTCGGCGCAGTCGCTGGCCATCTCGATCCTGCTGCTCTGCGGCGTGGTGATCCTGCAGGCGCTGGCGCTGTCCATGCTCACCGGCTCGAGCATCTCCGATCCGGTGCGCCAGCTCAGCCAAGCCATCGACCGGGTGCAGGAAGGCGCTCGCGACGTGCAGGTCGAGGTGTTCGACGGCAGCGAGATCGGTCTGCTCCAGGTCGGCTTCAACCGGATGATGGAGGAGGCGGCCAAGCGGCGCCAGCTCCAGGAGCTCTTCGGCCAGCACGTCGGCGAGGAGGTCGCGCAGCGCGCCCTCGACTACGGCACCGAGCTCGGCGGCGAGACCCGGTTCGTCGCGGTCCTGTTCGTGGACATGGTCGGCTCCACCGCGACCGCCGCCGAACGCCCGCCCACCGAGGTGGTGAGCCTGCTCAACGAGTTCTTCCGGATCGTGGTCGACGTGATCGACCGGCACCACGGGTTCGTCAACAAGTTCGTCGGCGACGCGGCGCTCGCCATCTTCGGCGCGCCGCTGGACCGGCCGGACGCGCCCACCGCGGCGCTCGCGGCGGGTCGCGAACTCCGCGAGGCGCTGCGCGAGGTGCCGGGCCTGGACATCGGCATCGGCGTGTCCGCCGGTCTGGCGGTCGCCGGAAATATCGGCGCCGCCAACCGTTTCGAATACACGGTGATCGGCGACCCGGTCAACGAGGCGTCCCGATTGACCGAATTGGCCAAAGACCAACCGGGTCGGGTGCTCGCCTCCGGCAGTGCCTTGTATTTCGCGGAGGAAAGCGAGCAGGAGTTCTGGATCGCGGGCGAGGAAGTGCAGCTGCGCGGACGGCGCCGGAAAACGCGATTGGCCTGGCCGAAAGAAGGCGCCGACCCGCGCACCGATGCCGACGCCCGAACAATTCCTTCGCTAAGCTGACCGCGTGACGGCCAACGGGGATCCAGCGGGCGAGCCTGCACCGCGAGCGTCCACCGTCGAGCAAGGCCGGCGCAAATTCTGGTGGGTCAAATGGTTGCTGGGCGCCGCGCTGCTGGCTTTGTTGATAGGCGAAGGCGTCTATCTGTGGCCGCGACTGCACGAATCCTGGCGAAAACTCACCGAAATTCATTGGGGCTGGGTCGCGGCCTGTATCTGGCTGCAAGCGCTTTCCATGAGCGGATTCGGCCGGGTGCAGAAACAACTGCTGCATGCGGGCGGCGTCGATGTGAGTCAGCGCAAATCCGTGGCAGTCGTTTACGGCGCGACCGCGATGTCGGTGACATTGCCCGCGGGACAGGTCTTCTCCACCGCGTTCACCTATCGGCAGACCCGGCGGTGGGGCGCGAGTCCGATCGTCGCTTCCTGGCAGCTGGTCATCTCCGGCGTGATCGCCACCGCAGGTCTGGCGCTGCTCGGCGTCGGCGGCGCGCTGCTGGTCGGCAACCAGGTCGGCCCGTTCAAACTCATCCTTTCGCTCGCCGCGGTCGCCGCGCTGATCTGGGCGGGCAACTACATCTCGCGCAATCCCGGGTCGCTGGAGAAGGTGCTGCGACGGCTGCTCGCGCTGGTCAACCGGGTTCGCAAACGGCCCGCGGACCACGGGATGGCGAAGGCCGCCGAGATTCTCGCCCAGCTCGAGTCGGTGGATCTCGGCAAACGCGACGGAGTCTGGGTGGCGGGCTGGGCGGTGGTGCACCGATTCGCCGACGTCGCCTGCCTCGGCGCGGCCTGCTACGCCGTCGGCGCCGAGCCGAAACTCGCCGGACTGCTCATCGCCTTCACCGCGGGCAAGGCCGTCGGCTCCATCCCGTTCGCCCCCGGCGGCATCGTCTACGTCGACGCGACCCTGATCTACGGCCTCACCGCGGGCGCGGGTCTGCCCGCCGCCCAAGCGGTCGCCGCGGCGTTCGTCTACCGGATGGTCAGCTTCATCCTGGTCGCGATCGTCGGCTGGATCGTCTTCGCCTTCCTCTTCCGCACCCCGTCGGCCGACGAGGTCGCGTACGAAAAGGAATTCGAAACCCGCCGCACACTGTGAAACGCGGATGACTGGTCAGTGCAGGTCTCGGGGCGGTGTCGTGATCGAGATAGAACTGACACCGCACTACGCTTGCGCGGGTGAAGAGACTCGCTCCGGTGGCGGCAGACGCGGTATTGGTGATCTTGTTCTGTGTCATCGGACGGCGCAGTCACGACGAGGCGGTGATCGCGGGGCTGTTGAAGACGCTGTGGCCGTTCGCGATCGGCCTGGCGATCGGGTGGGTTCTCGCGCTGGCCGTCGCCGGGCGCGCGGGACGTTTCGACGGGACGGTCCTATGGCCGACCGGAATCCTGGTCTGGTTGTCCACGCTCATCGGCGGCATGGTGCTGCGCGCGATCAGCGGGCAGGGGACCGCGGTCAGCTTCGTGCTGGTCGCGGGCACCGTGCTCGCGTTCTTCCTGCTGGGGTGGCGCGCGGCGATCCGCGCGCTGAACTGATTCCCGCTGCTCACGGCTCCGGTGTCGCCAAGGACTGCAACATCCTGGCCGCCATCCGAGCGGTGGCGTTCCCACTGTCCACGTCGTTGATGTGTACCGCGAACGCCAGATCGCCCATGTTGGCGATCAACCAACCGTCCTCGCCCGCTGTCGCCGCGTAGGCGATCACCGGGTGGCCCCGCAACGGTGTCAGGTGGGGAGCTCCGGTGGCCTCGCGCAACATGGTGCGTAGTCGTTCGGTCAGCTCGCCGCCCAACGGCGTCAGCTGCGCGTCGGTGCCGCCGGTGCGCCCGACCTCGATCTTCGGCGCGGGCACCTCGCCGCGCGCGATCGACGCCGCCGCGATCGCCATTCCGAACGGACTGGCCAGCACCGCGTCCGACCCGCCGCCCTGGCGCACCTGCTCGGCGCTGCGCCCGGCGATGGCGAGCCGTCCGGTGACCTCGTCCAGCCCGGGCACCTGGAAATCGATGCCGATGCCGAGCCTGCTCGCGGCCTCCGCCGCTTCCTGCACCGAGACGTCCTGCGGCGCCTTGCCGTTGGACGCCGCCGCGACGGCGCGGAACAGCTCGATATTGCCGCCGACCGGGTACAGACCGGTGAACGCGACCGGTCCGTGCGCGCTGGCCTGGCTGTTCTGCGCGACCGCGACCACCGCGCCACTGGACGGTTGGATCGCCACGATCGAAGCGGGTGTGCCGACGCTCACCACCGCGTCCTCGGCGGCGCGCTGCAACCGCTGATCCATGGTGGCGACGATGTCCGGCCCCGGCGGACCCTGGTAACCGGCGACCTGGCTGATGAATCGCCCGTCCGGCTCGAAGATCTGCACGCCCCAGCCGGAGTGCTCTTCCTGGCTGGTCTCCCAGACCTTGCGCAGCGCGTCCAGCTGCGGCGACCAGACCCGGCGGTCCGAGGAGATCAGCCGCGGCTGCTTCTCCATCACCACGCCGGGAATCGGCGCCATGCGCGGTTCGAGGATCGCGAAATCGCCCTCGCGCAGGTTGACCGCGACGATCGGCTTGCCCTGCGAGGACGCCAGCTGCTGCATCAGCGACGGACCGGTGATCAGCGGCGCGACCGGCTCGATGGCCTTGGCCAGCGCGTCGGTGGAGGCGACCGGGTCGGACGTCCGCGTGGGGTCGAGCTTGATCACATTGATGACCTGCTCGTGCATCAGCGGCGCGCCGACCATGTCGAGCACCCGCGGCGGCGGCTTCGGCGTGGTGCGCACCAGCTTCACGGTGCGGTTTCCTTGCAGCTGCGGCATCACGACCGACGGCTCCCACGAGATCCGCCAGCCGATCGCCAGCTTGCGCACCGTGCCCTGGATGCTGTAGCTCCAGTTCTTGTTCTCGCCGAAGCTCCAGTCGACGTCCATGCTGAAGATGGCCGATTGCGCGTCCAAGCCGATGAATTGGGTCTTCTCGTAGTCGACCTTGCCGGGAGCGAGACCCTCGAACATTTGCTTCAGCGTTGCCGAAGCGGCGTTCGGGTAGGAGGTGAGTTCCGATGCCTTCTTGTAGTCCTGCTGATCGAGGAGTTCGGTGAAGCGCTCGACGACGGCCGCGGGCTCGTTGGGTTCCTCACGAAACCCGCAGGAACCCAAGGTGACTGCCATAGCCGCCACCCCCGCGAGTGCCATTGCGCCCCGAACGCGAAAGCGGCGGGATCCCCACACATCCATGTCGCCCACTCTTCACTCTTGTCACTCCAGCAACAAGACCACCGTACCTGAAATGAACCTGTTTGCGACGTCCCGGTGACCGGGCCGTTACCCATGCTCAGCATTGTCAATTGTGCCCGAAGACAGCGTCTCCGATAGGCCGAACGATAACGGTATCCAGTCACAAGGCGATAACCGGCGCCGCTACCGTACCGGCCGGAACGCGAACGCGCGAGCGAACCGCCTACCTCGATGATCCGTCCCGAGTCGAGGCCGCCCGACACAGTGCGACCTCCCCGGAGTACCCCATCCCGAGCCTGTTCACGCAGAGCGGAACCGTCGTGCCGTCTTGCGGCGTAATCTTGTAATCATTGAAAGCACTGCACCACAGTAAGTCAGGTGACTCGCCATGAGAAACGAACATCGCGGACGAGGTTTCGGACGCCCCGGCGGTTGGCAGCAGGCCGATCTCCCCGACCCCGCCGATGTGCCCGACTGGTTCGCCGGACGATTGCCCAGCGACTGGTTCGTCGGCAAACCGGTCATCGAAGTCGACCGCGACGAGATCGTGGTGATCGGTGAGCTGCCACTGCCCAAGCCCGAGCGCGCCGACGGCGAGGACGCCGAAGCGCCCACCGAGAAGATCCCGGCCGCGACGAAAGAGGGCGCCATCGCTCGCTTCCGCGAATCCACCCGTCCCGCGCGGATGCAGATCGCGGGCGAGGCCCAGCGCCGCTACGCACGCAATGTGGCGTGGGGCGTCTCGGTGGACGGCGAGCGAATCATGTTCACCCAGCTCGCCGTTCCGGTCATGACGCGACTGCGCCAGCAGGAACGCAAGGTCCTCGACACCCTTGTCGACTCCGGCGTCGCCCGTTCCCGCTCGGACGCGCTGGCCTGGACGGTGAAACTGGCCGGCAAGCACGCCGAGGCGTGGCTCGAGGAGCTGCGCACCGCCATGCGCAAAGTGGACGACCTGCGATCGGAAGGCCCGAAGGGTCTGTGAATTAGGGTGACGGCATGGCCGACACCGCACCGATCCTGGTTCTCAACGGGCCGAACCTGAACATGCTCGGCACCCGCCAGCCCGAGGTGTACGGTTCGGCCACACTCGCCGACGTGGTCGAACTGTGCGAGCGGACCGCGGCAAGGTTCGACAGGGAGATCGTCGCGTTCCAGTCCAATCACGAAGGGGCGCTGATCGATCGGATCCACCAGGCCCGGGGAGCCGAGTCGGCGATCGTCATCAATCCCGGCGGACTGACCCACACCTCGGTGGCATTGCGCGACGCGCTGGTCATTCCGGAAGTGCCGATCGTGGAGGTGCACATCAGCAATGTGCACGCGCGGGAGGAATTCCGGCACCATTCGTTCATCTCGCCCATCGCGACGGCGGTGATCGCGGGAATGGGAATTCAGGGATACGCCGCGGCGATCGAATTTCTCGCCACTCGCTGATTTTTCCCGCGCGGGTTCAGGCGAGACGGAAGACCGGGAAACCCGGTGCGATCGCGGCGAGTTCGGCGTCGGTGGCATCCTTCGTTACGCCCCCGAAGAAGCGGTTGACCTCCCACCCCCACTTCTCCAGGTACACCCGCAGCACCGGAACCTTGTCCGCGTCGGCGACCTCGGTGGCCGTGAACGCCTCGGCCTTGCGCCCGAGCCGCAACTCGCCCGCGCCCGCGACCCGCAGATTCCGCACCCACTGCGTGTGCCCGCGCGGCGCGACCAGGTAGCGAGTGCCGGTCTCGTCGACGAGCAGGTTCACCATCGTGGTCCGCCACTCACCGCTCTTGCGGCCCCGGACGGCCAGCAGCCGCGAACCGGCGATGCTGATCCCCAGCTTGGGCAGCCAGTTGAAGATGCGGTTCATGACGGGATCGAGGCCGGTGGGGGCGATGTAGCGGGTGCTGGCGTTCATGACGACTCCTTGTAGTGAGCACTGCTCTCTGTTGAGAACAATGATCCACGCCAGCGACCCCCGAGTCAAGAGCACCGCTCTCGTTGAATCGGGCGAACGCTCTCCAAGGTCGCGGCCTCCCGGAACCGCCGCCAACGGCCAACAGCGGTCACGAACCCCGACCGCCCGGTGGCACTCAGCCTTCGGGTAGTGGAATCAACTCCAGATGTTCGACCGACCGCGATTCCGCGACACGAGTTCTCTCGGCAACCGACTCCACTCCCCCACTGTGGGAAACCAGCCAACTCCCGCACACACAGCGCAAATAGCGAACGGAACGATGCGAGGACACGAGCATCGGCGAGGACCACGAGCAGGTGGGGCAGGTGTCAGGCATAGCTCACCCTGAATAACCAACGCCCATAAGGCAACACCCCACGCCGCGCGGCGGCCAATTCAAGATCGACTGGTGCCGGCATGACCTCGCCGGTCTCGAGCAGTGTCTCGAGACGAAGCATTGTTCCGGCGAAATGTAGTAGGTATGCTACGACTCATCCGGTCCACATAACGGGAGGGGATGCCATGACTGTGGGCGAAGGCGTCGTCATCGACGTCGAAGGTCTGCGTATGCGCTACGGCGCGAAGGACGTCCTGCACGATGTCGGGTTTCAGGCGCGCCACGGCGAAGTCATCGCGCTGCTCGGTCCCAACGGCGCGGGCAAGACCACCACGATCGAGATCCTCGAAGGCTTCCGCATCCGCTCGGCGGGCCGGGTCGAGGTGCTCGGCGCCGATCCCGCGCAGGGCGACGAGGCCTGGCGGGCGCGCGTCGGCGTCGTCCTGCAATCCTGGCGCGATCACGGCAAATGGCGTGTGCGCGAGATGCTTTCGCACCTCGGCGGATACTACGCGCCGTACGGCTCCGAGCGGATCCGGCGACCGTGGGACACCGACGAACTCATCGCGGCCGTCGGCCTGACCGAACAGGCGGGCGCGAAGATCATGTCGCTGTCCGGCGGCCAGCGCCGCAGGCTCGACGTGGCCATCGGCATCGTCGGCCGCCCGGAACTGCTCTTCCTCGACGAGCCGACCGCCGGCTTCGATCCGCAGGCCCGTCGAGAATTCCACGACCTGGTCCACCGTTTGGCCGACGACCAGCAGACCACCATCCTGCTCACCACCCACGACCTGGACGAGGCCGAGAAGCTGGCCGACCGCATCCTGATCCTGGCGGGCGGCCGAATCATCGCGGACGGCTCGGCCGACGAGCTGTCGCGCCGCATCGCGGGCGAGGCCGAGGTGCGCTGGACCCGCGACGACCAGCGCTTCGTGCACACCACCACCGAGTCGACCAAGTTCGTCTACGAGCTGTTCAAGCAGTACGGCGAGGACATCCGCGAGCTGGAGGTGCGGCGCGCGTCGCTCGAGGACACGTATATGACACTGGTGCGACAGTTCGAATCCGGCGAGGTGGAGAACGAGGTCCACGCCCTGGAGGAGGTGAAGCGATGAACCCGACGACGAACGCGGTCCGCGCCGGCTTGTCCCGCGGCGCGATCGAGCTGCGGCAATCGGTGACCAACGGCCAAGATCTGTTCGGCATGCTGTTCTGGCCGGTCATCATGGTCGTCGTGCTGTTCTTCATGCGCGACGCGAAGTTCGAAGCCAGCGGCTTCGACCTCGGCTCGCTCGCGCTGCCGAGCATCCTCGGCATGCTCGTCGCCTTCAACGGGATATTCGGCATCGGCCAGCTGCTCAGCATGGAGCGCGAGGACGGAACTCTCTTGCGCGCCAAGGCGACCCCGAACGGGATGGTCGGCTACCTGGTGGGCAAAGTGGTCACGGTGTCGGGCTGGGTGCTCGTGCCGTTCGTCATCGTGCTGATCCCCGGGTTGTTCCTGGTGGGCGGCACCGAGATGAACACCGTCGGCGCCTGGCTGTCGCTGCTCGGCATCGTGCTGCTCGGCATGTTGGCCACGTTGCCCATCGGCGCGTGCATCGGTTCGCTGTTCGCCAGCCCGCGCGGCGTCGGGTTCGCGTCCATGCCGATCATGGGACTCGTCGCGGTGTCGGGCATCTTCTACCCGATCACCTCGATGCCCGGCTGGGTGCAGGGGCTCGCCCAGTGCTTCCCGGTGTACTGGCTCGGCCTCGGCATGCGCGCGGCGATGTTGCCGGACGAGGCCGCGGCCGTCGAACTGGGCGGCTCTTGGCGTCACTTGGAAACCGTTGCGGTGCTGGGAATCTGGGCTGCCGCCGGATTCCTCGTCGCGCCGATTCTGTTGCGCAGGATGGCGCGTCGGGAGTCGGGTTCCAGCGTCGCCGCCCGCCGCGAGAAGGCCATGCAGCGTGCCTACTGAGGTCATCTACAACCGGATCGCCATGCTGCGCGCCGAGCGCGGCATCTCCCGGCGCGAGCTGGCGGAAGCGCTCGGTGTGCACTACCAGACGATCGGTTACCTCGAACGCGGCGAGTACAGCCCGAGCCTGCACCTGGCGCTGCGGATCGCGCAGTATTTCGAAGTGGCGGTGGAGGTCGTGTTCTCCACCGCGCCGTTCCCGAGGCTCGGGTCGGCGTCCGAAAGCGCCTGACCGCAAGGCGCTTTCGGACGCTAGCCGACCGAGCCGCGGAGAAGCCGGTACGTCGGCACCGGCTCCCCGGCTTGTTCGCGGTTCATGCCTGCTGCTCGCCCATGATCAGCTCGTACGTGGAGACCGCCTTGCCGCGCTCCTCGCTGGCGGCGACCGCCTTGCGCCAGAAGGCCTGGGCGGTGTGCGAGAACGTGGCGTCGACGCCGACCTCCTCGCTGGCGTCGATGATGTGCTGCGCGCCCGCGACCATCATCTTCAGGCTGGCCAGGTCGGCCCAGCCGCCCGCCTGGTTGGCGACGGAGAACTCCTGCATGAAGTAGGGGAACGCCTCGCTGGAGCGCACCGCGAACGGCACGAACTTCGCGATGTCGTGACCCGACTTGGCGATCATGGCGGTGGCCTGGTCGAAGGCGAGCAGCCACGGATGGAAGATGGTCAGCAGCGCCTGGTAGAAGATCTGCGCCAGACCGTCGTCCTCGCCCAGGTACTCCTGCGGGCTCAGCGGGCGCAGCAGCTCGGCGTGCGCGTCGAACACCTCACGCGGACCGCTGTAGAAGATGTAGGACGCGGGGTGGGCGATGTTGTCACCGGCCGACATCACGCCGCCGGAGATGAACTGCGCGCCGCGCTCGCGGACCCACGCGGCGCCCGCACGTGCCTTCTCGGGTGAATCGGATGACAGGTTGGCGATCACCTTCCCCGCCAACCGGTCCTCGGCCTGGCCGAGGACGTCGTACATGGCGGCGTAGTGGGTCAGGCTGAGCACGATAACCTCGTTGGCGTCGAGCGCCTCGGCGACCGTCTCGGCCCGCTTGGCGCCCAGTTCGACCATCGCGTCGACCTTGGCGGTGCTGCGGTTCCAGACGGTCACCTCGACGCCCGCGTCGAGGAAGGCCCGCACCATCGACTGGCCCATCGGGCCGAGCCCGACGACGGATACGGAACGGGTGGACTGCTCGGACATTCTGTGTCCCTTCGGTTCTGGTTCTGCTGGTTCGCGGCGCCGGGAACGATGGTCGTCTGTGCAGGTAGAGTCGACAAGACCGCACGTCGAGGTGGGGATACTTACCCCGAGGTCCGAAATATGGTCAGGAGGTCGGCGATGAACGGCAACAGTGGCGTAGATCACGATGTGTGCGGCATGTCGGTCGCCATCGACGTCGTCGGCGGGAAGTGGAAGCTGCACCTGATGTGGGTGCTCGGCGCGGGACCACAGCGCTTCGGCGAGATCCGGCGCCTGCTCCGGGGTGTGAGCGAGAAGGTCCTCGCCGAGAATCTGCGGCAGATGGAAGCCAGCGGGGTCGTGCATCGCGAGGTGTTCCCGGAGATTCCGCCGCGCGTCGAATACTCGCTGACTCCGCTCGGCGAGGAGCTCGCGGTGGCGCTGCGGCCGCTCGAAGAGTGGGGCGACAAGCACCGGGTGGAGCTGCTGGGGAATCTGGCTTCGGTCGGGTGAACGACGCGCCGCGGGTGTTGCTCGCGCCCGACAAGTTCAAGGGTTCGCTGACCGCGTCCGAGGTTGCGGCCGCGCTGGCGGCCGGGATCGCGGCGGTGCGTCCGGATGCGGGGATACGGCGAGTTCCGGTCGCCGACGGCGGTGACGGCACCGTGGACGCGTTCGTCGCCGCCGGATGGGAACGGGTCGAGACGACCGCGCCCGGGCCGACGGGTGCGCCCGCGGCCACCTCGTACGCGATGCGTGGAAGTACGGCGGTCGTGGAACTGGCCGAGGTCGTCGGGCTGGCGAAACTGCCTGGCGGGCAATTGGATCCGCTCGGCGCGGGCACGAAGGGGCTGGGCGTCGTCATCGCGAACGCGTTGGACCGCGGTGCGACGCACATCGTGCTCGGCTTGGGCGGCAGCGCATCCACCGATGGAGGCGCGGGTCTGCTGCGGGCTCTCGGCGTTCGGGTGCTGGATGTCGATGGCCGCGAACTGCCCTCGGGCGGAGGCGCTTTGGTCCGCGCGGCGCGAGTCGAGAGCACCGGTCTGCACCCCGAGGCCGCCGCGGCTCGATTCACCCTCGCCTGCGATGTGGACAATCCGCTGCTCGGCCCCAAAGGCGCGGTCGCGGTGTACGGCCCGCAGAAGGGCGCCGACGTGGAGCAGCAGGCGATTCTCGAAGCGGCGCTCGCCAATTGGGCCAACCTCGTCGGCCCGGAGTTCGCCGAACGCCCGGGCGCGGGCGCGGCGGGCGGCACCGGCTTCGGCGCCCTCGCCGTACTCGGCGCCGAGGTGCGCAGCGGCATCGAGGTACTACTCGAACTCCTCGACTTCCCCACCCTGCTCCGCGACGCGACCCTCGTCGTGACGGGCGAAGGCTCCCTCGACGCCCAAAGCCTGCACGGCAAGGCGCCCATCGGCGTCTGCCGTGCCGCGCGAATCGCGGGCGTCCCGGTCGTCGCGGTGGCCGGGCGCGTCCAGCTCTCCACGGAAGCACTGCGCGACGCGGGCTTCACCGCGTCGTACCCGCTGAGCGACCTCCAACCCGATCCCGCACGCTCCATGGCGGACGCCGCCCGACTGCTCGAACAAATCGGTGCGCGTATCGCCGAAGAGGACCTCTGAGCTCGCTTACGGCAATGGCGCCTGTTCGGCGTGGGTGATGGTGACCTGGCCGGTGCGCAGGTAGGTGAGCACCGCGTCGTCGACCGCGGGGTTTCCCCGGCCGAAGGTGCCGTGATCGCCGCCCTCGACCGTGATCAGCGAGCCCTGGAGCGCTCGCGCCATCGCGGGTCCGCCCTCGTACGGTGTGAGCGCGTCGTGGCGGCTTTGCAGCACAAGGGGTTTGGTCCGGAGCTCGGCGCCGGTGAGCGGAACGGGGTCGGCGATCGGGCGCCAGGAGCCGCAGCTGAGGCCGGCGCGGACCAGGTCGGCGCGGGCGTCCATGGCGTTGCCACCGGAGGCGATGGTGCCGATGGCGGCGCCGATCAGTTCCGGGCGGCCGGGCACCGTGTTCTCGTTGCAGGTGATGGCCGAGAAGACGAAGCGGCCGGTGGGGTCGGTGGCGGTGGCGCCCTCGATGGCGAGCAGTCGCTGCACGTTCGCCGGATCGGCGTTGGCGTCGGACATGGCCCGCGCGAAGGTCGGCCAGAACGAACGGGTGTAGGTGGCCACCGCGGTCGCGCCGACCAGCGGCACTTGGGCGAAGCTGCCGCCGGATATCAAGGTGCGCACAAGGTTTTGCAGCTTGCCGCCCTGCTCCATCGTGCCGTTGTAACCGTCGCGGGCGAGCTCGGCCAGCGGTTCGGGCAGTTCGCCGGGCAGATCGGCCACGCTCGCGGGCGGCGGTGTCAGGTTGGCGTACCAACCGCCGCCCTGCGCGGAGACCAGCCGCACCCAGTTCTGGTAGACGCGCAAAGCCGTGTCACCGAGCCGGTATTCGCCGTTGTGCTCGGCGATCCAGGCGAACAGGTCGTCGAGGCGCTGCTTGCCCGCGGCTTGCTGCTGGGCGAACTCCTCGGTCCACACCCAGTCGGGGTGCACGTTGGAGTCCAGCACCATCCGCTCCACGCGGTCGGGGAACAGCGAGGCGTAGACCGCGCCGAGATAGGTCCCGTACGAAGTGCCGAGGTAGCTGATCCGCTCGATGCCGAGCGCGGCCCGTACCGCCTCCATGTCGCGTGCGGTGTTCTCGGTGGTGATCGTGTCCAGATAGCCGGGCTGTGCCGCATCGCAGGCCGTCTTGATCTCGTCGCGGCTGCCGCCGCCGATCGAAACCTGTTGTCCCTCGGCGTTTTCCGTTTCCGACGCGCAGCGCAACGGAGTGGCCCAGCGCAGTCCGCGCGGCTGCACCGCGACGCGGTCGTAGTGGGCGTTCAGCTCGGCGGGCAGTACCTCGATCCGCTGCGCCCAGTAGCCGAGACTGTCCGCGCCGGGACCGCCGGGGTTGGTGAAGATGACGCCGTGTCGTTCGCCGGTTGCGGCGATCCTGCTGACGGTGAGATCGATACGCGGACCATCGGGTTCGGCGTGGTTCATCGGCACGCTGATCGCCGCGCACTGCACGCCCGCGCCTTCGGGCACCGAGCCGTCCGGGCAGGGACCGAAAGCCGGTGCGGGAGCGGCATCGGCGAGACCCGTCACCACCGACCCCGCGAGCACGCTCGCCGCGGCGAGGGCGGCGGCCACCCGTGAAATACGCGTCCTCATCATGTTTTCGCACCTCCGCCGGGCCACGGCTCTCGGGGAGCGCGCGACGCGACCAAGAGCATTCTGCTCAGGCGGCCACCCGGTAGACAAGTCGAACAGGCTATTTCACACCGGGATCCGCTGCGATGTCTCGACATCGGGCACACCGGAGTAGCTTCGAACCATGTCGACCGAGGTCCGCAACAACACCGCCATGGAACGATTCGAGATCTACGTCGACGGTGCGATCGCCGGGTACGCCGAGTATCAGGACACCGCGTCCGAGCGCGCGTTCGTGCACACCGAGATCTACCCCAGCTACGAGCGCCAGGGCTACGCCACCCAACTGGTCGGCACGGCGCTGGCGGGCACCCGGCGCGAGGGCTTCGGCGTGCTGCCGATGTGCCCGCTGGTGCACCACTTCGTGCAGACACACCCCGAGTACATCGCCTCGGTGCCACAGTGGGCCAGACAGCGATTGGGCTTGCCGCAGTAACCGCGACCGCCGCACTCAGTAGTTCGCGACCGCCCCATCGAGCGCGAGCTGGAGATCCGCGCGCACCAGCCGCGCGATCTCCGCGGGCTTGTTCGGCAGCTCGGTGATCGGCGGCTGGAAGTAGAAGCTGGCCGACTTGGCCTCTTCCCTGGTCGGCTCGATCTTCGGGTCGGGGCGGGGACCGTAGCTGAGACCGAGGCTGACCAGCGTCGGGTGCACGCCGAGCTTCATGGCGCGGAACGCGATGTGCCCGATGCCACTGCCGACGGCCTGCACCTGGGTCGGGTCGACGTCGTTGCACGTGCCCTCGGGGAAGACGGCGATGTGGTCGCCGCGCGCCAGCCGTTCGGCGCAGATGTCCATCATTCGCTGACCCGCGGCGTTCACCGCCCTGATGCCGTGGTCCTTGCCGCGGAACACCGGGATCCCGCCCATCATGTCCACCTTGCGCCGCTGGTCGGGATCGATGAACAGCTCGTCCTTGGCCAGCACCCGTACCTTGCCGATGACCGAGCGCAGCGGGCTGCGCCAGGCCGCCGCGGCCACCGTGTACGGATCGTTCTGCGACAGGTGGTTGATCGCGAAGATGATCGGCCGTCCGCTCTTGGTCAGCGCCCGCACCGCGTCCCTCGCGCGCTCCGCGTAGCTGATTCGCGGATGGTATCGGCGTCCCAGAAGGGCGTACGCGGCCATCGCCTTCAGCCGGTTCTGCCGGTGATCGCGGTAGTAGTCGTAGACGCTGTCGCTGTTCTCGAGGATGACCTCGGGCGGTTCCATACCGCCGACTCTACGACGTCGCCGGGCATGCGACACATCGGGCGGGAGAGAGATAGAGCACGCCGACAACCTGACCCAGACAGTTGTCGCGCCGAACGCCACCGAGTCAACTTTCGTCGAAATCGAAGGGCCTGGAAACGAGCACTCGGGCGAACAAACTGCGATGATGTCCGGGTGGCACGCGGAGACGACCCGGATGATCGGAAAACTCACGGCGGGCACGGTGACCGTCGCCGGCGCGATTCCCGGCGCGGCGAGCAGGCGGTGCGCGCGGGCACCCTGCTGCTGGCGGCGACGGACCTGGTCGAGCCGACCTTCCGAAGAACCGTCGTGTACATCATCGAGCACAACGACTCCGGCAGTCTCGGTGTCGTGCTCAACAGGCCCACCGACACCGCGGTGCACGACGTGCTACCGCGCTGGGCGGATCTGGCCACCACCCCGCGCACTCTGTTCAGCGGCGGACCGGTGAAACGGGACGCCGCCCTGTGCCTCGGCACCTTGAAGGCAGGTGCCACCACCACCGGGGTTCCCGGTCTGCGCCGCATCGACGGCCGCGTGGTGCTCGTCGATCTCGACGCGGATCCCGATCGCATCGCACCCCTCGTCGAGGGCCTGCGCATCTTCGCGGGCTACTCCGGCTGGACCTTCGGACAACTCGAAGGCGAACTGGAGAACGAGGACTGGATCGTCCTCTCGGCGCTCTCCTCCGACCCGATCAGCACCGGTCGCTCCGATCTCTGGGCGCATGTCCTGCGCCGCCAGCCGCTCCCGCTCTCGCTGCTGGCCACGCATCCGATTGAACTGGAACGCAACTGAGCACGTGTACTCCTCGAAACGAGAAGGAGTCCACACCGTGAAACGCACGAACTGACCCGGTGACCGCATGGGTATCCCACCGGGCACGCCGGACCAGCCCCGGCCCATCGATCCGGCCGCCGCGCAGCGCGGCGCCGCCGACGGGCCGGACGACCAGGCCGAGTTGATGCGCGTGCTGTACCAGGAGCACGCGCCCGCGCTCTGGCGCTACACCCTCGGCCTGGTGCACGACGCCGGTCGCGCCGAGGACATCGTGCAGGAAACGCTGCTGCGGGCCTGGCAGCGGCCGAACGTACTCGATCAGCAGACGATGTCGGCGCGCGCGTGGCTTTTCACGGTCGCCCGCAACCTGGTCGTCGACGAACATCGCAGCGCGCGCAACCGCAGGGAGTTCCGCACCGACAGCCCGCCCGAACAACCCGCACCCGATCAGGCCGATCGCACGCTGGACGGCTGGCTGGTCGCCGACGCGCTGGCCCGGCTCAGCACCGATCACCGCGAGGTGATCGTGCGCGCCTACTATCGCGGCCTGTCGACCCACCAGATCGCGGCCGAACTGGAGATTCCGCCCGGCACGGTGAAATCGCGCATGCATTACGGTATGCGGGCGCTGCGGCTGGCGTTGCACGAGATGGGGGTGACGAACCGATGATGGACATCGCCGACGACTACACGACGTGGGACGCGCCCTACGTGCTCGGCTCCCTCACCGGCAGCGAGCGTCGCGAATACGAGGAGCATCTGGCGCGATGCGAAGACTGCCGCGCCTCCGTCGCCGAACTCGCCGGACTGCCGGGCATGCTCGCGCTGGTGCCGACCGAGACCGCGCTCGGCATGATCGGCACGGCCGACGGCACCGCGCCCGAAGCGCAGCCGCAAGTGCCCGATCTGCTGCCGAGACTGGCCGCCGCGGAACAGCGGCGCAGGCGGCGCGGCCGATGGGCGGCGTTCGGCGGGGCGGTCGCCGCCGCCGCGGCGGCCGTCGTGATCGCCATCCCGGTGCTGAACAACACGACGACCGGGACGGAAGCGCCGGTGACCGAGCAGGTCATCGCGGAGCGGTCGATGAGCCCGCTGGAGCCGACCCCGATCTCGGCCAGCTTCAAGCTGATGGCCGACGGCGACCGCGCCCGCGTCGTGATGAGCTGCACCTATGGGCCGAGCGACCTGCGCTACACCTACAAGTACACGCTGCTGGTGACCGGCTCCGACGGCCGCCAGATGGAGCTGGACCAATGGCCCGCGGGCCCCGGCACCGTGCTGACCGTGGACCGCACCATCGACATGGCGCCCGACCAGGTGCAGAAGGTGGAGATCAAGTCGTCCGCGACCAACAAGGTGATTCTCACCGGGACGGTTTGAGCGCGTCGGCCGAGGTTGCGTTTTCGCGGTTCCGGCCGACCGAGACAACGGCCGCCGCGGCGATGACGAAAGCCGTGCCGCACCACAGGGCCCCGGACGGCTGCTCGGTGCCGTCGACGACCAGCCCGGCCGTGACCGGCCCGAGTACGGCGCCCATGTTGAACGCCGTCGTCGCCAACGCGCCCGCGATGTGCGGCGCGCGCGGTGCGGCCGTCTGCACGATCGTCGCGATCAAGGTCGACCCGACACCGAACGCGACCGCGCCCGCCACCACCGACATGATCACGATGCCGGTCAGCGTGTGTGCGGTCAGGGCGGCGAGCAGCCAGACTCCCACGAGACCGGCCGTGCCGATGGTGACGATCCGTGTGCGGTGCCGGTCGCTGTAGCGGCCGGTGAGCGTCACCCCGGCGAACGAGCCGATGCCGAACAAGGCCAGCACGACCGGAATCCACCGGTCACCGGTCTCGGTGACATCGGCGGTGATCGTGCCCAGGTAGGTGAATCCGGCGAAGGTGGCGGCGTTGACCAGGATTCCGGTCAGAACGGCCGCGCCGACAGTTCGGCTGCCCATCACCGCCCACTCGCGGCGCATCGACGGCCCTCGCACCTCGGACCGGTCGCCGTCCCGCACATCGCGCGGGATCATCGCCCAGACCGGCGCGATTGTCGCTGCGCCGACGATGGCGACGGCCCAGAACGCCGAACGCCACCCCCACGCCTGGCCGAGCAGTGTGCCCGCGGGCACACCGGCGATGCAGGCCACCGTCACCCCCGACACCACCACCGAGGTCGCGCGCCCGATCATCGCCGGGCCGACCCACCGCGGCAGCGCGGCCAGCACCACGGCCAGGAATCCGGCATTGGCGACCGCCGCGAGAACCCGCGTCACCAGCAGCACCGTGAAATCCGTCGTGACCGCACCGACGACATGGACGACACAGAACAGACCCATGAACGCACCGACCGAATACCGGACGGGCAACCGGCCGGTCACCATCGCCATCGTCGGCGCGCCGAGCACCATCCCCGCCGCGTACAGCGAGGTCAGCAAACCCGCGGAACCGAGCGAGACGCCGACGTCGGCGGCGATCCGCTCCAGCAACCCCGAAACCATGAACTCGGACGTGCCCTGCGCGAAAACCGCGACGGCCAGCACGAAAACCACAATCGGCATGAAGAGACAACTCCCCGGATACAGGGCGCCACAGACACGGCGCCCGAGATGGTTGCCGAATCGGGCGACACCCGTCGGCAGGAAACCAACGTCATCCGGCGTCGCGAGATAACCGAATCCGCCGGTCGCCCAGCGGAACAACACTCACAACGCCGCCCAGCCGTCAGGCCGGGCGGCTACCGTTCGGAGGCCTCCGGGGAATTCACGCCGTCACCATAACAATCGCGTTCGCGAGCGCACTAATGAATTTCCTCGCAGACGCGCAACACGCCTCGCAGAGGTGGCGACTCTGCGAGGCGTGGAGACGGTTTGTGCGGGTCGGCGGCTTTGCCGCGCGGTCGGTTCAGGCAGTCTGCTTGCGGAACAGCGATGCCGACCAGAGGTAGCCGACCAGGCCGAGGCCGACGCACCAGGCGAGCGCGATGATGCCGTTGTTGCCGATCTCGGTGCCCATCAGCAGGCCGCGCAGCGTCTCGGTCAGCGGGGTGAACGGCTGGTACTCGGCGAACTGGCGCATGCCGACCGGCATGGTGTCGGTGGCGACCAGACCGCTGCCGAGGAACGGCATCATTACCAGCGGGAACGGCAGGTTGCTCGCGCTCTCGGGGTTCGGCGCGATCAGGCCGAGCGCCACCCCGAGCCAAGAGAACGCGAACATCACCAGCGCGAACAGGCCGAACACGGCCAGCCATTCCACCGGGTTGGCGTCCGGCCGGAACCCGACCAGCAGCGCCACCGCGATCATGATCACGACGCCGATGAGCGCCTGGATCAGCGCGCCCATGACATGACCCGCCAGCATCGAGGGCTGGAAGATCGCCATGGTGCGAAAGCGATTCACGATGCCCTTGCTGGTATCGGACGCGATGGAGACCGACACCGCGACAGTCAGGTACGCGGGGAGCATCAGCATCATGCCCGGGGTGAGGTAATCGATGTAGTTGCCGCCGGAGGACTTCTCCAGCGCGCCGCCGAACACGAAGTCGAACACCAGCATGAGGATCACCGGCATGAGCACCACGCTGAAGGTCATGCTGGGATAGCGCTTGGCGTGCAGCAGGTTCCGGCGCAGCATGGTCACCGAATCGGTGAGCGCGATCGAGGTGGTGGTCATCGCAGGATCTCCTTCTCGGCAGTCGGGTGCCCGGTGAGGGCGAGGAAGACGTCGTCCAGGTTGGGGGTGTGCACGGAGAGGCCTTCGACCTCGATGCGCGCGTCGTCGAGCCGATCCAGCACGGAGCGAAGCGATTTCACGCCGCCATCGCTCGGCACGGCGAGTGTCAGCTCCTCGTCGCCGACGCCGTCGAGCACGCGCGTGGTCTGCCCGAGCACGTCCGCCGCGGCGGAAAGCTCCGAGGCGGTGGCGAATTCGAGGCGGATGTGTCCGCCCGGCACCAGCTTCTTCAGCTCGGCGGCGGTGCCCTCGGCGACGATGCGGCCGCCGTCGAGCACGGCGATCCGGTCCGCGAGCTGGTCGGCCTCCTCCAGGTACTGGGTGGTGAGGAAGACCGTCACGCTGTAATCGTCGACCAGCGCGCGGATGATCTCCCACATCGAGCGCCTGCTGCGCGGGTCGAGACCGGTGGTCGGCTCGTCGAGGAAGATCACGCGCGGGTCGCCGACCAGCGTCATCGCCAGGTCGAGTCGCCGCACCATGCCGCCGGAGTAGGTCGCGGCCGTCTTGTCGGCGGCCTCGACCAGGTCGAAACGGGCCAGCAGATCGGCGGCCAGGCGCTTGCCGTCCCGGCGCGACAGGTGGTGCAGATCCGCCATGAGCAGCAGGTTCTCCCGGCCGGTCAGCAGTTCGTCCACCGCCGAGAACTGTCCGGTCACCCCGATCACCGACCGCACGTCGTCGCGCTCGGCGGCGAGATCGTGACCGCCGACGCGGATTTCGCCGGAGTCGGCGCCGATCAGCGTGGTGAGAATCTGCACCGTCGTGGTCTTGCCCGCGCCGTTCGGCCCGAGCAGCGAGAAGATGGTTCCTTCCGGCACAGTGATATCGATGCCGTCGAGCACCACGTGGTCGCCATACGATTTGCACAGGCCGAGCGCCGAGATCGCCGGCGCACGATGACCGTTGATCATGGTGGTCCTTTCGTGACTAATTCATTACTTGATGCGAATAAGTGCATGTTTCACCCGCACCGCCGCCCAATCGCGGTGCGGTGTTGTTTCTAGAAGGTGCTATTCGGTTGTCGCGGAATACCTTTCGCGCGACTCGAGATGTACCTCAGTTCGCTGCGGCCATGCGCGGCGTCCGGCTGTGACGATCAGATGTCGAGGTCCTCGATCTGCGGGCGGTCGGCGATGTAGGCCACACGCTCGTAGAGCTTGGCGGGCATCTTGTCCTTCAGCTCGGCGAGCGAGTCGGCGATCTCCATGACGAAATCGCCCCAGTCCTGATCACCGAGGCCGGTGAACCGCCGCCACTGCCTCCAGTCCTTGAAAATGTTGGTGTCGGTGGGGAATTCGGACCAGTTCGAGTACTGCGCGTGCAGCACGAACTTGCCCTTGCGGGACCGATAGACGCGCACGTGCTCGGTGCGCTCGTCGTTGACGTCGCGCCATTCGCCGAGCAGGGATCCGGCGAAACGCACCTGCCGAACGCCGTTGTGGCCGACCCGCAGGACCACTTCCTCGTACCCTTCTTGACGCCCCTCCTCCAGCTCGATGAAACGGCGCAGCGCCGTGGTCACCGCGCCGGACAGATTGCCGCCAACCAGCTCCTGGGCGCGCTGGAACAGCGGTAGATCGTCGTCGGCTACATAGATGGTCTTGTTGGGCATGAACTCACTATACGTAGATGTATACGTACATGCAAGGCGCACTTCCACACCGGCTCGGTCGTTCGATGTTGAACCGCACGGCGGGGCATCTCGTATTCCTCGTGTACGAGGTATGCGATCGGCCGGGCGCACGCGCTGCCGACCGATCCGGGGAAGGAGCGTCTATGCCTGACAGGGTCGCGGATTATCTGGTTCGGGCGGTTTCGACACTCGGTGTGCGGCATATCTTCGGCGTCGACGGCGCCAATATCGAAGACCTATACGACGCGCTGTTCGATTCCGAGGTCACCGGTGTGGTGGCCAAGCACGAATTCTCCGCGGCCACCATGGCCGACGGCTACGCCAGGGTCACCGCTGGGCTCGGTGTGGTCGCCGCGACATCCGGCGGCGGGGCGATGAATCTCGTTGCCGGACTTGCCGAATCGTATGCGTCCCGGGTGCCGGTGCTGGCGCTCGTCGGTCAGCCGCCGACGGCGCTGGAGGGCCGAGGGGCGTTCCAGGACTCCAGCGGGCGCGCGGGCTCGATCGATGCGGTCCGCCTGTTCGGCTCCGTCAGCCGGTACTGCGCCCGTGTGGAAACGGCGGCCCAACTGCCCGACAGCGTGGTCAGGGCAGTCGCCGCCGCCCGGCGCGGTGGGCCTGCTGTCCTGCTGCTGCCCAAGGATGTGCAGCAGGCCGGACTCGATGCGGTCCCGCCGTTCCGGATGCCGCCGCGCTCGTACCGTCGCGATGCGAGCGGGCTCACCGCGGTGCGCGCCGCGCTCACAGCGGCGCGCAGCACGGGAAAGATCGTGATCATCGCCGGCGATCAGGTCGCCCGCGACGACGCGCGAAACGAATTGGCGCGACTCGCAACGGCTCTGGACGCCACGGTCGGCGTCGCTCCGGACGCCAAGGACGTCTACGACAACTTCGATGCGGGATTCTGCGGCGTCGCGGGCAGCATGGGTCACCCAGAACTCACCGCGGATCTCCGATCGGCGGCGCTCTGCCTGGTGATCGGCACCCGGCTGCCCGTCACCGCGCGCGCCGGGCTCGACGACCTGCTCGCCGATCTCACCGTGGCCAGCGTCGGCATCGCCCCGCCCTACCGTTCGACCATCCATGCGACGAGCACCGATCTGTCGATCACTCTCGGTGAGCTCGCCGACGAATTCCGTAGTACCGCAATGGAATCGCATGCGGCGCCGGACGCGTCCGCCCTGACGCCGCTCCAGGTGCCGACCGCCGACGGGCCCGGGCTGCGCTATCGAGAGCTCGTCGAAACCATCGGCGCGGCGCTGCCCGAGGGCACCGACGTCTTCGCCGACGCGGGCAACACGGGCGCCGCGGTGGTGCACCACCTGCGAGTGCCGCGCGGCGGACGGTTCGTCGTCGCCCTCGGCATGGGTGGGATGGGCTACGCCTTCGGCGCAGGCATCGGCGCCGCGTTCGCTCGGCACGGGCCCGGTCGCACCGTGGTGATCGCGGGCGACGGGGCGTTCTACATGCACGGCATGGAAGTGCACACCGCCGTCGAACACCAGCTGCCGATCACCTTCGTCGTGCTGAACAACAACGCGCACGCCATGTGCGTCACCCGCGAACAGCTCTACTACCGAGATCGATACAGCTTCAACAGGTTCCGGCCCGCGTTCCTCGGCGACGGGATCGCCGCCATGTTTCCCGACCTGCCCGCCTACACCGTGCGCACACCGGCCGAGCTCGCCGAAGCGCTCGGTCGCTGCCTGGCGACAGCGGGGCCGTCGTTCCTCGCGATCGACTGCGACCCCGACGAGATTCCCCCGTTCACACCGTTTCTCACCACGCTCGAGAACTCCAGGAGGACCCCGTGACGACCAGCGCCCTGCCCGCGCTCAGCGACATACCGGAAGACGTCGTGCCCGGCGTGCTGCGGATCGAGAACTCCGACAAGGACGAGACGACTCCGATCATCATGGACATGCTCCGGTCGGTGTACCCGCACGACCAGATCTTCGGCGAGTTCTGCCCGGTCCAAGGCTATGTCGCCGCGCCGCCTCGCGAGGTGTACGAATATCTGGCCGATACGAGGTCGCTGGAGGAATGGACCTACAGCCTCCGCGGATTCACCGAAACCGAGGAACCGGGCCTGTGGCTGGCCTACGACCGGCTCGGCGACGCCACCAAGATCTACACCCGCACGGTGGCCAATCCGGACGCGATGACCGTCGACTACCACTGCGCGTGGGACCAGGGGCGGCACCTGTGGATGGTCTACCTGATGCGGGTCGTGGACGCGCAAGTGGTGCTGCACAAGCCGGGTTCGGTTGTGCTGTGGACGAATTGCCGTCATCCGTTCTACGACGAGAACCCCTACCCCGAGACGGCGCCGGCCGGGCGTCCGGTGTGGGTCGGCGACTTCTGGGAGATGTTCTCCGCGGGGCATCAGCTCGAGCTGGACAACCTCAAGGCGATCTGCGAATACCGGGCCGCGCACGGTTTGCCGATCAAGCCCGACTGGATGAAGTGAGGACGCCCATGCCCGCGACCGATCCGGACGCTTCGCCGCTGCCCACCGTCAGCCTGGTCGACGTGTCCTCCTACCTGCCCGGCGCGCCCGTCGAGACCGAGTACTTCACCCAGTTCGCGCGCTCGGACCGGATGGCGAAGAACGTGATGTTCCGCGCCCCACGCGGGCGCCATCACGTGGGCCGAGACGAGACCGCCGTCGACATGATCGAGCGCGCGGTCGAGCCGCTGCGGCAGCGCCGGGGGACACAAGAGCTTTCGAGCGTCGACGTGCTGATCACGCACACGCAGCTGCCGGACAATCCGGTGCTCGGCAGCGGGCCCGAGGTCGCCAGGCGGCTCGGCATGCGACCGCGCGTCGTCTACGACATCCACAACGGCGGCTGCGCGGCGTTCGTGCACATGATGGCGCTGGCCCGAATGATCTTGCAGACCACCGACGCTCGCACCGCGCTCATCGCGGTCGCCCAGAACTGCGCGGGACCGGTGTTCACCCAGACCGAGATTCGCAAACTCGCGCAGGCGCCGGTGCCTGGCGACGGCTGCGGCGTGGGTCTGCTGGTCAAGGACGACAGCGCGCCGATCCTCGACATCGAATGCCGCACCTACCCGGAATTCGCGGGGGACATGGATTTCACGACCAACGGCGAGCGCAAGTACTGGGAACCCGGTCCGGGCCAGGCCTGTGTGAGCTTCACCGAATCCAAGGTCACCAAGGTGTTCGCGCGCGGCAATCGGTTGGTGCCGGAAGTGGCGCTCGCGGTGTGCGATCGGATCGGTGTGAAGGGGCGCGACATCGACACGTTCGTCACCAACCAACCGAACCGGTTGTTCCTGCGCAACTGGCACGACGCGCTCGAGCTGCCTGCCGAACGGCACCCCGACACCTTCGACCGGTGCGGAAACCTCTTCGCCGCTGGGATTCCGGTGACCTTGGACGTGGAGAATCAGGCCGGGCGCCTGCGCAACGGGTCGGTGGTGCTGATGTCCGCGTTCGCGCACGCGGGCGATTTCGCCGCCGCGGCCGCGGTGCGCTGGGGCGCGGCGGGATGAACATCGGGTCCGCCGAGGACACTCGCTCCTCGCGACACCACCATCGGCTATCGCGGCCGGTGCGGTTCGACCTCTCGCTGAGCGAGAATCCCTTTCCGCCCCTACCTTCCGTGCTCCGTGCGGTGAACCAGGCTCTCGCGCAAGCGAATCGGTATCCCGAGTTTCTGCCTCGGTTGTTACCCGAGATCATCGCGCGGCACGTCGGCGTGGCCGGCGATCAGGTGGTCGTCGGGTCCGGGGCGACCGGGGTCGCCATGCAGATCATCCAGGCCGTCACCGGCGACGGCGCGGAGATCGTCGCGGGCACGCCGACCTTCGACGGGTATCCGATCATCGCGGGGATGGTCGGGGTGAATCTGGTGCCGGTGCCGTTGGACGCCGCGGGCAATCAGGATCTTCCCGCGATGCGGCGGGCGATCGACAAGCGGACGGCGTTGGTCGTGGTGTGCCGTCCGCACAATCCCACCGGCACCCTGGTGCCCGTCGGCGAGTTGAAATCCTTCCTCGGCGCCGTGCCGCACCGGGTGACGGTCGTGCTGGACGAGGCGTACGCCGAGTTCCTCGGGCCCGCCGACCGGGCGGACACGCTCGCGCTGCTGCGGAAGTATCCGAATCTCCTTGTGCTGCGGACCTTTTCGAAGGCGTACGGACTCGCGGGGTTACGCATCGGATACGCGTGCGGGCGGCGCGAACTGGTCGAGCGTGTGCGACGACTGCAACTCCCCTTCGGCGTCTCGGCCTCCGCCGTCGCCGCCGTGTCCGCGTCCTACGCCGCCGAACCCGAACTCGAGGCCCGTATCCGTTTCATCACCGCCGAACGCGAGGGGTTGCGCAACGCACTGCTCGCCTGCGGCCACGCCATCCCCCGCAGCCACGCCAACTTCCTCTACCTCCCCGGGCCGGGCGTGGCGACGGCGTTGCGGAGGGCGGGTATCGCGGCGAAGGTCTACCCGGACGGGAGCGCGCGCATCGCCGTCGGCGATCGGGAGGCGGGGCGGGCGGTGCTGGCGGCCGTCGCGGGGTTGCGCTGACCGCCCTTCGCCCCCCGCTGTCCTCGTCCGCGGCGAGCGATGATCAGCGAGCCGCCCAGTACTGCGACCGCTCGACCACCGCGACCCGCTCGGCGGCGTTCCGCGGCAGCGAACGAAAGGATCCGGGCAGCCTCCCCGGCGGATGGTTCGATGGGTGGGTGCGAATCCCACGTCTGCCCGCTCTGGTGGCCAACGCAGCGCCCGCGTCGGGCACCGCGAGCCGAGTTCTCGCGCGCTTCACCATCGCCGGGCGCGACATCCTGCTGCGCCAGACGGTGATCGCTCCCGGCGGCAGCAGCGGCTGGCACTACCACGACGGCACTCTCTTCGTCCTGGTCGCACGCGGAACCCTCGACCACCCCGGCGCAGACGGCGCACCCGTCACCTACCACCGCGGCCGAGTGTTCCGCGAACCAAGCGGCCCCGACTATCCCCACGTCGCCCGCAACCTCGGGCCCACCCCGGTCACCCTTCTCGTCCTCTACCTCAACCCCAAGGGCAGCCCACTCTCCCGCAGCATCCCACCACCCCCGGGCACCGACTGACCCGAATCGACGGGAGAGAAATGGTGGTCACCAACGGCGTGCCAACCACCATTCGACTCCCGTCAGAACCATTTCTCTATCGAGGGGAGAGGAATGGCGTGCGATCAGCCCGGGGGCCTCGGCGGTCGGTGTGCGGGCAAGGAGCCGAGCACGCCGCTGGCCGAGATCACGTCAGCCTCCGCCGCCGCTGGCCGCGATTACGTCAGCCTCCGCCGCCGCAGCCCCCGCCTCCGCCGCCTCCGCCACAGCCTCCGCCGCCGCTACAGCTGCTGCCGCCGCCGCAGCCGCCGCTCCGGCCGTCACTGCCGCCGCCATCGCCGAAGTAGGTGAAGCCGCCCGCGCTTGCCGCAGCTCCCCAGCCTTTGGTGCGGTGCCGCGGCGAGGTGGGTAAGGGTGTGCGACGGAGCCGGACGACGCCCACGACGACGAGCACCGCGGCCAGTGCGAAGAACACGGCGCCTACTCCGAGCCCGAGCGGCGCGCTCACAGCCAGCCCGGCAACGAAGGCCACCACCGCGAAACCGAAATACATCCGAACCTCCCCCGGATAGAGCCGCCGACCGGCGAACTTCCCCAAGCCTACCGACCCCCGACAAGAAACCCCCGGTTTTCCAGCGGCGACGCCCCTAATCGCCTCCGCCTCCGCCACCACAGCCGCCTCCACCGCAGCCACCACCACCCCCGCAGCCGCCGCCGTCGTCCGATCCGCCGCTGTCACCCGCCCACCACCGGCCCCTCGGCCGAACCGTGTTGCGCTTGGTCTGGACGACGCCGATCACCACGAAGACCGCGGCGATCGCGAAGAAGATGCCCGCCAGGGCGAGGCCGTAGAAGTCGAGAATGGCGAAGCCGAGGATGGCGACGATCGTCGCCAGGATGAAGAACATGAACCCCTCCGAAGGCGAACCGCCCGCTGATGAAGCTCAGGGTACGCGCAGGGAGGGGCTTGGGGAGTGAATCAGTTCGCGGGCTGGCAGGCGTCGCGCAGCGAGCACGCGCCGCAGGACTGGCCGCAGCCGCCGATGTCCTTCACGGGCACCAGAGCGGCGATCGCCTCGCCCGCCGCGTTCGCGCCCGCACCCAGAGTGAAGAGGGCGATGACGGCGGTGGCGCCGCCCACGACGAGAGCCACGACACCGCCCGCGGCGAAGGCGACCAGACCACCGGCGAACAGCAGCGCGCCCGCGGCGACCGAGGTCGGAGCGGCGACGCGGTTCGCGATGCGGAAGGTCTCTTCCGAGGTGAGGGCGGCTTCGGTGTGTACACCGACGAAGCGGTTGGGCGGGAGCTTGCCGATCAGTCCGAGCACGCCGGTCGCGATGGCAACGGCGGCCAACACGAACAGGACGAGAGCGACTACGAACACCTGTGCAGGCTAGCGCATGGACGCGCGCGGCCCGATTTTCGGTCCCTCGGACCGCACGTTCTACCCTGTAATACGAAGTTTGTCCAGGATCGGCGAGAACAAGAAGGCAGGACCGTGCAGGACAGTCGTGCAACAGAGAGCGATGTACCCCAGCACCGGTACAACGCTGACCTCGCGGGCCGCATCGAGCGCCGGTGGCAGCAGAACTGGGTGGAGCGTGGCACCTTCCACGCGCCGAACCCGACCGGCCCGCTCGCCGGGGAAACACCCGCGGACAAGCTGTTCGTCCAGGACATGTTCCCGTACCCGTCGGGCGCGGGCCTGCACGTAGGCCACCCGCTGGGCTACATCGCGACCGACGTGTTCGCGCGCTACCACCGCATGCACGGACGCAACGTGCTGCACGCGCTGGGCTACGACGCCTTCGGCCTGCCCGCCGAGCAGTACGCGGTGCAGACCGGCGCGCACCCGCGCGACACCACCGAGTCCAACATCGCCACCATGCAGCGCCAGCTGGACCGGCTGGGCCTCGGCCACGACCGGCGTCGCTCGTTCGCGACCACCGATCCCGAGTACTACCGCTGGACGCAGTGGATCTTCCTGCGCATCTACAACGCCTGGTACGACCTGGAGATCGGCCGTGCCCGCCCCATCGCCGACCTGGAGGAGCAGTTCGCCTCCGGCGCGCGTCCCGCGCCCGACGGCAAGGACTGGGCGACCATGTCCGCCGCCGAGCGCGCCGCGGTGATCGACTCGTATCGCCTTGTGTACCAGACCGATTCGATGGTCAACTGGTGCCCCGGCCTGGGCACCGTGCTGTCCAACGAGGAGGTCACCGCCGAGGGCCGCAGCGAGCGCGGCAACTTCCCGGTCTTCCGTAAGCGCCTGTGGCAGTGGATGATGCGCATCACCGCCTATTCGGACCGGCTGGTCGACGACCTGGATCTGCTGGACTGGCCGGAGAACGTGAAGGCCATGCAGCGCAACTGGATCGGTCGTTCGCGCGGCGCGCAGGTGAAGTTCGATTCGGACGCGGGCCAGATCGAGGTGTTCACCACCCGCCCCGACACCCTGTTCGGCGCGACCTACATGGTCCTGGCCCCCGAACACGAGCTGGTCGACCGGCTGACGGCGGCGCAGTGGCCGGAGAACACCGACCCGCGCTGGACCAACGAGGGCGCGGCGACCCCCGCCGACGCCGTCGCCGCCTACCGCAAGGCCATCGCGGCCAAGTCGGATCTGGAGCGCCAGGAGAACAAGGAGAAGACCGGCGTCTTCCTGGGCGCGTACGCCACGAACCCGGTGAACGGGCAACGGATTCCGATCTTCATCGCCGACTACGTGCTGATCGGCTACGGCACCGGCGCGATCATGGCGGTGCCCGGCCACGATCACCGCGACCACGAATTCGCCACCGCCTTCGGCCTGCCGATCGTGGAGGTCATCTCCGGCGGGGACGTCGCCAACGGCGCCCATGCGGGCGAGGGCGTACTGGTGAATTCCGATTACCTGAACGGCCTTTCGGTCGAAGAGGCCAAGGCGACCGTCATCGGCAGGCTGGAGGCCGACGGACACGGCACCGGCACCATCCAGTACAAGCTGCGCGACTGGCTGTTCGCCCGCCAGCGCTACTGGGGCGAGCCGTTCCCGATCGTCTACGACGAGCAGGGCGCACCGCACGCGCTGCCGGAATCCATGCTGCCCGTGCGGCTTCCGGAGCTGGACGACTTCGCACCGGTGACCTTCGACCCGGACGACGCGAACTCCGAGCCCTCCCCGCCGCTGGCCAAGGCCACCGACTGGGTGCACGTCGAGCTGGATCTCGGCGACGGGCCGAAGAAATACCGGCGCGACACCAACGTCATGCCGAACTGGGCGGGCAGCTCCTGGTACCAGCTGCGCTACGCCGACCCGACCAACCCGGAAGCGTTCTGCGCCAAGGAGAACGAGCAGTACTGGCTGGGTCCGCGCACCGCGGAGCACGGCCCGAACGATCCGGGCGGCGTCGATCTGTACGTCGGCGGTGTGGAGCACGCGGTGCTGCACCTGCTGTACGCGCGCTTCTGGCAGAAGGTGCTCTTCGACCTGGGCGACGTGAGCAGCAGCGAGCCGTACCGGCGGTTGTTCAACCAGGGTTACATCCAAGCGCACGCCTACACCGACGAGCGCGGCGCGTACGTGCCCGCCGCCGAGATCGTCGAGCGGGCGGGGAAGTTCTTCTGGACCGATGCGACCGGCGTCGAGATCGAGGTCTTCCAGGAGTACGGCAAGATCGGAAAGTCGTTGAAGAACGCCATCTCCCCGGACGAGATGTGCGATCTGTACGGCGCCGACACCTTCCGCTTCTACGAGATGTCGATGGGTCCGCTGGACACCTCGCGGCCGTGGGCGACCAAGGACGTCGTGGGCGCGCACCGGTTCCTGCAGCGGGTCTGGCGTCTGGTGGTCGACGAGGAGACGGGCGCGCTGCGCGTCACCGAGGACGCGCCGTCGGAGGAGACGCTGCGCCTGACGCACAAGACGATCGCGGGCGTCGACGAGGATTTCGCCGCGCTGCGTGACAACACCGCGGGCGCGAAGCTCATCGAGCTGACCAACCACCTCACCAAGAACTACCCGGACGGCGCACCGCGCTCGGTGGTCGAGCCACTGGTGCTGATGCTGGCCCCGCTCTCCCCGCACATCGCCGAGGAGCTGTGGGAACGGTTGGGCCACAGCGTTTCCCTCGCGCACGGGCCGTTCCCGGTCGCGGATCCCGCGCTGCTGGTCGAGGACACGGTGGAGTACCCGATCCAGGTGAACGGCAAGGTGCGCAGCCGGATTCAGGTGCCCGCCGACGCCGACAACGCCGCCATCGAAGCGGCCGCGCTGGCCGACGAGAAGATCGCCGCGCTGCTGAACGGCGCCGCGCCGCGCAAGCTGATCGTGGTGCCGGGCCGCCTGGTCAACATCGTCGCCTGATTCGTCGAAAAGGCGCCCACCGTTGTGGTGGGCGCCTTTTCGCTCAGTCCTGGCAGAGCGACTCCAGGATCTGGGTTCGGTACCCGGTGCCGATCTGTATGGCGTTGTACACGGCCTCTTCACGGGTGCGTCCGCTACCGGTGGTGTACTCGACCGAGCCCCAAGTGTCGGTCTTGGCGTTGTAGCTGGTCGATTGCACGAGTGCGCCGCAATATCCACTGGGTAGCCAGATCTGCCAGGCGCAGTCGCCGCCGGTGGTGTAGGGGCCGGAGGAGCCGGTGGGCGGATGGTGTACCACGGGGACCCTGCTGTTGCAGGCGCCGACAGCGGCGTCGACGGCTTCCCCGGACGACGGATAGTTCCAGGCGCTTCCGGTCTCGCCGGTCGATGTCGAGAGCGCGATCGCGGCATAGCGGGTGGCGTCCGCCGAGGCGGTGGCCTGCGGGACGGTCATGGCGACACCGACCGCCGCGGCGACGATGCCCCATCGAGCCAGGCGGGCGGCGGACCGCGGTGCTGAGTTCTTCATGGTCGCGACCTTGCCCGACCGCTCTTGCCGAACTCTTAAGGCGCGCAGGGTTATCGGCATATGCCGGGGCGCCGTCCTTCCGCACTCTTCGGCCGGGCCGCGGCAGCACGTCGTGCGATGTGAACCGGGGCCGACCTCAGCGGGCGATGGGCCGCAGCACGATCTCCGTCGGATGCGCGTCGCGCGGCGTCTCGACGGCGTGCCGCACCGCCGCCGCGACGGTCTCTGGGGTGAGGAACTCCTCCGGCCGGTACTCGCGGCCCTCGTTCGCGGTGATCTCGCGCTGCATGTCGGTATCGATGCGGCCGGGGTGGATGGAGGTCACGCGCAGCGCGGGTTCCTCCAGTCGCAACGCGTCGGCGAAGGCGCGCAACCCGAACTTGCTCGCCGCATAGGAGGCCCAGCCCGCGTTGGCCCGCAACCCGGCGCCCGAATTGATCAGCACCACATGACCGTTCGACGCGCGCAACGCGGGCAACAGCAGCCTCGTCAGCTCGGCGACCGCGATGAGATTGGCCTCCAAGGTGTTTCGCCACTGCGTCACCGAAGATTCCGCGATGGTGCCGAGATCGGCGATCCCGGCGTTGTGCACGAGCACGTCCAGCCGCTCGACCGCGCCGACCGCCGCGGCGACGGCCTCGTAGTCGGTGAGCTCCACCGGCCAGGGCGTCGCCTCCGGCAGCTCGGTGAGGATGTCGCGGAGCGCGTCTTTCGAGCGCGCGCCGAGCAGCAGCTCGTGTCCCGGCGCGAGTTCGCGGGCGATGGCCGCGCCGAGCCCGCGGCTGGCACCGGTGATCAACGCGGTCGGCTTCGGTGTGCTGGTGACGGCGGCGTTCATGCGCCCCACCGTAGTCGGCGCGCCGGAATCGGCCTCGAATCCGTAGCACCGCGCCGACTCGTAGCGATGCACGCATACGTCGGTAACCAATCTCCACGGACGGGGCATGCGAGAGTGAGATTCGCCGAACACCCGGTGCGCCGCGCTGCGACGCAACCCACCGCCGCTGATCGCGCATATCTGCGCGTCGGATCGCAGAATAGGGGGATGGCACATCCGGGTTTCACCCCAACTCAGCTCGCGGCGCGCGCCGCCTACCTGCTGCGGGGCAACGACCTGGGCACCATGACCAGTGCCGCGCCGCGCCTGTATCCGCACATGTGGAGCTGGGACGCGGCGTTCGTGGCCGTCGGTCTCGCACCGCTCAGCGTGGAGCGCGCGGTCGTCGAGCTGGACACGCTGCTCTCGGCACAGTGGAAGAGCGGGATGATCCCGCACATCGTGTTCGCCAACGGCGTGGACGGCTACTTCCCCGGCCCTGCCCGCTGGGAGTGCCGCAAGCTGGCCGCCAACGCGCCCGACGGTCCGGACACTTCCGGCATCACGCAGCCGCCGGTGCACGCCATCGCCGTGCAGCGCATTCTCGATCACTCCCGCCGCCACGGACGCAGCACCAGGGCGGTCGCCGAGCAGTTCCTCAACCGCCGCTGGCCGGACCTGGTGCGCTGGCATCGCTGGCTCGCGCACGCCCGAGATCCGAAGGAGAACGGCCGGATCACGCTCTACCACGGCTGGGAATCCGGCATGGACAACTCGCCGCGCTGGGACCGCGCCTATGAGCACGTCATCCCCGGCGACCTGCCCGCCTACCGCCGCGAGGACGTGCTGGTGGTCTCCGATCCGACGCAGCGACCCACCGACCGCGAGTACGACAGATATCTCTGGCTGGTCGAGCAGATGCGCCGGGCCGGATACGACGACTACCAACTGGCCTCCACCATGAGCTTCGCCGTGCAGGACGTGTTCGTCACCGCGGTCTTCGCCCTGGCCTGCGAGGTGCTCGCCAATATCGGCGAGGAGTACAAACAGCCGCACGCCGACGTGCGCGACCTCTACGCGTGGGCCGAGCGCTTCCGCGCGGGGGTCGTCGCCACCGCCGACGCGCGGACCGGCGCGGCCCGCGACTTCGACGTGCGCCTCCAGCGCTGGATCGATACCGAGACCCTGGCCGTCTTCGCCCCGCTGCTGTGCGGCGGCCTGCCGCGCGACACCGAACGCAGCCTGCTTCGCCTTTTCGAAGGCCCGCGCTATTGCGGCCACCCGGACCTGCGCTACGCGCTGCCGCCGTCGACCTCTCCCGTCTCCAAGGACTTCCGGCCACGCGAGTACTGGCGCGGACCGGTGTGGCCGGTGATGAGCTGGCTGTTCTCCTGGGTCTTCGCCCGCCGCGGCTGGGCCGAGCGCGCTTTCATGCTGCGAGCCGAGGGACTGCGGCAGGCCAGCGACGGCAGTTTCGCGGAGTACTACGAGCCCTTCACCGGCGAACCGCTCGGCAGCATGCAGCAGTCGTGGACGGCCGCCTCGGTGCTGGACTGGCTGGGCTAGCAAATGTCTCGTCTGTAACACTGGTCACAACAGCCACGGCCGCCTAAGGTCGAAGGCCATGGATAGCACTCGTTGGAGAGCGACTCGCAGTCTTGCGTTGTCCGCGATCGTGGTGGGCAGCATCCTTTCGGCGACCGGTCAGGCCGCGGCCGCGCCGGTCGGGCCGGACGTCTCGTCCTGGCAGCACATCGACGGCCGGTTGATCGACTGGTTCGCGGTCAAACGCTCCGGCCACGACTTCGCCATGGTCAAGGCGACCGAGGGCCTGAGCTACATCAATCCCTACTTCGTGCCGGACAGCTTGTTGATGCGGGCGGCGGGCATCGCGCGCGGCACGTACCACTACGCGCGGCCGCAGCTACCGCCGGAACCGCAGGCGGCGCTGTACGCCGCGACGGTGCTCGGGCAGAACGGTCCGCTGGACCTGCCGCCGGTGCTCGATCTCGAGCACTCCGGCGGTCTGAGCCCCGCGGCGCTGATCGACTGGACGCACCGCTACCTGAACACGGTGCAGGCACTGACCGGCCGGGTGCCGATCATCTACACCTACCCGAACTTCTGGAAGACGGCGATGGCGAATACCGGCGAGTTCACCCGCTATCCGCTGTGGATCGCCGACTACCGCGGCAACGCGCAACCCGAGGTGCCCGGCGGCTGGCCTACCTGGACGTTCTGGCAGACCACCGACAGCGGGAGCATCCCCGGCATCGCGGGCCGCACCGATCTCAACGTATACAGCGGCGCCCAAGGCGATTTCGCCACGTTCGCCAATATGGGCTGACTACACTCCGATCCGGCCGCCGTCCTTCTTCCACACCACCGCGACGGACGGCCTCGGCTGCGCGGAACCGCCATCGGGCCAGTGCGAGGACGGGTTGTCGGGGGTGGCGTCGTCGGACTCGCCCGGATGCTGCACGCACACGATCACCCGCGACTCGGTCACGATCGGACCGCAGGTCTCCGCGCCGCGCGGCACGGTCAAGAACTGTTTGGTCTCACCGCGATTCGCGCCGTCCAGCACCACCGAGAAGAGGCCGTCGTTGGACTTCAGCGCGTTGCCGTCGGTGGAGATCCACAGGTTGCCGTACGGGTCGAAGGCCAGGTTGTCCGGGCAGGAGATCGGGCTCACCTTGGTCTTGTCGAACCCGGCGTAGTAGGTGTCCGCCGCGTTCGGGTCGCCGCAGACCAGCAGCAGCGACCAGGTGAACTCGGTGCCGGTGTGATCGTCGTCGATCTCCAGGACCTGACCGTTCTTGTTGAGGTTGCGCGGGTTCGCCTCGTCGGCGCCCGCCTTGCCCTCTTTACCGCGGTTGTCATTGTTGGTCAGCGCGACGTACACCTTGCCGGTGTAGGGGTTGGCCTCGAAGTCCTCCGGGCGGTCCATCTTCGTCGCGCCGACCTTGTCGGCCGCGAGCCGGGTGAACACCGCGACCTCTTCGGCGGTCATTCCGTCGACCAGCGACTTGCCCTTACCCTCGGCGTCCGTCTCCAGCAGCGGAATCCACTGACCCTTACCGGTGAAGCCCTTGTCCGACGGCTTGGCGCCGGTGCCGTCGATCTTGTCCGCGTGGTCGCCGGTGAGCTTGGCGACGTACAGCGTGCCCGCGGCGAGGATGGTCATGTTGTGCCGCCTGCTCGCCGCGCCGGTGCCGGACTGCACCTTGCGGGACGAGACGAATTTGTACATGTAGTCGAACCTCTCGTCGTCACCGGTGTAGGAGACGACGTCGCCACCCTTGGTGACGTAGATGTTCGCGCCTTCGTGCTTGAGCCTGCCCATGGCCGAGTGCTTGACCGGCGTGGAGTTCGGGTCCCACGGGTCGATCTCGACGACGTAGCCGAATCGGTTGGCCTCGTTGGGTTCCTGAGCCAGGTCGAAGCGCTTGTCCGCGCGCTCCCAGAGGTTGGCCGTCGCGCCCGCGGTGAATCCGTAGCGCTTGGCGCGCGCCACGGCGGCGTCACCGCCCGCGGGCTTGTCGCCGTTGGCGAAGTAACCGTGGAAGTTCTCCTCGCCGGAAAGCACGGTGCCCCAGGGCGTTACGCCGCCCGCGCAGTTGGCGAAGGTGCCGAGCACCTTGGTGCCCGTCGGGTCCGCGGAGGTCTTCACGAACTCGCTGCCCGCGGCGGGTCCGGTGAGGGTGAACTCGGTGGTGGCGGTGATGCGGCGGTTGTACTTGCCGAAGACGGGCGTCAGCTTGCCGGTGCCGGACTCGCCCTTGACCTCGACGACGGTCAGGCCGTGCGCCGCCATGGTGATGGCGAGTTGCTCGGGCGTCGGGTTCTCTTTGTCGTAGCCGCGGAACATCTGCGGCGCGGTGGTGTACTCGTGGTTGACCACGAGCAGGTAGCTGTTGGCCTGGCCCTCGATGGGCAGCAGGGCGGCGAAATCGTTGTTGTAGCCGAACTGCTTGGCCTGCGCGGCGGCGGTCTGCCGGTCGAAGTCGAAGGCGGGGGCGTCGGCGAACACCGGGTCGCCCCAACGGATCACGATCGACTGGTCGTAGCCCTCCGGGACGACGACGGCGTCTTCCTTGTTGGGCGCGACCGCGGTGAAATTGGTTCCGGTGCCGGGCGGGCCCGCCGGGGCGGTTCCGCTGGAGCCGGCGGCCTCGTCGTCACCGCAGGCCGCGAGGGCGGAGGCGGCGCCGACCGCGAGAACCGCGGCCGCGCCGCCCTTGATCAGCCCACGCCGGTTCAGGGAGCTGACGATGTCGCCGAAGTACTCGCCGCCCGAGGTGTTGGGCGTCTCGTGAAAGCACGCGTTGGCGCATTTGTACTCGCAGGTCACGGCGGCGCGCGCGGAGCGGCCGTCGTGCTGCACGAAGAGGGCGAGTGGTTTCAAGGTCACGATCACTCCTGCTTTGGGCTGTCGGCCGCACGCTAAACCCCGCAGGCTATTCCCAGGAAACGCGTGGGTGAACAGCCGACCAAGTCTCAGGCGTTCACCGGAACCGCGATGACCACCTCCTGCTCGTTGGCCGGCAGGTAGTGCACCTGGACGATCCTGCCCACCTGCACATTGCCCACGCTGGCCGGCGGCAGGAACTTCTCGGCGCTGGTGCGGAAGGTGCTGCCGTCGGGCCGCGTGACGGCAAGCCCGATCACCACCTTGGAGTAGCCGTCACGGATCTCGCCGGGCACCGACAGCGACTGCACCACCGCCTGCGCCGCGATGCCGCGCGCCGCGATGTCCAGCTTGGCCTTGGTGGTGAAGCCCTTGCGGATCATGGATTCGTTCATCACCCGTTGCGCCTCGACGCTGTCGCCGGAAAGGTCCACCTCGACCTTGTCGGTGCGGTCCGGGAGGTAGCGCACGGGCAGCACAACGCCGGGGCGCAGCAGCGCCAGTTCGGTGAGCGGCACGATCACCTTCGCCGCGGAGTCGAAGACCTTGCCGTCCACGCCCTCGACGCTGAATTCGATGCGGATCTGCGGCTGGTCGTTGACGGTCACGCCGGTCTGCCGGAACGACTTCACGGTGCCGATGCCGAGCAGACCGCCACGGAATTCCGTGGTGTTGAGCCCGGTCAACGCCGACATGATGCCCTCGCCGGTGAAGGCGAAGACCATCACCACCGTGGTGAACGCGATGATCGGCAGGGCCATGAAGCCGTTGAGCCAAGCGGTGAAGCCGGGCTCCCACGGGCTGCTCGGTTCGTAGGTGAGGCCGTGCCAGAGGTAGAGGCCGATCGCGGCGAGAGCGAAGACGATCGCGGCGGCGCGCAGTTTGGTTGCCATGGTGTGCTCCTTGGTTTTTGTCGGTCGGACTTTCCGAGTTCCGGGCCACCCCGTCGTCCCGTCCTGGCGCACCCCTCGGTGGCGCCGGGCGCGTGGGACGACGGGGAGCCGAGCACTCGGACCGTCAGGCGCCGACGATGGTCGAGCAGGCGAAGGTGATGTCGAAGGTCGAGGTCGAGGGGCCCGCGAGCGGGTTGCTCAGGTCGGGCGCGCCGACGCCCTCGCCGGTGACCTTGAAGGTGTTGCCGTCCTTCACGAGCTTCGCCGAGCCGCCCGGCTGGCCGTTGCCGTAGCCGACCGCGTAGGGCAGACCCGAGGAGCCGCCCTGGCTGCCCGCGATGCCGACGGCCTGCACGGTGTCGCCGGTGATGGTGGCGCTGACCGAAAGCTGGCCGTAGGTGGCGTTGTTGTTGTCGGTCAGCGCGAGGGCCAGGGTGTCGCCCTGCTTGGCGCAGGTGGTGTCGAACGTGCCGGTCAGCGCCTTGCCGTCGACCAGCGCCGCGGACTTGCCCGCGGCCGGGCCCGCGGGCGCGGCGGCGGTGGCCTGCTGCGAGGTCGTGGGCGAGCTCGTAGCGGAGTCGTCGCCGCAGGCGGTGAGGAATCCGGTGAGCGCGACGGCGGCGAGGGCGGCGGTTCCGATGCGGAAGTGCTTGGCGTTCATGGTGATCTGTTCCTGTCTCTCTCGGTTGGTCCGGCCCTGTTGGGCCGTTGAGAGAAAGGTAGGAATCGCGCGCCGCCTACCGATCCCAAGTTTCGGCGGCCCGAACCGACCGAAGGTCCGTTAACCTGGTCGAATGCGACGACCGCGCGCCATGGTGCTCGACGAGGTGTGGCGCAAGCTCGACGGTGTCGAAGCACTCAGCGGCCCACAGGGCGGACCGCTGCGCCGGACCGTCAAACTCGTGCTCGACCCGCTGGTCATCCGGCCCGTGCAGCATCCGAGCTGCGCGGGCGCCATCCTGACCGCGGACGGCGCGACGCTGCTCGCCACCCGGATATACGCCGCCGCCGACGTGCTGCGCGCCACCGCGGCCTGGTTCACGCTGCTCAAGCAGGTCCGCCGCGCGCTGCGCATCACCGAGGGCAATCCGCAGGATCTCTACTTCCAGCGCTGTTTCGAGCTCGCGACTACGGCGGGACACCCGGATCCGGTGCGGGACAGGCAGAACGCGGAGGCCGCGCTGCGCGATATCCACGAATTCGCCGCCGGCCGAACCACGCAGGCGCTCAAGGAGCACCTCACCGACGCGGAGGTGGTGCGGGAGCTGGGTGGGTTGATCGAGATCGCCTGGCGGCGTCGTCCGGCGGCGGTCAGCGGCGATCACACAGCGGGGTTCGAGGAACTGCTCGACGCGTGCGCCAACAGTCGGGTGACCGGCGACGGGCAGCCGGAACTGGACCGCCTCGTCGCGGCGCACGCGGGCACCCATTCCGGTATCGACCTGTGGCACCGGGCATCCGGCGGCAGCGCGAACGAACTCGGGCTCACCGCGCATCCGCTGCCGCGCCCGCCCGCGCTCGGCGCGTCGGCGTCCAAGGCGGATCTGGGGCTGCCGTTCGACCGCACGATCTACGAACGGGTCTTCACGGTGTTGCAGGCGTCGAGCGAACGCGCTGAGCTACCACCGATTCCCGAGCTGGTCACCGACGAGATCGCCCGTAGTTGTGCGCCGTGGGCGCTGCTCGACGAGACGCTTCGCGTGGGCGCTGCGGCCGGAGTCGTTCTGGCTGTCGGGCTTTCGCCGTTCGGTGTGGTGTCGGACGAGCGCGGTGGTACGGCGGCGCGGGTGCGGCACCTCTCGGATGCCGCGCGAGCGGAACGCGGAAGCGGGGCGAAGGACGGGCGGTTGGATCGCGGCGGTGCGGCGGTCCTCGCGCGGGCAGAAGGCGACAGCACGGCGGACGCCGCAGGGGCGGAACGCGGCAGGGCGGCCGCCGTCACGCCGCGGGATCGCGGCGGTGCAGCGGACGACCCGTGGTCGAGTCGCGGCGCGGAGAAACTCACGCGGGCAGCCGAGCCGGTAGCCGCGCCCGGCGGTGAGGCGCGCGAAACCGCTGCGCACCAGGTGATCAACAACCGATGGCGGCGCGAAGCCTATGTGCTGCAAGCGCGGCGGCTCGCGGTGCACGAGGCCGAGGAAGCCAGTGGTCCGCTCGCGCAGATCGCCGCGGAACTCCGCACCCCATGGCGGCCCTACCTGCGGCGGCTCTGGGTTCGGTTGCACGGGCGGGATGTTCGCGCGGCTCCGGTAGAAGAACCCGATGAGCTGTGGGATCTGCTGGACGGCGTGGGCCGCTCGGTCATCCTGGATCACCGCACCAAGGTGAAGAACGCGCTCAGCGCGAATGCGGTCGCGGGTGAGTTCGGTTCGACGGAATCGAGGGCGAGCTGATGAACGCGGTGCTCGTACGCGAACACGCGGACGGACTCTGGTCCGTCGCTCCCGTCGGCGCGCCAACGGTTCTGGATGACGCGCCCGCGCTGGACACCCTGGTGTTGGAGGTGATCGGCGGCCATCTCAGCTGGAGTCTGCTTGCCGACGAACGTATTCCGGCCGCCGTGCTGCACGACCTCGACGACGCGCAGGAATGGTTGTGGGCGGTATACGGCGAACGCGTCACACTGGCTGTCGCCGACAAGAGAACCGGCGAACTCGAGGCCGAACCCGCGCTGCCCACTCTGGTGAACAGGGCCAGGCGACTGGCTTACGCGCACTGGGCGGCTCGCTGGTGGCCCGCGTCCACCATCGACGGCATCCCGCCGCTGGATCAGCACCTGCTCGACACCGAGATCGCGACGCTCACCGAGGAATGCGAGTCGCTGGTGGACGGCGTCGACGCGCACCTCGAGCCGGTGACAGCGCCCTCCACCGCGCTCGGCCGGGCGGAGGATTACGCGCTGGCCGCCGGGCCCGGTGCCCGGCACGGCGAGCTGGTCTTGGGGCGAGGCAGCGGCGGATGGGATTGGCGGCGTTGTCCGCCCGGGCTTGTCGACGCCTCCGAACGCGCGGTGTCCTGGGAATTGACCAGGGCCGAGGGCGCGACGCTCGTTCGGGTTCGCGCGGTGGCCGCTCCCCAGTTGGTGTCCGCGCCCGAGCATTTGCGACCGCGTGCGTTGCTCGACACCGTGGGCGGTTCGGTCGACACCGAACTCGAGCTGTTCGGCGATACCTGGCAGGGTGCGGCGTCGGTTTCGTCGGACGAAGTCGCCGCGGTGCGAGTTTATGTTCCCGGCGTTGGTCCGGCGGAGCTGCGTGCCGAACGGGAAGAACGGCAACGTATTCGCGATTTCGCGGTCGCTCGGCTCGGCCGTGCGGCAGCGGGTGACGAGGACGCGCTGCTCGCCGAGGTATCCGCCGCGGCAACGGATTCGGACTTCTGATGACCGCTGACGAGGCGCCGCCCGGCCTGGAACTGCTCTACGAAGGGGCCGCAGCCTATCAGCGCGGCGAGGTCGCGGAGGCGCTGCGCATCTTCGAGCACGCGGTACGCACCACCTCCGATGGCGTGCGAGTCAGCGCGCTGGTGAACGCGGCGAGCATGTGCGACGAGCTCGGCGACCACGCGGGCGCGGTCGTCCGGTTCCGGTCGGCACTGGCGGAGATTCCCGAGGACGCGGTCGAGAAGCGGGCGTCAACGCTCGTCAACTACTCGCAGGCGCTCCAGCACCTCGGCGAGCTCGACGACGCGCAAGCGGCGCTCGAGCAGGCCAGGGCGCTGCTCGCGGACAATCCCGAGTTCGGTGCGCTGCGCGTGCCGTGCCTGCTCTCGCTGACGGCGGTCGCGTTCCACCGCGCCCAATGGGTGCGCGTCATCGAACTCGCCACCGAAACACTGGACGTCGCTGAGCGTTTCGCACCGCACCTGGCCGGTCATCCGCTGATGAACCTGGCGGGTGCGTACTTCGAGACCGGACGCAGGGAACTCGGCATCGACTTCGCCCAGCAAGCGCTGGCCGCGTTCGAGGCGGCGGGCGACCGCAACGCGGTGGCCGAAACCCAGCAGAATCTCGCGACGCTGTACACCAGGGTCGACCGGTTCGACGCGGCGGAGGAGCCGCTGCGAGCGAGCCAGGAGTACTTCGAACAGGCGGGTCTCGAGTATCGCGCCGGAGTCGGGCTCAGGATCATGGGGTTCGTCGCCGAACAACGCGACGACGACGAACAGGCCGAGGCGCTGTACCGGCGCAGCCTGGCCTGCTTCGAGGCATCCGGCGCGGCGCTGGATGTGGCCGCGGTGCAGACCCGCCTCGCGACGGTGGCGTTCAAAGGGTTTCGCGTCGACGAGGGACAGGAGCTGCTCGCCGCCGCGTTCGACGCGTACGCCTCGCGCGGCCTCGGATTGCACTGCGCGCAGGTCGATTTCTGGCACGCCGTGCTGCTGGAGGCCCTCATCGACAGCGTCGACTCGCCGACGCCCGAGCTGTTGACGCTGGCCCGCGATGTCGCGGTGCCGGCGGCGATCGCCATCGACGCCGTCCGATACACGCTGCCGAACGGCAACCAGCGCGCCCAGTGGAACCGCGAGATCGCCGACCCGGCCATGCGCTTGGCGTTCCGATTCGCCTATCTCTGCGGCGACGGCCCACTCATCGCCGATCTCATCGAAACGCAATGCGCTGGAACCACGTTGGATATCGCGGCCACGGACCACCAACCCCGCCCCCAGCTTCCGCTCGAACCGCTGTCGCCGATCGAAACCGCGCCGTCGATGGGAGGTTCCGCGCTCCAACTCGGATCGGCGTTGGCCAAGGTCGCCGCCGCGGCGGGGTTGCGAGTAGCGCCGCCGCCACGGCTGGCAGTCGCGCCAGACGGGCACATCGCGCTCGCCCAGTACATCGCCGCCGCCGAGGGGCGTTATGGGCGCGCGGTGCGGGAGGGGCGGGTGCTGGCGGTATGAGCCGAGTGGTCAGCGATCTACCGGGCGCACGGGAGGTGGGCGCGGGGCCGGACGCGGGGAGAGAAGCATCCGAGCGACCGACGGTTGTCGTGCGGATGGCCGATGCCGGTGACGTCTACATGTCCTGGCGGTGGGAGGACGATTCCGCGCCGCGGGGCGCCGCGATGCTGCCGGGTGATCCGATCACGGAGGCCGTGCGGGCGCTCGCCGACGCGCTGCCGAATCCCAACGTGCCCGGTGGGCTCGAGCGCGCGCTCACGACCGGAGCCTTCGCCTCGCCCGATGCGGAATACCCACTGGCGCAGTCTCTTTCTCGGGCGCTTCTGCCGTACGGCTTGGCGGTGCAGTTGCACGAGCTGTATACGCGCGGAATCCGTCCGCACATCCGGCTGCAACCCTCGCCGCGGGTGGCGCAGGTGCCGTGGGAGATCATCGCGCCCGACCCGGCCTTGCGGCTCGTCGATTTCGCCGACGTCAGCCTGCTCGCGCCCGCGGGTGTCGTGCACGCGCCGGATCGCCGCGCGCGTTCTTGGTCCGCCGACCGTGAGTTGCCCGTGGTGGCGGTCCTCGATCCGCGCGTGCCGGGTTTTCGCGCCGACTCCGCCCTCGGTTCGGTCCTCGGGCGGATGGACGGCACCGGACCGCTTGCCGAGCGAGTCGCCGAACTCGTTGCGGAGCAACGCCTCCGCCCTGTCGTGACAGATCCCGTCGAAGTCTTCCGCCGCACCGATCTGGATCGCGCGTGGCTCTCCGAAACGCTCCGCGCGGGGGCTTCGCGGCTGATCTACGTCGGTCACGTCACGGCCGCGGCCCCGGAATCCGGTCAGAGCGAGAACGCCGAACTGCACCTGGCCTGCGCCGCCGACACCACCGGTTTCGCCGAACCGCTGCGCGCGCACCGTCCGCTCTCGGCCAAGGACCTCCTGCTCGGCACGCACACGCTGGAGCCCGAACCCGTTGCGGGCCCCGACCTTTGGCCGATTCCGAGCCGTGTCGCCCTCATCGCTTGCGAAAGCGGCGGCGACCTACGCTTCACCGAGGCGCTCGGCCTCATCGCCGCCATGATCAACGGCGGCGCCGAACTCGTCACCGCCACCCGCTGGCCGCTCCCCACCGACCTGGCCTTCCAGCGCCTCGCCGGCGCCACCGCCGCGACCCCGCTGCAAGATCTCATCCGCGCCATCGACACCGCCCACGACCACCCCAACCCCCTACTCCCCCTCACCACCTGGCACCGCACCCGCCTCACCACCTGGCGAGAAACCGGCGCCATCCACCACTCCCCCCTCCTCTGGTCCGCCATAGCCACCTTCCACACCTGACCACACCCGCCCGACGGGAGGAACTCGGGATGACGCAGGCCGAGTTGGCCGAGCGGGCGGGATTTAAGCAGCCCGCCGTGGCACGGTTCGAGGCGGGCGGCACCATGCCGACGATCCCGATGCTCGAGCGGTATGCGGAGGCGTTGGGGTTGCGGTTGGAGGTGCGGTTGCGGGCGGCGGGGTAACGGTCACTCGGCCGTGCGCCGGACTGTTGGCGGACAGTCACGGACGCGCCGGGGTCAGTGTTCGTCGTAGTGACCGTTGTGGGGGGCGTGGCGGTGGCCGTCGTGGATGTAGTCGATGTGGTCGCCGTGGGGGACGGCGACGTGGCCGCAGCCTTCACCGTGCACGTGGTCGTGGTTCGCGGCTTCGGTGTGGCCGGAGGGCTCGCATTCGTCGAAGTGGCCGTCGTGGGCGCGGTGCAGGTGGCCGTCGTGGACGTAGTCGATGTGGTCGCCGTGCGGGACGGCGACGTGGCCGCAGCCCTCGCAGTGGGTATGCGTGTGGCCGGTGTGCTCGGAGTGTGCCGCAGTCATCAGAAAGCCTTCTTCCATCGGGATGGACAGGTGCATCTGTGAACAAGGACACATTAACACTTACGCATGAATGCGGTTGCCAAGGGTGCGCTGAACGGCAAGTGCAGGTGCCCGCGAGCGCCACCGCGGGCAATGCTCGACGGACGGCGCACCTCTGCGTGCCGGGTCGGCGGCGCGGGCGGGAAGCCGCCGCGGGCGAAACCTCAGAGCACCTGCGAAAGAAACTTCCGCAACCGCGGCGTCTCGGCCGCGTCGAACAGCGCCTCCGGCGCGCCGGTCTCCACCACCTGCCCCTGGTCCATGAACACCACGTTGTCCGAGACGCTGCGCGCGAACCCCATCTCGTGCGTCACCACGATCATCGACATGCCGCCCGACGCCAGCTCGCTCATCAGCCCGAGCACGCCCTTCACCAGCTCGGGATCCAGCGCCGAGGTGGCCTCGTCGAAGAACATGATCTCGGGCCGCATGGCCAGCGCGCGGGCGATCGCGACCCGCTGCTGCTGGCCGCCGGAGAGGTTCCCCGGACGTGCGTCGGCCTTGTCGGCCAGCCCGACGATCTCCAGCTGCTCGATCGCCAGTGCCCGCGCCGCGTCCTTCGACAGACCGCGCAGCTTGCGCGGCCCGAGCGCGATGTTGTCCGCGACGGTCTTGTGCGGGAACAGGTTGAAATGCTGGAACACCATGCCGATGCGCTGGCGCAGCCGGTCCGGGTCCTCGCGCAGCACCGACTTGCCGTCCAGCAGCACGTCACCGCGGTCGGGTTCGTGCAGCCGGTTGAGCACCCGGAGCAGGGTCGACTTGCCGGAGCCCGACGGCCCGATGACGGTGGTGGTCGTACCCGCGTCGACGTGGATGTCGATACCGCGCAGCACGTGGTTGCGGCCGAGGGTCAGGTGCAGGCCGGTTCCGGTCAGAGATGCACTCATCGTTCAGCGCCCTTCGGTGATGGTGGCCTGCTCCAGCTCGTCGATCGGCTGGTCCGGTCGTCCGGTGCGCATCCGGTGGTCGATGTAGTTGACCAGGTGCGTGAGCGGGATGGTCAGCACCAGGTACATCAGGCCGGCGGCGACGAGCGGCGAGAGATTTCCGGTCTGCGCGTTGAGATCTCGGCCCACCGCGAACAGTTCGCGCTGGCTGGCCAGCAGACCGAGGAAGTAGATCAGTGAGGAATCCTTGATGAGCGCGATGAATTGGTTCATCAGCGCGGGCAGCACCCGGCGCACGCCCTGCGGGATCACCACCAGCGTCATGGCCTGCCGGTAACCGAAACCGATGGCGCGGGCGGCCTCCAGCTGCCCGGCTTCCACGGATTGGATTCCGGAACGGAAGATCTCGCCGATGTAGGCCGAGGCGAGCAGCGCCAGCGCGACCGCGCCGAGCCAGTACGGATTGTTCCCGGTGATGTTGCGCGCCACCGGCCCGATGCCGAGACCGATGAGCAGGATGATCACCACGGCGGGCAGACCGCGGAAGATATCGGTGTAAACCCGTGCTGGCCAACGCAACCAGCGCGTGCGGGAAATTCCCGCGACGGCGAGCAGCATGCCGATCACGGTGCCGAGCGCGCCCGAGACGAGCGCCAATATCAGCGTATTCGGCAGACCCGTCTTGATCAGATCGGGAAACGCCTTGCGGTACAGCGACCAATCGAAGAACGTCTCCCGCAACTGCTGCAGGGTCGATTTCGGAGCGTTCTGCTCCTGGCTCTCTTCCGTCGTGTTCTCCGCGGCGAGTGCGGCGAAGTCGGGCAGCTGCGGCGTAGGCGCGGCCTTGGAGCCCGGCTTCCAGCCCGGCGGCAGCTGCCTCGGCACCCAGTCGCTGTAGAGGCGGGCGTAAGTGCCGTCCGCGATCACCGCGTCCAGGCCGCTGTTGAGCGCGTCGGTCAGCGGTTTGTTGTTCTTGTTCACCGCCCAGGCGGCGAAATTGTCCAGGCTGAAAGCGTTCTGGACCACCGAGGTGCCGTCGCCCGGCTTGATCGCGCCTTCGGCCTGCGCCGAGGGCGCGACCCAGGCGTCGACCTGACCGGTCTTCAGGTTGGCGTAGGCGGTGTTGTAGTCCGGGAACTTCACCGGGTCCAGGCGCAGGGTGTTGACCACGTAGTCGTCCTGCACGGTGCCCTGTACGACCGCGATGCGGGTGCCCGGCCTCAGATCCGCGAAGCTCTTGATCGGACTGCCGTCGACCACCACGAGGGCGAAGTACCCGAAGTCGTATCCGTTGGTGAAGCCGACCAGTTCACGGCGTGCGTCGGTGGTGGTGATGTTGGAGGAGCCGACGTCGAAGCGCGCGCCGGCGACTTGCGCCAGCAGGCCGGAGAACTCGGTACCCGAGAATTGCACTTGGAGACCGAGTTTCGCGGCGACCGCGCGCAGCAACTCGTTGTCGAAACCGGTGAAGGTCCCCGCGGAGTTCACGCAGATGCTCGGCGGCGCGTCCGAGAGGGTGCCGACGCTGAGCGTGCCGGGTGTGATCAGCCCGAGTTTCGTCACATCGATGGATTCGAGCGGGACCGTGTTCGCGGTGGTGTACCGGTCCGGACCCGCGGTGGCGGGTGACGCGAGGTTCGTCGGCGCCGCGGACGCCGCGCTCAGTCCCGGCGGCGCGCAGAGGTCCCTGGTGTCGGCGGAATCGTTGCCGGAACCGCAGCCCGCCGCCGTCAGGCCGACGGCGAGCAGAAGCAAGGTGATCAGGGCACGACGCCGCGCAGCGGGCAGACCAGCCATGTTCCAGACCCTAGTCGGGATGCACCGCAAACCCACAGTTACGGGCGACCGACGCGACGAGGGTCACTCCGAGCCGAACGGCGCGGCTGTGCGAGAATCCCTCGGGAATTTGCCCCGGGTACGCGGAAACTTTCGTCGATGCACTTGGCCCCGTGGCTTGTTCATGGTTCCCACCGATCGAAACTGCTCGACGTTTCCACCGATGCAGCAGGCGGCCGACTTCGCCGCGGCGCCACCACGATCGGACAGCGAGCGATCACTGCTGTCACCGCTTCTCGAGACTGCGTCGGGACTGAATCAGAACCGTTCGACCTCGAAAGGACACAGGGCTAGTGACCTACCTGGATTCACGTTCGGCTTCGGCCGGCTCCGCGTCGAGGACCGGGGGCGCCTCGTGACGGCCGCCAACGAGATCATCGAGCTGACCGACGACGACTTCTACCAGGACCCGCACGCCGTCTACCGGAGGTTGCGCGAACGCGGTCCCATCCATCGCGTCCGCTTGGACGGCGTGCTGAGCTGGCTGGTCGTCGACCAGGACGTGGCAAAACAGGCCTTCGTCGAGCCGAACATCAGCAAGCGGGTCACCTCGCCCGAAGGCCAGGCGGCCATCGCCAAGCACGGCGGAGCCGAGAAGTTCGCGGGCGCTGTCAACGAGAACATGCTCTTCGCCGATCCACCGCAGCACACCCGGCTGCGCAGCCTGGTGGCGAAGGCGTTCGCGAGCCGCGCGGTGCGCGACCTCGGCCCCCGCATCACCGCGATCGCCGACTCGCTGCTCGACGAGTTGAGCGCCAAGGAATCCGCCGACCTCCTCGACGACTACGCGTTCCCGTTGCCGATCATGGTGATCTGCGAGCTGCTCGGCGTGGCGGACGACGACAAGGACGACTTCCGCGCCTGGACGGAGATCGTGGTGAACGAGTCGGCCAGCGTCGAGGAACGCACCAGCGCGGGCATCAGCTTCTTCACCTACCTCACCGAACTGATCGCCGTGCGCACCGACAACCCCCGCGAAGACCTGCTCTCCGAGCTGATCATCGCCAAGGACGACGGCGATCGGCTCGATCAGCAAGAACTCATTTCGATGCTGTTCCTGCTGCTGGCCGCCGGACACGAGACCACCGTCAACCTGATCGGCAACGCGGTGCTCGAACTGCTGCGCGATCCGGCCACCGCCGAACGGCTGCGCGCGGACCCGATCCGCGTCCCGGCATTCGTCGAGGAGATCCTGCGCTGCCAGGGTCCGGTGCACATGGCGACGGCCAGGTTCACCACCGCGCCGATCACGTTGGGCGGTCATGACATCGACGCGGGCGAGTTCGTCATGATCTCCCTCGCGGCGGCCAACCGCGACCCGCGGCGGTACCTGGATCCGGACGGCGTGGAGCCCGCCCGCACCGACAACCGGCACATCGCCTTCGGCCACGGCATCCACTACTGCGTCGGCGCGGCGCTGGCCAGGATGGAAGCCACCATCGCGCTCAACCGACTGCTCGACCGGATCCCCGCGATGTCGCTCGACGGCGATTTCGCCGAGCTCAGCTGGCGCAAGAGCCTGCTGATCCGCGGCCTCGCCGCACTGCCCGTTCGCCTGTCGCCGCCTGTCGAGGGGGCAGCGACCCGCGAGCTTCAGTACTCGGCGAACTGACCGCGGTTCGAACCCGGACTCAGGCCAGTCCGCTGACCTGTTCCGGGTTCACCTCGTCGCGCCAGCGGATGGCCTGCTCGAGCTCGCCGAAGTCGTAGCCGGGGCCGCTCACCCCGACGGTGAACAGCCCGACCCCGGCCTCGACGAACTTCGGCGCCCGCTCCGCACCGGGCCACGGCACCGAGCGCTCGATACGAGAGGCGTCGGTGCCGATGGCGGCGGCGTGCTGCGCGAGCACCTGGTTCTTGTGCGTGAGACCGGCGAGGTCGGCGAAGCTGTGCCAGATGTCGGCGTACTCGGCGACCAGGCGCAACGTCTTCCGCTCGCCACCGCCGCCGATCAGAATCGGGATCTCCCGGACCGGCTGCGGGTTCAGCTTCTTCAGCCGCGCGGTGAGCCGGGCCATGCTCTCCTTCAGCAGATCCAAACGGCTTCCCGCCGTGCCGAATTCGTAGCCGTACTCCTCGTAGTCCTTCTGGAACCAGCCCGCGCCGATGCCGAGGATCAGCCTGCCGTCGCTGATGTGATCGACGGTCCGCGCCATATCCGCCAGGAGTTCCGGATTCCGGTACCCGCCGCCGGTGACCAGCGCGCCGATCTCCACCCGCTCGGTCTGCTCCGCGAACGCCGCCAGCATCGTCCAGCACTCGAAGTGCGCGCCGACCGGATCGCCGCTGAGCGGATAGAAATGATCCCAGTTGAACACGACGTCCACACCGGCGTCCTCGGCCCGCAGCACAGCATCGCGAATCAACCCGTACTTGGGCGCGTGCTGCGGCTGCAGCTGAACTCCGATCCGAACCGGTCGACTCATCTCAGGCCCTCCTCGTCGCTCGCCGATCTCCGCGATCGAGGCTACCGGCGTCCGGAGGATCCGGCGTGGTGAAACCGTTCGCGGTGGTGTGGCGGGGGCGGAGGTCACGAATAGCCGCGGACCGGACTCGGCTGCGGTTAGGTCGAGCGACCGATACCATCGTTCGGACCGTCCGCGCGCCGCGTGCGACGGTGACCCCTCTACTCGGATCGTCCGGCACGTTCCTGCCGGTGAAGGGATGTGATCTGCCGTGGCTACGGTGACCTTCGAGCGGGCTACCCGCCTCTATCCCGGCGCGACCAAACCCGCCGTCGACCAGCTGGATCTGGAGATCGCCGACGGCGAGTTCCTGGTGCTGGTCGGTCCGTCCGGTTGCGGGAAGTCGACCTCGCTGCGGATGCTCGCCGGGCTGGAGGAGGTGAACGGCGGGCGCATCCTGATCGGCGCGAACGACGTCACGCACGCGGAGCCGAAGGAACGCGACATCGCGATGGTGTTCCAGAACTACGCGCTCTACCCGCACATGACGGTGGCCGAGAACATGGGCTTCGCGCTCAAACTGGCCAAGGTCGCCAAGGCCGAGAAGGACCAGCGCGTGCTGGAGGCGGCCAAGCTGCTCGACCTCGAGCCGTACCTGGACCGCAAGCCGAAGGCGCTGTCCGGTGGTCAGCGCCAGCGCGTGGCGATGGGCCGGGCGATCGTGCGCCAGCCGCAGGTGTTCCTGATGGACGAGCCGCTGTCGAACCTGGACGCCAAGCTGCGCGTGCAGACCCGGACCCAGATCGCGCAGTTGCAGCGGCGGCTCGGCACCACGACGGTGTACGTCACCCACGACCAGGTCGAGGCGATGACCATGGGCGATCGGGTTGCGGTGCTCAAGGACGGCCTGCTCCAGCAGTGCGCGACCCCGCGCGACCTCTACCGGGACCCGGCCAACGCGTTCGTCGCCGGTTTCATGGGCTCGCCCGCGATGAACATGTTCACGCTTCCGGTGTCCGACGGCGCGGTGGCGCTGGGCGGGCACGCGCTGCCGGTGCCGCGTTCGGTGTCCGACGCCGCTGAAGGCAAGCTCGTGGTCGGTATCCGCCCCGAACACTTCGAGCTCGGCAGCGGACTCGGTAAAGGCGGCATCGAGATGGAAGTGGACGTGGTGGAGGAGCTCGGCTCCGACGCCTACATCTACGGCCGCACGATCGCCGAGGGTCAGATCAACGGCGCGGGGGAAACCATTGTGGCGCGGGCTGATTGGCGCAACCCGCCCGCGAAGGGCACCCGCCTGAAGCTGTCGACCTCGCCGGAGCACACGTACTTCTTCTCCGCCGCCGACGGGCGTCGCCTGAACTGAACACCGAGCGGTTGCGCTGGATCGACGGGAGTCGAATGGTGGCTGATCGACCTTCTACAGCCACCATTTCTCTCCCGTCGATCGTCCACCTCGTTCTGGGACGGGCCGATCAGGCTCCGGGGACCTCCCGCTCCGAGCGTTCGCGCCGCTGTCGGAGGTAGTCCTCGTTGACTCGGATTCCGAGCTCCTCCAATTCGATTTCCTTGCCTGTCGCGCTGCGCACCTCGACGCGGACCGGCGCGCCCGTCGCCTCTTCCACCAGTAGCAGCGGGGCCGGGCCCGGCTGTAAGTAGGCGTCGCCCCATTGCATCAGCGCCAGGACGGCGGGAAGCAGGTCGCGGCCCATGGGGGTCAGCACGTATTCGTGGCGGGTGCGTTTGCCTTCTTCCTGGTACGGCTGCTTGGCGAGCACGCCCGCCGCGGTGAGTTTGCGCAGTTGAGCGGCGGCGGCCGCGTCGGTGATGCCGACCCGAGCGGCGAAACCGTCGAAGCGCCGGGTGCCGTAGTAGGCCTCGCGCAGGATCAGGACGGCCGAGCGCGTGCCGACGAGGTCCATCGCCTTCGCGATCGAGCAGTCGACGGCCTGCCACGAGCTGAGATCGGCCAAGGGTCCTTCCATTACGGCTGCCATGACGCACATCATAGCGATTACTGGCTTGAGCCGACTATATCCAGGCGTTAACCTGGCTATAAGAAAATTGAGCCAGGGTGCAAGAGCCCCGGTCACAGGAAGGATCCGCCATGAGAGACGCGGTGATCGTCGAAGCGGTGCGCACGCCGATCGGCAAGGGGAAACCGAACGGGGCGCTGCACGACGTGCACGCGGTGGACCTGCTCGCGCACAGCCTGCGCGCGGTGGTCGAGCGCAGCGGTATCGATCCCGCGCTGATCGACGACGTGATCGGCGGCGTGGTCACGCAGGTCGGCGAGCAGGGCGCGAATGTGACGCGCCGGGCGGCGCTGGCCGCGGGCTACCCCGAATCGGTGCCCGCGACAACGGTCGACCGGCAGTGCGGTAGCAGCCAGCAGGCCATCCACTTCGCCGCGCAGGGCGTCATCGCGGGCGCGTACGACATCGTGGTCGCCGGGGGCGTCGAGTCGATGGGCCGAATCCCGATGGGCGCCAACCTCGTCGGTTCGGAGGACGTGTCGGGCATCGCGTTCGCCGATCGCTATCCGGAAGGTCTTGTACCGCAGGGCATCAGCGCGGAACTCATCGCCGCGAAATGGGGCCTCACCCGCACCCAGCTCGACGAATTCGCGCTGACGAGTCACGAAAAGGCCGCCCGGGCAACGAAGAACGGCCTGTTCGCCGCCGAACTCGCCCCTATCAACGGACTGGAAACCGACGAGGGCATCCGCGTGGGCAGCACCCTCCACACCCTCGCCGGACTGCGACCGGCCTACTACGACCCCGCCATGGCCGAGCGCTTCCCACAGATCGGCTGGCAGATCACCGCCGCCAGCGCCAGCCAGGTCAGCGACGGCAGCGCCGCGGTGCTGATCATGACCAGCGAACGCGCCGAGCAGCTCGGGCTGCGCCCGCTGGCCCGCCTGCACAGCTTCGCCGTCGCGGGCGACGACCCGCTCATGATGCTCACGGCGGTGATCCCGGCGACCCGAAAGGTGTTGCGGCGGGCCGGTCTTCAGCTCTCCGATATCGACCTCGTCGAGATCAACGAGGCGTTCTCGCCGGTGGTGCTCGCGTGGGCGCAGGACACCGGGGCGGATATGTCGAAGGTGAACGTCAACGGTGGGGCGATCGCGATCGGTCATCCGTTGGGGGCTTCGGGCGCGCGGTTGATGACGACTCTCGTGCACGCCATGCAAGACCGCGGGGCGCGGTATGGGTTGCAGACGATGTGTGAGGCAGGTGGGCTCGCGAACGCCACGATTCTCGAGCGGTTGTGAGGGCGTGGGCGCCCGGTTCCGCCGGGCGCCTAGCCGAGCACGAGTGCGACGAGGCAGCCGAGTAGCCACGACTCGATCACCAACGGGACTGCGACCAGTGGCGTCCATCCAATTGGTCTGCGGGTGCGTAACTTCGAGAAGGACATCACCGCGGCCGCCACACCCGCCGCGGCGATGCCCGTCCAGGCGATCACGTAGGAGATCGGTAGATACCGCTGTTCGTCGTCCACAAGGAAGTCGTACAGCGGGACGAGAAGCGCTGCGGTCCAGCCGACTCCGAGGGCGATCGAGGTAGCGAAGGCGGCGCGCATCAAGTCGCCCAGTTGCCTCACCATCGCCGAGCTCATACATCCAGGGTGCCCGCACAGGTGCCCCGACAATCTCGACCGAAGGTCCCCGATTGCAGTGCTGATCCGCCTGCAACGCCCACCCGCTTGTCGTACCAACCTGCTCGCCCTATGGGAGAGCCTGCCTCGCCAGGCTGCTCGCCGCACAGCCCTCTGCCGCACCAACCTGCTCGCACTATCGGAGAGCCTGCTTCGCGAGGCTGCCCGCCGCACAGCCCTCTGCCGCACCAGCCCGCCCGCTGCACCGATGTGCTGCCTCACCGGCCCGCTCGCCGCACCAGCCCGCTCGCCCCATCGATGTGTACCGCACCAGCCCGCGAGCCGCATCAACCCTGCCGCGTCGATCCGCTTGCCGGTCGATACCCGCGCCGACGCACCGTAGGCTGGCATGCGATGACTGCCGACATCTCTCCCGAGCCCGTCGTCTACGCGATTCCGCTGCGCACGCGGTTTCGCGGGATCACCGTGCGGGAGGGGATGTTGATTCCGGGGCCGATGGGCTGGGGGGAGTTCTGCCCGTTTCCCGAGTACGACGATCGGGAGGCCGCGGGCTGGCTGGCCACGGCGTTGGAGCAGGTGACGACCGGCTGGCCGGAGCCGGTGCGGGAGCGGATTCCGATCAATTGCACGGTGCCCGCGGTCGATCCGGAGCGGGCGCACCGGATCGTCGGCACGTCGGGGTGCCGCACGGCGAAGGTGAAGGTCGCCGACCATCCGGATTCGCTCGCCGAGGACCTGGCACGGGTCGAGGCGGTCCGCGACGCGCTCGGGCCGGACGGCGGGATTCGGGTGGACGCCAACGCGGTGTGGGATGTGGACACCGCGATCGCCCACATCGCGCGAATCGACCGCGCCGCAGGCGGTTTGGAATACGTCGAGCAACCGTGCCGCACCGTCGAGGAACTCGCCGCGGTGCGCAAGAAGGTCGACGTGCGCATAGCCGCGGACGAATCCATCCGGCGCGCGGAGGACCCGCTGCGCGTCGCCGTGGCGGGCGCGGCCGACGTCGCGGTGTTGAAATGCACACCGCTGGGCGGAGTTCGGCGCGCGCTCGAGGTCGCGGCGGCGGCCGGGCTACCCTGCGTTGTCTCCTCCGCCCTGGAAACCAGCGTCGGCCTCGGCGCGCAGCTGGCGCTGGCCGGCGCCCTGCCCGAACTCGACTTCGCCTGCGGACTCGGCACGATCTCCCTCTTCGAAGGCGACGTAGTCACCGAATCCCTGCGCCCGGTGGACGGTTTCCTGCCCGTCCCACGCACACCATCAGCACCGGACCCCGACCTCTTGAACCACTACCGCCACCCCGACCCCAACCGTGTCGCCTGGTGGCACGCCCGCTACGAGCGCGTCCGCGCTTTGCTCCCTTGAACGGAACCACTGGACCTGCCGGAACCCGCGCCGCGCCCTAGCCAAAACCCACACCGCACCCCGCTGGAAGCCCACACCGCGGCGTGCCCGAAGCCAACACCGCGCCCTGCCAGCGCCTGCACTGCACCCCTGCTCGAAAACCACACCGCACGCCGCTCGAAACCAACATCGCATCCCGCTCGAAGCCAACATCGCATCCCGCTCGAAGCCCACACCGCGCCGTGCCCGAAGCCCGCCCAGCACCCTGCCAGCACCCACACCGCACCCTGCTCGAAGCACGCACCGCGCCCTGCCCGAAGCCCGTACTGCGCCTGCTCGAAGCCCACACGTACCCCTTGCCAGCGCCCGTACTGCGCCCGCTCGAAGCACGCACTGCGGTCTGCTCGGACGCACGCTGAGCTGTGCATCCGTTGAACAGCCATTTCCCTATCGACGGTAGTCAAATGGTTTTGACGGTAGAGAAATGGTGGTTTCAGCGCCCCCGAAAGCAACCATTTCTCTCCCGTCGATCGCGGACTTCGCGCTCCTAGCCGAAGTGGACGCCGCAGCTGAGCATTGTGGTTCGCAGCAGTAGGGCGGCTTCCGGGCCGATGATGCCGTCCACAAGTTCGAGGTAGCGGGTGCAGAACTCGGGGCCATGAGGGGCGACTTTGTCGGCGGCGGGTTCCAGATGGTGGGCGAGTTCGTGCAGCACGACCAGTTCGCGCAGAGCCCACGCGGTGCCGCCGGTGTGCAGCGGCACCGCGAGGACCGCGTCGGCCGCTTCGTAGTGAGCGGCGGTCGCTCCGGCACGCGACCGCACCCGAACCGGCACCTCGGCTCGATCCCATTGGGCCCGAACCCAATTGAGGGCGAGCACCTTGTCAGCATAGGTCTGGACCGACGCCACCGAGGCGAAACGGCGCTCGATCGGCAAGGTGATCTGGGAGCCGTAGAGTTCGACGGTGCGGTTGCCGTGCTCGTCGGCCCGATCGAACATCCCGCGAACCAGCTGCTCGGCGTCGTACACCTTGCCGCGCTGTACATCTCGCACACTCACAGCGGCACTGCCCGTCGCCTACCGGCCGCCCACGCATACCGAAGATCGGTAGGTCGCGGACCCGGCCCAATCCACGCGAACCATCCAAGCGCGCCGTCCAGCCCACCGGGTACCTGACGGCTCACCCGCCCCCGAAAGTCGAATGACCTCTGCCCCCCGGCCTATTCGGGTGATACACCCAATCACGCCGCTTGACCCGCCCAGCACCTGACGGCCCGCCGACTCGCACCGGAAGTCGACGACCCTCTGGCCCAGCACAATTCGGGTGACGTCCCCAGCCGCGCCACCTGGCCCGCGCGACACCCGACGACTTACCCGCGAACACCGAAGATCGGCAGCGCCGCCCCATAGGGCGACGCGCCCGACCTCGACACCGGACCGCCGATCACCCCACCACGCACCCCGCCCAGCCCCGTCGACCTGCCCGGCCGTGCGCCCTGAACCGGCAGCACGCTGTGAGCTGCTTACTGAGCCGGTGAATCGGCAGCTCGATCCCCCACGCGACTCCATCCGCGGAATCACCGCGCCGCACCGGCTGCGATAGCCCGGGCCCGACTCCACACCGGAGCGCTGTACCCACCGGCCGACCTATCCGACCGCCCACGCAGCGGCACCCGGCGACTCACCCACCCGCGGCCGAGGACAACTGCCCGGGCCCGACTCCACACCGGAGCGCTGTACCCACCGGCCGACCTGCCCGACCGCCCACGCAGCGGCACCCGGTGACTCACCCACCCGCGCCCGAGGACAACTGCCCGCGCACCCCACCCAATTCGGGTGAAGTCCCCAACCGCGCCGCCTGGCCGGCGCGATCACCCGCGCGCCGGGCGGCCGCCGAGTGTCCGGCCGACGCTTGGGGCCCGCGCCAGGTGCCGCGGGCTTCCGAGGTGCGGGTGTAGAAGTCGGTGAGTTCCAGTTCTTTGTCGCGCAGGGCGAGGGCGGTGCCCGCGGACGCCGTTTCCGGCGCCACCGCTTCGGCTTCCACTTCCGATTTCACCTCGGCGAGCCTGCGGCCGATGCGCGCGGCGAAGGCCATCTGGAAGTTCAGCCGGGCGGTCACGGGTGCCGCAGGGGCTTGGACGCGGCGCTGTACCGTGCGGCCCCAGCGCTTTTCGCTGACGACCTTCTCGACGGTGGCCGAACGGTACTGTCCCGACTTTATGTAGTGGTCGGACGCGCGCACCATTTGAACGAGCAGGCTGGCGTAGAGCGCCTCGCAGGTGTCGATGTCGGTGTCGAAGCCGTAGGCGTAGACCTGGGTGGAGGTGCGGGCAACATCGCAGCGCACGTCGTTGGCCTGCGCGATCGCGACGAACAGCTGCACATAGGTGCGCAGCCCTTTCTTACCCGGCTCGCCGATCGGGACGACCCGCTGCACCGGCGTCGGCCTGCGCTCGCGCCCGGCGATGTGCGCCCGCGCCACCGCGAGATCGATCGAGGAACGGGTGGCCAGCCGCTGCGCCGCGGCGAGGAACGCCTCGGCCTCGTGCTCGTTGTCGGTGGCCTCGGCCTTGCGCAGCAGACCGCCGATGCGTGTGAGCATCCGATCGGGAACCGCGTTCGGCGAAGTCATCGGCAGCCAGAGTAACCGCGGGCCCCGACACCGTGCGCCCGCCGCCCGTCGCTCTCCCGACATCCTCCGCGACCAGCACTTCTGGACCGCTCTTCGGGCGTGGCGGATGAACACCATGTATCTTCCGTTGTGCAACCGGCAGGGTGTGCTGCTGCTCACGTCGTACCCATGGAGTGTTCGCGATGGCTTTGAAGAAGGTGTCGTCCCTACGTTCGTCGCTCGTGCCACGGGCCGCGCTGGCGGCCGCCTCGGTCGCGCTGCTGACGGCTACCTTCACCAGCGCGTGCACCAGCGACAACGGCGGCAACCCGACGAGCCAGAACCTGACCGGGCGCGGCCCGATCACCTACGTCGAGGGCAAGGACACCACCGAGACCGGTGTGGTCAAGCAGCTCATCGAGCGCTGGAACGCCTCGCATCCCGACGAGCAGGTGACGTTCAAGGAGCAGTCGAACGACGCCTCGCAGCAGTACGACGACCTGGTCGAGCACATGCGCTCCAAGCAGTCCAACTACGACGTGGTCGCCCTCGACGTGCCGTGGACCGCCGAGTTCGCCGCCAAGGGCTGGATCCAGCCGCTGAAGGACTCCTTCGCCATCGACACTTCGACGCTGCTCTCCCCGCCGGTCGCCAGCGCCACCTACAACAACACGCTCTACGCCGCGCCGCGCAACACCAACGGCGGCCTGCTGTTCTACCGCAAGGACCTGGTCCCGAACCCGCCGAAGACCTGGGGCGAGATGCTCGGCCAGTGCCAGATCGCGCGCGACAACAACATCGGCTGCTACGCGGGCCAGTTCGCGCCCTACGAAGGCCTGACGGTGAACACCTCCGAGGTGATCAACGGCTTCGGCGGCACCTTCGTCGGCGCCGACGGCAAGACGCCGACGGTGGACAGCCCGCAGGCGCGCGCCGGTCTGAACACCCTGGTCACCGCCTACAACAACGGCGACATCCCGAAAGAGGCCATCACTTTCAAGGAGCCGGAATCGGCCAACGCCTTCACCCAGGGCAAGCTGATGTTCCTGCGCGCGTGGCCGTCCACCTTCGGTGACGCGGGCGCCGAATCCTCGCTGGTGAAGGACAAGTTCGCGGTCGCGCCGCTGCCCGGCGAGAACGGCGTCGGCGCCTCCACGCTCGGCGGCTACAACGCGGCCATCAGCGCCTTCTCCAAGAACAAGGCCACCGCGCTGGACTTCCTGCGCTTCCTGATCAGCGAGGACGCTCAGCACATCATCGCCTCGGGCGCCCTGCCCTCGGTGCGCGCCTCGATGTACGACGACCCGGCGCTGATCGCCAAGATGCCGTACCTGCCCGCGCTCAAGGAATCGATCGCGAGCGCGGTGCCGCGCCCGGTAACCCCGTTCTACCCGGCGGTGTCCAAGGCCATCCAGGACAACGCCTATGCTGCCCTGACCGGAAACAAGTCCGTCGACGACGCGATCGTGGGGATGCAGAAGGGCATCGAGACCGCGGGATCGTAATCGAGTTTCGCAACGGACCCGACCAACCCGTAGGAGAGAGATAACGGTGTCGGATCCTTCGGGAGCGGCCACTCGCGTGCCGAGCGACGAATTCCTTCCGCGCAAACGCGGTTTCGGCGCGAGCCTGGCCTGGGAGCTGCGCCGTTCCGGCAAAGCCTGGGTGTTCGTCGCGCCGGTGCTGATCGCGCTGGCGGTGGTCATCGGGTATCCGGTGTTCCGCGCGCTGTACATGTCCTTCCAGAAGGACTCCGGGCTCGACCCGAGCACGGGCATGTTCGTGGAAGGCGGCAACGCCGGATTCTCGAACTACACGCACTGGCTGCTGCAGCAGTGCACCCTGCCGACCGGCGAGACCATCGCCTGCCCCACCGGCAATCTGGGCTCGCAGTTCTGGATGGCCATCGGCGTCACGCTGTTCTTCACCGTGATCACCGTGGCGCTGGAGGCCGCCATCGGCCTCGCCATGGCGATCGTCATGGGCAAGAGCTTCAAGGGCCGGGCGCTGCTGCGCGCGGCGGTGCTGATCCCGTGGGCGATCCCGACCGCGGTCACGGCGCGGTTGTGGGAGTTCATGTTCCAGTACGACGGCGTGGTGAACCGGGTACTCGGGACGCACATCCTGTGGACCTCGGACCCGTGGGCCGCGCGGTTCGCGGTGATCGCGGCCGACGTGTGGAAGACGACGCCGTTCATGGCGCTGCTGCTGCTCGCCGGTCTGCAGGTGATCCCGAACGACGTGTACGAGGCGGCCAAGGTCGACGGCGCCTCGGCCTGGCAGCGATTCACCCAGATCACCCTGCCGCTGCTCAAACCCGCACTGCTGGTGGCGATCCTGTTCCGCACCATGGACGCGCTGCGTATGTTCGACCTGCCCGCCATCATGACGCTGGGCAACCCGTCGACCCGCACGGTCTCGATCCTGGTCGTCGACCAGGTGCGGCAGGGACCGAACAGCGCGGCCGCCCTGTCCACCATCACCTTCCTGCTGATCTTCGCGGTGGCCTTCGTGCTGGTGAAGATCCTCGGCGCCAATGCCGTTCGCACTCAGGAGGCCCAGCGCGAGGGGAAGGTGCGCGCATGACGACGAGTGACCGGGTGCGCACCCGCGAGACAGGAGGCGCGCCGATGGCGACCGAACCGACCACCGTCCCGCGCGCGCCGTGGACCAAGCGGCTCGGGTCGGCGCGCATCTACCTCGGCGTGCTCGTCGTGCTGGTATGGGGGCTCGGTCCGTTCTATTGGATGGCCGTCACCGCGTTCCGCGATCCGGTCTACCAGTTCGACAACACACCGTGGCCGACGCACGTCACGCTGGAGAACTTCCGCAACGCGTTCGACACCAGCCGCGGCAACGACTTCGGCAAGGCACTGATCAACAGCGTGATCATCGGCGCGTGCACGACGGCGATCGCGCTGGTGATCGGCATCTTCGCCGCGTACGCGCTGGCCAGGCTGACCTTCCGCGGCAAGTACGTGGTGGCCGGGCTGATCCTGAGCGCCTCGATGTTCCCGGTGGTCGTGCTGGTGACGCCGCTGTTCCAGCTGTTCACCAACCTGGGCTGGATCGGCGAATACCAGGCGATGATCATCCCGAACATCTCGTTCGTGCTGCCGATGACCGTCTACATCCTCGCCTCGTTCTTCACCGAGCTGCCGTGGGAATTGGAAGAGGCGGCCCGCATCGACGGCGCGAGCAAGATGCAGGCGTTCCGCCTCGTCATGCTGCCGCTGGCCGCGCCCGCCGTGTTCACCACCGCGATCCTGGCTTTCATCGCCGCGGTGAACGAGTACCTGCTCGCCCGGCTGCTCTCCAGCGACCAGACCGAGCCGGTGACCGTCGCGATCGCCCGTTTCTCCGGCAACAACCCGCTCGTGCAGCCCTACGCCGCGATCATGGCGGCGGGCACGATCGTCACGATTCCGCTGGTGATCATGGTGCTGCTGTTCCAGCGCCGCATCATCTCCGGTCTGACCGCAGGCGGCGTCAAGAGCTGAGATATCGGCGCGCTGGCGCGCGCGTGTTCGCGGCTCTGTCTTCGGCGCGCTGGCGCGCGCGTGTTCGCGGCCTTTATGTCTCGCTTCCCAGCGCTCGAGACTCGCGACTTCGTCGCATGCGCTTCGAGCGCTGGGAAGCGAGACGGCCGCGAACGGTCGCTCGTCGGGCTCGCTCCCGACGGGGCTGGTAGGGCTGGATTGCTTCGTTAGGTCGGCAGGTTGAGCCGTTTGAATGCGGGCAGGCCGAGAGCTGAGTCATCGGGGTTCGCGGTGCGCGGCTGGCCTGTGGAATTCGGGTTACTTTGTCTAAGAAGCGGAATGCTGGGGACAGTGTGCGGCATCGAACCGCGCGGGCGGGGTAAAGTCCGCTCATAGCTTCGTTCGGCGATCGTTGTCAGTGCAGGTGGGGTTCGACCGACGCTCCGGGAGGAGATGATCGTGAGCTCGTTCGGCAAGCGACGCGGCCAGCGTGGTGCCGGGGGCAAGCCATCGTCACCGCAGCACGCCTCCATCGCCGGCTTCCGGGAACGGCGCCGCGCACCGCAGACACGTGCGCGGAAGACGCAGGCCCCCAAGAAGACTCGGCCCACCGCGGAGCCGACACCGCCCACGAACCCCGACCGGCCCCCGCGCAGCCGCGCCGAACGTCTCCGCCGGCTCGCGCTCGCCCTGTTCATCCTGTTCGTCGCGGTGCCCTCGCTGCTGTTCGTGCTGGTGTACTGGAGCGCCGAGATCCCCGATCCGGCCGCCGTACAAACCAATCAGATCGCCACCATCCTGGCCTCGGACGGCAGCACCGTGATCGCCAAAGTCGTTCCGCCGGACGGTAATCGGAGTCCGGTGCCGCTCTCCGAGGTGCCCGAACCGGTGCGCGACGCGGTGCTCTCCGCGGAGGATCGCGATTTCTACACCAACCCCGGCTACTCGACCTCGGGCTTCCTGCGCGCGGGCCGGGACAACCTGTTGGGCAAGGAGGACGCGGGCGGCGGCTCGACCATCACCCAGCAGTACGTGAAGAACGCCTTCCTCGGCTCGGAGCGCACCCTGACCCGCAAGATGCGCGAACTGATCATCGCGGCCAAGATGGCGCGGCAGTGGAGCAAGGACGACATCCTCGCCGCCTACCTCAACACCATCTACTACGGGCGCGGTTCTTACGGCATCGCCGCGGCGTCGAGGGCGTACTTCGGCAAGCAGCCCGCGCAACTGACGCTCGCCGAGGGCGCGGTGCTCGCGGCCGTCATCCGCACGCCGTCGATCCTTGATCCGGAGACGCACCTGCCGGAGTTGAAGGCCCGCTGGCAGTACGTGCTCGACGGCATGGTCGAGATGGGCGTGCTCGCGCCGGGCCACCGGGACGCCACTGTCTTCCCGACGATTCTGCCGATCACCGACATCCCCGACGCCAACGCCGCCCGCGGTCCGGAGGGTCTGATCCGCACCCAAGTGCTTCGCGAATTGCGCGCGTCCGGCATCAGCGAGCGCGAGCTCAACACCGGCGCGCTGCGGATCACCACCACCATCGACGCCAGGGCCCAGCAGGCCGCGCTCACCGCCGTGCACGACCGGCTCGGCCCGCAGCCGCCGCACCTGCGCGCCGCGGTGGTCTCGATCGATCCGCGGTCCGGCGCGGTGCGCGCCTACTACGGCGGCGAGGACGGCATCGGCTACGACTTCGCGCAGGCGCCGCTGCAGACGGGGTCGGCGTTCAAGGTGTTCGCCGTGATCGCCGCGCAGCAGCAGAGCATCCCGCTGACCCGCGTGCTGGACAGCGCGCCGGTGACCGACCGCGGCACCAGGATCACCAACGTGGACGGCGAATCCTGCGGCAAGTGCAGCATGGCCGAATCGCTGAAGCGCTCGCTGAACACCAGCTTCTACCGGCTGACCATGTCGATGTTCGAGGGGCCGAAGGCGATCGCCGAAGCGGCGCACCAGGCGGGCATCCCCGAGGAGATTCCCGGCGTGGCGGGCAAGACCCTCACCGAGGACGGCGGCCCGCCGCTCAACGGCATCGTGCTCGGGCAATATCTGGTGCGCCCGATCGACATGGCCTCGGCCTACGCGACCATCGCGGCCTCGGGCATGTATCACCAGCCCTACTTCGTGCAGCGGGTCGAGACCGGCGACGGGCGGGTGCTGCTCGATCGCGGCGCGCCCGAGCAGCAGGTCGGCGAGCAGCTGCCGGCTGGGGAGCAGCGGATCAAGCCGGCCATCGCGGAGAACACCATCGCCGCGATGATGCCGATCGCCGCCTATTCCAACGGGCACGCGCTGGCGGGCAATCGACCGTCTGCCGCGAAGACCGGCACGACCCAGTTGGGCCAGTCCGACAAGAACAAAGACGCCTGGATGATCGGATTCACGCCCTCGCTGTCCACCGCCGTCTGGATCGGCAGCGAGCAGTCGCAGCCGATTCACACCGCGCGCGGCGCGGACATCTACGGTTCGGGCCTGCCCGCCGACATCTGGAAGCAGGTGATGGACGAGGCGCTCGAGGGCACGCCGATCGAGCAGTTCCCGATCGCACCCGCGGGCGGCCCGGCGGGTGGGAATCAGCAGCAGCGCCCGGGCAATCCCTACGACATACTGAACCCGAATCCCCCTCAGCCGCAACAGCAACCGCAGGAGCCGTCGATCGTCATCCCGCCGCCGCCACCGGAGCCGCGGCAGGTCGAGATCTTCCCCGGACTGAGCGTTCCGGTGCCCGGCTGACCTGTCTTCGGCCAGGTAACTGTGACCGAACCCATCTCGAGTCGATCTTGTGACCTACCGAGCCTCCGGGGAACGCATGACATGGCAGCATCGTTTTGCCAGAGTGAGAGCGCGACCGAGCGGCGCCGAGGTGAACGTGGGGCGACGCCCGTCCCATGGCGACGATGCGGAAGGATATGCGCTCGAGCGACGACGGCAGCGGCGCGAGCGACCGGCCGAAAGGCGGTAGCCTGGCGGACCAACAGAGGGGCCCGGAAGCGCCGCCAATTGAAAACAGACTAGACATAGGGGCTACGCCGGTGGATTTCAATGTCGTTGACCGTCCCGAGACGCTGGTGGCGGGCACAGTACTTCGCAGCCCGGCGCTCGCGGTCGAGGGGCCACGCCGCGCGAAGGTGGAGGAAGCGTGGAAACGCATCCTCTCGCGCCGCCTACCGGGACCCCCGACCACCGCCTATGTCGACCACGCGCCGGAGATCAATTCGTATCTGACCCACATCGTCGGCTACCGCTGCCGCAGCCTCGACGACCTGCTGCCCGGCGATGTGCTTGCTAGGGTGCCCGCCGGTCGCTTCGCCCGTTTCATCGCCAGCGGCGACGATCTCGGCGATACGATCGTCAGCATTTGGCGGGCGGTATGGGATGCCGAAGCGGCGGGCCGTTTGGTGCGTTCCTATTCCGGCGATTGGGAGCACTATCCCGACGACCGCACCGCCGAAGTCTTCGTGGCGCTGGCCGACGAACCGAGCGACGGGTAGGACAAAAGCAGTGGATTTCGAGATCGTCACCCTGGACGAGGGTTTGGTCGCCGGACTGACCATCCCGCTGGCCGGCCGTGAAGTGGCAGCCCGCGACCTGGACCTGGTGAATTTCACCTGGGACCGCTACCTCGCCAGGGAGAAGAACGTGCCGCGCGTCGCGGCTTACATCGGCCAGAACGACCACGCCGTCGCGGTACTCGGCTACGACGTCGCTTCGCTGGACGACCTGGACCAAGGCGACGTCGTGACCCGCATCCCGCACGGCCGCTACGCGAAGTTCGTCGTCTCCGACAAGCCCTACGACCTGCTGCGCACCGCGTGGGCGCAGGTCGCCAAGGCCGAGAGCGCGGGCATCATCACCCGCTCCCACACCGCCGAGATCGAGCGCTACACCGGCCCGACCTCCGTCGAGGTCTACGTCTCGCTGGACTGAGTACACCTCGAAACCGACGAGAGCCGTGCCTCGCCTTCGGCGGCGAGGCACGGCTCCTGGGTAAGTCATGGGCGCAACCACAGGTTTCGAGCGGAGCGAGACCTGGCATTGCCGTTCGCGGCCCGTCTCGCGTCCGAGCGGTCGAAGCGCATGCGACGGAGTCGCAAGTCTCGACCGCTCGGACGCGAGACACCAGGGGCCGCGAACACGCGCGCGCCAGCGCGCCGAGAACTCAGCCGATGATGAACGCTTCGAGCTGGGCCCGGGCGACGTCGTCCGCGAGCTGCTGCGGCGGGGACTTCATCAGGTAGGCCGAGGCCGGGATGACGGGGCCGCCGATGCCGCGGTCCTTGGCGATCTTGGCCGCGCGCACCGCGTCGATGATGATGCCCGCGGAGTTGGGCGAGTCCCACACCTCGAGCTTGTACTCCAGGTTCAGCGGCACGTCGCCGAAGGCGCGACCCTCGAGGCGCACGTAGGCCCACTTGCGGTCGTCGAGCCAGCCGACGTGGTCCGACGGGCCGATGTGCACGTCGTTGGCGCCCAGTTCCTTCTTCAGGTTGCTGGTGACGGCCTGGGTCTTGGAGATCTTCTTCGACTCCAGGCGCTCGCGCTCGAGCATGTTCTTGAAGTCCATGTTGCCGCCGACGTTGAGCTGCATGGTGCGGTCGAGCTGCACGCCGCGGTCCTCGAACAGCTTGGCCATCACGCGGTGGGTGATGGTCGCGCCGACCTGGCTCTTGATGTCGTCGCCGACGATCGGGACGCCCGCGTCCACGAACTTCTGCGCCCACACCGGGTCGGAGGCGATGAATACCGGGAGCGCGTTGACGAAGGCGACGCCCGCGTCGATGGCGCACTGGGCGTAGAACTTGTCCGCCTCTTCCGAGCCCACCGGCAGGTAGGACACCAGGACGTCGACCTTCGCGTCCTTCAGGGCCTGCACCACGTCGACCGGCTCGGCCTCGGAGAGCTCGATGGTCTCCGCGTAGTACTTGCCGATGCCGTCGAGCGTCGGTCCGCGCTGCACGACCACGTCGGACGGGGGTACGTCGGAGATCTTGATGGTGTTGTTCTCGCTGGCGAAGATCGCCTCGGCCAGGTCGAAACCGACTTTCTTGGCGTCCACGTCGAACGCGGCGACGAACTTGACGTCGCGGACGTGGTACGGGCCGAACTTGACGTGCATCAGACCGGGCACGGTCGAGGTCTCGTCCGCGTCCTTGTAGTACTGCACGCCCTGGACCAAGGAGGAAGCGCAGTTGCCCACGCCCACGATGGCCACGCGAACTTCGGTGGCGTTCTCAGCCGTCTTGATGTCACTCATGGCCGATGGTTCCCTCTTTCTGTGGTGCCGCCTTCGTTGATTGCTCCGCCGCAATCAACTCGTTGAGCCAGCGCACTTCGCGCTCGCTTGATTCCAGACCGAGTTGGTGGAGCTGGCGGGTGTAGCGATCCAGCGACCCGCTGGCCCGTTTGATCGCTTCCCGCAATCCCTCTCGGCGCTCCTCGACCTGCCGGCGCCTGCCCTCCAGGATCCGCATCCGCGCCTCCGCGGGAGTGCGACTGAAGAACGCCAGGTGGACGCCGAAGCCGTCGTCGGTGTAGTTCTGCGGTCCGGTGTCGGCGAGGAGCTCGGTGAAACGCTCCCGCCCCGCCGGCGTCAGTTGATAGACCCGCCGCGCGCGGCGCATGGTGACGCCTGCGACGTTCTCCTCCGCGATCAGTCCGTCCGCCTGCATGCGCCGCAGCGTCGGATAGAGCGACCCGTAGGAGAAGGCGCGAAACGGCCCGAGCAGACCCGTCAGCCGCTTGCGCAGCTCGTAACCGTGCATGGGCGCTTCGAGGAGCAGCCCGAGGATTGCCAGCTCGAGCATCGGGCGTCACCCCCTGACTGTTGTGCAGACCTAACCGATGGATGCGACTTCCGAGTATATCGCGCCGATATAACCGGGCACAGCGATGGGCGATATATGAAGTATGTGCGCAGGTCAGCGACCGGGCGGGCGGACTTCCAGCGGCTCGCCGTCGAAAAGCACGGTCATGAAACCGCTCTCGTCCACCTCGTTGCGGACGAAGATCTGCACGCGCGGTGGAGCGTTCTTCTCGGCTTCACGCTCGATGCTCACGTGCGAGATCGGACTGCCCGGCAGCAGCAACGACTGCGGTGCGCCCGCGAGCAGCCGGGAGACGACCGGCAGGTCGATGGTGGCGAGGTCGACGGTCGGGGTGTCGAGCTTGCGCGACTGCGAACTGCTCGACGCGTCGAAATCACCGTCGAAGTGGAAGTACTGCGACCTGTTGTTCACGTTGCGATAGAAGATCGCGTACCGCGGATAGACGGTGAGGTCGTCGACGACCGTGTCGCCGAACTCGGCGCGGTACCGATCGATGAAGTAGGCAAGGCCCGGGCCGGTGGTCAGGTCCGGCAGCGGGTCGGCGGCGACGCGATCGGCTCCGCCACGCCCGACGCATCCGACGAGCGCGCCGAGCAGCGCGGCCGCGAGCAGGATCGCCGCAGGCAGCCACCACCCGCGGCGGCGACCGCCGCGCACGACCGGCGCGTCGACCAGGTCGCCGGGAATTTGCAGGTCGGCGATCAGCTTGTCCAGTTCCCCGAACGACTTCGCCCGCATGGCCGCCTCGGTGCGGGCGGTGTGCTCGCTTTCGGTGAGCTGTCCGTCGGCGAGCGCGGCGTCGAGCAGGCCACACACGTCGGCGCGATCGCTGTCGCGCGCCCGCAGCCGGGTGGTGTTCGACGCCATCACCGCGCGCTCCCGCCCTGGTTCATCGGACCTCCCAGACCTTCAGCACCTCGCCCGCGGGCGTGAGCTGGACGCGACCGTACTGGCCGCGCTCGTTGTTCACGCGAATCTCGACCAGCGGCCTGCCCGGCGCGATGCCGGAATCGTCGACGGAGAAATCGATCGAGTCGACGACGCCGCCGGGCACTTTGGTGAGGGCGGGCGCGTTTGCGAGCACCTTGCCGATCGCCTCGACATCGAGGATGGCGAGGTCCACCGTCCGGGTCTCGGCCCTTCGCGTCGTGATGATGTCGTTGGGCCGCTGGAACCCACCCCAGTAGTTCCAGTCGACGGACCACTGCGGGCCCTCCGGCGCGATCCGCCGCACGGAGGCGAAATTCTGGTGCAGCGCGAGCTCGTCGACGATGGTGTCACCGAACTTCTCGCGATACCGGTCGCGGAAGAGCGTCATGCCCGCCACGGTGTTGAGCTCGGGCGTCGGCAGCACGAGGGGCTGCACCGGGTTCGGATCGATCGTCTGCCGGGACGTCGCCGCCACCCGCGAGTCGTCGCTTCCTGCGACGAGGTAGCCCGCCCACACGCCGAGCACCGCCGTGACACCGACGGCGACGCGGAACAGGAGCCGACGGCGGGATCGCGGCGGAGTCGGCGACGGTTCGGCGGCGCGCTGCAAGTCCGAAACCAATTCCCCGAGCTCGCCCAGTGTTTTCGCCTCGGAGGCGAGTTCGGTCGCCGCCTCGTGTTCCTCGGCGGTGAGCTGCCCGTCGCCGAGCGCGCCGTCCAGGACCCGAACGGTGTTGGCGCGATCGACATTTCGCGCCCGGGTGTGACCGGCGTAACCCGCACGGGATTTGCCGCGCCGCAAGGGTTTCCGCGTCGCACCGCGCGGCGCCAGATCGCGGGCGGCCGCGGGCACCTGGAGATCGGCTGTCAGCCTGGCCAGTTCGCCGATGGTTTTCGCCTTGGAGGCTTTCGCGGTCCGCTCGCGATACTCCTCGCCCCCGAGCTGCCCCTCCGCGTAGGCGGCGTCCAATACCCCGCACGCATGGACACGATCGATGTCTCGCGCTCGCATGCGCCCGTCATTCCCGGTGGACACCACCGAATCGTAGACGGCTCCGACCCCCGCCGCGCCCCGTTCCACCGGCCGAATTCGGACCGGCGACAGGCGGTGCACCGCATCGGCGGACGGCATGAGAGGGCGCGGGAAGCCGCACAGACCGAGGCGTCCTCGCCCGCGCCCCGCTACTCTGGTTGGCGTGCGAATTCAGCGGCAGGTGGTCGACTATGCGCTCCGGCGCCGGTCGCTGCTGGCTGACGTCTATGCGGGCCGGGTCGATGTCGCCGAGGTGTGTGATGCAAATCCCTATCTACTGCGTGCGGCGAAGTTCCACGGTCGGGGGAGCGAGGTCACGTGCCCTATCTGCCGGAAAGAACAGCTCACCCTCGTATCCTGGGTCTACGGCGACGGCCTAGGACCGGTGGCTGGTTCGGCTCGCACACCCGAGGAGCTCACGCGCCTCGCCGAGACTCGCGAGGAGTTCTCGGTTCATGTCGTCGAGGTATGCCGGAGCTGCAGCTGGAATCATCTGGTGCAGTCGTACGTGCTCGGCAACGCCCCGGCGCCCACGCGTCGCCGTACGGGTACCCGAGCGAACCGACGTACCGCCGCCGAGTGATGTGCCTGGTCATCTGCCAGTCGGGTGACACGCGGAGCCCACACGTGTCCGCTGCGGTGCCCGTGACCGCACCGAGCCAGCCTGACCGATACGAGTTATGGAGATCTTGTCAGTGAATTCGCCTTACGAGACTTCCCCCTACGGCGATGAACCGCACGGCGGCCGTACTCAGCGAAGTTCACAACCGGCTCCGAACCCGTCACCAGGCCAGCGCCAAGCGCCACCTCCCGGTTTCCGTCCGCTGCCGCCCCCGGGTGGTCCGCGCCAGGGTGGCCCGCAGGGCGGTCCGCGCGGTCCGCAGGGTGGCCCCGTGGGTGGTGGGCGCGGTCCGCAGCCGCCGCACCGTCCGGGCCCGCCGCCGCAAGGTCGTCCCCCGCAAGGTCGTCCCCCGCAGGGCCGTCCGCCGGAGGGTCGTCCGCAGCCGCCCGGTGGCGCCGCGGGCGCGACCCAGCGCATTCAACGGCCCGGCCAGAATCCGCAGGGCGCGCCCCGGCCCAGCTCGCTGAGCGAGGCGGTCGCCGAGCGCGACCGGCGGTCCGGTCCGAGCGCCGCCGTCCGTCCCGCGGGCGGCGCGCGGCCGAACACCGGCCAGCGGCCCGCGATCGATCGCGATCGTCGTCCGAACGGTCCCGTCACCGGGGAGCGCCGCGCCCAGTCGGGTCAGCCGCCCTCGGGTCCGCCGCCGCGCCGCAACGGCGGCGGTGACGGTGGTTCCGGTGGGGCGGGAAGGCGTCCCGGTGCGAAGCGGATTCCGTGGAAGCTGATCCGCCGGACTCTCTACGTCTGCATGGCGCTCGCCATCGTGGTGCCGAGTGCCGTCTTCCTCGTCGCCTACACCACGGTGTCGGTGCCGCAGCCCGGCGATCTCAAGACCAATCAGGTCGCGATGATCTACGCCAGCGACGGCAGCACGGTGCTGAGCAAGGTGGTTCCGCCGCAGGGCAACCGCACCGACGTGACCATCGAGCAGATCCCGCCGCACGTGCGCAACGCCGTCATCGCGGCCGAGGACCGGGACTTCTACACCAACCCCGGCTTCTCCATCTCCGGTTTCGTGCGCGCGGCCCGCGACAACATCCTGGGCAAGGAGAGCGCGGGCGGTGGTTCGACGATCACCCAGCAGTACGTGAAGAACGCGCTGGTCGGTGACGAACGCTCGCTCACCCGAAAGATGCACGAGCTGGTCATCTCGGCGAAGATGGCGCGGCAGTGGAGCAAGGACGAGATCCTCGCCGCCTACCTGAACACCATCTACTTCGGTCGTGGCGCGTACGGCATCGATGCGGCGTCCAAGGCCTACTTCAGCAAGCCGGTCCAGGATCTCACCGTCGCCGAGGGCGCGGTGCTCGCCGCCACCATCCAGCTGCCGTCGCTGCTCGATCCGGAGAAGAACCCGGAGGGCGCCAAGACGCGCTGGAACTACGTGCTCGACGGCATGGTCGACGGCGGCAACCTGAAGCCCGCCGACCGGCAGGGCATGCAGTACCCGCAGGTGACCCCCGTGGCGCAGACCCAGGACAAGACGCTGGATTCCGGACCCGAGGGCCTTATCAAGACCCGAGTGCTCGAGGAGCTCTCGGAGGCGGGCATCAGCGAACAGCAGCTCAACACCGCGGGTCTGCAGATCACCACGACCATCGATCCGAAGGCCCAGCAGGCCGCGGTCGACGCCGCGACGAGCAAGATGCAGGGCGAGCCCGAGCAGCTGCGGACCGCGGTGGTGTCGATCGATCCGCGCACCGGCGCGGTGCGCGCCTACTACGGCGGCACCGACGGCCAGGGCTACGACTTCGCCAACGCGCCGCTGCAGACCGGTTCCTCGTTCAAGGTGGTCGGCCTGGCCGCGAACCTCGAGCAGGGCATTCCGCTCTCGCAGATGTACGACAGCTCGCCGCTGACGGTGAACGGCATCAAGATCACCAACGTGGAGGGCGAGTCCTGCGGCATGTGCACCATCGCCGAGTCGCTGAAGCGTTCGCTGAACACCAGCTTCTATCGGATGCAGCTGGACATGGGCAACGGCCCGCAGAAGATCGCGGACATGGGCCACAAGCTCGGTATCCCGAAGGAGCTGCCGGGCGTCGGCAAGACCCTGTCCGAGCCGGACGGCTCCGGCCCGAACAACGGCATCGTGCTCGGCCAGTACCAGGCCCGTCCGCTCGACATGGCCTCCGCGTACGCCACGCTGGCCGCCTCCGGCGTGTACCACCAGCCGCACTTCGTGCAGCGGGTGGTGACCGCCGACGGGCAGGTGCTGCTCGATCGCGGCGATGTCGCGGGTGAACAGCGCGTCTCGGCCGCCGTCGCAGACAACGTGACCGCGGCGATGAAGCCGATCGCGCAATACTCGCGCAACCACCAACTTGCCGGCGGTCGCGAGTCGGCGGCCAAGACCGGTACCGCCCAGCTCGGCGACACCGGCGAGAACAAGGACACCTGGATGGTCGGCTACACGCCGTCGTTGTCCACCGCCGTGTGGGTCGGCAGCGTCGACAACTCGCCGCTGCGCAACTACGGCGGCGCGATGATCTACGGCTCGGGTCTGCCGTCGGACATCTGGAAGGCGACCATGGACGGCGCGCTGCAGGGCACGCCGACCGAGACCTTCCCGAAGCCCGCGCCGATCAAGGGGCAGGCGGGTGTCCCGGAGTGGACCGCGCCGTACACCCCGCCGTCGACCGTCGACGCGCCGGTGCCGCCGGTGGTGATCGCGCCGACCCAGGTGGAGATCCTGCCCGGCATCACCATCCCGGTCCCCGGCGTGCAGCCCAACCCGCAGCCGCAGCAGCGTCCGCAGCAGCGTGAGCAGGACCCGGGCCCGCTGCCCGGCCAGCCGGTCGCCCCGACCGGCGGCGGCTCGCCCACGCAAACGGGCTCGCCGCGTCCGGGCGGAACCGGAAACGGCGGCGGCGGAGCGGGCGACAGCGGCGACGAAGAAGGGTCGAACAGCACGCAGCCGACGCGCAGTCGCTGATCGACGCGGCCGACCGAGTCGGCCGGCAGCCCGCGCACGACCACGACATTCCCGCCCCGGGTGGTGACCTACCGCCCGGGGCGGGCCTGTGCTCGGGGTCGGTTCGGGCGGACCTATTAGGCTCGGGTTCCGTGACCGATCAGCAAGTGGTGGACGTGCGGACGGGAGAGGCCGCGCGCTCCGGCGGGGGCTCTGGTGGCGGGACACATTACGCGGCGCCCGCGCCGCTCGCACCGGATCTGCGCTCGGCCGACGCGCGGGATCGCCCGAGCCGCAACGATTCCCTGGCCGCGCAGCTGAGCACCGTCGTCGGCGGGCCGGTGGGCGATCACGCGCTGATCGGCCGGGTCCGCTTCTGGACACCGCTGCGGGTGATCTTCGCCTGCACGGTGATCTTCCTGGCGCTGGGCTGGGCGACCAAGGCGGGCTGCATCCAGCAGACCGACGCGGGCGACGGCACGCTGACGCTGGACTGGAACAACGGCCGCCAATACGTGGCGATGTGCTACTCGGACACGGTGCCGCTGTACGGCGCCGAACGCCTGGACGAGGGCGCGTTCCCGTACAAGAAGGCCTGGGTCGAGCAGACGCCCGACGGCGGGCGCGAGACGCGCTACATGGAATACCCGGTGCTCTCGGGCCTGTACCAGTACGTGTCCATGCAGATCGCGAAGACCTGGGACGCGCTGCCGCTGCCCGGCGCGCTGCAGGTGGTCATCTACTTCAATGTCGTCGCGTTCGGCCTCGCCATCGGCTGGCTGGTCACCGTGTGGGCCTCGGCGCTGCTCGCCGGCCGCCGGATCTGGGACGCGGCGCTCATCGCGTGCTCGCCGCTGGTGATCGTGCACGCGTTCACCAACTTCGACGCGCTCGCGACCGCGTTCGCCGCCACCGGTCTGCTGGCCTGGGCCCGGCGCAGGCCGGTGCTCGCCGGTGTGCTGCTCGGGCTCGGCGGCGCGGCGAAGCTGTATCCGCTGCTGCTGCTCGGCCCGATCGTGGTGCTGTGCCTGCGGGTCGATCCGATGCACCGGGTGCCGAGCGCCCGGCTCGGGCTGCGGATGCGCGATATCGACGGCTGGCACGCCGCGCTGACCTGGGTGCGCGAAACCCCGTACCGCATCCAGTTCTTCGGCTTCCGTCCGCTCGGCGCGGCCATCGTGGCGGTGGTGGCCGCGGCGGGCACCTGGCTGGCGGTGAATCTGCCGATCGCGGTGCTGTATCCGAACGGCTGGCGCGAGTTCTTCCGGCTCAACACCACCAGGCACGCCGACCCGGACTCCATCTACAACGTGATCACCTCGTTCACCGGCTGGACCGGGTTCGACGGCGAACTGAACCACGGCGAGGCGCCGACCGTGCTGAACGCGGTCTCGCTGCTGCTGTTCGTGCTCGCCTGCGCCGCGATCGCGTATATCGCGCTGACGGCGCCGCGCCGCCCGCGCCTCGCTCAGCTCTGCTTCCTCGTGGTCGCGGCCTTCCTGCTCACCAACAAGGTGTGGAGCCCGCAGTATTCGCTGTGGCTGGTGCCGCTCGCCGTGCTCGCGCTGCCGCACCGCCGAATCCTGTTGGCCTGGATGACGATCGACGCGCTCGTCTGGGCGCCGCGCATGTTCTACTACCTCGGCCTCGACCGCAAGGGCCTGCCCGAGCAGTGGTTCACCGGCACCGTCCTCGTGCGCGATCTCGCGGTGCTCGGGCTCTGCGCGCTGATCGTCTGGCAGATCTATCGGCCGGGCGAGGACTTGGTGCGCCGCGATTTCGTCGACGACCCGGCGGGCGGCGTCGTCGACCGCACCGCCGACCCGCTGCTCCCCTGGCTGCCGGAACCGTTGCGCCCCAAGCGGGTTCTCGCCCGCACCGGCTGACCGGCACCGCACCACCTGCCGCCGACCGCCTGGCCTGGAGCGACCACTTCCGAGCGCCGCGGCGCAACCGGTCGTGCTCTACTCCGAACGCAACAGCTTCGCCGCCCGGTCCGGATCGCGCGGCAACAGATCGAGCTCCAACTGCCAGGCGCTGCCGGTCCACGGGTCGAACAGCGGGGTGTCCGCCACGGTCGGCAGATGACGGCAGGCCTGCGACAGTGCCGCGACGGTGCCGTCTTGCGATTCCGATTCGTCGCTGCCGACGATCACGATGGACAGCCCGATCAGATCGCCGCGCAGGGTCAGCGCCGTGATGCGCTGGGCGTCGGAGGCCTGGTAACCATGCGGGAAGTCGGCCGCGAGCAACACCCGGTGCTCAGCGGGTGGTGTGAAAGCACCGCTGTTGTAAGCCATCTCGGCCAGCTCCGCGGCGTCGACGAGGGCTTGCAGCCGCGCCGAGATATCGCCGTGGTCGGTGATCGGCGGACCGTTCAGCACCGGTCCGAGCGGCGCGAGCAGTCCGGTGAACGCCCCGGTCAGGTCGATGGCATCGATGCGGGTGCGCCTGCCGGGATCGGACGCGAGGAGCCGGGCGAGCAGCGCGCCGACCACCGGAACGACCGCCGCCGAATGTTCGGTGTCGATCCACAGCGGCCTGGTCAGCGGCACCGGCACGCAGTACGGGATGCGCAGCGGCCCGCGTTCGATCGCGTACAGCTCACCCAGTCGGATACCGTCGCTCGGCTTGGCGCGGCCCTCCCAGGCCGGTGACGACCAAGAGGCCAGCGCGGGCGGCAGCAACCGGTCTGCCTCGGCGAGCTCGCGCATCAGATGCTCGCTGTCGCGCCGGTGATTGCCCTCGGCGACCGCGACGAGTTCGTCGCTGCGGCGTTGCGCCTCCTGGCGCTTGGCCTCGGCGACCGGGGTGTTCCTGGTCGCGGGATCGGACACCGCTGCCGAGAGTTCCTCGTCCAGCCGTTTCGCCGCGTAGTCCCGTGCCGAGATGAGCGCGGCGGCCGAGCGGGCCGCGTCCTCGAAGATCATCCACAGCCGTTCCAGGCCGTGCGACACCTCCAGCGCGGGCGCGCCGGTCGGATGCTGGGCCTGCTGCGGCCCGGCGATGGCGTCGCGGTCGCCCGCGGGATGCGGGGCGTGCGCCGCGGCATCCGGCCCACCGGACACCTCGACGCCGTGCGCGGGCAGCAGCACCGGCAGCCCGCCCGCGTAGCCCTGGCCGACCGCGCGCACCTTCCACGCGTCCCCGCGCCGGTAGACCTCGAGACAGATCAACGCCGCCTCGCCCGCCGCGGGCGCGATCGCGAATTCCGTTGTGACCGTGCCGTTCTCGGCGAGCGACGCGGTCACCGGCCCGAGCTCGCCGGCGCCCGGCGCCGCGGGATCGGCGCTGACCACCAGCAGCACCGCCTTGGCGTCGGCGCGCACCTCGGCCAGGGTGATGCTCACCTCGTCACCGTCCAGCGCGACGCCGCCGGTGCTCGGCTGGTTGTAGAAGACGAAGTCCGACGCGTCGAACACGCGCAGGTTCTCCGCCACCACCAGCGCGGAAACATCCAGCGCCGCAGAAGCTTTCGCACTGAATCGCAGCACGTCGCCGGTCAGCGGGATGTTCTGGCCCGCCTTCAGTTGAATCACGTTGTCCGCCATGCTCTTCGCGCGTACCGCCGGTGAGCCTGCCTCAGAGGAAGCGGCCCAGCTGGGGAATCGCCTCGCCCGGATGCTTGGCCTGGAAGCCCTCGCCGAGCGCCTGCATCTTCCAGTCGCCGCCGACGCGGAACACCTTCGCCATCGCCATCGCGGTGAACGGCATGCCGCCCGCCATGGTGTACCTGGCCAGCTCGGCGTTGTTGGAGCCGTCGACGAGGCGGCAGAACGCGTTGCGCACCTGCTCGAAGGTGTGGCCCTTGTAGGAGGTCACGATGAACACCAGCGAGGTGATGTGGGCCGGAATCCTGGTCAGGTCGACCAGGATGACCTCGTCGTCGCCCTCGCCCTCGCCGGTCAGGTTGTCGCCCTGATGGCGCACCGAGCCGTCCTTGGAGGACAGCTGACCGTAGTAGGCGTAGTCGGCCGGGTTACCGTCGGCGAACATGATCACCGAGGCGTCCAGGTCGATGTCGACGGTGCGGTTGCCGAACATGCCGCGGGTCTGCACCGGATCCCAGCCCAGACCCATCTTCACGAAGGTCAGCGCCTGGCCGCCCTCCTTGCGCAGGGTGACGCGCTGGCCCTTCTGCAGGCTGACCGGGCGGTCCTTGCTCAGGCTCACCTCGCCCGTCGGCTGCGCGGCCTGTTGCGGCGGGGCGGGCGGCGGCGGGTAGCCACCACCCGCCGGGGGCGCGTATCCGGGGCCGGGCGGCGGCGGGTACGAGCCGGTGGACGCGTACTGCGGCGACTGCTGGGCCGGGGCCGTCTGCTGCGGATGATGCGTCGGCGGCGCCTGCGGCGGGGCCTGCTGGGCCGCGGGCGCCTCGTCGACGGTCACGCCGTGATCGGTGACCAGCGCCGCGAATCCACCGGCGTAGCCCTGGCCGACGGCGCGCACCTTCCAGGAACCCTGGCGTCGGTACAGCTCGAGCGCGATCACGATGGACTCGGTGTCGAGCCCGTCGATTCGATACTCGTACAACGGATTACCGCCGGCGTCGGAGACGACGGCCACCGGCGGCGCGGTCCTGCCGAAATTGCTGGAGGCGTCGTCGAGGGTGATCACCGCGCGGATCTGGTCGATATCGGCGGGCACCGCGTTCAGCGACACGGCGAGCGAGGCGGGCTGCCCCGCGGGTGCGGGCTGCAGGTTGACGCCGGGGCCGTTGGGCTGGTTGAAGAAGACGAAGTCCGCGTCCGAGCGGACCTTGCCCCGCTCGGTCACCAGCAGTGCGGACAGGTCCGCCGGTGCCGACAGCTGGACGGAGATCACCACATCGTTGGTGGCCAGCGGGCCGTTCTGGCCCTTGGCGAGTGTTGCGGACAAGGTCGACCCTTCGCTTGTCGGTGCGTACGGTTGCCACTCTACGAGAAACGGCCCGGCCACCGCCGAAGTAAACGCCGCGCGGGCCGTTGCGAATCGCGCGTGTCCGTTACAGTGACCGCTGGCAGCGGAATGTGACGACGACCCATGTTCCGATTAACGCGACAGCAGGGCAAACAGCCAGATGGCACAACTTTTCGAACAGTCGAAGAAGGTGGTCGAGGCCCATCTCGCCGGAACGAGTGTCCGCGCGATCGCCGGGTCGATGATCGCCTACGAAGGAAACGTGCAGTTCAAGGCCGCCGGATTCGGCGGAGGCGACGGCGTGCTCGCCGGGCTCAAGCGGCGCGCCACCGGCGAGAAGTTGTCGCTGATGGAATGCGGAGGCAACGGCAGGGTCTTCTTCGCGGTCAACGGCCAGCACGTGTCGGTGGTGAACCTGAACGGCGAGACGCTGCAGGTGGAATCGCAGCAACTGCTCGCCTTCGCCGGGAACCTGCGCACCGACGTGCGTTTCGCGGGCTTGCGCGGCGCGTCGACCGGGGCCGGGCTGTTCACCACCACCGTCACCGGCCAGGGACAGGTCGCGCTGCTCTCCGCGGGCGGCCCGCTGATCCACCTGGAGGTGTCGCCGCAGTATCCGCTGGTGGTCGATCCGGACGCGTTCGTCGCCGCGCAGGGCAACCTGAACCAGTCCTTCGTCACCGATGTCTCGTGGCGGACCATGGTCGGACAGGATGCGGGCGAGGCGTTCTCGCTGCGCTGGGAAGGCCAGGGCGTCGTGTTGATCCAGCCTGCGGAACGGTAAGGGGCCGGGGATGTTCGAGAAAGTCAACGGCAAGGTCGTCAAGGTCGACGTCGGCATGGCGGGCGGCGTCGTCGCGCGCAGCGGCGCGATGCTCTACTACAGCGGCGACGTTTCCTTTGCGCCGCACCAGATTCCGGGCGCGCAGGGCATGGGCGGCGGCGGGCTGATGGGCATGGCGGGCCGCATGATGGCGGGCGAGCACGAGCGCACCATGCTCGCGCAGGGCAACGGCCAGGTGCACTACGGCTTCGCGGGGCTCGAGGTGCACGTCGTGCAGATGCAGCCCGGCGCGTCGCTGCGGGTGGAAGCCTCACGGCTGCTTGCCAATACCGCGGGTCTGCAGAGTTCGATCGTCTCGGTGGCGAGTTCCGGCGGCGGTGGCGGCGGCGGTCTGATGGGCGCGCTGCGCGGCGCGGCCTCCGGCGCGCTGACCGGGCAGGGCATGTTCACCACCCAGCTGTCCGGGCACGGCGCCGCGGTACTGCTCGCGCACGGCGGCTTCCTGGAACTGCAAGTGGGCGGGCCGAATCCGATCGTGGTCGATCCGCAGGCGTTCGTCGCCGCCTACGGCAATGTGCAGACCGAACTGAAGACCGCGCTGAGCTGGCGTGACGCGGTCGGGCGCGGCTCCGGCGAGGCGATGCAATTGCATTGCGTCGGACAGGGTGTCGTCTACGTGCAGGCCTCCGAAGAGAAGTTGTGACCATGGCCCAGATCCTGAACCCGATGACGCTCGGCGAGAGCGACAACATCCCGGGCAACAGCTACGCCTACTGCATCGACCTCAACAAGCCGTGGTTCATGCGCAAGGGCGCGATGATCGCCTACTACGGCCAGATGAACTTCCAGCTGCTCACCCACGGCCTGCACGGTGGGCTGATGCACATGGTGTCGCAGCAGTTCTCGGCGCCGCTGTTCACCAACGACTACGTCGTGGCCGAGGGCCACGGCAAGCTGATCATCGGCGACCGCGGCTACGACATCAATTCCTTCGATCTCGACGACGGCAACCTCACCATCCGCGCGGCCAACCTGCTCGCCTTCGAGCCTGGTCTCGCGCTGAAGCAGTCGATCGTGCCCGGATTCCTCACCCTGATCGGCACGGGCAAGTTCCTCGCCTCGTCCAACGGGCCGGTGATCTTCGCCGAGCCGCCGCTGCGGGTCGACCCGGAATCGCTGGTCGGCTGGGCCGACTGCCCCTCCCCCAGCCACCACTACGACCACCAGTGGGTCTCCAGCTTCCTCGCGGCGGGCGCGGCGCGCTTCGGCGTGAACTCCGGTGAGGAGCGGCAGTTCGATTTCACCGGCGCCGGGACGGTGCTCATCCAGTCCAGCGAGAAGGTCATGAGCGACTCGGTGCTCGTGCGCACCATCGAGGGCCAGTTGCAGAGCGGCGTCACCGTCGGTGGCCTGCAACGCCTTCAGGGTGTGATCGCCCAGCAGCTCGCGGGTCAGCAGCAGTACTGAGTTCGGCGGACCGGCACGGCGTTCGCGCCGGTCCGCACCCGAAGCCCGCGAACGGTCGTCCGCATCTCGCGCACGACCGGAGACGGGTACGACCTCAGTCGGCGAGCGGCGCCGCCTTGATGAACCAGTTGATGATCTCCTCGCCGGCGAGGATGCCGGTGGCGCGGGTGATGGTGAGGTTGGGGCTGGTCCAGTTGAGTTGTTCGAGCTCGCCGTGCCGCGGCCGGATGGCCGAGTCGGCGGCGCGCAGCATTTCGGCGTCCAGTGCGCCGTCACCGGCGGCGAAAGTCTTGGCTTCGCCGGTGAGCTCGCCGGATTCCATCAGACGGCGGCGCACCTCGGCGACCGCGACGCTCTTGCACACCGACTGCGGCATCGTGTAGATCTTGCGGCCCTGCTGGGAGGCCGACCAGCCGCGCTCGCGGCACCAGGCATCCCATTCGGCGAGGAAGCCCTCGGGCACCGCCTTGGGCTTGACCACCAGGTAGCAGAAGAGATGATCGGCGACGCGGAACTTGGTCACCCAGGAGTCGTCGATCCTGGCGCGTAGCTCGGCGCTCACCTCCGAGAGGGTGGCGCCGCTCTGGCGCACCTTCACGTCGATGTCGATGCGCCAGCGCATATCCGGGACGCCGTCGACCAGGATGTTGCCGCCGTTGCTCGTGATCGCGTAGCGCCAAGGCGCCCCGGGTAGTCGAATCCGATTGAACTGCTTGATGGTCCGGGTAGTCGTCGGGATGACGGCCGCCGGTTGGGTGAGCGTCTGCATGCGCAGCGCCGCGGCCGTCGTCATGAACGACAGCGGCGCGCCCTCCAGATGCTCCACGCACACCATCGGCACCTCCGAGGCGGTGCTGAAGGCGTTGCGCGAGTAGATCATCGTGCGGTCGAGATCGGTGGCGACTAGCGCTTGTCTTCGTGGTCTTACCAATAGCATCTACTTCGGTACTTCCTTGATCAATCCCATGCACGAGTACGCCAGATCGGGGACGACCTCGACGGGCACACCGCGCGCGGCGGCGAGCATCCGGATGTGCGCGTGCTCGGGGGCGTCGGCCTCGCGGACCAGCACCCGCCACGGCACGCGCCGCAGCAGCACCCGGGTGGTCTCGCCGACCCCCGGCTTCACGAAATTCACACTGGCGATGCCGTATTCGGCACGCACCTTCTCCACCGAGGACCAGCCGGTCCAGGTGGGAGTCCGATCCGAGCCGAGCACCGCGGCAAGCTCGGCGGGCACGCGCGGGCGCACGGCGTCGAAAGCGCCGGTGACGGCGTCGAGCAGGCGGCCGGAGACGTCGTCGGCCGCCAGTTCGCGATAGAACTTCGCGCCGTGGAAATCGCCCGGCCCGATGAGCGTGTCGTTCAGCACGGTGCGCGAGATGAGCCCGGACACGGTGGAATTCAGGCACGCCGAGGCGATCAGGAAATCGTCACGGGTGCCGTAGGTGCGCACGCAGTGGCCGGGATCGGCGAGCACGGCGAGCTCGTCGTCGAATCGGGCGCCGCCCGCCGCGTGATAGGCGTCGAGCGCCTCGGTGAGTTCCTTGGTGATCGCGCCCTTGCCGGTCCAGCCGTCTACGAACACCACCGAGGACGGATCGTGATGCCGGGCAAGGTAATCCAGCGCGGTCGCGTCGATGCCGCGGTCCCGCACGATGGATACCGCGTAGTGCGGCACATCGAGGCCGGGCAGCCCGTCGCCCCGGCCCGAGCGCAACCAGCGCTTCATCAGGATCCCGACCGGCGTGCCCGCGCGCGCGAGCGACACCAGCACGATGTCCTCGCCGCGCTCGGCGACCACGAGTTCGGAGACGGTGGCCACGGCGAGGGCAAGCCGCTCGGCGCTCTCCGCGAGCACTTCGTCGAACAGACCGCGATAAGCGGCGTCCGGCTGGTATTCGATCGGCAGCGACTCCGCGTAGTGCGCGACACCCGCTTGGATGCGGCGCTCCCGCTCGGCGACGTCGGCCTCGAGGTCCGCGTCGGACAGGTCCTTCAGCAGCCAGGAGACCTCGTCGGCCGCGTACGAGCCGAAGTCCGGCCCGTGCAGGGGTGCGGGTAGCCGAGGCTCCCCGGTCGCTTCCGGCAACGTCTCGGTGCGCACGGAGCCGTTCGTCTCGACCTCCTCGTCGACGGTCGCGGCCTTGGCTGTCGCACGCCGCTCGATGTCCAACTTACGCGGATCGGCGCCCGGCACGAGCGCGACGAGCACGTCGGCCCCCGATGCGGTGAGAACGTCGACCAAACCGCCCTCCGCGATGAGCTCCGGCGTGTCGGCGGGCGGATCGAGTACCACGACGAGAACCGGATCGACTCCGGTACCGCCGGACGAGTCCGAACCGGTCACGCCATCGCGCGCGGCCCGCGCGTCGTCGTCGTCGGCTCCCGCGTCTCGCGCACCTCCGCCGGCGGCCCGCACGCCATCTCCCGAGATCCGCGCATCGTTGTCGAGGATGTCCTCGACCGCACGCTGCGCCGTGAGCTCGCGCAGCTCCGCGTCGAAATCCTCCGGCCAGCAGGCGTTGTAGAGATAGCGCGGCGCGTCCGCGTCGGGTTCCGGTGCGACGAAACGGAATCCGCGCCGTAGCGGGTACCCCGGCTCGTCCAGGACGTAGGCGGGCGAGCGGGTCGTCGTCTGATACCTGGTCGGGACACCCGACTCGGCCAGCGCGGCGGCCAGCCGCAGCGGCAGGTACATCAGCTCCTCGTGCCCGAGCACGATGACCGGACGATCCGGCGCGTCGACGGCCAGGCGCGCGGTCAGCACCGCGGCCGCCGCGGCGACGGCCGATTCGAAGGCTGGGGTGTCGGAGTCCAGTATCCCGTGCCGTCCGCCCTCGGGCACCGAATCGGGCCATGGCAGTTCGAGGCGACCGAACGAACCACGCTGCGGCGCGACAGGATTCAGCGCGGGATCGGGCATCGACGTGACGGCCTCGATCAGGCCGTCGGGCAGCTTGGTCAATCCTGCGGCCAAGCACACGGTGTCGATGCGGGCGCCGAGTTCGGCCGCCGCGCTTTCGAATACGGCCCGGTCCGCGTCGGTGCGCATGTCCACCAACGAGGCGAGCACATAGTGCGAGCGCGGCGCGAAGTCGTGCAGCGCGCGCACCGCGTCGATCGCCGTCGCGCCGGTGGAGATCTCGTCGTCGACCAGCACCAACGGCAGGTCGTTTCGGAAGATCTCGGCGGGCGCGGGTTGCAGCAGGTGCGAGGTGGCGTGCGAGTGCCCCTCTTCGAAACCGGCGAGGGTGTCGGCCTCCGGCACGTCGCGGCGCGTCGAATGCAGGTAGCACCGCGCGCCGATTCGCGCCGCGACGGTGTGACCGAGACCCGTTGCGGTCTCGGCGAATCCGAGCACGACGGCCGGAGCCGCCGGTTCGCCGGCGCGCTCGTCGAGGACGGCGCGCACCAGATCACCGAGCCGGTTGCCCGCGTCGAGCACCACCCGCGGATCGGTGGGCAGGTGCTTGCCGAGCACCGTCGAGACCAGCAGGTGCGCCCGGCGCGGATTGCGCCGCAAACCGGGCTCGATCAGCATGTCGATCGACAACTCGGCGGGCAGCACGCCGTCGGAACTGGTGCCGTGACAAGACAGATGATGCAATTCGATACCGAGTGTTCGGGTCGCCCACGGCGAGGTCATGCCCGCGCCTCACTACCGCTCGGACGGCTCCTACCACTCATGCCTGCGCCTCGCTGACGCTCGGCTCCGGCATGCGCGATGCACGCTGGCACATGATTCGCTCACTTCGTTCGCTCATACCTTCACCAACGCCGTGAGCAGATCCACGAAAGAAACTCCCTTGTTCGCCACCCCGAATACGCGCGCCCGCAGCAGCGTCTGCCGGGCCCAACTGCGGTGTGGCCGCATCTCGTTCATCTTGTTGCGGTAACCCGAGGCCGCCACCCCGCCCACGTCGACCTGAAGGATGTCGAGCGCGTCGGAGTACTCCTCGTGCGACACCACCGACAGCGCGTGCACCGCCGCGACGTGCGAGGGGTGGATCACCGTCTTGCCCTGGATGCCGTTGGCCCGGTCCAGGGTGATCTCGCGCAGCAGTCCGTCCAGATCCCGGCTGACCAGGTACTGACGAAATGGCACGGCGTCGGACTCCTCGAACGGCGCGGTGCGCAGCAGCGGCCGGAACATCCGCTCGTGATCGGCGAAGTACTCCCACACCGGTCCGGTGATCACGAAACCGGTGCCGTCGGCGCGGCCCAGGTAGTTCACGATGTCGGCGATGACGTCGGCGACCACCCGCACGTCGTAGATGGTCAGGTCGCGGTCGCGGCGGATGCCGAAGGTCGAGCACATGTCGGTGGCGCCGACCCGCACCGCGAGCACTCGCTCCCGGTGTTCGGCCAGCATGGACGCGATGTTGGTCAGCTCCTGATCGCGGGTCTGGCGGTGCACCAGGGCCGCCGATTCGAGCACCGGCATGCCATAGAGCGGCCTGCCCAAGCGCTCGGTCGCCGCTTGCAGCGCGTCCAGATAGGCGCGCCCGGTGGAGCTGTCGAACTTCGGGAAGACGAAGCCGGTCAGCGCAGGCGCGCCCGCCCCGAGTTGGTCGACGATCTCGCCGATGGCGCTCGCCTCGCGCACGCGAATGAACAACAACGGGTTGGGTTCCGAGCTGGCCGCCAGCTCGCCGAGCGCGTCGACGGCCTGTTTCTTCGCGAGCTCCACCTCGTCGTCGGCGACGGCGTCCTCGAGGTCGATCACCATCGAGCAGACGCCGCGGTCGGCGCGGCGCCGGATGGTCTCGGCGAGATCGGGTCTGGTGGCGGGCGCGTACAGGGTCGCGCCGAGGCCGTACGCGAGCAGGTCCCGGTCGGTGTGCTCACCGAACGGTTCGGGCTGGCGGTGGAAGAGATGTCTGGCGTCGGGGCCTTGCAGCTGCCGAAAGTGGCGCAGCGGCAGTCGCTTCCGCAGGGATACTTCCTGCTGGACGGCGACAGGAGCGGTCATCGGTGCTCCGTCCTCATTCTCGTCGTGGTCCTGCTTGTTTTCTCATTCGATCCACTACCCCGGCTATGAATTCGGTGACGGCATCCAGTTCCGCCACATAGGCCCAGTAATCGGGGTGCCGCCCCGACAGTGTTTCGGTGATTCGTTCGATTCGTTCGGCCTGTGCGTCCAGCACAGATCCCCATTCGCCCGCGAGCCCCCGACTCACCGCGAGCATCTGTGCGTCCCGCAACCTGAATCGTACGGCCTTGGCCTTGTCTTGCGGGTCCTCGCGAACCGAGCGCAACAGTTCGAGCCGCTTGGTGACGGCGTCGATCAGCTGCTCGGCCGCGCCGAGGCTCCCCCGCGCGGTAGCGGTCAATTCAAGGGCTGACTCCGGATTCTTGGCGACCAATGCGGCGCGTGCCCTGGCGAGAGCGTCGGCGGCGGCATCGATGGCTTGCTGGCTTTCCCGCCCATTGTTGGCCAGATCCGCCGAACTCGCAGCATTGAACTCGCGCAGCAAGGCCGAGTAGGCCGGCCCGACCCGCTCGGACCGGTTCCGTACGGCGGCCAGCCTGGTATCCACCGAGGTGAGCGCGGTATTCGCGGCGCCGAGCCGAGATGGGGCCTGCGCCAACGCTTCTGCCAATTCCTTGGTGGCCGCGTCCAAGCGGTTCGCTGCCGTGCGGACGGCGCCCGAACCACCGCTCGCACCTGCCGATTCCAGTGTGACCAGCGCCTCATCCACGGCGGCCGCGCGCTGCCGCACCGAGGGGTATTCGGCGTACTCGGATTCGGCGGCCTGCCCGCGCACCGCGGCGGCCGCGACCTTCACCTGCTGCGCCAGCTGCGGCACCGAGCGAACGATCGCGACGGCTTCCTCGAGCCGGGTCTGGTTGCTTCGATAGAACTCGTCCACCGCGCGTGCGGCCTCGACCAACTGCCGCGTGACGGCGTCGGCGCGCTGCTGACCGTCGGCGACGCTCGTGCCGTCGCGCTGGGCCGCCTCGAGTTCCTCGGTCAGCGCCAGATACGCGCCCGCCGCGTCGTAACAGCGGCCGCGCACCGGATCCCACGCCGCCGCGAACCCCCGCTCGGAGAAGACTTCCTCCGAGGCGTGCACCGCGGCCTCCGCCGCGCTCTGCCGCCGGTCCATGTCGAGGAACGCGTCCGCGAGCCGGGCTCGTGCCTGCTCGATCCATTCGCTGTTCCCGGACGACCGGAACCAGCTCCGCCTGCGCCCTACCACGCCCCGATGGTAGGAGATCTTCCTGTTCGCCGGGGGTTCCCCCAGTTCCTACGCAAGTTCGCCGAAACCTACTACTGTCGTAAGTCGTACCCGGCGATTCGGACATGCTGGGACCACAGACGGACTAATGAAAGGGATTCCCGCATGGGTGTCAGTTTGTCCAAGGGCGGCAACGTCTCGCTGACCAAGGAGGCGCCTAACCTGACTGCTGTTTCCGTCGGCCTGGGGTGGGATATTCGGACCACTACCGGTACCGACTTCGACTTGGATGCCAGCGCGATCGCGACCGGTGGCGACAAGAAGGTGCTGAGCGACCAGCACTTCGTGTTCTTCAACAACCTCCGCTCGCCGGAGGGCGCCATCGAGCACGCGGGCGACAACCGCACCGGCGAGGGCGAGGGCGACGACGAGGTCATCAACGTCGACCTGGCCAACACCCCGCCGACCATCGAGAGCATCTTCTTCCCCGTCTCGATCTACGACGCCGACACCCGTCAGCAGTCGTTCGGTCAGGTGCGCAACGCCTACATCCGCGTCGTGGACCGCAGCAACGGCACCGAGCTGGCCCGCTACGACCTGAGCGAGGACGCCTCGACCGAGACCGCCATGGTCTTCGGCGAGCTGTACCGCAACGGCGCCGAGTGGAAGTTCCGCGCCATCGGCCAGGGCTACGCCTCCGGCCTGGCGGGCATCGCCCGTGACTACGGCGTGAACGTCTAACGAAGACACGCTCAACACGAGGGGGCTCGCCCTGACGAGCCCCCTCGTCGTGCGACCGGGGCAGCTATCGCGCTGGTCGCATTCGTTGGACATCCGGCGGTTCAACGGCCACGCTGGTATCGATCTCGCCGTTTCAGTTCCCATTCACGAAAGGTCCACGCGTGGTCCTGCGCATCTTCGGCCTGTCCGGCCTCGTCACCGTGGCGTCCCTGGTAGTGGCGTTCCTGTACGGTGGCCCCACCGCCCTCGCGCTGTGCGCGATCCTGGGCATCCTCGAAGTCTCCCTGTCGTTCGACAACGCCGTCATCAACGCCACCGTCCTGCAGCGGATGAGCGATTTCTGGCAGCGCATCTTCTTGACCATCGGTGTGCTCATCGCCGTCTTCGGCATGCGCCTGGTGTTCCCGCTGGCGATCGTGTGGATCACCGCGGGTCTGAATCCGGTGGAAGCTTTCGATCTCGCGCTCAACCCGCCCGCGGGTGACGCGCCGTACTTCCCCGACGGCAGCCCGAGCTACGAGACATTGCTCACCGACGCGCACCCGCAGATCGCGGCGTTCGGCGGCATGTTCCTCGCGCTGTTGTTCCTGAACTTCGTCTTCGAGGAGCGGGAGATCACCTGGCTCGGCTGGCTGGAGCGGCCGCTGGCGGCGGCGGGCAAGCTCGACATGCTCTCGGTCGTGGTCTCGGGCGCGGGCCTGATCCTGACCGCGGAGTTCCTGGCCCCCGACGACAAGCGCGCCACCGTCTTGGCCGCGGGCGTACTCGGCATGATCGTCTACATCGCGGTCGACGGGCTCGGCTCGATGTTCCACACCGAGGAGCACGCGGGCGGACCGTCGGAGCTGGCCAAGGCCACCGGTAAGGCGGGCTTCTTCCTGTTCCTCTACCTCGAGGTGCTGGACGCCTCGTTCTCCTTCGACGGCGTGATCGGCGCGTTCGCCATCACCTCGGACCCGATCATCATCGCGCTCGGCCTCGGCCTGATCGGCGCCATGTTCGTCCGGTCCATCACGGTGTACCTGGTGCGCAAGGGCACGCTCTCGGAGTACGTGTACCTGGAGCACGGCGCGCACTGGGCGATCGGCGCGCTCGCCGCGATCCTGCTGATCTCGATCGGCGTGCACGTCAACGAGCTCGTCACCGGTCTGATCGGTGTTGCGTTCATCGGCGCCGCGTTCATCAGCAGCGTGCTTCGCAACAAGCGCGAGGGCGGCGACGAGGAGGAACTCGAGAACGAGCGAGCTGTCACGCCGGTAGGCTGATTTTCGGCAGGCAGCCGACGAACTCGACGCGGCAGCGGCCCCTCCGGACGGAGGAAGCCGTTGCCGCTTCTCTTTTCCCGAGGGGGACCGCGCATGGCGTCCGAGCAGCAGTCCGGCGGTGCGAATTCGGCGAAGGTGACGCTGTCCAAGGCGACGCCGACCATCAACCTCACCAAACCCGGTGAGCGGCAAGGGGTCTTGCGGGTCAATCTGAACTGGTCGCGGACCGCCAAGGGATTCTTCCGCAGGTCCAAGCCGGTCGATCTCGACCTCGGCTGCTTCTACGAACTGGCCGACGGCGCCAAAGGTGTCGTGCAGGCGGTCGGCGAGAACTTCGGTTCGCTGGAGGGCGAGCCGTACATCCAGCTCGACGGCGACGACCGCAGCGGCGCCGTCACGTCGGGCGAGAACATGCACATCGATCTCGCCCGGCCCGAATTGTTCAAGCGCATCCTGATTTTCGCCTTCATCTACGAGGGCGTGCCGAACTGGGCGGCCGCCGACGGCGTGGTCACCCTGTTCCCCAGCAACGGACCGCAGGTGGAGATGCGCCTCGACTCCCCGGTCGACGGCGCCCGCTCCTGCGCCGTCGCCCTGCTCCAGAACAACGGCCGCGGAATCACCGTGCACCGAGAAGTGCAGTACATCAACGGAACCCAGCGGCACATCGACGAGGCCTACCGCTGGGGGATGCAGTGGAACAGCGCGAGCAAGTGACGGCTACAGCATTCGGTAGGGCTTGCTCAGCGCCCTGGCGCGGCGCACGGAGACGCGCGACCACACCGCCTGCTGGAGGGCCAGGGTGGCCCACCCGGCGAACGCCATGCCGGAGAGGTTGAGCACCAGCTGCAAGGTGCTCCCCCAAATCGCCTCGCCGACACCGAAAGCCGCGCCGAGCGCGATGTTGCCTGCGGCGGGCACCGTGGTCACGGAGATGAACACACCCGCGAGGCCCGCCGCTTTCGACGAGGTGAGGGCGAGCACGCCCGCGGCGGCGGCGATCACCGCGACGATGAACGACCACTTGTCCGGCGTGTAGATGAACGCCGTGCTCGGCCGCGGGCCCGTCACGTCTTCGATGGTGATCCAACCCAGCCCGCGACCGATCAGCACCAGCAGGAACGTCACCGCGATCGCCGCGGTGAAACCGAGCAGCAAGGTGCGCGCGGCGTGGCCGAGCAGCACGAAACGGCGGCGCACCAGCGCGACGCCGAGCGCGGCGATCGCGCCGAACTCCGGACCGAGCACCATCGCGCCGATGACCAGGATCTGCGAATCGAGCACGATCGCGATGGCGGCGATCGCCGTCGCCATCGTCATGAAGCTCAGGTAGGTCCAGTTCAGCTCGGTTTCCTCGTAGGACCGCTGCGCGACCTCGGCCCACACCACCGCGTCCGCGCTGCTGCCCGGCGTGCGCATCTCGGCGTCGAAACCGCTGCGCGACATCCAGGTTCGCACCTGGTCGAATTCGATGCTCCCGTGCTTGTGCACGCCGAGCGCGCGCAACTTGTCGATGATGTCGTTGCCCGCTTCCCGCGCGACGTCCGCGAGCACCAGATCACCGGGCGGTTTCAGCGAGGACCCGCGCATGACGGCAAGCCCGCTCACCGCGGTGTCCCGGTCGAGGATCTCGAGCACGTCGTCGGTCAGCGCCGCGGGAGAGAGGATCCGCATTTGCAGCATGCGCCCAAGTGTGCCTGGGGCAGGTGTACCTGCCAAAGGTTGGTTCTCTGGGGGAGTGCCTGGCAACGGGAAAGAACGGTCTGCTTGTGGGCCGTCTACGCACAAGTACACCCGCCAAGGCGGGAGCGGGTGTGCCTTGCTAACGGGTGGTGGGGACAGGTGCGCCTGCCCAAAGGTGGTTCTCCGGGGGAGTGCCTGCCAACGGGAAAGAACGGTCTGCTTGTGGGCCGTCTACGCACAAGTACACCCTCCAGGGGGTGGTGCGGGGTCCGTGGTCAGGCGGGGACCAAGTCACCTCGGTCCGGTGTCGTCCTCGCGGTCTTCCCGTCCTCCCCGCGCGGATCGGCCCTGATGAACAGGAAGAACAGTGCGACCAGCAGGACCGCACGCCCCCACACGCCGAATTGGACGATGACCTCCTGGGTCTCGAACGGTGCGCCGGAGCCCATGGCGTAGAAGTAGCGGAAGACGCCGATTCCGATGGCCGCGTCGGCGAGGAGGTACGCGCCGATCACCTGCCACGGCACCGCGAGCAAGACCAGGAACGGGATCAGCCACAGTGTGTACTGCGGCGAATGCACCTTGTGGAAAACCAGGAATCCACACAACATCGCGCCGCTCACGCCGACCCATGGGAAGACGCCGGTCGCGCGATAACGCTTCCAGCCCAACCAGATCGCGAGCACGAACGCGGCGAGGATCAGGGACGGCGAGGCGATGGAGACGCCGTCGTGCCAGGACTGGCTGGTCTCGGTCTCCCGTCCGTACAACAGGTGATGTCCCCAGTACCAGATGGAGTTGGTGGTGATGTCGGCCTGGCGCAGCTGCTGGAAGGTGATCGACGCCCGCCAGCCCTCGTATCCGATCAGCGCGAACGGCAGGTTCACCGCGACGACGGTGCCGATGGCCGCGCCCGCGGTCATGAGCGCGCCGCGCACGTCGAGACCGGAATCGTCGTCGGGATCGCGCCCGGCCCCACCGGTCAGCACGTAGATCATCAGCGGCAGCACGAAGATTCCCGGATACAGCTTCAAGCAGAAGCCGATACCGAGCAGCACGGCGGCGAGCACGCCGCGGGTCCGCAGCGAATACTTGGTCGGCACGGTGACCACGTAGACGGCCGCGACCGCCGTGCAGACCACCGGCAGCTCCCAGTTGTGGAAGGCGTAGAGCACCAGCGGCGGACCTATCGCCCACAGCAACGCGGCTCGTCCCGCGAGGCGGGCCAGGAACCAGGCGGTGAGCAGCGCGAAGGGCGCGAGCAACAACGCGGAGAGGCGCAGGAAGGCCGCGTCGTCGTCCGCGCCGATCGCGCCGACCCACATGAGCGTGCCACTGAGCACCGGGTATTCGACGGCGCCACCGGTGAGCAGGCCGTCGTCGGTGATGCCGCCGTCGACGTAGGGGAAGACGTGCCGGTCGATGTCGCGGCCCAGCCACAGGTATTGGATGTCGGAATAGCAGACGTCCGAATCCTTGATCACGTCGAAGACCGTGCTGCGGCCGTTGTCGTAGAACGGCGCGCCCGCGCACCTGGCCTTGTTCGCGTAAGCGAGCGCCAACGTCAGGCCGCACAACAGCACGACCACCGCAGCGAGCGCGGTCCGGCGAGGCACGCGCCGGACCTGCACCCGGGTGGCGGCGGGTCCGATCGACATGCAGACCACCTTATGTGCGGTACCCGCGCCGCGTCATGACGCAAACCCCCACCCCAGGCAGGTGCACTTGTGCGGGTACGGCGCAAGAGCAGGCCATGTGTTCTCCCGTTGCAGGCACGCATTCGGAGAACCACCCCCGGGCAGGTAAACCCGCCCCCGGCAGGTGCACTCGCGCGGCGACGGCCCACGAGAGCAAGCCAGTCCCTTACCCGTCGCAGACACTCACCCAGAGAACCACCCCATGAGCAGCCACACCCGCCCCCGCTCCCACCCCGGCGTGCACTTGTGCGGAGACGGCCCATGAGCAGACCGTGTTCTCCCGTCGCAGGCACGCATTCGGAGAACCACCCCTGGGCAGGTACACCCGTCCCCGCCCCCGCCCCCGGCAGTTGCACTTGTGCGGAGACGGCCCACGAGCAAGCGAGTCCTTTCCCGTCGCAGGCACGCACCCAGAGAACCACCTCATGAGCTGGCACACCCGCCCCCGCAGGTGCACTTGTGCGGAGACGGCCCACGAGCAGACCGTGTTCTCCCGTCGCAGGCACGCATTCGGAGAACCAACCCCCGGGCAGGTAAACCCGCCCCCATCATGTAGCCTTGTCGGGTTGCTGACGCAACGAACCCTCCTGCCACGGACCGTCCGTGGCCGTTTCCTAGTCCACAGGAGGTGATTGGTCCGTGCGTCATTACGAAGTGATGGTCATCCTCGATCCGAGCCTGGACGAGCGCACTGTTGGTCCGTCGCTGGACAACATGCTGAGCGTCGTCAAGACCGAAGGCGGCAAGATCGACAAGGTCGACATCTGGGGCCGTCGTCGGCTCGCCTACGAGATCCGCAAGCAGGCCGAGGGCATCTACGCGGTGGTCGATCTGACCGCGACCCCGGCCACGGTGAGCGAGCTCGACCGCCAGCTGGGGCTCAACGAGTCGGTGCTGCGCACCAAGGTTCTGCGCCACGACAAGTAGTTCCACCGCGCTCGTCAGCGTCGGTGCCTGTCTCTAGGCTCTAGCGCAACAAGCGAGTGCATGCGGACTGCACACCGAGCAGGAGGAACCCATGGCAGCAGGCGACACGGTCATCACCGTCATTGGAAACTTGACGGCCGACCCCGAACTGCGTTTCACGCCCGCGGGGCAGGCGGTGGCGAACTTCACCGTCGCGTCCACCCCCCGCGTGTTCGACCGTAATACCAATGAATGGAAAGACGGCGAAGCGCTTTTCCTGCGCTGCAACATCTGGCGCGAAGCCGCGGAAAATGTCGCCGAAAGCCTGACCCGAGGCGCTCGCGTCATCGTGAGCGGACGGCTCAAGCAGCGCTCCTACGAAACCCGTGAGGGTGAGAAGCGCACGGTCGTCGAGCTCGAGGTCGACGAGGTCGGCCCCTCGCTCCGCTACGCGACGGCGAAGGTCAACAAGGCCAGCCGCGGCGGCGGTGGGGGCGGCGGCTTCGGTGGTGGCGGTGGCGGTAACTACGCCTCCTCCGGCAGCAGCGGTGGTGGCGGCGGTCGTTCCGGCGGCGCCGAGGACGACCCCTGGGGCAGCGCGCCCGCGGCAGGTTCCTTCGGGGGCAGCCGCATGGATGACGAACCGCCGTTCTGAGACGGCTTTCATTGGCCCGGATCACTTGGGCCACAATAATTTTGGAGTAAGAGACACATGCCTAAAGCGCCCGCGCGCGAAAAGGTGCTGAAGAAGAAGGCTTGCGCTTTCTGCAAGGAAGCCAAGTCCGGCACCGTTTCGATCGATTACAAGGACACGACGCTGCTGCGTAAGTACGTCAGCGACCGCGGCAAGATCCGCGCCCGCCGGGTGACCGGCAACTGCGTGCAGCACCAGCGTGACATCGCCGTTGCCGTGAAGAACTCGCGTGAGGTGGCCCTGCTGCCCTACGTGTCGACGGCTCGCTGAGTAAGGGAGGCACGCAAATGAAGTTGATTCTGACCGCTGATGTGGACAACCTCGGTGCCCCCGGCGACACCGTGGAGGTCAAGGACGGCTACGGCCGCAACTACCTGCTGCCGCGCGGCCTGGCCATCGTCGCCAGCCGTGGCGCGCAGAAGCAGGTCGAGGGCATCCGCCGGGCGCAGGACGCCCGCCGGGTTCGCGACCTGGACCACGCCAACGAGCTGAAGCAGGCCATCGAAGGCCTGGAGTCGGTCTCGCTGAGCGTGAAGACCGCGGGCACCGGCAAGCTGTTCGGCTCGGTGACCCAGGCGGACGTCGCCGCGGCCATCAAGACCGCGGGCGGCCCCGTGGTCGACAAGCGCAGCATCGAGCTGCCGAAGGCGCACATCAAGTCGACCGGCAAGCACGGCATCGTGGTGCACCTGCACCCGGACGTGGTCGCCAAGTTCGACCTGCAGGTCGCCGCCGCGAGCTGAGTCCGCACCGCCTCCGGGCGGTTCGCACTTCACGTCGAAGACCACCCCCGTGATCGCACGGGGGTGGTCTTCGGCTTGCCTTTTCGCGTTGCGCTCCGCTGTTAGCCAGCTATTTGCTCTGGTGTGATGCAGTGAATTGGAGCACTACCGGCTCGCGTCGGCTATCGCGTTTCACCTCCGGTTATTCGGCCTGTGGATTACTGGGCAAACCGACCGATCGCAATGTGACTCAGCTCATAGCGTGCACACGCGCTGTTTACCCAACACGCCCGGCTGTTCATCTCGAGCGACACGCCGAGGTGAGATCTATCCACACGTGGATGGATGCGGAAACGCGCATCCATCAGCGTCTTTAGCCGGAGTGACCTGGGTTTTCCCCAAGTTGTACACAGGGGGTGCACACGGTTTGGTAAACAGTCCCCAACTTATCCACAGTTGTGTGCACAGCTCGGTTTGGCGACGCCCCACCGAGTCGCCTAGGTTCGTCGCATTGCCCGGATCGGGCCGTACGGAATGGCGCGATTTCGAGCTGTCGCGATGGTTGCTGGAACCGGTCGACGCGGCTGGGGCAAATGCGTCCGTGGCCGTGGCAAACGTGTCAGAGGCCCGGAGTAAGAACGAGTCATCGATACGGTGAAATCCGATCGTGGGGCAGAGAGGACGGTCGAGTCTGGTGACGACCACCGATGACCGCGGGCACACCGACTTCCCGCCCGAACCTCCCGGCGAAGACTTCGGCCGCCAGCCGCCGCACGACATGGCCGCCGAGCAGTCCGTCCTCGGCGGCATGCTGCTGAGCAAGGACGCCATCGCCGACGTCGTCGAGGTCATCCGGCCCGGCGACTTCTACCGCCCAGCGCACCAGGCGATCTACGACACCATCCTCGATCTGTATGGCCGCGGTGAACCCGCCGACCCCGTCACGGTCGCCGCCGGCCTCGACCGCCGCGGCGAACTCAAGCGCATCGGCGGCGCGCCGTACCTCGTCACCCTCACCCAGACCGTCCCCACCGCGGCCAACGCGGGCTACTACGCCGAAATCGTCGCGGAGAAGGCCATTCTGCGCCGCCTCGTCGAGGCGGGCACCCGCATCGTCCAGTACGGCTACGCGGGCGCCGACGGCCAAGACATCGCCGAGGTCGTCGACCGCGCCCAGGCCGAGGTCTACGAGGTCACCGAACGCCGCACCACCGAGGATTTCCTCCCCCTCGAGGAACTCCTGCAGCCCACGATGGACGAAATCGACTCCATCGCCTCCCGCGGCGGCATCTCCCTCGGCGTCCCCACCGGCTTCACCGAACTCGACGAAATCACCAACGGCCTGCACCCGGGCCAGATGATTATCGTCGCGGCTAGGCCTGGCGTGGGCAAATCGACGTTGGGCATGGATTTCATGCGGAGTTGCTCGATCAAGCATGGGCTGGCCAGCGTCATCTTCTCGCTCGAGATGAGCAGGACCGAGATCGTCATGCGTCTGCTGTCGGCGGAGGCGAAGATCAAGCTCGGTGATATGCGGTCGGGGCGGATGAGCGACGACGACTGGACCAAGCTGGCTCGGCGGATGAGCGAGATCAGTGAGGCGCCGCTGTTCGTCGACGATTCGCCCAACCTGACCATGATGGAGATCCGGGCGAAGGCGCGTCGTCTCAAGCAGCGCCACGACCTCAAACTGGTTGTGGTGGACTACCTTCAGCTGATGACCTCCGGCAAGAAGGTCGAATCCCGCCAGCAGGAAGTCTCGGACTTCTCCCGAAACCTCAAGCTGCTGGCCAAGGAACTCGAAGTCCCGGTGGTCGCGATCAGCCAGCTGAACCGGGGCCCCGAACAGCGAACCGACAAGCGCCCCATGGTCTCCGACCTCCGCGAGTCGGGCTGTATGCCCGCCTCGACCCGGATCCTGCGCGCCGACAATGGTGGCGAGACCACGCTCGGTGAATTGCTCGCCAGTGGCGAACAGCCCTTGGTGTGGTCACTGGACGAACGTATGCGGATGGTTGCGCGTCCGATGGTGAAGGTGTTCCCCAGCGGACGTAAGGAAGTCTTCAAGCTGCGGCTCGCATCCGGGCGCGAAGTGGAGGCGACCGGCAACCATCCGTTCTTGACGGTGGACGGCTGGATCCCGTTGGAGAAGCTCACTATCGGCGACCGCCTGGCGACGCCGCGGCAGGTTCCCGAACCGGTGCACACCACTCGCATGGCCGATGCGGAGGTGATCCTGCTCGCCCACATGATCGGTGACGGCTCTTGCGTGAAGCGGCAGCCGATCCGCTACGCGAGCATCGACGAAGACAACCTCGCCGCCGTCACGACCGCGGCGCAGCACTTCGGCGTGGCGGCGGTGCGCGACGAGTACGCGGCAGCACGCGTCACCACCCTCCGCCTGCCCGCGCCGTATCGACTCACCCACGGCAAGCGCAATCCCATTGCGGCGTGGCTCGATGAGCTCGGCCTCTTCGGCCTGCGCAGCTACGAGAAGTTTATTCCGCAGGCTGTTTTCGCCTTGCCGAACGATCAGCTCGCGCTGTTCGTCCGGCATCTCTGGGCGACGGACGGCTCGGTGCGCTGGGATGCGAAGGGACGCCAGGCGCGGATCTACTACGCCTCGACCAGCCGCCGCCTCGTCGACGACCTCGCTCAGGCGCTGCTGCGCCTCGGCGTGCACGGCCGCATCAAGCGCGTACAGAAGTCCGGTTATCGGGACTGCTGGCACCTCACAGTCGACGGCTGCGAGAACCAAACCGTCTTCCTGCGTGACATCGGCGTGCACGGCGCGCGGGGCCGGGCAGGGGAGTCGGTCCTCACCGAATTGGCCGATTTCACCCCGAATACCAACGTCGACACGGTGCCCAAGGAAGTCTGGACGAAGGTCCGCGACCTCCTGTCCGCCCGGCATATGACGCACCGCGAGTTCTCCGCCGCCATGGGCTCCCGTTTCTGCGGATCGACCATGTGGAAGCGCTCCCCGAGCCGCTCCCGCCTGGCTCGCGTCGCCACCGTCCTCGATGATGCCGACATCGAGATGTTCGCGACCAACGACGTGTTCTGGGACAAGATCGTCGAAATCACCAGCCTCGGTGAACAAGACGTTTACGACGGCACCGTCCCCGGCACGCATAACTTCGTGGCCCAAGGCATCTCAGCGCACAACTCGCTCGAGCAGGACGCCGATATGGTCATCCTGCTGCACCGCCCCGACGCATTCGAACGGGACGACCCGCGCGGCGGTGAGGCCGACCTGATCCTCGGCAAGCACCGAAACGGCCCCACCGCCACCATCACCGTCGCCCACCAGTTGCACCTGAGCCGGTTCGTGGACATGGCCCGCGGCTGATTCAGGCGGCGTCGAGGGCCGCGGTGATCTTGCGGGCCATCACAGCCATGGCGGGGCTGGACTCACCCTTGCGGGGCGCGGCGGCGGCTTCGACGGCGACCAGGACGGTGCCGCGGAAGTTGTCGGCCTCGCCCGGATACTTGCCGAGCAGGCGCATGGCTGTGGTCAGGCTCGGCAGCACCTGGTCGGCGAGTTCGGCGACGGACTTGCCTTGCAGATGGATGTCTTTGGACTTGGCGGCGAGCACATGCCCGACCAGTCCGGTCGCCGAGGTCAGGGCGATGGAGCCGTGCGTGATGGCCTTGTGCGGCGCACCGGCGGCGGCCATCAGCGACACCGCGCCGTAGGCCGCGATGCGCAGGGTGCTCTTGTCCTGGTCGGTCAGGGTGACGGTGATGGACATGTCGTGTACTCCTCGAAATCGGTTGTGGCACCGTCTGGAACGGTGTCGGTGCCGGTCGTTTTGTTCGATGTACACACTGTCGCCGGGCTGACTGACACCGAGCTGACATACAGCTGACACCTTCTACGAGATCAGGTTGTGCCGGTGGGCGATCGCGGCTGCTTCGGTGCGGCTGGATGCGCCGAGTTTCGTGAGGATTCGGGAGACGTGGACGCCGGCGGTGTTGGGGCTGATGAACAGCTCGGTGGCGATGCTTCGGTTGCTCATTCCTTCGGCGATCAGGCGCAGCACGTCGAGCTCACGGGCGGTGAGACCGAAACCGCGAGGCGCGCTGTCCGCGTTCGTACTCGCAGCGCCGACAGGGGAATCGTCCACTGTGAGGCGGCTGCGGCGGGCCAATTGCCGTGCGGCATCAAGAATGTGGACCGCGCCGAGGTCGGCGGCGCGTGACACGGCCAGTCGCAGCGCGGCGGTTGCCGACGCACGATCACCCGCGGTGACGGCGGAGTCCGCTGCGGCGAGTAGAGCTTGGGCGTGTTCGTAGGGTTGCCTCAGGGCGGCCCAGGCATCGGCTGCTGTCGACCAATCGGGCGCGGATCCGGTGGTGTGCGCGCGGAATACGGCGGAGTGTGCGAGGTGGACCGGTGAAGTCCGCGGCATCGAGTCGGCCAATGCCCGCAGCTCGCCCGGGGCCTGCGGTACTCGGGCGCTCAACGCCACCAATGGCCAGGTTTCGTGCGGATAGGCGGTCAGCACGTCCGTGCCGTCGGCCACCGATCGATCGAGGACCGCCCGCGCCGCTGCCATATCCTCTCGCTGCACGGCGAGTGCGGTGTGTAAAACGTGCAGCTGGATGCGATACTGCCGCGCCCAGACACCGTCACCGAGTAGTGCCGCGACCTGCTCGGCCAGCGTCAGCGCTCGCTGCGAATCACCTTGGGCTAGAGCGATTCTGGCGTGCGACAGCCGCAGTGCTGCCACGCTCAGCGGCGGCAGCTGCGACAGCTGCACGTCATCGACCACACCGAGTGCTTCGGGCCAGCGCCCGAGCGCTGTCAGCGCTTGGGTCCACTTCACGAACAGGATCGGTCCCGATTCCTCAAAGCGGAAGGCGGCCTGCGCTGCGCGTAGTCCTCGTTGGACCACGCCGATCGCGGCCTCGTATCGGCCTGCCCCGACCAGTACCGCCGATTCCCACACCGCGACGTCGACAGCTGTCCGGGTGTCCGAGGACAGCTCGGCTGCTCGCCTGGCCTGTTCGAAACACGCAATGGCGGTGTCGATGTCGTCCGCGGACGCCAATCCTCGGTAGGCGTGGGCGCGGGCGGTCGATCGAGCGATTCGCACCGAGTCCGGGATCGGTCGGTCGCCGGGACCGAAGTCCAGTTCCGCATGTGATTCCAGGGTGCGCAAGACCGCAGTCGCGTCCTCGGCCGCGCCGGCCGGATCACCTGCGAAGACCCGGTGGACGGCGCGGTCGGCCAACACTTCCGCGCGGAGAACTGTCGGGGGTTGTGCGGCCAGAAGTTCGAGGGCGCGGTCCACATCCGCGCCCGGGCCCGCTCCGGTGCGGCTGCGCAGCGCGGCGCGCAGTCGATACAACCGGGCGGCCCGGGATGGGTCGAGGGCCGGGTCGACGGCGGCCAACGCGTCATCGACGGCGGTAATACCGCGCACGACTTCACCGCTGCGGTCGCAGGCGGCCGCAAACTGTTCCAGGACAGCACTTCTCGTTGTGTCCAGGAGTTCCGCGGCGGGCAGGCGGTCCCACAGGTCCACAACCCGTTGCAGGGGATACAGCTGGGCCGCGGCGTCGTCGAGGGCTGCGGCGGTTTTCCAGAAAGCGATCAGCGCCCGCCGCAGGTCGCCCGAAGCCTCGGCATGGTGGGCCAGCTCGGCGTAGTAGACGGGCGGGGGCAGCGCCGCGCGGTGGGTGCGCAGTATCTCGACCAGTGCGGCGTGCATGCGGGAGCGTTCGGCGGGCAGCAGATCCTCGTAGACGGTCTGGCGGATCAGCACATGCCGGAATTCGTATCCGGTGTCGGTGGCGTGCAACAACTCCCGATCGGTCAGCTCTCGCAGCGCCGCAAGCAGCGACGCGGCGGGCAGCCCGCTGAGGGCGGCCAGCATGTCGTGTCGCACGGGCGAACCGATGACCGCGGCCGCGGCGACAACGACTCGGGAGGCGTCGCCGAGTCCCGACAAGAAACTCAACAGCAGGTCGGTGAGATCGGCGGGGAGATACTCCGTCGATCGACTCAGCGCCTCGACGAACAACGGGTTTCCGCCGCTGCGCTCGAAGACCCGGGTGATCGCCTCCGGTGCGGGCTCGCTGTTGAGCAGCGCCGCCAGCTGGCGCCCGACCTCGTGTCGTGTCAACGGCTGCGGAGCGACCATGCGCACCGCGGGGTCGCGGCGCAGCTGGGCGACCAAGTCACGAAGCGGCCCGGACTCGGCAGGCCGGTAAGTGCCGATCAGCAGAATCCGACGCTGTGCCAGATTGGCCACCAGGAATGCCAGCAGTTCCCGAGTGCCCTGGTCGGCCCAATGCAGATCCTCCAGCACGAGCACCACTGGTCGCCGCGCACCCAGCTGCTCGAGCAGCATCAAGACCTCACCGAACAGCTGGGTGCGATCCGACTCGACGGCAGGGAGCCCGGACCGCACCGCCAGCTGCGGCAGCCAACGCGCCAGCGCGGGCTGTGGCGGCAGCAACGCGGCCACTTCGTCCACGCCGAGCCGGCGCACCAGGCTCGACAGCGCGGCAACGAAGGGCGCGAACGGCACCGCGGTGCTGCCGAATTCGAGACAGCGTCCGACCGGAGTGAGCACCGACGGATCGAGGCGACCGCTGAACTCCGCGACCAAGCGGGATTTCCCGATTCCCGCCTCACCGCCGATCAGCACCGCGGCCACCTGCTCATCGCGGAACGCATCCGCCAGCTCCGCTACCTCCGCGGCACGGCCGACAAGCACGCCACTGACCACGCCACTCACCCGGCAATCATTGCGCATCGGCCACCGGCTCGACAGCCTGTGAGCCTCTTTACCCGGCTGGACCAGGGACAGCGGCCCGAGAATAACGAGATTTCGTGATTCGGCGGCGCCCTTGTTACCGGAATCGTTCAGGGCATGAGCGACAACGAGATCCGCCCCTTCCGCATCGACATCCCGCAGACCGACCTGGACGACCTGCGCGAACGCCTCGCCCGCACGCGTTGGATCGACGAGGTCCCCGCAGCGGGTTGGGAACGCGGTGTGCCGACCTCCTACCTGCGCGATCTGACCGCGTACTGGACCGAGAAGTTCGATTGGCGCGCGATCGAATCCCGCCTCAACGCACACCCTCAATTCACCACCACCATCGACGGCCAGAACCTGCACTTCTTGCACATCCGCTCGCACCATGCCGAGGCCACCCCGCTGCTGCTGATCCACGGCTGGCCCGGGACCGCGGCCGACTTCCTCGACCTGGTCGGGCCGTTGACCGACCCGGCCGCACACGGTGAGCCCGAGGCTCCGTCCTTCCACCTGGTCATCCCGACGCTGCCCGGCCACGGGTTCTCCGGAGCGCTCACCGAACTGGGCTGGCACGACGGCAGGGTCGCTGCCACGCTGGCCGAGCTCATGGCCCGGCTCGGCTACGAACGCTACGGCGTCCATGGCGGCGACCACGGTGCCTTCCTCGCCCCGCGCCTCGGCCGCGAGCACGGCGAGCACGTGCTCGGAGTGCACGCCAACGCCCTTGTCACGTTCCCGACCGGCGATCCCGCTGATATGGCCGCTCTCACCGACGCCGACAAGCAGCGCCTCGCCGGCATGAAGGAGTTTCAGGACAACGGGTCGGCCTACATGAGTTTGGCGGGTTCGCGCCCGAACACGTTGGCCCAGTTGCTCGCCGATTCGCCGGTCGGGCAGCTCGGCTGGATCGTCGAGAAATACAAGGAGTGGACCGATGCCGCCGGCGAACTGCCCGACCAGGCCATCGACCGCGACAAGATCCTGACCACGGTCACGATCTATTGGCTCACCGATACCGCGCGCAGCGTGGCCAACTACTACTACGAGCGGTTTCATGACGGGTCGATGTTCGCGCCCAAGCCGAAGGGCACCGTGCCGACCGGTGTCGCCGTCTTCACCACCGCCGATTTCGCGATTCGCCGTTTCGCCGAGAAGGCGCACAACATTGTGCACTGGTCGGAGTTCTACTCCGGCGGCCACTTTCCGGCGCTGGAAGTGCCCGACCTGCTCGCCGGTGACCTCCGCGAGTTCTTCGGCGGCCTCACCCGCTGACACCGTCGATGGCGGGCCACAGTCGGTGACTGGAGCTCAGTCGAGGACTGCGAACGCCTCGACCTCGACGAGCACGTCGGGCTCGAACAGGTAGTCGACGCCGATCGCCGACAAAGGCGGCAACGGGCGCGGTATTCCGAGCTCTTCTGCGACGCGGTCGATACCTGCGATGAAGTCGTCGTACTTGTCCGGGCTCCAGTGCGTGACGAAGAACCGGAGGCGTACGACGTCGGCGAAGCTTGCTCCGGCGCCCGCCAAGCCGCGTGCCGTGTTGCGAAGGGAACTTCAACGAGACTAGGTGTCATGCCGGATACCGCTCCACACAGTTCGGACAGTCCTCAGCTCACCGAGCGACACCGCGAGCTGCTCGACCAGGTGCTCGACAAGTGGTCGCTACAAATCCTCGATGCACTGTGCGAGCGGCCGTTGCGCTTCAACGAGCTCCGTCGGGCGATCCCGGTCGTGACGCAGAAGCCGCTCACGGCGGCACTGCGGCGCCTCGATCGCAACGGGATGGTCGAGCGCGTCGTCACGAGTACCCGACCCGTCGCCGTCGAGTACCGCATCACGCGGATCGGAAAGTCGTTGCAGGACCTCATCGACGCGCTCCTGCACTGGACCACCGCCACGTTGCCCGCCGTCGAGCGCGCCCGTGCACGCTTCGACGACCAGGAAGAAATGCCATCACGCTGGTAGCGGGCGCGGTCGACGGCCGCTGCGTCAGTGAGATGTTCGTGGAGCGGCCCGACTTGCGGGCGCATCGAGTAGACGGTCCAGGTGAGTGCGGGACCAATCACACAACGCGTGGATCGCGTCCACAAGCTCTGTTCCGGCCTCGGTGAGGGAGTAGTCGACGCGGGGATTGGCAGTGCCGTGATCGTATCGTGCGACCAGACCGTGATTTTCGAGGTCGCGCAGGGTCTGGGTCAACACCTTGTAGCTGATGCCGTCGACTGCGCGGTGCAGCTCACGGAATCGGCGGCGGTCCGCATGGATCTCCTCCAAGACCCGCAGGCCCCACTTCGTCGACACCACGGCGAACACACGCAGCGCGATATCGCGTGCGCGCTGCTCGTCCTCATCATCGCTGCGCATCGAACACCACCGCTCACCTTCAAGTGCGTACTGCTGCCGCCGCCAGCTCGACCGTAGCGTCTCGGCTATGCAGATCCTGAAAACCTACGCCCGCTTGTTCGTCGCCGACCTCGACACCGCGCTGCCGATCTACGAGAGCATCGTCGGTGCCCCAACGGATCTGCGGTTCGGCTTCGAGCAAGCGGAGATCGCGGCGGTCGGCGACTTTCTGCTCATCGCAGGCTCACCCGAACACATCGATCGCTATCGCTCGACAGTCGGGCCGGTGATTGTCGACGACCTCGACCAGTTGATCGCTCAACTGACGGCCTCGGAAGCCGTCGTGACCGGTGGGCCGTTCACCAGCGAAACGGGCCGATTCGCCTACCTTCGTCATCCCGACGGGACGGATGTCGAATACGTCGAATGGTCGCCAGAGGTGCGGGCCCGCGTGCTCGGTTGAACTCGGAGGGGTCACCACGAGCCCACGAAATGCCGCGACTCGAGCAATCACCCGATGAAGGGCAGTCGGTTTCGCAGTTCGGGGCGAGGTTCCGTACTCACTGTTCGGAGTCGCCGTTGCGGTGGGGGTGTTCGGCGCACAGGCAGCCGACGCCTTGCTCGATCCAGTCCTGCCCCGCCCAGTCCGGATGCCGTTCGATCATCAGGGCGCGTACTTCGTCGACGATCGTGTCCTGGCTCATCGACGAGTCGCGGCGGAGCCAGGTTTCGTCGCGCAGCAGGCGCAGGTAGTCGCCGACGTCGGTGAGCAACCGCGCGCCGCCGATGTCGCCGTGGCCGGGCACGACGATCTTCGGCTGTTCGGCGGCCAGCCGCTCCATCACGCGGATCCAGCCGGTGCCGGACACGTCGGTGTCGTGCGGCGGGAACCAGGGGAAGATCGCGAATTGTCCCGCCTCGACCAGATCTCCGGTGAACATCACCTCGGCATCGGGGATCGTCACGACCTGGTCGCCCTTGCTGTGCGCTCGGCCGGTGGCTCGCATCCGCACCACGCGGCCGCCCAGGTCGAGGTCGTAGGAGTGGTCGTAGACAATGTCGGGGGTGGCCAGTTCGACGCCTTCCAAGTGCCGGGCGATCGACGGCCCGAGGCCGCGGAACATCTCCAGGTAACCGCCGCCTTTGGTGGCCAGGTCGGTGGCCTGCGCCCGGTTGATCAGGAAGGTCGCCGCGTCGCTGAATACTTGTGCGCCGAAGGCGTGTTCGGGGTGGAAGTGGGTCGTGGTCAGGTACAGCTTGCGGCCTGCGGCGTAGTCGGTCGCGAATTCGAGCACCTTCTCGGCGTTGGCCGGACCCATTCCGGTCTCGACGACCAGCACTGAATGCGTGCCGCCGATCAGCCCGATGTTGGGAACCAGCTGCACGTTTCGGTTGGGAACAACCACCAGATCGCGGGCGAGTTCCCGTACTCCGGTGATCTCTACGGCAGGTTCAGGCAGCACGTGTTCGGCCATATGACCTCCTCGAAAAAGGCGTAGCCACAATCGGATTCGCCGTCTATCGGACGCGTCCAGTCCAGCGCGGCGCGGATCGCCCCGTCCAACACCTGTTTCCTCCACCCGATACCGTGCGGGTATCGTCGCCGGTGATGGACCTGCGCGCGCTGAAATACTTTGTGGCCGTTGCGGAGGAGCGGCACTTCGGACGCGCAGCCGCCCGTCTCCACATGTCCCAACCGCCACTGAGCCGGGCCATCAAACGCCTCGAGGCCGAACTCGGCGCCCACCTGCTGCACCGCTCCGCCACCGGAGTCGCGCTCACCCCGGCCGGAGCCGTTCTCTACGACGAGGCGCGCGCACTGCTGGAGCAGGCCGAGCAGGTGCGCGCCCGCGTCGGCGCCGCCGCCGGACCTGCCGCCATCACGATCGGCATGCTGGCCGACAGCGCCGAACAGGCCGGTACTCGCCTCGCCGCCGCCTTCCGTCGACGCAATCCCGAGGTGCGAATCCGAGTTCGCGAAGCGGATCTCACCGATCCGACCACCGGTCTGCGAACGGGTCTCGTCGATATCGCGCTCACCCGAATGCCGTTCGACGACAAAGGGATCGACACCGTGGTGCTGCGCTCCGACCCGGTCGGGGTCGTGCTCCGCAGCGACGACCCCCTCGCCGACCGCGAATCCCTGCTGCTGAGCGACCTTTCCGATCGCCGCTGGTTCCAGCTGCCCGAGGGAAGCGATCCCGTCTGGCGCGCCTATTGGAACGGCGGTGAACTCCGGCGCGGTCCCGTCGTCCGCACCGTCCACGAGTGCCTGCAAGCAGTGCTCTGGAGCGGCACGATCGGGCTGGCGCCCCTCACGCACGCACTGCCCGAGGGCCTCGTCGCCGTCCGGCTGACCGATATGCCGCCGAGCAGCCTTGTCGTCGCCTGGAACAGCGCCACCGTGAACCCACTCGTCCGGTCGTTCGTACAGACCGCCGCGGCGACTTGAAAAATTTCGGCGGCAGATGTCGAGAACGTCGTGACGGTTCCGTCCCAGGGGTGAGCGACCAACTAGGGTCGCAAGCCGAAGGGAGAATGTCATGGCCAAGTACCTGCTGCTCAAGCACTATCGAGGCGCCCCGGCGGCCGTCAACGACGTGCCGATGGATCAGTGGACGCCCGCCGAGATCGAGGCGCACCTGCGGTACATGAACGACTTCGCGGCCCGCCTGCAAGACAGCGGCGAGTACGTGGACGGCCAGGCCCTCGCGCCGGAGGGCGCCTGGGTCCGCTACGACGGCGAGGGCAAGCCGCCGGTGACGGACGGGCCGTTCGCGGAGACGAAAGACCTGATCGCCGGCTGGATGATCATCGACGTCGACTCGTACGAGCGCGCCGTCGAGCTGGCAGGGGAGTTGTCCGCGGCGCCCGGCGCGGGCGGCAAGCCGATTCACGAGTGGCTCGAGGTTCGGCCGTTCCTGACGGCTCCGCCGACCGTCACCGAGTGATGGGCGCCGACGCGGTGGACGAGGGCCGGCTGCGGGACCTGATTCCGGGCGTCTTGGCGGCCCTCGTCCACCGCGGGGCGGACTTCGCGACCGCGGAGGACGCGGTCCAGGAGGCGTTGATTCGTGCCGTCGAGACCTGGCCGAACCGGCGCCCCGAAGATCCCAAGGGCTGGCTGGTCACCACGGCGTGGCGTTGCTTCCTCGATCTCGCCCGCTCCGACACCGCGCGGCGGCGCCGTGAGCTGCTGGTCTCCGAGGAGCCGCCGCCGGGACCGGCCGCCACTGTGGACGAGACGTTGCAGCTCTACTTCCTGTGCGCGCATCCCAGCCTGACCCCCGCGTCGGCCGTCGCGCTGACGCTGCGGGCCGTCGGCGGGCTGACCACACGCCAGATCGCGCAGGCCTACCTCGTGCCCGAAGCGACGATGGCCCAGCGGATCAGCCGGGCCAAACGCACCGTGAGCGAGGTCCGGCTGGACCGTCCCGGCGACCTGCGCACCGTGCTGCGGGTGCTCTACCTGGTGTTCAACGAGGGGTACAGCGGCGACGTCGACCTCGCCGCGGAGGCGATCCGGCTGGCCAGGCAACTGGCGACGACCACGGACGACCCGGAGGTCGCGGGACTGCTCGCCCTGTTCCTGCTGCACCACGCGAGACGCCCGGCCAGGACCCGCGCCGACGGCAGTCTCGTGCCACTGGCGGAGCAGGACCGTGGCCTCTGGCGGCGCGATCTGATCGCCGAGGGCATTGCGATTCTGCAAGCGGCCCTGGCCCGCGACCGGCTCGGGGAGTATCAGGCTCAGGCCGCGATCGCCGCGCTGCACGCCGACGCGCAAACAGCCGAGGAAACCGACTGGGTGCAGATCGTCGAGTGGTACGACGAGCTCGTCCGTCTCACCGACAGCCCGGTGGTTCGGCTCAACCGCGCGGTCGCCGTCGGCGAGGCGGACGGACCGCACGCGGGCCTCGCAGCACTCGCCGGACTCGACCCGAAGCTCCCCAGGTACACCGCTTCGTCCGCCTACCTGCACGAGCGGGCCGGCGACATCGCCACGGCGGCCCGGCTCTACGTGGAGGCGGCCGCACAGGCGCAGAATCTCGCCGAGCGCAACCACCTCACGCTCCGCGCGGCCGCCCTCCGGCAGCGCCTCTCGAGCGGAGGGGTCTGAGCACCCCTCCGCGCTTACCTTTCAGGTAATCGATCCGTGTCCGGCTGCGTGCCAGGATGGCGGCGTGACGAAAATCGGTGGAACGGAAGGATGCTCATGACCGCGTACGTCATCGCTCATCTGCAGGATGCGGCGCCGCATCCGGACATCGCCGAGTACATCGAGCGGCTGCCCGGCACACTCGCGCCGTACGGCGGGCGGTACCTCGTGCACGCCAAGCAGCACGAGGTGAAGGAGGGGAGCTGGCCGGGAGGTGTTGTGATGCTGGGGTTTCCCGGGATGGACGAGGCGCGGGCCTGGTGGGACTCGGCCGAGTATCGGGAGATCGCGCCGCTGCGCTCGCGGCACATCGACGGTGACATCATCCTGGTCGAAAGGGTTCCCGAGGACTACACCCCGGCCGCCGCCGTGCGGGCGATACGCGAGGCCGCGGCTGTCGAATAGCGCTCGAGGCGCGTAACTTCCAGCCGCGACCGCCCGGGATGCCGTGCACCGAGAATCCAGCGCGCGGCAGCCCGGACGTGCGAATCAGCCCGGAAGGTCGTCGATCGATGCGGACTCCTGGCGGGACAACGTGATGCCGAGATCGGCGGCGGTGCGGTCTAGTTCGTCGTCGCCGTGCTGCAATTCGACGGCGGACCCGGCGGAGAGGACCTCGACGTTGAGGCACAGCGACTGGAGTTCCTTGAGGAGCACCTTGAACGACTCCGGAACGCCGGGCTCGGGGATGTTCTCGCCCTTGACGATCGCCTCGTAGACCTTCACGCGGCCGACGATGTCGTCGGACTTGATGGTGAGCAGTTCCTGCAGGGTGTAGGCCGCGCCGTAGGCCTGCATGGCCCAGCACTCCATCTCACCGAAGCGCTGACCACCGAACTGCGCCTTACCACCGAGCGGCTGCTGGGTGATCATCGAGTACGGGCCGGTCGACCGCGCGTGGATCTTGTCGTCGACCAGGTGGTGCAGCTTCAGGATGTACATGTAACCGACCGCCACCGGGTACGGAAAGGGCTCACCGGAGCGGCCGTCGAACAACGTCGCCTTACCGTCCGCGCCGACGATGACCTCGCCGTCGCGGTTGGGCAGTGTCGACGCAAGCAACCCGGCGAGTTCTTCCTCGCGTGCGCCGTCGAAGACCGGTGTCGCGAGATTCGTGCCTGGACTCGCCGACAACAATTCCTCGGGCAACCGCTTCGCCCAGTCCGGACGCGCACCGTCGGCGAGCTGAATGTTCCAGCCCGCCTTGCCGATCCAGCCCAGATGGGTTTCCAGGATCTGGCCGATGTTCATACGACGCGGCACACCATGGGTGTTGAGGATGATGTCGACCGGAGTGCCGTCCGGCAGGAACGGCATGTCCTCGGTCGGCAGAATCTTCCCGATCACACCCTTGTTGCCGTGGCGACCAGCGAGCTTGTCACCGTCCTGGATCTTGCGCTTCTGCGCCACATACACCCGCACCAGCTCGTTCACACCCGGCGGCAGGTCGTCCTCGTCATCACGGGAGAACACCCGGATACCGATGACCTTGCCCGACTCACCGTGGGGCACCTTCAGCGACGTATCACGCACCTCGCGCGCCTTCTCACCGAAGATCGCGCGCAGCAACCGCTCCTCCGGAGTCAGCTCTGTCTCACCCTTCGGGGTCACCTTGCCGACCAGGATGTCACCATCACGAACCTCGGCACCGATACGCACGATGCCGCGCTCGTCCAGATCGGCGAGCACCTCATCGGACACATTCGGGATGTCGCGGGTGATCTCCTCGGCGCCCAGCTTGGTGTCACGGGCGTCGATCTCGTGCTCCTCGATATGGATCGAGGTGAGAACATCCTCTTCCACCAGGCGCTGCGACAGAATGATCGCGTCCTCGTAGTTGTGGCCCTCCCACGGCATGATCGCCACGAGCAGGTTCTTACCGAGGGCCATCTCACCGTTCTCGGTGCTTGGTCCATCGGCCAGCACTTCGCCGCGTTCGACGCGCTGACCCTCGTCGACGATCGGACGCTGATTCGCACAGGTGCCCTGGTTGGTCCGCGCGAATTTGCGCATCCGGTAGGACTTGCGGGTGCCGTCGTCGGCCATGACCGTGACGTAGTCCGCGGAGACTTCCTCGACCACACCGGATTTCTCGTTCACGACGACATCGCCCGCGTCGATCGCGGCCCGCGACTCCATACCCGTACCGACCAGCGGGGCTTCGGTCCGGATCAACGGCACGGCCTGCTTCTGCATGTTCGCACCCATGAGAGCGCGGTTGGCGTCGTCGTGCTCGAGGAACGGGATCATCGCGGTCGCGACCGACACCATCTGGCGCGGCGACACATCCATGTAGTCGACTTCGGCGGGGTCGACCAGCTCGACCTCGGAGTTCTTGCGACGCACCGCGATTCGGGCGGCGACGAAGCGGCCGTCGGCATCGAGCGCCTCGTTGGCCTGCGCCACGACATGCCGGTCTTCTTGGTCGGCGGAGAGGTAGTCGACCTCGTCGGTCACCCTGCCGCCGACGACCTTCCGGTACGGCGTCTCGATGAAGCCGAACGGATTCACCCGCGCGTACACCGAGAGGTAACCGATCAGCCCGATGTTCGGACCTTCGGGCGTCTCGATCGGGCACATCCGGCCGTAGTGGCTGTAATGCACGTCGCGAACTTCGAGACCGGCACGCTCCCTGGTCAAGCCACCCGGTCCGAGGGCCGACAGACGGCGTTTCTGGGTCAGGCTGGCCAGCGGATTCCGCTCATCCAGGAACTGCGACATCTGCGAGGTTCCGAAGAACTCCCTGATCCCCGCGACGACGGGGCGGATGTTCATCAGCGTCTGGGGTGTGATGGCCTCGATGTCCTGAGTGGTCATCCGCTCGCGGACGACGCGCTCCATGCGGGAGAGGCCGACCCGGATCTGGTTCTGGATCAACTCGCCGACGGTGCGCAGCCTGCGATTACCGAAATGGTCGATGTCGTCGACCTCGACCGGCACCTCTTCGCCGCCGGGCGCGGTCATGACCTTGTCCCCCGCGTGCAACCGCAGCAGGTACTCGATGATCGTGACGATGTCTTCCTCGGTGAGCACCCGTGCGCCGGAGGGGATGCCGAGTTTCTTGCCGATCTTGTAGCGGCCGACGCGGGACAGGTCGTAGCGCTTCTCGTTGAAGAACAGGTTCTCCAGCAAGTTCTGGGCGGACTCCTTGGTCGGCGGCTCGCCGGGACGCAGCTTGCGATGGATGTCGAGCAGCGCCTCATCGGTGCCCGAGGTGTTGTCCTTCTCCAGTGACGTCATCATGGTCTCGGAGAAACCGAATCGCTCGGTGATCTGCGCGGCGGTCCAGCCGAGCGCCTTCAACAGGACCGTCACCGGCTGACGGCGCTTGCGATCGATGCGCACGCCGACGGTGTCGCGCTTGTCGACGTCGAACTCCAGCCACGCGCCGCGCGACGGGATGACCCGCACGCTGTGCAGATCCTTCTCGGTGCCCTTGTCGACGGTGCGATCGAAGTAGACACCCGGCGAGCGCACCAGCTGTGAAACGACGACACGCTCGGTGCCGTTGATGACGAACGTGCCCTTGTCGGTCATCATCGGGAAATCACCCATGAAGACCGTCTGGCTCTTGATCTCGCCGGTGTTGTTGTTGATGAACTCCGCGGTGACGAACAACGGCGCCGCGTAGGTCATGTCCTTGTCTTTGCATTCCTCGATCGAGGCCTTGACCTCCTCGAAACGGGGTTCGGAGAGCGTCAGCGACATCGTCGCGGCGAAGTCCTCGATCGGGCTGATCTCCGCGAGCACCTCCGCCAATCCACCTTCGGGTGAATCGCCGATCGCCGCCGCCCGTTCGCGCCAGGCCGGCGCACCGATCAACCATTCGAACGACTCGCTCTGGATATCCAGCAATCCTGGAACATCCAGCGGTTCACGGAGTTTCGCGAACGAGACCCGCTTCGGGATCCCTGCTTTCGCGGTACCGGCGGGGTTTGCGGCATCGACCTTGGTCTGACTCGAGACTGCCAAGATGCGTCCTTCCAGCACCTCGCGCCGCCCACGCGGATCGCGCGGTCGTCACGGTATCTGCTTGTCCTGTGGGGGTGTATTCACATCGCGCACCGTGCCGGACACTGCCCGAACATGACTCGACAACAACGGGTAGAAAGCGGCACGCAGACAAGAGCCGCTTCTACAGTCATTTCGTATTTCGAGAGTTGGACAGCGCGCGTCTCGGCGCGAAGTCTCAAATTACACCTGAACTCGACCGATGTCGAGGGCGCAAATAAATAAGCACCGCATTTCTGGGTGCCTTCCCGTATTTATAGTGACATCCGGATAAGCCATTCGTCAAGACCATTAGCGGTAATCGGTCACGCATTCGCGTCGGATGCGAAAGAGGGCTGCGGAGACCGATTCCCGAGCGACCTGTCCGCTGCTGTGTCTGGTGAGTGGGCGGGCGGCCGCGGCTGCCTGGGCCCATCGACGAATGCGATCGGCACTGGATGAACGAGACGTTCGACACTGTGCGTCGTAGATGGCCCTGGCCAGCATGTTCGCCGGCGGCGGCATCCGGGCCGGCCGCCCCCACAGAACCCCCACGAATCGATCACAGTAACGCTCGCCGGCCGAACCGCGACGTGCTTGGTGACATATGGCCCGTCGGGGGGCCAGCCCACCTGTCGGTACTGGAATGGGATCGGGACATGGCTTTTCGCGAGTTTTTCGCGCGGCATCGCATCGCTTCGGCCGTTGCCGCACCAGCTGTGCTCGGCGTGGCGGCTATAGTCGCCGCGTCGTTCGCCATCAATTCGCCTCCGCACACGGCGGATACACAACTCAGGGCTTCCGTCACGGAATGCCATGACATGGTGACCATTTCGGTCGCCGGTCGCGGCGACACTCCCGCGGAGGGGACCACGAAGTTGCTGGTCGACGCCAACGGCAACGAGTTGCCCGCCGCGCTGGCCGGTGACCACAACAGCCGCTGGGTCGATCCGGTCGTGAACGCTCCGGCCGACGATGTCGAGCCCGGCTCCTACGCCGCGGTCTACATCGCCTACCCGGCGAACATGGCCACCTACGAGGACGCCGTCAACGCGGGCGTCGCGAACACCCAGCAGGTGATGCGGGAGATCGCGCAGGCCTGCCCGGACACCAAGTTCTCGATCGTCGGTTACAGCGAGGGCGCCGACGTGGTCCGCCGCGTCGCGATGAACATCGGGCACCAGGAGGAGGGCGATCCGACGATCGTCGATCCGGACGACGTGCTCGGTGTCGTCATCCTGGCCGACTCGGGCCGCTCGGCCGGCGACGGGCCGTTCCCCGGTTCGAAGGATCCGTTCAGCAACCCGGACGGCTTCGATCAGCAGTATCAGGACGGCAGGAAGCCGGTCTCCGGCCAGGGCGCGCTGCCCGGTACCAGCGGTGACTTCGGCAAGCTGAACGGCAAGATCGCGTCGTTCTGCTCCGAGGGCGACCTCACCTGCGCGGCGCCGGAGAACATCTCGTTGTTGCAGCTCGTGGTGAACGTGGGCAGGCAGATCAACGTCGACCAGCTCGAGCGCGAGGGGCTCAATCCGACCAACGGCATGGACGTCGCCGTTGTCCTCGGTCGTATCGCGATGACGGCGTTCGCGGACATCGCGTCGCAGCCGAACTGGATGGCGAGCGACGAGACCTTCCTCGAGGTTCTGCTGCGGGTCTCCGATCCGGAATACAAGCCGGGTCAGCAGCCGAAGGAGCCCGCGAAGTCGGACGCGATCTCGACCGACCAGATGTCGCCGCTGGCGTACCTGCCGCAGAAGGTGCTGAACGAGATCATCGGTCTCATCGTGACCAACCAGAACACCATTCCGGTGATCATGAGCGACCCGTACAAGCTGACGCTCGGTCCGGACCACACCGGCCACCACTTCGACTACTGGCGCGACGCCAACCCGGACGAAGGCAGGCCGCTGACCTCCGCCGAGTACGCGGCCGCATGGCTCACCCACCTGGCGAAGCAGGCGCAGGCGGGCGAGACGGTCGACAAGTCCTCCGAGCCGGACGCCGCCGATTTCGCCGCCGCGCGGGAGGCGGTGGAGTCGGCCACGAAGCCGAAGTCCGCCTCTACCACGACGACGACCTCGGCCGCGCCGACCACCACCACCACCGCGCCGACGACCACGAAGACCGACGCCGCCGTCACATCGACGACAACGGCGCCGACCACCACGCCCCCGGCCTCGTCCGAAACCTCGAGCACCACAACTGCTCCGGAGGTGGCGAACCCCCAGGCGCGGACCTCGGTCGCGGCACCCGCCGAAACCGTGGCACCGGCTGAGCCCGTGGCGCCGACCACCACCCAGCCGACCACGACCCAACCCACCACCACGACGCAAACCCCGGCGCCGACCACCACCGGCGCGAGGTGAGTTAGCCGATGTCGGCGGCCACCGAACAACCGCCGACATCTCCCGGCAACGCCTTCACGATCGTCCACCGATCGTGAAGGCGTTGTTCGTTATAAGTCGAGCCAGTCCCCACGAGCTGCTGCGCGTCGGGATGTCGCGGAAGGCGAACCCGTTGAGGCCCAGAGCAATCAAAGCGGTGGCCAAGGTGGCGGAGGCGATCAGTGCCCAGGGGGAGACGGGGTCGGATGGAGTGCGGCCGACCCATTCCAGTGGGGAGAGGTGGCGGAGCCATTCGGGGAGGCGGAGGGTGTCGGCGAGGGTGGCGACGACTGCTACGGCGACGAAGGCGGCCCAGCTCGCGGACAAGGCGGCGGGGCGGATTCCATAGAGCGCCACCGCGAGTCCCAGCAGTAGGAGGACGGAAGGCAGGTACGAGAGCGTGGCGAGGGTCAGTCGCAGCACGGCCGAGGAATCGCCCACCGCCAGCGCATCGCTCACGCCGAGCGCGAATCCGCTCACCGCGGCGACCACGGCAGTGCCGCACGCGACGATCAGTACCTCGGCGGCCAACCATCGCGACCTCGAGATCGAGCCGGCCAGAACTGGTTCCAGCCGATCGCCCGGCTCGTCCTCCGCGATCCGGCCGACGCCTTGCACCGCGTAACCTGCGACGATCAAGGCCAGCAGCACCACGACGAACGACAGGTACGCATCCGGATTCGCGCTACCGCCGCCGAAGACGTCCTGGAGAGCAGCGTTGTCCGCCATCACGGTGCGGATCGCGTCGGCGAGCGCACCGAACGAGATGGCAACGAGCGCGCCGATCACACTCCATGCGACGACACCGCCGCGATGCCTGCGAAGCGCGAACCCCCAGGGCCGCAGCAATATCGGTGCCGCAGATACGGGTCCGCGACGAGCGGCGAGCACCCCGGCGCCGTGATCACGGCGACCCGCGACCCAGCAAGCCACGCCGAACATCACCGCGGCGAGACCCAGCGCAAGCAGCACAGGCCACCACCGCCCGGCGCCGAACGGGCGCGCCTGCTCCGCCCAGCCGATCGGCGACAGCCACACCAACCCGTTGCCGCGCACATCGCCGATGCCGCGAAGGAGGAATGCCGCGATCAACACGACGAGACTGATGCCGAGGACGTTTCGTGCCGATGCGACCACCTGGGCCGCCAACGCCGTGATCGCGGCGAAGCAGCAGCCGAGCGACATCAGCGCCGCCGAATAGAGGAGTGCGCCACGCAATTCCTGCCCTGTCACCAGCAAAGTGACAACCATGGATACGGAAACCAATACCAGCGCGGAACCGGTCAGCACGACCGCCGCGGCGACTCCGGCGACCCGGCCCACCGACCCGGCGCGCAACAACTCCGCCCGCCCGGATTCCTCTTCGCGCCGCGTCATCCGCGTCACCAGGTGAATTCCCATGAGCGGAAAGGCCAGTGCGCTCATGAACCCGAATTCGTAGGCGATGACTCCGCCCAGATCGTCCAGTCCATAGGGCCTGCCGTTGATCGCGAACAACGCCGTGCCCGATTCGGTGGCCGCCCGGTAGCCCGCCAATTCGGCGGGGGTGGAATACAGGCTGTCCAGCGACCACACCGTCCCCGCGAAGACGACCGCGAGCCCGAGCACCCAACACGAGATCTGCCGACGGCTGCCGCGCAGGCCGACACCAACCATCACCGTGAGTCCGCGCACCGCTACACCCCCACCGCTTCGGCGGACGCGTAGTTGCGCAGGAACAACTCGTCCAGGCTCGGCGGATTAGCGGTGATCGACACCAATCCGGCCGCGTGCAGCGCGCCGACCGCCGCCCCGACTTGCCCGGCGTCCACGCCGAACGAGACCGCGTACCCGGCCCCGTCCTGCTCGATGCGCACGGCACTCACCCCGGGCACGTGGTCCAGCACCGGCGCCGCGGTGGTGACCGCGTGCACGTGAGTCGTTGTGTGACGGCGTAATTCGTCCAGTGTTCCCGTCGAGACCGTCCGTCCCTGCCGGATGATGCTGACCCGGTCGGCGAGCGCTTCGACCTCGGCGAGGATGTGACTCGACAGCAGTACGGTGCAGCCCGCGCGCTTGCGTTCGGCCAGCGTCTGCTGGAACACCTGCTCCATGAGCGGATCCAGCCCGGATGTCGGCTCGTCCAGGATGAGCAGCTCGCTGTCGCAGGCGAACGCGGCGACCAGCGCGACCTTCTGCCGGTTGCCCTTGGAGTAGTCCTGGCTCTTCTTTCCCGGATCCAGTTCGAACCGTTCGACGAGGGCATCGCGACGGACGCGGTCGAAACCGCCGTGCGCGGCGGCGAGCACGTCGAGGCATTCGCCGCCGGTGAGGCCGGGCCACAGCGACACGTCACCGGGGACGTAGGCGATGCGGTCGTGCAGCCGCACGGCGTCGCGCCACGGATCGCCGCCGAGCAGGCGGGCGGTGCCGCCACTGGGCCGGACAAGTCCGAGCAGGATCCGGATCGTCGTCGATTTGCCCGCGCCGTTCGGCCCGAGGAATCCGTGCACCTCACCGGCCTCGACCCGCAGGTCGAGTCCGTCGAGGGCGGTGAAGTCGCCGAACCGCTTGCGCAGTCCGATCGTCTCGATGACGGCGTCGGCCATAGCCGCACCCACCTTTCAGAATGTCGGTGTGTACCGATGGTACACACCATAGGTGCGCACGACTAGGCCCTAGGATGTGACCATGCCGCTCCCCCGCTTCACCCGGCTTCCCGCCAACGAACAACGCCGCATCCTCGATGTCGCGCAGCGGATCTTCGCGGAGGACGGCGTGGAAACCGCCTCCTACAACCAGATCATCGCGGCGGCGGGCATCTCGAAATCCTCGGCGTACAACTACTTCGACGGCCGCGAAGACCTGCTGTACACCGCACTCGACGACGTCGCCGCTCGCCTCGCGGAGGTACTCGGCACGTGGCGGGAGGTCGCGGACGACGCCGAGTTCTGGTCGCAGTTGAAGACCATCGAGCAGCGGCTGCGCGCCCACATCGAGACGCACCCCGCCGACCTCGCGCTGATCGATCCCGCCTTCCTGCTGCGGGAACAGGGCGCGTTCATGTCCTGGATCGCCGACTTCGTCGCGAACGGGATCGCCATCGGCATCATCACCGTCGAGACCGACCGCAACCTGCTGGTCGCCGCCACCGCCGCCGTCCTTCGCGCGGTAGACGGCTGGGGCGCCGCCGAGATGAAGGCGGGCCGCACACCCGACCCGGATCAGGCCTGGATCCTGCTACGCAACCTGTGGGGCACCCCGCCCGTCCGACCCAACCGCACCGGACCGACAGCGCGGGTTGCGGGCGACCATCGGAGGCTTGGTCACCGCGACTGAACCCGACCGCGCTGCCCCCAGTGTCGCGGCTCTGCGCCGCACGACTCCCACTCGTCCGCGCCGAGCAGGTCCCGCGTGGTTGGATTTCCGAGGTGGGAATAGAGGCATTGCTGTTCGACGTGCAGGGCACGGCTACGGATTTCCATTCGACGGTGCTCGGCGCGTTGCGCACGGCGAGCGCGGGCAGGCATCCGGGAGTCGACTGGGTCGAATTCGTAGACCGCTGGCGCGCGAGGTATTTCGACGTGCTGCGGGAGGCGAAGGTCGGTAAGAACGACTGGACGACGGTGCACTCGGTCTACGCGGACGCACTGGACCGGCTGCTGGCCGACTACGGCGTAGCGGATTTCGATGACGCCGAGCGAGAAGACCTGGCCTGCGCTTGGCAGCGGATCGTGCCGTGGCCGGACGTCGTCCCCGGACTGACCCGATTGAAGACGCGGTACACACTGGCGACGCTGTCGAACGCTGATGTCGCGGCGGTGGTGAATATTTCGAAGCTGGGCGGTCTGCCGTGGGACGCGGTCTTCACCGCCGAGATGGCGGGCGCCTTCAAACCGGACCCGGCGGCCTACCGCATGGCCGCGACCTACCTGGGACTCGCGCCGGGACAGATCATGATGGTCGCCTGCCACAAGTACGACATCCGGGCGGCGGGCGCACTCGGTTTCCGCACGGCGTTCGTGGCGCGGCCGCTGGAGTTCGGAGTGGGCGGCGCGGTGGATGTGGAGTACGAGGACGAGTTCGACGTGAACGCGGGGGACTTCCTCGACCTGGCGGATCAGCTGGGTTGCTGATCGGCGTTTGTCGCGAAAGTCGTTGAGGTCCTGATACCTTCGCGACCCATCGCCCGGGAAGCGACGCGCCGAGAAGACCTGTCGCCGTGGGAAAATCGGATCTGTCGGATCATGGGATCACCCGCTAGGCTCCTCGTGGATCGAAAGCGAGCGAGAGCATGAAATCTGCGGCGACGGCTCGGGGAACGGTGCGATGAGCAAGCGCGGTTGGCTGCTGTTCCTGGCGATGGGCGTGATCTGGGGCGTGCCGTACGCGATGATCGCGGTCGCGGTCGAGGACTTCGACCCGGTGTTCGTGGCGTTCGGCCGGACGCTGATCGGCGGCCTGTTGCTGTTGCCGATCGCGCTGTACACCGACGCGCTGCGACCGGTCTTCCGGCGCTGGCGACCGCTGCTGCTCTACACGTTGGTGGAGATCTCGGGCCCGTGGTTCCTCATCGGGTACGCCGAGACCACGCTCAACAGCTCCACCGTCGGTTTGCTGATCGCGGCGGTGCCGTTGATCGCGGTACTGATCGTGACTCGCCTGGGGCACGAAACCTTCGACGCCCGAAGGATTCTGGGCCTGATCGTCGGCTTCGCGGGTGTCGCGGCGTTGGTCGGCCTCGACGTGGATCTGTCGAATCCGGCCGCGATCGGCGCCATCGCCCTGACCACGATCGGCTACGCCGTCGGCCCGATCGTTATCAACCACTCGCTCGCCGACTTGCCGCCGATGGGCGTGGTCACCGCCTCGCTGCTGCTCGCGGCCGCGCTCTACACGCCGTTCGCAGCACTGCGCAGACCCGAGCACTTCCCCGCGGACGCCTCGCTGTCGGTGCTCGGGCTCGCGATCGTCTGCACCGCGGCGGCTTTCCTGCTGTTCTTCGCGCTGATCGGCGAGGTCGGTCCGGCGCGCGCCACGGTGATCACCTACATCAACCCCGCGGTGGCGATCGTGCTGGGCGTGACGCTGCTGAATGAGCCGCTCACCGCGGGGATGGCGATAGGATTTCCGCTGGTAGTGCTCGGATCGTTCCTCGGAACAAGGCAGTCTCGCGCCGCCGCTCCGCAGGACGACCCCGCGCTCTCCGCGACGCCATGAGACGCACCGTTTCGCGCAAAGGAGTTCCGCTCTTGACCCATGCCGATGTCGACGCCACCCGCACGGCCTACGACGACATGGCCGAGCTCTACACCGAGTTCGCCCGCGACAACCTGGCGGTCAAGCCTTTCGACCGCGCCATGCTCGGCGCGTTCGCGGAACTGCTGCGGGCCAACGGTTCCGGGCCGGTCGCCGACATCGGCTGCGGCCCCGGCCGAATCGCCGCGCACCTCGAATCGCTCGGCGTCCCGGCCTTCGGCATGGACCTCTCGCCGCGCATGATCGAACTGGCGCGCAACGAGTTTCCCGGCATGCGGTTCGAGGTGGGATCGATGGAGGAGCTCGCCATCGAGGACGGCGCGCTGGCCGGGCTGGTGGCCTGGTATTCGATTATCCACCTGCCGCCGGAACGCGTGCCGCACGTGTTGAACGAGTTCTACCGGGTACTACGGAGCGGAGGGCACGCACTGCTGGGATTCCAAGCGGCGGACGCCGCCGACACCGTGCTCGCCTTCGACCACAAGGTGACCCCGGCCTACCGTTGGTCACCTGACCGGCTCGCCGAGCTGGCGCGCGAAGCGGGCTTCACGGTGATCGCCAGGATGGTCTGCGCGCCGAATCCCGACGAGCGGTTCGATCAGGCGTACCTGATGGTCGCGAAGCCGGCCGATCCGGTGGGCTGATTCCGCGCACATCCTGGGCTACCCCCAGGTAGGTTCGGTACGGGTGCGCAGGATTCCGTTGCGCAGGATTCCGTGGTGCGTCCCACCCGACAACGTGGTCGATTGCTCTCATCGCACAAGATCTCCACCGTCGTCAGGGGGCGACTCATACATGGAACTCATCGCACCGGTTGATGCCGTATTTCTGCTTGCCGAATCCCGCGAGCACCCGATGCACGTCGGCTCGCTACAGCTGTTCGAACCGCCGGAGGGGGCCGGTCCGGAGTTCGCCAAGGAGACGCACGAAAAGCTGTTGTCCTGCCGCGAGATCCATCCCACCTTCCGCAAGCGCCCGGCCAACCTGCTCGGCTCGCCACAGCTGGCCTGGACGCTCGAGGACGAGGTGGAGCTGGAGTACCACGTGCGGCGCATCGCGCTGCCCGCGCCCGGCACCCACGAGCAATTGATCGAGCTGGCCTCCGGGCTGCACAGCTCCCTGCTCGACCGGCACCGTCCGCTGTGGGAGATCCACCTGATCGAGGGACTGAAAGACGGCCGCTTCGCACTCTATTCGAAGATGCACCACGGCTTGATCGACGGCGTCTCGGCGCAGCGGCTGCTACAGCGCACGTTGACCGACGACCCGACCTCGAGCGAGGCGCGGGTGCCATGGAACCTGCCGCGTTCGGGACGCAAGAAGGAGTCGTCCGATTCCGGATTGCTCGGCGCGGCAAGGTCTCTCGTCTCGGTTGCCGCTTCCGCCTCGCCGCTGCTTCGCGCGGCGCGCACCGCGCTGCGCGAACAGCAGGTGACGCTGCCGTTCGAGGCGCCGAAGACCATGTTCAACGTGCCCATCGGCGGCGCCCGGCGCTCGGTCGTCCGGTCTTGGCCGCTGGAGCGGATCAAGCAGGTGCGCAAGGCGACCGGTACGACGATGAACGACGTCGTGCTCGCGATGTCGTCGGGCGCGCTGCGCACCTATCTCGCCGAGCGTGACGCGCTGCCGGACAAGCCGCTGATCGCGATGGTGCCGATGTCGCTGCGCTCGGCGGACGACACCGAGACCAACGGCGTCAAGGTCGGCGCGCTGCTGTGCAACCTCGGCACCGATCTGGCCGATCCGATCGCCAGGCTGCGGACGGTGAGCGAGTCCATGCGCAAGAGCAAAGAGGTCTACAGCGAGCTCTCGCCGGTGCAGTCGATGGCGCTCTCGGCGCTGATGGTCAGCCCGATCGCGCTGAACCTGCTGCCTGCCCTCATCCCGTGGACCACGCCGCCGTTCAACATCGTCATCTCCAACGTGCCGGGTCCGCGCGAGCCGATGTACTGGAACGGCGCGCGGCTCGACGCCATCTACCCGCTCTCCATCCCGTTCGACGGCCAGGCCGTGAACATCACGCTCACCTCGAATGCCGACAACCTGGACTTCGGCCTGGTCGGCTGCCGCCGCAGCGTGCCGCAGCTGCACCGCATGCTCGATCACCTGGAGGGCGCGCTCGCCGCTCTGGAAGACGCGATATAAGGCGTCGGCCGCCACGGTCGAGGAAGGGGTACCGCGAGAAAACTAGAACGTGTTACTGTCGATCTATGGTGCCCCCACCGGTCGACGACGCCGCCGCCGCGGCATGGCGATACCCGCGGTGTGCGGCGGATTCGGCCGGTCGGGGCGGCAGTCCGTCGCCCGCGAGGCGAAACCCGCGTGGCAACTATGTAACCCGTTCTAGAACGTCCGCGGCCGCTGCGATCCGGTCACGGCGTAGGTAAGGGAGACCAGCACCCGATGCGTACCGAAATCTGCGACCGGCTGGGGATCGAGTTCCCCATCTTCGCCTTCACCCACTGCCGCGACGTGGCGGCCGCGGTCAGCAATGCCGGTGGGCTCGGCGTCCTCGGCGCGGTGGGCTTCACCGCCGAGCAGCTCGAGGTCGAGCTCGCCTGGCTGGACGAGCACGTCAACGGCGTGTACGGCGTCGACCTGGTGATCCCCTCCAAGTACGAGGGCAAGGGCATCGACGATCTGACCCCCGAGCAGCTGGAAGCCAAGCTCGGCGAGATGGTGCCCCAGGGCCACCGCGACTTCGCGGAGAAGATCCTGGCCGATCACGGCGTCCCGCGCCTGCCCGCGGAGGAGCACCACAACCAGCTGCTCGGCTGGACCGCGACCACGGTGGCCCCGCAGATCGAGGTCATCCTGAAGCATCCCAAGGCCAAGCTGGTCGCCAACGCGCTCGGCACGCCGCCCGCGGACGTGATCGAACAGATCCAAGGCTCCGGCAGGCTGATCGGCGCGCTGTGCGGTTCGGTCAAGCACGCGCTCAACCACAAGGCCGCGGGCTTGGACTTCGTGGTCTGCCAGGGCACCGAGGGCGGCGGCCACTGCGGCGAGATCTCGTCCATGGTGCTGTGGCCGCAGGTCATCGATGCGATCGGCGATATGCCGATGCTCGCCGCCGGTGGTATCGGCGACGGGCGTCAGGTCGCGGCGGCCATGGCCATGGGCGCGGCAGGCGCCTGGACCGGCTCGCTGTGGCTGACGGTCGAGGAGGCCAACGTGCCGCCCGCGCAGATGCAGACCTACATCGACGCGAGCAGCCACGACACCGTGCGCTCGCGCTCGTGGACCGGCAAGCCGTGCCGCATGCTGCGCAACGACTGGACCGACGCGTGGGAGTCGGCCGACACCCCGGACCCGCTGCCGATGCCGCTGCAGATGATGGTGGCGCTCGACGGCGTCAAGCGCGGCCACCGGTACCCGGAGGCCGCGAAGGACGTCAACTTCAATCCGGTCGGTCAGGTGGTCGGCATGATGACCAAGGTGGAGCGATCCGCCGATGTCGTCCAGCGGCTGATCAACGAGTACGTCGAGGCGTGCGACCGCCTCAACAAGCTCAACGGCTGATCACGCGGGCCATTCCGGCCAGCGCGCCGCCTTCTGCTCCAGCACCGGATCGGTGATGCCGCCCCAGCAGGCCAGCCGGTCGGCATCCCATCCGGCGAGCTCGGAGCCGTTGGCGTAGACGGACTGGAAGAACTCCAGTGCCGCGCCCACCGGGTCGCCGGTGCGGCGCGCGGCGTCGTAGGCGTAGTAGGCGGAATGGCCCGATCCGGATTCGACCCAGTGCGCGCCCGCGGGCTTCAGCGTCCGGTCCGCGAGTCCGTCCGGTTCCGGCGCGACGTAGGAATAGAAGGTCGGCTCGGGAACCTTGTCGTCGCCGAACCAGAACCCGGCGCTGATCACCTCGCGCGAATAGGCCTCGCGGGTAACGGAATCGACGGCCGCCGGTAGGTCGATCTGCCGGGGCGAGAATCGCTGCACCGCGAGATCGAAGGTATGCCAGAACAATTGGACGGGGCTGATCTTGCCGGAGTAGGTGGCGCTGAACTCCTCCAATATCCGCCCGACCTGGCTGAGCACGCGAAAAGCCCTGCGCGCCTTGTCCGGGTCGTAGGCGGCGTGGTCGGTGTCCTCTTCGAACGGCCGGTCGGAGTCGGGCAGGTCGAACGGATGTGGATGCGGCATGACGACCTGGATGCCGAGGTCGCCGAGTCCGCCCATCACGTCGGTGTAGAAGGTCGCGACGGACTGCTGGAGCAGATCGATCTCCACCTCGACGCCGCGATCGGTCGCGATGCGCAGCACGTGGTCGAAGAAGTCGAAGGAGCAGGTGAACACCGGTCCGTTGCGTGCGGTGCCGAGCGGAACGGTGGTCCAGCCGCGGGCGGTCAGCCGGAAGGTCATGTGCCACCAGTGGTTGCGGCGGATGCCTTTGGCCAGGGCGACCTTGCCGACCACCTGGGCGAAACGGTGCAGCGTGTCCTTGGTCGGACGCCAGGATTCCAGCGGTATGGCGGGCAGCGATTCTGCTGACTCGGTCATGACGAAAACGGTACGACCGACTCCGGCAATGCGCTAGCAAATCGTGCGGCCTGCCCGCCCCGCCATCGCCACCCGGCCAGTCCGATGACGGGACGGCCCGACGCCGTGCGCTGCGGCGCCGAGTCCGCGGGTCGCCGCATGCCGTCGAGGATCCGGCCGCACCCATCACGCCTCCCCGTGATCGGACAGCGGCAGCGGTGGCCCCGAGCGCGTCGGCGACGCCGTCCAGCCAAATTCAGCATACCTGTCTCAGACGCAAAGGTCTCGGATATGTAATGAACAAGTGACCAGGTCGCCGAGCGGCCGCGAATCGCGCGACCGCTCGGGACAGACCTACTCAGACAGCCTGTTTTGTACGTTTTGCCGGATCAGGCGGTCGCCGCGCGCGCTTCCTCGGCCTCGGCCTCCCCGCCGCCGAGCAGTTCCTCGAACCGGGCGATGACCTTGTCGTGGTACATCCCGAACAGGTCCTCGAACAGCGCGAGCTGCGCCTCCGACGGGCCGGAGCCGGATTCCCAGACCGCGACGAGCGCCCGCCACACCAGCACGTGCAGGTCGGCCGCGCCCGCGAAGTACGCCTCGATCGCCTCGGGCACCTCGAGCACCATCTCGCCGATAGTGTTCATGATCGCGCGCTGCATGCTCAGCCCGAGCGCGGTCAGCAAACGCCGGACCAGAGCGACCTCGATGGCGAGGATCTGGCGGTAGTCCGGAACCTCCAGGCGGGCAAGGGCTTCCAGTTCGTCGATGGCCGCCTTCAGCTCGGCCGGGTCGATCTCCTGTTCGCTCGCGGTGTAGGCGAGCAACGCCTCCATGACGATTCCGCGCTGCACGTCGACGATGTCGTGGAACATCTCGATCGCGACGTCCGGCATCGGCACCGAGAAACGGAACAGATGGCGGTACACGTCGAGGCCGCCCGCCTCCCGTACGTCGCGGATGGTGAAACCCTTACCGCGACGCGCCTCGACGAATCCATACGATTCCAGCCTGCCCAAGGTCAACTGCGCGGTCGCGCGATTCATATCGAATTCTTCGGCGACCTGGCGGACCGACGGCATCAAATCCCCCGGCTGATATTCCCCCGCGGCAACCCGGCGCGCCAGCTCGTCGGCAACGTCGGCGACTACCGTTTGGGATCCCATCGGATGCCACCTTTCGACTGTTTCCCAATACGTCCCAGACAGTCTAAAGCCTGCTGTGCGAGACCGCACCTGTGTAACACCGATCGGCGCGCAGTGTGAGGTGATTCATCCCAGTGCACCGCGCCAGTGTCCGGAAGTCGAAGAGATCGCACACGATCCGACGTCCGCTCCGCCGGGTCCTCGGACACCGATCCATCAGTTTCGCGATCCCGACTAGGCCGGGGTTTCCATGGGTTGACCTGCACGAAGTCGGTGAAGATCGTGCTGGATTCCCGTCTGGGACACTGCTACTCTCGCGATTGGGCGTACCTCCGCATCGGCTCCGGCTATGCGCGGGCTGACGGACATCGTCCGCGGCGCCCGCGAGGTCCTACCAACGGAGGTGAGTCGTGTCGACCGCAGCAAGCCCGCGTCCTGTCGAGCGACCGGAGTTCGAGGTCGCGATCATCGGTGCGGGGCCGGGCGGCATCGCCGCGGGCGTGAAGCTGAAGATGGCGGGCATCGACGATTTCGTCGTACTCGAGCGTGCCGGCGAGGTGGGCGGCAGCTGGCACGAGAACCACTACCCCGGCCTCGGCGTGGACATCCCGTGCTACGCCAATGGGCGCAGCCGGACGTAGTCCGCCCACAGACCGCGCACGGCCGGAGCGAAGGCGGAGGTACGCCTACCAGTATTCGTTCGCGCGAAATCCGGAGTGGTCCAGGCTGTTTCCGCGCGGCGCGGAGGTGAAGCGGTATCACGTCGAGGTGGCGCGCCGCTTCGGGCTGTACCCGCACATCCGGTTCGGCAACACCGTCGAATGCGAGGAATGGGACGACGAGGCGCACCTGTGGCGGCTTCACCTCGCGGACGGCGGAGTCCGAACGGCCAGATTCTTGATCAGCGCGGTCGGCGCGTTCGTGCGGCCGAAGGACGATCCAGGCATACCCGGCGTGCGGTCGTTCCGCGGCAAGATCCTGCGTCCTTCGGACTGGGATCACGACTACGACCTGCGCGGCAAGCGGGTGGCGGTGATCGGCACCGGCGCGAGTTCGGTGCAGATCGTGCCGTCCATCGCGCCGGAGGTCGGCGCGCTCGCGGTCTTCCAGCGCACGCCGGTGTGGTGTGTCCCGAAGCCGGATTTCCCGGTGCCCGCTGCCATGCGCGCGATCGCGGCGGTACCGGGTGTGGTGGCCGCGGGACACGGCGCGGCGCTCGTCGCGATCGACGCCGTGCTGCGCACCGGCACGTCGGCTCCACTCTGGCTGGCCAAGCCCGCCATGCGCGCACTGGACGGCGCGGCCGTCGCAGCCTATCGGCGGTATTTGAATCTGGTTGTCCGCGACCGGGATACCGCGCGCCGGTTGACACCGAACTACGGACCGATCGCCAAGCGGCCCACCATGTCGACGGGCTACCCCCTCGCGTTCAACCGGGAGAACGTCGAGCTGGTGACCGACGGGATCGAGCGAATCACGGAGGCGGGCATCCGAACTCGCGACGGCGCGCTGCGCGAGTTCGACGCGATCGTGCTGGCCACCGGCTACGAGGTCTTCTCCGATCCGGAGACCTACCGACCGGGGACCATCGTCGGACGTGACGGGTTCGATCTGGGCGTCTTCTGGTCCGAGCGCGGATTACAGGCCTACCAAAGCGTTTCGGTGCCGGGTCTGCCCAATCGCTGGACCCTCGTCGGGCCCTACTCGTGGACCGGAAGCGGCTGGCACGCCTTCGTCGAGATGACCGCAGACCACGCCGTCCGCGCGATCACCGAGGCCAAGCGGCGCGCGGCGACCGCGGTGGAGGTGAAGCGCGCCCGGCACGACGCCTACCACCGCGACATCCATCGCAAGGGCGCCGCGCTGCGGTACTACCTGGCCGAACTCAACGGACACGTGCCGACCTACTACCGAAACTCGCGCGGCGACACGACCTATGTGCGCCCGTCCGGATTCTTCGAGGCCCGGCGCGGAAATCGCCGTTTCCCGTTGGACGACTACGACTATCGGCAACTGAGCTCCGAAACGCTCAGCGGGACAACCACTCCAGCCAGACCGGCATGATCAGCGCCGCGATCGCGTCGTAACCGGCCGCGCCCGGGTGCGCGCCGTCGCCTTCGCGCACCTCCCGCATCCACACCTCGTTCGCGCGCAGTTCGTGGTGCACGCGGGCGTACGGCGTTCCGGCCCCGGCGCAGATCTCGGCGAAACGCTCGTCGAGATGGGCGATCCTGACGTTGTGGGCGTCGTCGTCGACGGGCGGCGGCGCGACAACCATTGTCTGCCAACCGCGCTCGGCGGCGACCGCCAGCACGTTGGTCAGGTTGGCTACCGATTCACCGGGATCCACTCGCGGCGAGCCGTTTTCGAGCACGGTGTCGTTCACGCCGAACGAGAAGACCACCCTGGCGTCGGTTCCCTCGGGCAGCCGCGGCGTGCACTCGGCCTGCCAGCGCGCGACGATGTCCGCCGAGGTCTCGCGCCGCACGCCGAGGTTGTATCCGGTGAACGGCATGGCCGCGGGGCCGAGACGGCCGACCCAACCGAGGCAGCGGGGATCGCCGACACCGGCGACGAACGAGTCACCGACGAAGCAGATGCGAAGATCACGAGCCACCAATAGATCCTCCCGTGAGCGGTCCCGCCGCGGAATCCCGGCCGCTCGAAATTCGGCGGGCGAAGGCAATAAGATCGGCGTGTTCGTCTGGGAGGGAGTGACGTGTCAGGGGAAACGGTGAGTCAGGCGCCCGCGTGGTTCACGGAGTTGTTCGCGCATCGGCGCTGGATCCGGCGATCGGGGCCGTTTCCACACGTGTACGTGCGCGACGTCTTCGTCGAGGACTTCTACCAGCGACTGGCCGACGAATACCAGCGGGTGCTCGGCGCGCGGGCCAGCGCGTTCTCGCGCGTGGCCGACAACTACAGCGCCGATGGCATTCCGCTCGCCGACCTGCGCAACGGACCGCTCGCGCTGTTCACCTCGCGGGAATGGCACGACCTCATCGCGTCGGTGGCCGGGGTGGAGGTCACCGGCGACGTGGAGGGCTCGATCCACCACCATCGGCCGGACAGCCCGGCGGGCTGGCCGCACAACGACCTGAATCCGGCATGGTTCGCCGGTCCCGCCCCGGGCCCGGGTGAGGTGCGGTTACCGGACCCGAGCGTCGACACCAAGACGGGGGCGAAGTCCGACGGCGTCACCGCGCGGGAGACGGTGCGCGCCGTCGCGGTGCTGTTCTATCTGGGCAATCCGGGATGGCAGCCGGGCGACGGCGGCGAGACCGGCTTGTACGCCAATATCGCCGACCCGGCGCCGACGCTCGCGGTGCCGCCGCTGGACAACTCGATGGTGCTGTTCGAGTGCACGCCGCGGTCCTGGCACACCTACCTCGGCTACAACCGAGCGCCGCGCAGCAGCATCGTGATGTGGCTGCACCGGTCGAAGGACGACGCGGTCCAGCGTTGGGGAGGAGATCGCATTGTCCAGTGGTAACCGACGGGTCTGCCTGCTCACCGGCGCGGGCGGCCTCTTGGGCGACGCCTTCTGCCGCGCGCTCTACACCGCCTACGACATCGTCGCCGTCTGCGGCACCCGCATACCGGCGACGCCGTCGCAGCACGAGTGGTTCGTGGATCCCTTCGATCCGCAGGGCACGGTGCCGGAGAACGATTCCCGGGTCTTCCTGATCCGTTCCGATCTCACCGCGCCGGGCGAGGTCGACCGGGTCATCGATCTGGCGCTCGCCAAGTTCGGCGGCGTCGACCTGCTGGTCAACAATGCCGCGAGCCTGCGGCTGCATCCGCAGGGCATCGTCGACGGCGACTCCGCGATCGACGACTTCGAACCGCAGTTCGCGCTGAATGTGGGCGTGCCGCTGCGGCTCTCGGCCCGGTTGGCGCAGCGCGGCTGGATGCACGACATCGACGGCAACCGCGCGCGCAACCGCAACATCGTCAACGTCTCCAGCCTGTCCGGCTCCAACGTCTACCCCGGCGGCCAAGCGGTGTACGCCGCCTCCAAGGCGGCGCTGAACCATTTGACCCGGCACCTGGCCGCGGAGTTCGCGGAGTTCGGTGTCCGCGCCAACGCGGTCGCTCCCGACAGCTTTCCGGCCCGGGTGCCGACGGAGAAGGTGTTGCAGGCGATCCTCGAACTGGACACCGGCGCGATGACCGGCGGCGTGTACAGCGTCGTCGCCAATTGAGCCCGCCCGGCCGCGGCGGGGCCGCCTCTGGCAGGGTGAACACATGCGAGTCGACGGGCGGGAGATCCCGGTAACGGGTAGTCTCCTGCAGCCGCTGATCCGGCGGACCACGGACATCGTCCGGGTCATGCTCGCTGCGCTGTGGCTGGGTGTGGTCATCGCTGCCTCGGTGATCACCCGGCCGGAATGGCTGGCGCTGGAAAGCTCGGTGTCCGACATCGTCGACTTCCTCACCCCGGACCAGTCCAATCTGATCTACCTGATCTACGGCGTCGCGATCCTCATCCTGCCGTTCGCGATCCTCATCGAGCTGATCATCGGCAGGCAGTGGAAGCTGCTCGCGGGCTACGCCGCGGCCGGGCTGGTCGCCGGGCTGCTGCTCTCCATCACCGGCACCGGCATCTCCGCGCCGCAGTGGCACCTGCAGGTGCCCGATCGGCTCGACACCTTCCTCTCCCAGTTCCTCGACGACCCGCGCTGGATCGCCATGCTCGCCGCGGTGCTCACGGTCTCCAGCCCGTGGCTGCCGACCAAGCCGCGGCGCTGGTGGTGGTTCCTGCTGCTGGCCTTCGCGCCGATCCATCTGGTGGTCAGCACCGTGGTGCCCGCGCGGGCGATGTTCGGGCTCGCGGTGGGCTGGCTGGTCGGCGCGCTGATCGTGTGGGTGGTCGGTACTCCGGCGCTGGAGGTGCCGCTGGACGCGGCGGTGCGGGTGCTCGCCAAGCGCGGGCACACCGTCACCGGATTCACCGTGGTGCGACCGGCCGGCTCCGGCCCGCTGGTGCTCGCCGCCGACGTCACCGGCCCGGAGCGCGAGCTGACCGTCGAGATGTACGGCAAGAACCAGCGCAGCCACAGCGCGCTGCGCATGCTCTGGCGCTGGCTGACCTTCCGCAGCAGCGAGACCGGGGCGCTGCACGGCTCCATGCACCGTGCCGTCGAGCACCGCGCCCTGATGACGATCGCCGCGGGCGACCTCGAGCTCGCCGGTCAGCAGGTGGTCGCGGTGGCCGCGCTGGATCGCGGCTGGATGCTCTACGCGCATACCGACTCCGGCGGCGCCTCGATCGCCGAGACACCGATCGACCGGCTGCCGACGGTGTGGAAGGCGCTCGACGGGCTGCACGCCGGCCGGATCGCGCACGGCGACCTGCGTCCCGACGACATCCGCGTCACCGAGGACGCCGTGCTGTTCAGCGGTTTCGGCAACGCCGAGTTCGGCGCGTCGGACACCCAGATCCAGTCCGACATCGCGCAGCTGCTGGTCACCACGGCCGCTGTCTACGGCAAGGAATCCGCGGTGCGCGCCGCCATCGACGCGCTCGGCGAGCAGACCGTGCTCACCGCGACCCGCCGCCTCACCAAGTCGGCCATGCCGTCCGGTATCCGGGTCTCGATCCCGGAGTGGGGTTCGATCGTCTCCGAGACCCGCGACGAGGTGCGCGAGCAGACCGGCAAGGATCGGATCGAGGCCGATCAGATCACCCGGTTCTCCCGCAACCAGATCATTCAGCTGGTGCTGCTGATCGGCCTGGTCTACGTGGCGTACCCGTTCATCAGCCAGGTCCCGACCTTCTTCACCCAGCTGAAGACGGCCAACTGGTGGTGGGCGCTGCTCGGGCTCGCCGTCTCCAGCCTCACCTACATCGGCGCCGCGGCCGCGCTGTGGGCGTGCGCCTCCGGCATGGCGAACTTCCGCAACCTGGTCGTCATGCAGATCGCCAACACCTTCGCCGCGACGACCACGCCCGCGCGCGTCGGCGGTCTCGCCTTGAGTGTGCGGTTCTTGCAGAAGAGCGGACTCGGCGCGGTGCGAGCCACCGCCGCCGTCGCGCTGCAGCAGGCGGTGCAGGTGATCACCCACGTCAGCCTGTTGATCCTGTTCAGCATCGTGGCGGGGACCTCGGCGGACCTCTCGCACTTCGTGCCGGACCCGACCGTCATCTATCTGGCCGCCGGTGTCGGTGTCGGCATCATCGGCACGTTCATGTTCGTGCCGAAACTGCGTCGCTGGCTGAACAATTCGGTCCGGCCGCAACTCCAGGAAGTGCTCGGCGAACTGGGCCAGCTGGCACGGGACCCGAAGCGGTTCGCCATCATCGTGGCGGGCTGTGCCGCCATCACGCTCGGCATGGCGGGTGCGCTGTGGGCCAGCGTGGAGGCATTCGGCGGCGGCACCACGTTCGTCACCGTCACGATCGTCACCATGATCGGCGGCACGCTCGCCTCGGCCGCCCCGACCCCCGGCGGCGTCGGCGCCGTCGAGGCGGCGCTGATCGGCGGTCTGGCCGCCTTCGGCCTCCCCGCGAACATCGCCGTGCCCGCGGTGCTGCTCTACCGCGTACTCACCTGCTGGCTGCCGGTGTTCTGCGGCTGGTTCACCATGCGCTGGATGACCGCGAAGAACATGATCTGATTCGCTCCGTGTCTGCGCGGCCTTGCTACTTCGTCGCGAGAAGGACTCCGGCGATCGGCGGGACGGTTTCGAATTCGATCGAGCGGAAACCGGCCTCCGACAAGGTTTCTCGATAGCGGCGGATGTCGATGGCGGCGAGCGGGTCGGCGTGCTGTCCGGTCGCGTCGCCGGTGCGGTGCGCCGCGAAGCGTGACATCGTGCGGATCACCGCGGGCAGGACCCGCCCAGACGGGTGGGTGTCGGCGAGCAGCAGACGGCCGCCGGGGCGCAGCACGCGGTACATGTGGGCCAGGGCGGCTTCGCGCTGGGTCTCCGGGATGTGGTGCATGACGAACGTGCAGGTCACCACGTCGAACCAGGCGTCGGGGTGGTCGAGGGTCTGCGCGGGGCCGAGTTCGAAACGGCAGTTCGGCTGGGTCGTCCGCGCGGTGGCGTAGGCGATCATCCGCGGTGACGGGTCACGGCCGACGACCTCACCGGCCGGGCCGACGCGGTCGGACAGCGCGCGGGCGAGATCGCCAGGGCCACAGCCGATATCGAGTACGCGGTCGCCGGTGGCGGCGCCACTGCGGACGATGAGCGCGGCATCGAGCGCGCGCCCGCGACCGAGCAGGAACGCGGAGCGGACGAGTCGGTAGCCGCGCGGGCGGGTGATGAGCAGGCCGATCTCGGCGGCTTGGTCGTTTGTGGACTGTTGTGTGTTTCCGGACATATGTTCATGATCGAAGGTGGTCGCCGCGGCGACCAGAAGCAGAAGCACGGAATCCGTCCGGTTCGGGACAACACCGCCCGATCCGTCCGGGAACGCGGGAATCGATGATGAACGAGAAAACCGACCGCCGGGTGCGGCGGACCAGGGCGACGTTGCACCGGGCGCTGATCGAACTGCTGCTGGAACGTCCCTACGAGCGAATCACGGTGCGCGACATCCTGGATCGCGCGGACGTCGGACGCTCCACCTTCTACGCGCACTTCCGCGACAAGGACGACCTGCTGCTGGTGAGCAGCACCGAGTACCTGCGCGCCGCCATCACCGCGGCCCGTCCGGAGGACCCCGCCGCGCCGCCACCCTCGGCGCCGCTCGCACCGCTCTACACGCTCTTCGGGCTTGCCGCGGAAAATCCCGAGGTCTACCGGGCGCTGCTCGGCCGCAAGGCGGGCGGTCAGCTGCTACGCGCCACCCGCGGCATGGTCGGCCGGGTGCTCACCGAACAACTGTCCGGGCGCTTCGCCATGGACGACGAGGAGTTCACGGCGATGGTGAACTTCCTGTCCTGGGGCGTGGTCGGCACGCTCGGCGCGATCGCCGACGCGGACCCGCCGATTCCGGCGGAGGTCGCCTATCGGCGCTTGGCGGAGCTGGTCGGGCCCGGGCTACTCGACCGGCTTCGCTGAACGCCCTGTCGGCGAGCAGCAGTCGACCACCGATCCGCGGATCAGCGGCGGACGAGGTCGAGGGCTTCGGCGGCGGTCAGGCAGCCCGCGGTGACCAGTTCGAGGTTGGCGAGGGCGGCCTCGTGGGCGGCGGGCTCGGCGGCGGTGACGCAGTCGGCGATCGGATGCACCGTGAAGCCGAGATCCGTTGCGTGGCGGGCGGTCTGCTCGACGGTGAGGTTGGTGGCGACGCCGGTGAGGAACAAGGTGTCCAGGCCGTGCTCGGTCAGCCAGTCGGGTAGGCCGCTGCCCGCGAGCCCGGAGAGCTTCTGATTGTCGTATACCGCGCTCGGCTGATCCTTCATCTCCGTGATGACTTGCGCGCCGGGCGATTCCGGACGAAATTCGGTCTGCGCCGCGCCCACCGACCGCATGAAACCGGTGTTGCGCACCAGAGCGCCCTCGCCGACGGGGATGGTGAACCGGGTGAAGATCACCGGAAGATCGGCTTCGGCGGCCGCGTCGTGGAAGTCCACCGCGCGCGGCACGACACCGCTCGCCGCGACCGGCCCGGCCAGCATCGGGCCGAAGAAGCCTTCGGGCCGAACGATGTTCACCTGCCAGTGCAGGGCCAGCACGGCGGCGCGGATGCGGGGGATCGCCATGCCTCGATACTCACGCATCCGCGCCGCGCGTGTGGCCGATTTCCACCACCCAGTTCGTGGAAATCGGCGTACGCGCAGGGATCAGGACGAATAATCCTTGCGCAGCTCTACTTTCACGACCTTGCCGCTCGCGTTGCGCGGCAGTTCCGGCACGATCACCAGATCCTTGGGGTGCTTGTAGCGGGCCAGGTTCTCGTTGAGGAACGGCTCCAGCTCCGCGAGGGTGAGCTCGGCGTCCGGGTCGATCAGTGCGACGACCGCGACCGGCACCTCGCCCCACTTCTCGTGCGCACGAGCGATCACCGCGGCCTCGCGGATCTTGGGGTGCCCGAAGAGCACGTTCTCCACCTCGGCGCAGTAGATGTTCTCGCCGCCGGAGATGATCATGTCCTTCTTGCGGTCGACCACCCAGACGAATCCCTCCTCGTCCGTGCGGACCAGGTCGCCGGAGTGGAACCAGCCGCCGGCGAACGCCTCCGCGGTGGCCTCGGGCTTGTTCCAGTAGCCCTGCATGAGAGTCGGTCCGCGGTAGACGATTTCGCCGACCTCGCCCGGTGCGACGTCGTTCATCTCGTCGTCCACGATGCGGGCCTGGATGGTGGGGATCGGCTTGCCGACCGAACCGAGTTTGCGCAGCGCGTCCTTGCCCTCGAGCACGCAGGTGATCGGCGACATCTCGGTCTGGCCGAACACCGCGACGTTGGCGGCGTTCGGGAAGCATTCCGCCATGGCGCGCAGCACCGAGTCCGAGGCGGGCGCGGCGCCCCAGCTGAGCATGGTGAGCGCGAGCTTGCGGTCCTTCACGGTGGGCTCGGCGCAGATGGCCTGCCACTGCGCAGGCACGCAGAACGCGGTGGTGGCCTGTTCCTTCTCCACGGCGTCGAGGAACTCGGTGGGATCGAACGCGCCGAGGGGGTGCAGCACGGTCTTGCCGCCGAGCAGGAAATACGGTGCGAGACTGCCGAGTCCGGCGATGTGGAACAGCGGCGAGGTGCAGAAGCCGACGGATTCGGGGCTGAGGTTCATGGCCCGGATACAGGTCAGCGCCTGCGCGTTCATGTTCGCGTGCGAGAGCACGGCGCCCTTCGGGCTGCCGGTGGTGCCCGAGGTGTACATGATCAGCGAAGGAGTGTCCTCCGGGATGTCCAGCGGCGTGTGGGGCGTCCCCTCCTCGGCCAACACGTCGTCGTATCCGAGCACGCCTTCCGCGCTCTTGCCGCCGATCACGACGCAGGTCTCCAGCACCGGTGACTGCGCGAGCACGGCGGTGGCCAGCGGCTGCAGGACCGTGTCGGTGACGATGGCCTTCGCCCCGCTGTCGCCGACGATGTAGGCGACCTCCGGCGGGGTGAGCCGGAAGTTCACCGGCACCGCGATGGCGCCGAGCGCGTTGATGCCGAAGACCGCTTCGATGTATTCGGGGTAGTTCAGCGCGAGGAGGAGGACCCGATCGCCGAACCCGACACCGCGCCTGGCCAGCGCGTCGGCGAACTTCTGCGAGCGCTCGTGCAGCTGCTGCCACGTCGTGTCCACGCCACGGAACCGCAGGGCGACCGCGTCCGGGCGCATCTGCGCGTGGGCGGCGATCTGGTTGTTCCAGTGGTTGCGCCGCGACCTGATCGGCTCGTCGAGCGCTTGTGCACCGGTGGTCATGCCACGTACTCCTCTCGGACCGCCTACAGCGTCCGCCGGGTGGCCGACCGCATGGGCGGGCTGAATTGAGACGAGAATAACAACTAACATAACCGTGCGGCAAGAGATCAAGAGATGAATCGGCGTTAATTGACTCAGTGCCGTATCGGAGCCTATGAAAATGCTTCTAGCTGCGGCTTCATCTGCGACTACCGCGTTCTGAGCGACTCCCCGCAGGCACTTTCCCTCTTTAGCCATGCGAACGGCGACTCACTTACCAGTTGAACGTGAGTCGACCCTCGTGTCACGATCGTGCCGTCGGGGCGGACCGGCACGCCGTCGCAGGCATGCGGTGAGACAAGCCGTCGCGGTGGGACAGAACAGCGGTGCGCGATCCACGGACGCCGCCGTCACACGGAGGAGAGCGCAATGCTGCGGACCAGGTTCACCGAGGAATTCGGGATCGAGCACCCGATCGTGCAGGGCGGCATGATGTGGGTCGGCCGGGCCGAGCTCGTCGCCGCGGTCGCCAACGCGGGCGGACTCGGTTTCATCACCGCGCTGACCCAGCCCACCCCCGACGATCTGCGCAGGGAGATCGAGCGCACCCGCGAGCTGACCGACAAGCCGTTCGGCGTGAACGTCACCATCCTGCCCTCGATCAACCCGCCGCCGTACGCCGAATACGTGCAGGCAATCATCGAGAGCGGCGTAAAGATCGTCGAGACGGCGGGCAGCAATCCGGAACCGTTCCTGCCGTACTACAAAGAGGCGGGCGTCAAGGTCCTGCACAAGTGCACCAGCGTGCGGCACGCGCTCAAGGCGCAGAAGATCGGCGTCGACGGCGTGAGCATCGACGGGTTCGAGTGCGCGGGTCATCCCGGTGAGGACGACATCCCCGGCCTGATCCTGATCCCGGCTGCGGCCCGTGTCCTGGAGATCCCGATGATCGCCTCCGGCGGCATCGCCGACGCCCGCGGCTTGGTCGCGGCGCTCGCCCTCGGCGCGGACGGCGTCAACATGGGCACCCGCTTCCTGTGCACCGCGGAGTCGGCGATCGACCAGAAGGTCAAGGAACAGATCGTCGCCAACAGCGAACTCGACACGCAGCTGATATTCCGCACCATGCGCAACACCGCGCGCGTCGCGGACAACGAGATCAGCCGCAAGGTGGTCGAAATCGAGAAGGCGGGCGGCACTTTCGAGGACGTGCGCGAGCTGGTCGCGGGCGCACGCGGCCGCCGCGTCTTCGAAGAGGGCGACCTGGACGCGGGCATCTGGTCGGCGGGCCTGGCCCAGGGCCTGATCCACGACATCCCGACCTGCGGCGAACTCATCGCCCGCATGGTGTCCGAGGCCGAACAACTCATCACCGCCCGCCTCGCCGACGTCGTCGCCTGAGGACGGGCGAATTCGACGGTAGTCGAATGGTTGCGTATCAAGATCGAAAAGCAGCCATATGACTACCGTCGAATCCATTTCTCTATCGACGGTAGTCAAATGGTGGAAGCCCCCTAGACAGACGCAACAGAACACCTCACACGACCACCCGGAAACGCAACCACAGCCGGTCGACCACGCCGGAACCCGAACCCGCGCTCGACAACTGCGGGAGGTAAGCCGGGTACGGCACCCAACGCGCCCAGCACCGCTCAGAGGCAAACCTGGGTAGGCCGAACCACTCGGAACCTCGACACCGGGGAACCGTCCCCCAACGCCGCCGAAATCCCAACGCACCGTGCGTCGACCACCGAGCCCGCACCCCGGCGAGAATCGCCGCCGACACCCCTTGGGTTGCCGCCCAGCGTGACTCGAACGCCGTGCGCGGCAAGCGGACCCCGGGGCGTGGCGCGATGCCAGGCCGCTGCCCAGCAACCGGCACCACGCCGCCTGCCGCGCGGACCGCGGCTCTGCTTGGGCGTCTTGGCCGAACAGCCGTGCCGCTCAGTGCGGCAGAAGCCCTGCGCGGCAGATGACGCCGCAGGCGCGTCGCGGGACGCCAGGCCGTTGCCCAGCACGCGGCGCCAGGCCGCGGACGCCACGCGGATCACGGCGCGCTCGAACGCCTACGCCGGCAACAGTGTCACTCAACGTAATCCGAAGCCGTGCGCGACAAGCGAACCCCGGGGCGTGGCGCGATGCCAGGCCGCTGCCCAGCAACCGGCACCACGCCGCCTGCCGCGTGGACCGGCTCCGCGCAAACGCCTACGCCGGCAACAGTGTCACTCAACGTAATCCGAAGCCGTGCGCGACAAGCAGCACCCCATCACGTGGCGCGATGCCGGGCCGTTGCCCAGCAACGACACCACGCCGCCTGCCGCGGAGCCCGGCTCCGCGCGAACGCCTACGCGGACACTGTTGCAACTCAGCGCACTGGGAGGCGGCGGGCGGCGGCCTCAGCGCGATGGGTTGCGGGCGGCGCGGGCGGTTACGGCGGCGTGGTCGTGGCCCGCGACGATCTCGATGTCGTCGGGGAGGGCGTGCAGGCGGTGGATGACGGCGAAGGCGGCGTCGCGGTCGGAGTCGAACAGTTGGCCGGGCATGGGGGCTTTTTCGCGTAGCAGCTCGATTTGGAGTTTGCTCCATACGGCGTCGCCCGCGAGCAGCACGCGGGTGCCGTCGTCCACCGCGAGCAGCACGCCGATGCTGCCCGGGGTGTGGCCTGCCAGGTCGAGCAGCAGTACCGAACCGTCGCCGAACAGGTCCTTGCTGCGCGGGAAGGTCAGCACCGGAGGGCCGTCGAGTTCGAAGGGGTCGAAGGTGCGACCGCGCAGGGGGCCGCGCGCCACGCCGACGGGTGCGTGCGCGCCGAGCATGGCCCACGCGTGTTCGGCGGCGGGCAACCGGACCGGCACCTCGGCGGGCAGCTCGAGCAGGCCCGACACGTGATCCCAGTGCAGGTGCGTGGGAATCACGAAATCGATGTCGCTGCCCGCCATGTCATGCGCCGCCAGCGCGTCGGACAGGCCGAGCACCGGTTTGTCCGGCGCGACGAGCAGCGGCACGGGGAACGGCAGCTCCGGTATCACCCGATCGTGCACGCCGGAGCACAGCGCCGGGTCGACGATGAACCTCGCCTTCGGGTGCTCGATCAGGAACGCGGACATGATCAACGACAGTTCTCGCAGACTGCGCACGCCCTCGGCGACGATGGTCTCCGGTGCGGTCATGTCGCCCTGTGCGAGCACCGTCAGCCGGACGGTCGCGGCGGGGCGCGGCGGCTCGGCGACGGTCAGCCGGGCCAGCAGGTCGGTGTCGGGGCGACGGGGGCGCAACAGCTTGGCCGGAGTCGCGGCGAGCGCGGCGCAACAGCGCAGCACGGTGGGCAGGGTCGGCGTCCGCTCGGCGCGCGTCGCACGGTCGGGTTCGAGCACGGTTGTCACGGTAGGTGATGGGCCGGTTTCCGGAAAGCATCCGGCCGACACGCGGGGGCCGCGAGAACTCTTGGCGTGTCGCCAAACGCGCAGGCCGACAGCGGAAAACGGACGTTTTCCGGCCTGTTCCGGTACGGCATAATCGCGGGGGTACCGTTCCCGGGCCGCAAACCGCCGGGAGACGGGGAGGGAGGACGAGATGCGGCCCAGTCAGCCGGACGGGCGAAGTGATACCACCGGAAACGGCCATACCGGTGTGCGCGATCGACGTGCCGCGCTCACCGACGCCGCCGTCACGGCGATCGCCGAGTTACTCGGCGTCGCGCCCGCCGCGGTGTCCACCCGAACGCCGTTCGCCGAGCTCGGGCTGAGCTCGACGCAACTGGCGCGGCTGACCGCACGACTCGAGGACGCGATGGGCGTCGAGGTGTCGCTGGAAGCCGTGTACGACCACCCCGATATCGAGCAGTTGGCCGAGTTTCTCGCGATGCGATGACCGCACGCACTCCGTCCACGCAGCCATCGGTCGCCATCGTCGGCATGGCGTGCCGGGTGCCCGGCGCGGCGGGCCTGGACGAATTCTGGCGGCTGCTGATGGCCGGGCGCGATGCCACCGGCGATCCACCTCCGGGCCGGTCGGTGACCAGGCGCGCGGGCTATCTCGACGACATCGAGTGGTTCGACAACGACTGGTTCGCCATCTCCGCGCGCGAGGCGGCGCTGATGGACCCGCAGCAGCGGGTCGCGCTGGAAGTCTCCGTCGAAGCGCTCGACGACGCCGGAATCGGTTATCGCACACGAGGTTCCGATGCGGCCGTGGTGTTCGGCGCGTGCGGCTACGACCACGGCGTCACGGTGCTCGGCGGCGGTGAGCAGGACGCGCCGTACGCGGTGACGGGATCGGCGCTCAGCATCATCGCCAACCGGCTGTCCTACGCGCTGGACCTGCACGGGCCGAGCCTGGTGGTGGACAGCGCGTGCTCGTCCTCTCTCGCGGCGGTCGACATCGCCCTGCGGCTGCTCGCGGACGAGACCGTGCCCTTCGCGATCGTCGGCGGCGTGAATCTGACGCTGCTGCCGCACACCTCGGACTATCTGGCCGAGAGTGGATTCCTGGCCGAGGACGGACGTTGCAAGCCGTTCTCCGCCGCGGCCGACGGCTACACGCGCAGCGACGGGTGCGGCGTGCTCGTCCTCCAGCGCACCGCGGACGCGCGGCGCGAGGGAAACCGGGTGTACGCCGAGATCCTCGGGGCTGCGGTCGGTTCCGACGGCCGCTCGAACGGCCTCTACGCGCCGAACGGACGCGCCCAGCGAGAGACCCTGCGCGCCGCGTGGTCCCGCGCCGGTCTCGACCCGCGCGGCGCGGGCTACATCGAATGCCACGGGACCGGAACGGCTCTCGGCGACGCGGTCGAGGTCGGCGCGTTGGCATCCGTGCTCGGCGAGGGCGGGGAAACCTGGATCGGGTCGGTGAAGTCCAATCTCGGCCACCTCGAGGCGGCGGCGGGCGTGACCGGGTTGATCAAGACCGCGCTCTCGATCCACCGCGGCGTCATCGCGCCGACCATCCATTTCGACGCCCCGAATCCGCTGCTGAAGCTGACGGAGCGCGGGCTGCGGGTGCCGACGGAGCCGGTCGACTGGACGGCCGCGCCGGAGGAGCGGCTGGCCGGAGTCAGCTCGTTCGGATTCGGCGGGACCAACGCGCACGTCGTGCTGCGCGGGTATCCGGAGTCGGCGGCGTCGCGGGGTGAGGAGCCGCCGGTGCTGATTCCGGTGACCGGGCGCGACGTTGCCGATTTGCAGATCCAGGCGCTGGCGTTGGCGCAGCGGTTGGACTCGGAGGGTGAATTGCCGGTGTTCGACGGCGAACCCCTCACGGCTACCCGACCGGTACTCGACAGCGGATCCCCCACGGCTACCCGACCGGCACTCGACGGCGAACCCCTCACCCCTACCCGACCGGTACTCGATCGCAAGCCCTCCACGACTGCCCCACCAACACTTGACGAGGTAGCCGCGACAGCGGACGCAACCGAACGGACGGCACGAGCGTCGTCGAGCGGATGGTGCCGCAGTTCCGCGACCGCCATCGCGGAAACCACTACGTCCGAACGCATTCCCGGTCTCGATCCGACGGCACGAACTACCGGCGAATACGAAACCGCCACGACAACAGGCCATTCCACTGCCACAGCAGCCCTTCGCCCCCTCGCTGCGGCCGCGGCCCGCCTACTCCCCGAGAACGCGCGCGCCAGCGTGATCGCGCACGATCGCGCGACGGCGGTCGCCGGACTGCGGGCATTGGCGCGCGGCGAGAGCGGTCCCGCGATCACCGGACCCGGCACGGTCCGGCGGCGCGGCGGTGTGCTGTTCCTGTTCTCGGGGCAGGGCGGGCAGCATGCGCGGATGGGGCGGGCGCTGGCGGCGCGCTATCCCGTGTTCGCACGTGCCCTCGCCGAGGCCACGGAAGCGATCGTGGCGCACGGTGGGCCGAAGGTCTGGACCCCGCGCTACGGGTTCGGTCTCGGCGAGGACGGGCGAGCCGCCACCGATCTGGTGCAGCCCGCGATCTTCGCCTACCAGGTCGCGGCGGCGAAGCTGTTGGAGTCCTGGGGAATTCGACCCGACGCGGTGGCGGGGCACAGTCTCGGCGAGATCGCGGCGGCGGCCGTGAGCGGCGCGTTGACGCTGCCCGACGCGGCGCTGGTGGCGGTGCGGCGCAGTCGTGCCCTCGCGACGCTCGACGGGCAGGGTGCGATGGCGTTGCTCGAGGCGACCCCGGACGAGACGGCGCGGCTGGTCGCGCCGGTGCGGACCGAGGTCGGAATCGCGGCGGTGAACGGACCTCGTTCGGTGGTGGTGTCGGGGACGCCGCGCTATATCGACACCGTCGTGCGACGGGCGAAGCGCCGCGGCATGTTCGCGCAGCGCATCGCCGTCGACTTCGCCGCGCACAGTCCGCAGGTCTCGCCCGTGCTGCCCGAATTCGTCGGCGGGCTCGGCGATCTGGCCCCGCGAACACCACACACGCCCGTCTACTCCACGACCCGTCGCGGCGCGGTGCTGACGACCGCCGCGCTGGATCGGGCCTACTGGGCCGAGAATGCCTCGGGCACCGTGGAACTCGCGGCCGCCCTGGAGCGCGCCGCCGCAGACGGACTGGCGACGGTGCTGGAGCTCGCGCCGCACCCCGTCCTCGCTCCGGCCGCCCGCGAGTATCCGGAATTCCGGGACGCCACGTACCCGATCGCCGATCGCGACGACGAAGCCGGAGCCTTCCTGCGCTGTCTGGCCGGGTTGTACGACGAGGGCCGGGCGCTCGACTGGTCGGCGAGCGGACCGTTCGTCGTTCCGCCGCCGCGCAGGCGTTGGCGGCGCGGCCAATTCGAGCTCATCACGCGACTCCGTAACGGTTCAACGGCAATCCCTTTCCGCACCGGCCCGCTGGAAGACCATGTGGTGCGTGGCGTTCCCACCGTGCCCGCCGTGCACTGGGTCCGGAGGCTGCTGCACCAAGCGCACAGTGCGGCGGCCGGGATGATCGCCGATTTCGTCGTCCACGAACGCGCCGACCTGTCCGTGCTTCCCGACGCCGACTACCGCACCGACGACGCGGGCGTCCGGGCGCAGGCGGGCGCGATGGTGCTCGCCTCGGCGCGGCCCGCACCCGGACCGACCCCCGCGGACATCGTCGCGTGGATGCGCGCCGTCGACGCCAATCGCGCCGCCCAGCACCGGATGCGGCCGCTGGCGGCAGCTTCGTTCTACGACATGCTGCGTCGCCGAGGACTCGAATACGGTCCGCGCTTTCGTCCATTGCGCGCCATCGCCGCCGCGCCAGGGTGCGCGATCGGCCATTTCGACGCCGCCGAATTGCACAGCGCCGCAACCCTGGACGGTTGCCTGCACCTGCTCGCCGCCGCGGCGGACGCGCTGCCCGACGGGCTCGTCCCGCTGCCCATCGCCATGGATACGGCGTGGGTGTCCACCGAGCCGGGGCGGGTGGTGGCCGAGGCGCACGCCGTCACCCGTGCGCGCACGGCGCGCGGGTTGATCGGCGACATCGTCGGCACCGATCAGCACGGCGTGCCGGTGCTGGCGTTCTCCGGCGTGCGGGTGCGTTTCGCGGACGCCGGGTCGATGGATCACGGGCGACTCGACGAGGATTTCGGCGAAGAGGAGCGCCCGGTCTTCCGCGTGGAAACGTGGCAGCCGATCCTCGAGACCGGATCAGCGAGCGAAAGTCTCGGCACCTCGCCAACCGACGCCGCGACGATCTATCCACCAACGGCGCGGAGAACGAGCCCGTCCCGTGCCCCGGACCCGAGGCGCGCGCTCGTGGTCGGGGAGTCCGATCTCGCCGTTCGACTCTCCCGCGCACTGGAGCGCACACTGCCGACCGAACGGATCGCACGGGAGCCCGACGCCGCGTCCGCCGTCCTGGCGTCGGTGCTGCTGGCGCGCGACGCCGCCGAGCGCATCGCGCTGGTGCTCGTCTGGCCCGAAGGCGGCGAAGTCGCGGCCGGGACGACCGCGGCCGGCCGCGTGCTCGACCTGCTGCAACGCGCGCAGTCCGATCCGGCGATCGGCTCGCTGACCGTCTTGCTTCCGCGACGAGCACGACACGACTTCACCGCCAACGCCCTGGCCGGGCTGACCCGGACGCTCCAGCTCGAATCCGGCCGTCCGGTGCGGCTGCTCTGGTCCGATACCGATGCGCGCACGCTGCCCCGGCTCGTCGAGCTGATCACCGAGGACACGCACCCGGCCGAACTCGCGGTGGCCGAAGGCGAACTGGCGATGCGGCGGTTCGTCCCTGCCGCGCCGGACGTCCCGCCCATCGTGATCGACCCGGACGGAACGTACGTGGTGACGGGCGGCCTCGGCGCGCTCGGCGCGGTCGCGGTGCGCTGGCTGCTGGACGCCGGCGCGCGCGACGTGGTGGTGCTGACGCGTTCACCCCGCCCGGTCCCCGCCGTGCTGGACGGCTCCGAGGACCACGTGGTCGTCGTCGGCTGCGACGTGGCCGATCGCAGCGACCTCGCCAACGCGCTCAACGACATTCGCGAATGCGGTTCCACCATCCGCGGCGTGGTGCACGCCGCGGGCGCGCTGGAGGACGCCGCCTTCGAGGCCGTCGACGCGGACCAGCTGGCCAGGATGTTCGCGCCGAAGGCAGGCGCCGCCGCCGACCTGGTGGCGCTGACGGCCGCCGACCCCACCGATTTCGTGCTCCTGTTCTCCTCGGCCACCGGCGCTTTCGGCGCGCCGGGCCAGGCGGCGTACGCGGCGGCCAACGCCGCGATGGACGCGGTCGCCGCCGCGGCGGGAGACCGCCGGGTGCTCAGCATCGGCTGGGGAGTGTGGGCGACGGGCCTCGCGGCGACGGCGGGCGGCGCGGAGCACCTGCGCCGTGCGGGGATCAACGCCCTCGACGCGGAGCGTGGCGCGGCGATGCTGGCCAAGGCCCTGCGGTACCGCGGACCGTATCTGCTCGCTCTGGACTACACGCCGACCGACGACCGGTCGCCGGTGGCGTCCCGGCTGCGCGAGCTCCTCGGCGAACCGTCTGCCTTCGAGAGATCACCGAATTCGGACGGTGTTTCCGCTGCGACGGTCGGTGGTCTGGGTTACCCGATCCGCCGATCCGACGGCGTCGCACCGGCCGAACCGGAGCCGATCGCCGCCGCCATTCGCCGGGTCCTGGCCGCCACCCTGGACCTTCCGGCCGAAACGATCGGTCCGACCGATGATTTCAACGATCTCGGTCTCAGCTCACTGCTCGCCATCGAGGTGCGCCGCACGCTGGAGGCGCGGCTGCGCATCGCGATCTCGACGGCCGAACTCTTCCAGCACCCCACCATCGCCGCCCTCGGCGCCGCGCTCGCCGACCGGGTCGCCGCGAACGACAGCGAGGCATCGTGACAGCCGAATTCCCCAGCCCGCTCGCCGCGCGTATCGCTGCGTGGGCGGCGACCAAGCCCGATGCCGAGGCGTTCGTCGAATTGCGCTACCGCGGAACGGCTTGCGACCCGCGTTCCCTGACATACGCGCAACTGCACCGCGCCGCAGGCGCACTCGCGCGGCAGCTCCGCGGGGCCACCGAACCGGGCGACCGCGTGGCGATCTTGTGCGCACACGGTCTCGACTACGTGGTGGCCTTCCTCGCCTGCCTCTATGCCGATCGCGTCGCGGTGCCGCTCTTCCCGGTCTCCGGCACGCGCAATACCGCGCGGCTCGAAGGCGCGCTCGCCGACTCCCGTCCCGCGCTCAGCCTGCTCTCCCCTGGCGACGCGGCGACCGAGGCGAGCATGGGTGCGGCGCTCGGCCACATTCACCGGCTGCCCGCCGAACCGACGACCGCGGAGACCGCGGATCCGGTGCTCGATCCCGTCGGCGCCGGGCCCGCGTATCTCCAGTACACCTCCGGCTCGACCAAGGCGCCCGCCGGTGTGGAGGTGAGTCACGCGAATCTCGGCGCGGCGCTCGGACAGCTCTGGACCGCGGTGCCCGCCGCGCGACACAAACCCATCGTCACCTGGCTGCCGTTCTTCCACGACATGGGCTTGGTGCTGGCGCTGGCACTGCCGCTGTATTCCGGCGTGCTCGGCGTGACCATGGCTCCGACGGAATTCGTCAAGCGCCCGATCCGGTGGTTGCGCGCCTGCGCCGACTACCGGGCGGGCACCACGGGCGCCCCGAATTTCGCGCTCGCGCTGGCTGTTTCGGGCACCACGCCGCAGGAACGCGAGCAGCTGGATCTCTCCGCCCTCGACGCGCTGCTCAACGGCGCCGAACCGATCCGCGCCGAGGTGCTGGAGCTGTTCTCGAAGACGTTCGCGGCCAACGGTTTCCGGCACTCCGCGCACACGCCCGGTTACGGCCTCGCGGAGGCGACGCTCACGGTGACGATCGGTGATCAAGCCGCCGACCCGGTGACGCACCGCTTCGATCGGGCGGGTCTCGCCGAAGGCAGGGCGATCGTCGACGAGACCGACGCCGGAATACCGCTCGTCGGCTGCGGCTTTCCGGCTGGACAGCGGGTCACGGTGGTCGATCCGGCCGCCCGAACCGAGCTGCCCGCTGCGATGGTGGGCGAGATCTGGGTGGCGGGCCCGAACGTCGGCGGGGGCTACTTCGGCAGGCACGCCGCGACCGACGAGACGTTCGGCGTCACGCTGGCGAGACGGTCCCAACGCTGGCTGCGCACCGGCGATCTCGGCTTCGTCTTCGAAGGCCAGCTGTACATCGCGGGCAGGCTCGACGACCTCATCGTGGTGGACGGCCGCAACCACTACCCGTCCGACATCGAATCGACGGTGACCGATCACGCGCCGGAAGTGCGTCCCGGCCACGTGACCGCCTTCGGCCACGACGACGGACGACGCGAGGATCTGGTGGTGGTCGCGGAACTCGCCGCGGCCGCCGCCGAAGCCGACGTGCTCGCGGAGATCGCGCGGCGAATCAGGGCCGCGGTGGCGACGGCGCACGAGGTGATGCCGGGTTCGGTCGTGCTCGTGGAGCCGGGCGGAATCCCCAAGACCTCCAGCGGAAAACTGCGGCGCGGCGAATGCCGCAGGCTCTTCGGCGCGGGCCGGCTTCCGCACCTGGTGACGATCGGCAACCGGCCCACGCCGTGAACGTCAGTCCTCGGTGCGGCCGAGGAGACGATCCGTCTCGCGCCGCTCCCGCTTGGTCGGGCGACCGGAGCCGCGGTCTCGGCGCGGCATGGTCGCGAGGATCTCGCGGGAGGGCGGGGGCGGACTGCGGTCGATCAGACACTGCGCGGCGACGGGCGCGCCGACGCGCTTGGTGATGACACGCTCGACGATCACGATGCGTTCGACACCGCCCGCGCGGATGCGGATCTCGTCGCCCGGCCGCACGGGCTGGGCGGGTTTCGCGGTGCTGCCGTTGACGCGGACATGCCCGCCTCGACAGGCCTCCGCGGCGGCGGACCGGGTTTTGAACAGGCGCACCGCCCAGGTCCAGGAATCGACCCTGGCCTGCGTCGAGACAGCCTGTTCTCCCTTCGGCACCGGTCCAGCCTATGCGTACGTCGGCCTTCGCTCCAGCCGCGCTCAGTCAGCGACGGACTTGTCCGAGGCGGACTCTCACTCCACGATGCGACGCGCGGTGACCACCATGTCCGGACGCAGCGGGGTGTACGACACCGGCTGGCCCGACTGGACCGCGTTGAGCAGCTTGCCGTCGCCCGCGTACAGGCCGACGTGGCCGCCGCCGTTGGTAACGACGATGTCACCGGGCTGCAGGTCCTGGAAGGCGACGGGAGCGCCGACGTGGGACTGTTCGAAGCTGGTGCGGGGCAGCTCGATACCGGCCTGCCGGTAGGCCCACTTCACCAGGCCGGAGCAGTCGAAGCTGGACGGGCCCGCGGCGCCCCAGGAGTACATGGCGCCGACCTTGGTCTTGGCGGCGTCCAGAGCGATGTCACCCGGAGAGTTCTGCACCTGGAACGGGTTGGGCATCTGGAAGTTCGGGAACTGCGGCGCGGCGAGCGGCGCCTGCTGCGGGGCAGCGGCCTGCGGCGCGGCGAGCGCCTGCTGGAGCTGCTGATTGAGCTGCTGGACCGGCTGCTCGAACTCTTGGGGTACCGGAACATCGAAACCACCGATGCCGGGAATGTTGATCGTGGCGGCCATCGCGGGCACCGCGGGCATCGCGCCGGTGGCGGCCACCGCACCCATGACGAGAGCACCCTTCACGGAATTCGGCAGTCGCGATTCCCGCTGCAAGCTGTGTTTACCCACCGAGCTGAGTCTCCGATCTTCCTGCTCTTCCGCCGACCGGGTTAGCTGACGGGTTCGGGCCGGGAAGATCGGCCCTACCACTCCGGCCCTGCGGCCTTCGCGGATTCACCCCAGACGAACCTGTGGGTCCCCGGCACGACAGGCGGATCCTGGTGGGGCCGACTGCCGTTTAGGCGGTGACTTCATGGCGCCACTCCTCTTACGAAGCGACTCCCTCCACGAAGTCACGAAGAGATTACGATGTCGGCGCGGTGTTGTCCAGCGCACAGCGTGGCCTTTTCCAGGCCTTGTGAGAATTCACTGGACGACCGGGCGAAATGATGCCGAGGCGGTCAGGTCACGGCCAGGTCTCGGCGCACGAGACAGTGTTACGAAGCGCGACTGGCGAGTTCAGGACCGCGCGTCGCGCTCGGCGAGCGCTCGTTCCAGCTCCTCGATGCGCCGCCGCGCCTCGGCGAGGCCGACCTCGAGCTTGCCGAGCGCCATGACCAGCGGACCGACCGCGAGATCGGCGACCAGCTGCGGATCGTCGTAGCCCTGCTCGATGGCCACGAGGATGTTGGACCGGATCAGCCCGGCCTGGGTCGCTCCGGCCGGCACGGTCCAGGACTCGACCACCTCGGCGGTGGTATGGGGAGCTGATTCCTCGGACATGACTCCTCCGTTCCCACTCGGACCGTTCACCGAACCGCCCCAAGCGTAAAGACTTCCACGCGGAAGACAAGCGCGAAATACCCCTCTCTACGACATCGGGTAGAGATAGGAAGATTCTTGTGTCCGAACGCGCTACGGTGTGTCGGCATGGACCCCGTGCGCAATCCGTACGCACCCGGCGCGGGCCAGCGCCCGCCCGAACTCGCCGGGCGCGACAAGCAACTGAAGGCCTTCGACATCGTGCTCGAGCGCGTCGCGCGGGGCAGGCCGGAACGCAGCGTGATGCTCACCGGCCTCCGCGGCGTCGGAAAGACGGTCTTGCTCAATCAACTTCGTTCGGCCGCCATCTCGCGCGGCTGGGGCACCGGCAAGATCGAGGCGCGGCCGGACCAGGAACTGCGCCGACCGCTCTCCTCCGCGCTGCACATGGCCACCCGCGCCATCGCCATGGCGCACCGCAATCCCGAGCGGGTCGACGACTTCCTCGGCATTCTCAAGGCCTTCGCGTTGCGGGCCACCGCGGACAAGGGCATGCGGGAACGCTGGCAGCCCGGCATCGACGTGCCCGCGGTCTCGGGCCGCGCCGACTCCGGCGACATCGAGATCGACTTGGTGGAGTTGCTCAAGGAGGCGGCGGGGCTGGCCAGCGACATCGGCGTCGGCATGGCGATCTTCATCGACGAGATGCAGGACCTCGGCGCCGCCGACATCTCCGCGATCTGCGGCGCCTGCCACGAATTGAGCCAGGACGGCGCGCCTTTGATCGTCGTCGGAGCGGGCTTGCCCCATTTGCCCGCGGTGCTGTCCGCGTCGAAGAGCTACTCGGAGCGTCTGTTCAGCTACCACCGGATCGATCGCCTGGACCGGGAGTCGGCCGACCAGGCGCTGATCGCGCCCGCCGAGCGCGAGGAGGTGAAGTTCACCGAGGACGCGTTGGACGCGCTGTACGAGAGAGCCGACGGCTACCCCTATTTCGTGCAGGCGTACGGCAAGGCGGCGTGGGACCAAGCGCCGGAGAGCCCGATCACCGCCGAGGACGTCGAGGTGGCCTCGCCAGCGGCCGAAGAAGAGCTCGCGGTTGGCTTCTTCGGTTCCCGCTATGAACGGGCAACCCCGGCGGAGCGCGAGTACATGCGCGCGATGGCCGATCTGTCCGGAGACGACGGTCCCGTCGCGACCGCCGCGGTGGCGAGCGAACTCGGGCGCAAACCGGCCTCGCTCTCGCCCGCACGGGACGGCCTGATCAAGAAGGGGCTGATCTACTCGGCCGAGCGCGGCACGATCGGCTTCACGGTCCCGCATTTCGGCCGCTATCTGCGCAGCGTGTGATGCGCGGCCATTGATACGCCCTGGCTCTCTATCAAGATCATTAGAAATCGATAGATATCGATCGGCCCATATCCCTACCGGTGAGTAACCGACTTTTCTACACTCGAATGTGATTCTGATCACGTCCGAGGAGGACACCATGGCGACTGCCGCGAAAGTCGACGCCACCGAAGAACAGGCTCGCGCACTAGTCGAGGAATCCCGCGAAACCAGTTGGGCCAAACCGTCGTTCGCCAAGGAGATGTTTCTCGGACGGTTCCGGCTCGATCTGATTCACCCGTACCCCCGGCCGGGCGCCGAGGAGGCCGCACGCACCGAGGCCTACCTGGCGCGGCTGCGGCCACTCTGCGAGAGCATCGACGGCTCGGTGATCGAGGCCGAGGGCCGCATCCCGGACGAATACGTCAAGGGCTTCGCCGAGCTCGGCTGTTTCGGCCTGAAGATCCCGGAGTCCTACGGCGGCCAGGGCCTGACCCAGTACGGCTACAACCGCGCGCTGATGCTCGTCGGTTCGGCGCACCCCAGCCTCGGCGTGCTGCTCTCGGCGCACCAGTCCATCGGCGTGCCGGAACCGCTCAAGCTGGCGGGCACCCCCGAGCAGAAGGCCGAGTTCCTGCCCCGCTGCGCGGCGGGCGCGGTCAGCGCGTTCCTGCTCACCGAACCCGATGTCGGTTCCGACCCGGCCCGCATGGCGAGCACGGCGACCCCGACCGCCGACGGCGAGGCCTACGAGCTGAACGGCGTGAAGCTCTGGACCACCAACGGCGTCGTCGCCGAACTGCTCGTGGTGATGGCGCGGGTGCCCAAGAGCGAAGGGCACCGCGGCGGCATCTCCGCGTTCGTCGTCGAGGCCGACACCCCGGGAATCACGGTCGAGCGCCGCAACGCGTTCATGGGTCTGCGCGGCATCGAGAACGGCGTCACGCGGATGCACAACGTGCGCGTGCCGAAGCGCAACCTGATCGGCAGGGAGGGCGACGGCCTGAAGATCGCGCTGACGACGCTGAACGCCGGGCGGCTCGCCATTCCCGCGATGTGCACCGCCGCCGCGAAATGGTCGCTGAAGATCGCCAGGGAGTGGAGCGCCCAGCGCGTGCAGTGGGGCAGGCCGGTCGGCGAGCACGCCGCCGTCGGCGAGAAGATCTCGTTCATCGCCGCGACCACCTACGCGCTGGAGGCGGCGCTCGATCTCTCGGCGACCATGTGCGACGAGGACCGCAACGACATCCGCATCGAGGCCGCGCTCGCCAAGCTGTGGGCCAGCGAGATGAGCTGCAAGATCGCCGACGAGCTGGTGCAGATCCGCGGCGGACGCGGCTACGAGACCGCCGCGTCGCTCGCCGCGCGCGGTGAGCGGGCGGTCGGCGCCGAACAGCTGCTGCGCGACCTGCGCATCAACCGGATCTTCGAGGGCTCCAGCGAGATCATGCGGCTGCTGATCGCCCGCGAGATGGCCGACGCGCACATGGCCGCCGCGGGCGCGCTCGTCGACCGCAAGGCCGAGTTCAAGGACAAGGCCAAGGCCGCCGTCGGCGCCACCGGTTTCTACGCCAAGTGGTTCCCGCAGCTCGCGGTCGGCGCGGGCACCGTCACCGGTACCTACGCCGAATTCGGTCCGCTGGCAAGGCATCTGCGGTTCGTCGAACGCACCTCCCGCAAGCAGGCGCGCTCGCTGATGTACGGCATGGCGCGCTGGCAGGCCGGCCTCGAGTACCGGCAGAACTTCCTCGGGCGCATCGTCGACATCGGCGCCGAGCTGTTCGCCATGTCGGCGGCGTGCGTCCGGGCCGAAGCCCAGCGCGCCACCGGTGAGCCGGAGGGCCACGCGGCCGTCGAACTCGCCGATACGTTCTGCCGCCAATCGCGCATCCGGGTGCGCGAGCTCTTCGACCGGCTCTGGGAGAACACCGACGACGAGGACCGCACCCTCACCAGGGGCGTGCTGGACGGGCGGTACACGTGGTTGGAGGACGGCGTCATCGACCCGAGCGAGGGCACGGGGCCGTGGATCGCCGAATGGCAGATCGGTCCGTCCACGGAGACGAATCTGCTGCGGCCGTTCCTGCCGTCGACGAAGACCCACGCCAGCCCGTAGCGAGCGGGGCGTGCGCCCGGTGGGCCGTCCCCACCGGGCGTCATGCAAGTGCTGCGTGAGCACAGACGTGGGGCGGTGCTCGATGACCAAGTGGCACCGTTATGCGAATCTGCCCATATATGGCAGATCCGCTAGAAACCGTTAGATTACCGAACTCGCGAGCGCGGTAAGGGAATCTACCGAGTTCTAGGAGGTTCGATAGACCGCCGAATAGCAGGGTCGCGAGCGACCTGTCGATCAAGATCTACTCGTATCTAGCAATCCGACTAGCTTCCCGTAGATTCTCCGGCGAAGCGACCGCGAGCCAGGCGATCATCCGCCCGCGCTCCCGCCGAACGCGGCCTTCGTCCGGTCGCACCGACCGGCGTGATCGACCGGCGGCCTCGGTTGGACAACGTGTCCATAACGTCCGGTATGGGCGGTTAACGGCGCGGAAATGGATATCGACATCCTGGCAAGACGCTCCGACCAGGTGCCCGGCAGGAGAATCTCATGTCGACCATCGCCCGCCGCGCCGCCGATCACGACGGCCACCGTGTGACGGTGTCGGCCGATGACGGTGTCCCGATCTCGGTCCGCACCTTCGGCGCCGACGACGCGCCGCTCACCGTCGTGTTCGTGCACGGGCACTGCCTGCGCACCGAATCGTGGACCTTCCTGCGCGAAGAGCTGACGCGCGAGTGGGGCGACAGCGTACGGATGGTCTTCTACGACCACCGCGGCCACGGCGAGTCCGGCGTCGCCGACCCGTCGACCTACACCATCGACCAACTCGGCCACGATCTCGACGCCGTGCTGCGCACCATCGCGGCGACCGGCCCGGTGGTGCTGGTCGGGCATTCGATGGGCGCGATGGTGGTACTCGCCTACGCCCGGCTGTTCCCCGAGGCCATCGGCACGAAGGTGCTCGGCGTCGGGCTGATCGCGGGCATCGCCAACGGACTCAACGAGGTGGGCATCGGCAGGCTCCTGCACCGGTACGCCGTCACCTCGCTGCAGGCGGCGGTGGTGCGCGCGCCGCGGGTCATGCAGGCGTCGAAGCAGTTCTCCCGCCGCATCTTCGAGCCGATCATGCGCGAGGCGAGCTTCGGCACCAGGAAGATCAACCCGAGGATGATCGCCGTCGCCACGGCCATGCTCAACGAGACGCCGCTGCTGACCATGTCCAGCTTCCTCGGCTCGCTGATCACCTTCGACGAGACCGCCTCGCTGCACCGGCTCGGCGGCATTCCGGCGCTGGTGCTGGCCGGCTCGGCCGACATCGTCGTGCCGTTCGCGCACTCGGTGCTGCTCGCCTCCCAGCTCACCAACTCCGAACTGGTGCGGATCGAGGGCGCGGGTCACAGCGTCATCCTGGAGCGTGCCGAGGAGGTCGCCTTGTCGATCGTCGCGCTGGTGAACCGTGCCTCGGGAACGATGACCACGCCCGGCCCCGAGTACGCCGCGGCGAGCTGAGCCGGCTCGAATATCGCCCTGCGGTTGCGAACCGCCGCGGGAGCACGCACGCTGGAACCATCCCCCGAAGATGCGGGCAATCTATCCGCAAATCTGAGAATCCCGAATCGCACGAGCTTGTTCGGGAATCTTTCTGTACTGTGTTGTAGATCACGTTGTGTGGTGGGTCACACGACTCGGTGGGGTGCGGCCCTGGGGAGATCTCCGGAACCGTAGGTGCCGACCGGGATCGCACGGCCACCGAGGAACACAGGAGGTAACGATGACACGCAGCGACATCGCGGAACTGCGCTACGCGGTCAACCAGCTCCGGCAATCCATCGGCGCACTGCGCTCCCACTATGGCGACGCGAACACGGTGCGGCGGCTGGAGAACGACCTCGAACGGCTCGTCATCGACGCCGACGAGTTCGAGCAGTCACCGCCGCCCGAGGTGACCCGCCGACCGCAGGAGACCATCTACGTCCCGGACAGCAAGTCCGACGAGGCGGCGTGGATGGGCGCGCAGGACGAAGGCCTAGGTTTCCACTCCCGGCCGCGTACGAAATAGCAAACACCCAGCGGCGCTCGTCCGTAATCGCGGACGGGCGCCGCTGTCGGTACGGGCGGCACGCTCGTAACCGGATGCCATCGAGGCCGAAGCGAAAGCGGTCCCGCTCGACGCGCCGGACTCGAGCGACGCCCGCACCTCGCGGAACACCGCGGGAGCAGCCGCGACGCCGTACCTGTGCCCAGATCCTCCGGCACCCGCCGATCCCGCCGCCGCGCGCATCGTCGTCCGTCTCAGGATCAGGACCGAAATTCGGCGTCAGCGAATCCAGCGGGCCGTCCGGTGTGAATATCGTTCTCGCCGAGCGAAGTTCGAATTGTTTACCGCGCCGCCGGAATGGAGACGCGCGCGAGGCCGCTGTGTGGCGCAAATCATAGGAGGCCACGCGGGTCGGGATTGCCGGGACCGCGCTCGAGCCATAGCTGGCGTGTCGTATGGTGCTCAGCATCACATTGGATCGCGGTCGGTATCGATCACCGTCCGCAGAGCAGATCAGCGAGGCATCCACCTGTGAGTGCCGCACCGACCGCCACCCCCGAGCAGGGGACCGGCGTTTTCAGCAAGACCAGGGCCCGTATCGCCGAGCGCACGCTACGCACCGACCGCTGGTGGGTGCCGCCGCTGGTCACCGTGCTCGGACTGGCCGCCTTCGTCATCTACGCGACCGTCAGATCGTTTGCGCGAACGGCATATTGGGTGCCGGACTACCACTACCTGACGCCGTTCTATTCACCGTGCCTGAGCGCCTCGTGCGTCCCGGGCTCCAGCCACTTCGGCGAACCCTTCGGCGAACTGCCGATGTGGATTCCGCTGGGCTTCGTGGTGCTGCCCTTCCTGCTGGGCTTCCGCCTGACGTGCTACTACTACCGCAAGGCCTACTACAGGTCGGTGTGGTTCTCCCCGCCCGCCTGCGCCGTCGCCGAGCCGCACGCCAAGTACACCGGCGAGACCCGGCTGCCGCTGATCATCCAGAACTCGCACCGCTACTTCTTCTATGTGGCGCTGGTGGTTTCGCTGATCAACACCTACGACGCGGTGATCGCCTTCCACGGCAAGGACGGCGGGTTCGGCTTCGGCCTCGGCAACATCGTTCTGCTCGGCAACGTGATCCTGCTGTGGGCCTACACGCTGTCGTGCCACTCGTGCAGGCACATCGCGGGCGGCAGGTTGAAGAACTTCTCGGCCCACCCGGTGCGGTACTGGTTCTGGACCCAGGTGTCCAAGCTGAACACCCGACACATGGCGCTGGCGTGGACCACGCTCGGCACCCTCGTGCTGACCGACTTCTACGTGATGTTGGTGGCCAGCAACACCATTTCGGACCTGCGGTTCATCAACTGACCGCTCGACTCAGGAGTACTCGCGGCAATGCCAGAAGTGGAACGGCACAAGTACGACGTCGTCGTTATCGGTGCCGGTGGCGCCGGACTGCGCGCGGTGATCGAGGCCCGCGAACACGGGCTCTCCGTCGCGGTGGTGTGCAAGTCCCTGTTCGGTAAGGCGCACACCGTCATGGCCGAGGGCGGCTGCGCCGCCTCGATGGGCAACGCCAACGAAAAGGACAGTTGGCAAACCCATTTCAAGGACACCATGCGCGGAGGCAAGTTCCTCAACAACTGGCGCATGGCGGAACTGCATGCCCAGGAGGCGCCGGATCGGGTCTGGGAACTGGAGACCTACGGCGCGCTGTTCGACCGGACCGCCGACGGCCGGATCAGCCAGCGCAACTTCGGCGGCCACACCTACCCCCGCCTCGCGCACGTCGGCGACCGCACCGGTCTCGAGATCATCCGCACCATGCAGCAGAAGATCGTCTCGCTGCAGCAGGAGGATCACGCGGAGACCGGCGACTACGAGTCGCGGATCAAGGTGTTCGCCGAGTGCACCATCACCGAGTTGCTCAAGGACGGCGACCGGATCTCCGGCGCGTTCGGCTACTGGCGCGAATCGGGCAAGTTCGTGCTCTTCGAATCGCCCGCGGTGGTGCTGGCGACCGGCGGCATCGGCAAGTCGTACAAGGTCACCTCGAACTCCTGGGAGTACACCGGTGACGGTCACGCGCTCGCGCTGCGTGCCGGGGCGACGCTGATCAACATGGAGTTCCTGCAGTTCCACCCGACCGGCATGGTCTGGCCGCCCAGTGTGAAGGGCATCCTGGTCACCGAGGGCGTGCGCGGCGACGGCGGCGTTCTGAAGAACACCGACGACAAGCGGTTCATGTTCGACTACATCCCCTCGGTGTTCAAGGGCCAGTACGCCGAGACCGAGGCCGAGGCCGATCAGTGGCTGAAGGACAACGACTCCGCCCGCCGCACGCCCGACCTGCTCCCGCGCGACGAGGTGGCGCGCGCCATCAACTCCGAGGTCAAGGAGGGCCGCGGCACCGCGCACGGCGGCGTCTACCTCGACATCGCCTCGCGCCTGCCCGCCGACGAGATCCGGCGCAGGCTGCCCTCGATGTACCACCAGTTCAAGGAGCTGGCCGACGTCGACATCACCAAGGAGCCGATGGAGGTCGGGCCGACCTGCCACTACGTGATGGGCGGCATCGAGGTCGACCCGGACACGGGTGCGGCGACGGTGCCCGGGCTCTTCGCGGCGGGCGAATGCTCCGGCGGCATGCACGGCTCGAACCGGCTCGGCGGCAACTCGCTGTCGGACCTGCTGGTCTTCGGTCGCCGGGCCGGGTTGGGCGCGGCGATGTACGTGGAACAGCTGACCGAACACCCCGCGGTGGCCGACGCCGACATCGCTGCGGCGGCGAAAGCGGCTGTGGCGCCGTTCGATCCACCCGCCGACGGGGCGGGGGAGAACCCCTACACCCTGCACACGGATCTGCAGCAGGCGATGAACGATCTGGTCGGCATCATCCGCAAGGAGCACGAGCTGGAGCAGGCCATCGAACGACTCGGCGTGCTGCGGGAACGCTTCGCGCACGTCACCGTGGAGGGGCACCGGCAGTTCAATCCGGGCTGGCATCTCGCCCTCGACCTGCGCAACATGTTGCTGGTCAGCGAGTGCGTGGCGCAGGCGGCGCTGCTGCGCACCGAGAGCCGCGGCGGGCACACCCGCGACGACTTCCCGTCGATGGACCCGGCCTGGCGCAACAAACTGCTGGTCTGCGCGATCGACCCGGACGACGCGTCGGCCGATGTGCCGAGGGTGCGGGTGACGCCCGAAGACCAGGTGCCGATGCGCGATGACCTGCTCGCGCTGTTCGACCTCACCGAACTCGAAAAGTATTACAACTCCGCCGAACTCGCCGGGCACCCGGACGGTTCGGTTTCGGCCACGGAAGGTGAGGCGTAGCAATGGGTTACGACGCCAGATTCCGCGTGTGGCGCGGCGATCACGATGGTGGCGCGCTCGAGGATTTCACCGTCGAGGTGAACGAGGGCGAGGTGGTGCTGGACATCATCCACCGGCTGCAGGCCACCCAGGCGCCCGATCTAGCGGTGCGGTGGAACTGTAAGGCGGGCAAGTGCGGTTCCTGCTCCGCGGAGGTCAACGGGCGTCCGCGCCTGCTCTGTATGACCCGCATGTCCACCTTCGAGCCGGACGAGCTGATCACCGTGACGCCGATGCGCACCTTCCCGGTGGTCCGCGACCTGGTGACGGACGTGTCGTTCAACTACGAGAAGGCCAGGGAGATCCCGTCGTTCACTCCGGCACCGGACCTGAAGCCCGGTGACTACCGGATGCGACAGGTGGATGTGGAGCGGTCGCAGGAGTTCCGCAAGTGCATCGAATGCTTCCTGTGCCAGAACACCTGTCACGTGGTGCGCGACCACGAGGAGAACAAGCAGGCCTTCGCCGGTCCGCGCTTCCTGATGCGCATCGCCGAGCTCGAGATGCATCCGCTCGACGTGGCCGATAGGCGCGAATTGGCCCAGGACGACCAGGGCCTCGGCCTGTGCAACATCACCAAGTGCTGCACCGAGGTGTGCCCGGAGCACATCAAGATCACCGACAACGCGCTGATCCCGCTCAAGGAACGGGTCGTCGACAACAAGTACGATCCGCTGGTCTGGTTGGGGAACAAGCTCTTTCGACGCTGAGGGGCGGATGTCAACCGGCCGGGTTCGCACCCGGCCGGCCGGCGCACCCGTTCACAGCATCGCGACGACGCCGATGGCGACCAGCCACACCAGCACACCGACGAACAAGGCCGACAGCAGTGAGCTGGTGAGTACATACACGCCCACCGATGACACCGCGAAAAGCAGCGCGACGATCAGCCATTCCACCCAATCGCCCGGCCGCAACTTCTTGTACCGAGGTGGGGGGTTCTTCAACCCGCGGTCCACGAATTATGGGCTACCCGTGCGCAGCTCGGGTAAACGTGTATTCGTTGTCGAATCTGCTCCGTTTCGTGATCTTCCCCGCAGAGATGATCACAGCGCCGGATACGCCACGGCCCGGCCGGGCGGGATCACACGCCGCCGGGCCGGGCCGTCGAACCTCACGGTAGCTCGAATTCCCCGTCGTTCACGCCGGCGGTGAAGGCCGCCCATTCCCCCGGGGTGAAGACGAGCACGTGACCGTCGGGGTCCTCGGCGCTGCGCAGAGCGACATAGCCCGCCGCGAGCAGCGCCACCTGAACGCCCTGGGATCCCGCGCCGTTCGCGCCACGCCACTCGGCGGCGGCCAGATCCACGGCCGCGCCGAGCTTGTCGTTCACCAATTCGCCAGAGATGTTCACGGGCGTGCGAATTCGCCGTCCGCCACCCCCGCGGAGAAGGCGTCCCACTCGCTGGGCGTGAAGATCAAGGCCGGGCCCTCCGGGTTCTTGCTGTCGCGGACGCCGACCTGCCCACCGGGCAGAAAGGCCACTTCCACGCAGTCCCTGCTGCCGGAACGGGTGCTCTTGATCCAAGTCGCGCCGACGAGTTCCGTCCTCATGCCGCACACTCCTTCGCTAACTGCCGAAGCAGATGTCTACTGGGTTGGATATCCAGCGCAGAGCGCTGGAGGCACTCGTGTGCCAGGTGGTAACGCTCAACATCGGCCGGTCTTTCGAGGTAGAGGTCTCCGGTGAAACCCTCTACGTACACCACCGGAGGCTCTACCTGATGTCCCTTGCTGTCGGTGCCGAACCCTAGAACGGTGAACGGACCCGTGGAATCGCCGAGCGGGACGCCGGCCGCGAACGGCAGGATACGCAGGGAGACATTGGGTCTGGTGCTGAAATCGGCAAGATGACGTAGCTGCGCCGCCATCACTTTCGAGCCACCCACCGAGCGGTGCAACACCGACTCGTGCAACACCACGTCCACGGTGGCGGGCGAGACCCGTCGGGTGACGAGAGCTTGGCGCTGCGTGCGCAGCTGGACGCGCCGTTCGATCTCGTCCTCGGTGTCGTCGGGGTAGCAGAGCCGGTTGAGCGCCCTGGTGTAGTCGGGGGTCTGCAGCAACCCCAGCACGAGTTCGGACTGGTAGGAGCGGAGCTCGCGGGCCGAGGCCTCCAAACCGACATAGACGTCGAAGTTTTCGGGGATCAGGTCACCGAAGGCGTGCCACCAGCTCTTGACCGCCGCCTGCTGCGCCAAGCCCTTGAGCCCGTCGCAGAGTTCGTCGGGGATGCCGTAGATGCGGCACAGCTCCTGGATGTCGATGGTGCGGATGCGGTCGGCCTGGCCCTTCTCCAGCCGTTGTAAAGTGCTGGCGCCCCACTCCATCAGGCGGGCGGCCTCGGCGATGGTGAGCCCGGCCTGGGTACGCCAGTCCCTGAGGTATCGCCCCAATTGGCGGCGCGGTAGGGTGGACGAGCCGTTGTCGGAGGCCGCGGGCGTGCGGTGCGTCTCCGAGGCCGCGCGCTCCGAATTCGCTGCTGTTCTCGCCGAACTCGCTGACACAGTACGCTCCGTTCTGTGCTCGGACTCCTCACCCGAGGCGATCAGGGGCGTACCCACAAGCTCGGTTCCCCGTGACTTCGCTTGGGCAATAAGGGCAATGGGGCTTCGTGTGGCTCTGCTGTGGCGTTGTCGAACGTCGATCGCGGACTTCTTCGTCCACTATGGAGAATCCTGCCCTCCCGGCTGGATTTCGTGCTGGGAATTCGCGCGAAATCTTTGGATATCCACGAAGGACGCCGTGTCGGGGCCGCCTCGGTGGTGTGCTGGAAGTGTGCTCGGATCGAGCGCGGCACCGTAAACCGCACGCAGGAACGAGGAGTCATGGCCGTACAAGTCATAGGGTCGTCGTTGATGACCAGCGATCTGACACCGCATCGAGCGCGCAGCGTAGGGCAGGAGAGCTGGGTGGTTTCCTATCTGCCCGGACGCACCCTCACTTGCGCGCAAGCGGTTGCGGCGCTGCGGGTTGCCGAGGTGGTGCCAAGCCTCCTCGACACCGTCGGCGAGCTGGCCGACGAGGTGGGGCTCACCGCGCTCGAGGCGGTCGGCCTGGCGGTGCACCTCGCGCCGTGGGACGAACGGCCCGCCCCACGGCGCTCCCGACTACTCGGCGCCACCCGCGAGCGGGTTGGGGTCGCCTGATGCAACTGACGAATCTGAACATGCACGTCGCCGGTCTGCTGGTCTGCGGTAGCGACCCCGGCGTGATGACCGACGAACAGGCGCACGCGGCAATGCAATTGCACATCGACTGCACCGTCGACCAGTGCCTGGTGCGCCGCCGGGCCCGGACCACCCTGGTCGAATCGGGCAAATGCGTCTTGGACGAGCGGGCACTGCAATTGTGATCCCGACTGAATGTCACCTTCACAGCGTGTGACTGACCAAAGGTGACCTTCAGTGCCAGGTGTGATCGGTGAGCGGGGTGCGCGGACCGAATTTCGGTTTGTGGGCTTGGCCGCTGATCTCCAGCAGCCGGATGGCCCGGTAGCGGTGCGGGCGAAGGGGTTCGAGATATTCGACCATCGCCTCGTCGTCGATCGGGCGTCCGAGCAGTGTCCAGCCGACCACGGCGGCCAGGTGGTAGTCGCCGACCGAGAGCGCGTCGGCGTCGCCGTAGGCGCGCTGGGCGGTCTCGGCGGCCGTCCACACGCCGATACCCGGCACCGAGCAGAGACGCCGCGCCGCCTCGGCCGGATCCTGGTCGGCGGTGCGCTCCAGCGATTCCGCGAGCCGCGCCGCGCGCACGATGGTCTGCGCGCGTTGCGGTCCGACGTTGGCGCGGTGGTAGGTCCAGGACGGGATGCGCCGCCAAGTCTCGGCGTCCGGTGGTAGGCGCAGCCCGTCCGGCGCGGGCCCCGGCGCGGGTTCGCCGAACTCGCGCACCAGTTTTCGCCAGGAGGCGCGCGCCGAGATGGTGTGCACCTTCTGCTCGAGCACGGCGGGCACCAGCGATTCCAGGACGAGGCCGGTGCGCAGCATGCGCAGACCGGGGAAGCGGCGGTGCGCCTCGGCCAGCTTGGGGTGCTCGGGAGCGAAGCCGGACAGGTCCTCGTCCAGGCACAGCATGTGATCGAGCCGGTCGAGGAATTCGGCCGCTCCCGCACCCCAGGCCTGGGCCCGCACCGAACACCGATCGCCCTGGACGAGCCGGTAGGTCACCGGACCGCTCGGCATCCGGGAAGCGCGCCAGTGCGCTCCGTCGGCGGTCACCCGGTGGCAGGGGTCGCCGGTACCGCGGCGCAGCGGCGCGAGAGTGTGCGCCAGATCGATCGGCCGGTCGGACGTCACCGTTCGAGCCAGGCCGGACCGCGCGGCCGTTGCCATCTGTTCGCGCACGGATACATTCTCCGCGCTTCCGGTGCGGGGAGCGCACCCAGCCCGGTCGAAGCTGTGACAAACAGGCCAATCGGTTTGCGGCGTTCACAATGCGGCCGACCACCATCCGCTGGCCAATGGCGCGGCCGCGGGTGGAATCGCCGGGGCCGAGCCATAGTCACTCGCCCGTGAGGAATTGCGCCAGGTGCAGGCCGGGGCGGCCGGTCAGTTCGGCGCTCTGGGTGCGACAGGAGAAACCGTCGGCGAGGAATACCGCGTCGTCGGGCGCCTCGCGCAGCGCGGGCAGCAGACCATTACCGGCCACCGCGACCGAAATGTCGTAGTGGCCTTTCTGCATGCCGAAATTGCCCGCGAGCCCGCAGCATCCGGTGATCTCCGTCACCTGCGCGCCGGTGCCCGCCAAGATCCGGCGATCCGCGGCGAAGCCGAGCACCGAATGCTGGTGACAATGCGGCTGGACGACCACTCGGCTGTCCGGCCGCCGCGGCGGATGCCAGTCGGGGTGTTCGAGCAGGAACTCGGCGAGCGTGCGGACGGCCGCCGCGGTGGGCGCGGCGCGCGGGTCGTCGGCGAGGAGTTCGGGGAGGTCGGCGCGCAGGACCGCGGTGCACGAAGGTTCCAGTCCGACGACGATGCCGCCCGCGCGGACGTGGGCGTCCAGCTCGGTGAGGGTGGCGCGGAGTTTCGCCCGCGCACCGTCGAGTTGACCGGTGCTGATCCAGGTCAGACCACAGCACACGCGGCGGCGGGGGATGCGCACGCGGTGGCCGAGCGATTCGATCAAGGCGACGGCGGCGTGGGCGACGTCGGGGTCGAAGGCATCGCTGAAGGTGTCGATCCAGAGGAGGACGTCGGCTCGGGATACGGGGTCGCCGCTCGATGAATCGCCGCGTTCGACCGTGGTGCTCGAGGTGGTGAGTGGGGCGGCGTCGGCGCTCAGGACGGGGGCGGCGCTCGGTACATTGCCGGGTGCGGGGGTCGGCGGTTCGGCCGACAGCAGAGCTCGGGCCCGTTCGGTGCGGCGGAAGGGGCGGTCGGCCAGTCGGGGGATTTCGCGGCGCGGGTCGATGCCCGCTGTGCGCAGGGCGATCCGGCGCAACCAGTCGATACCGGCGATCGCGTTGGCGGCTCGCGGGATTCGGCTCGCGGGGCGGAGCCAGCGGGGGAGCCAGCCGAGGGCGTAGTGGTCCAGCGGGCGTGGCCTGCGGCGGTAGCGGCGGTACATGGTCTCGGCCTTGTAGGTCGCCATGTCGACGCCGGCCGGGCAGTCGGAGCGGCAGGCTTTGCAGGAAAGGCACAGGTCGAGCGATTCAGCGACGGCGGGCGCCGACCAGGGCAGCTCGCCGCGCACCACCTCTTGCAGGACGCGGGCGCGGCCGCGGGTGCTGTCCTTCTCGTCGGCGGTCGCCAGGTACGAGGGACACATGAAACCGCCCGCCGCCGAGCTGTCGGCGCGGCACTTCCCGACGCCGACGCACCGGTGTACCGCGGTGCCGATGTCGCCGTGGTCGTGCGGGAAGGCGAAGCCGCCAACGCCGTGGACCCGCGGCAGACGCGCGACGCGCAGGTCGGCGTCGACGGGGCGTGGCTCGACGAGCACGCCGGGGTTGAGCACGTCGTCGGGGTCGAACAGCGTCTTGTATCCGGCGAAGGCGGCGAGCGCGTCGGGGGAGTACATCACCGAGAGCAGTTCGGAGCGGGCTCGCCCGTCGCCGTGCTCGCCGGACAGCGAACCGCCGTAGCGCACCACGAGTTCGGCGGCGTCGAATACGAAGGCGCGGAAGCGTTGCGGCGCTTCGGTGATCGGCAGGTCCAGGCGCACGTGGATGCAACCGTCGCCGAGGTGGCCGTAGAGCAGGCCGTCGACTCCGTGCTGCGCGGTGAGTTCGGCGAAATCGCGCAGATACGCGCCGAGGTGCTCGGGCGGAACGGCGGAATCCTCCCAGCCGGGCCAGGCCGGGCTGCCGTCGGTGGTGCGTCCGGCGAGGCCCGCGCCGTCGGCGCGGATGCGCCAGAGCGCCGCGACCGCGGCGGTGTCGGTGACGATGCGGGCGTCCAGCGCGTGCGTGGTCCGGCACAGTCGCTCGGCCACCGCGAACGCCTCCGCCGGGCTCGCACCCGTGGTCTCGACGAACAGCCAACCGTCGCCGCGCGGCAGTTCGGGCACCGTGCCGCGGTGCGTGCGAACCACGTCGACCAAGCGGGCGTCGATACCCTCGACCGCGATCGGCGCGCACGCCATGACCGCGGCGCAATCGTCGGCGGCGGTCGCGATGTCCGGGTAACCGAGCACGGTGAGCACGGTGGCGCGCGGCAATTCGACCAGGTCGACCTCCGCGTCGAGCAGCAGCCCGCAGGTGCCCTCGCTACCGACGAACGACTTGGCGAGGGCCGAACCGCGTTCCGGCAGCAGGTGTTCCAGTCCGTAGCCGGACGCCTGCCGATCGAACCGGCCGAGCTCGGTGCGCAGTACCGCGAGGTTGGACCTGGTGAACTCGGGCAGGCCCGGCACCGCGGCGAGATCGTTCGCGAGGATGCGCTCGGTTCCGGTTCCGTCCAGAATGCGCAGCTCACGAACGGTGTCGGAGGTACGGCCCCACGCGACGGCGCGCGGACCGCAGGCGTTGTTGCCGATCATGCCGCCGAGGGTGCAGCGGTTCTGCGTGGAGGGGTCGGGGCCGAGCCGCAGTCCGTGCGGCCGGGCCGCGGCCTGCAATGCGGACAGCACCACGCCCGGCTGCACCCGCGCGGTTCGACGGTCCGGGTCGATGCGCACGATGCGGTTCATGTGCCTGCTGAAGTCGAGCACGAGGCCGGGGCCGATCGCGTTGCCCGCCACCGAGGTTCCCGCGCCGCGGGCGGTGACCGGCAGGCCGTGCTCGCGTGCGAAGTCCAGGGTTTCGGCGACGTCGGAGTCGGTGCGGGGGAAGACCACCGCGGTCGGCGGCACGCGATAGTTCGACGCGTCGGAGGAGTACTCCGCGCGCCGCCGCGGTGACGCGTCGACCTCGCCGTCGACCCGTGTGCGCAGCGCCGCCAGCATCCGCTCCTCGGTCACGATGTCAGCCTAGGCGTACCTCCGCATCCGCTCCGGCCATGCGCGGGCTGAGCACTTGTTCGCTCGGGGCGGAATCCGCGGCCGCCCGGAATCGACTTGCCCTCAACCTTTGTTGAGGTCCTAGTGTCGGTGGCCAGGAGTTGGATGGCGGGGGTCGAGAGGGAGCGATCGTGAGTATCGAATCGGTGGCGTGGAGCCAGATGTATCGGCGGATGAACGCGCCCGACGAGCAGCGCCCGTTCAGTCTCGCCACCGCGAAGCGAATCCTGCGGTTCGCCGCGCCGCACCGGCGGCGGATCGCGGTGTTCCTGATGTTCAGCGTGATCTCGGCGCTGCTCGCGGTGGCGACGCCGGTACTGGCCGGCCGGGTGGTGAACGACATCGTCGGCGGGGCCGCGCCGCGCGCGGTGGTGACGGTGGCGGCGATCATCGGCGTGCTCGCCGTGCTGGACGCGGCGCTCGGGCTGGGTATCCGGTGGCTCTCGTCGCGGATCGGCGAGGGTCTGATCCTCGACCTGCGCCGCGCGGTGTTCGACCACGTGCAGCGGATGCCGATCGCCTTCTTCACCCGCACCAGGACCGGCGCGCTGGTCAGCAGGCTGAACAACGACGTGATCGGCGCGCAGCGAGCCTTCAGCGACACGCTGTCCGGCGTCGTCGCGAACCTGGTGACGCTGGCGCTCACACTCGCCGTGATGCTCAGCATCTCGTGGCGGATCACGCTGCTCGCGCTGGTGCTGCTTCCGGTGTTCGTCATCCCGGCGCGACGGATGGGCAACCGGCTGGCCGGGTTGCAGCGTGAGGCCGCGCGGCTGAACGCGGCCATGAGCACCCAGATGACCGAGCGGTTCTCCGCGCCGGGCGCCACGCTGGTGAAGTTGTTCGGCCGCCCCGAGCAGGAGTCCGACGAGTTCGCGCTGCGGGCGCGGCGGGTGCGCGACATCGGCGTGCGCACCGCGATGTTGCAGACGGTGTTCGTCACCTCGCTGACACTGGTCTCGGCCTTGGCGGTCGCCCTGGTCTACGGGCTCGGCGGCTGGTACGCGCTGCGCGGGCAGCTGGACGCGGGCGCGGTCGTGGCGCTCTCGCTGCTGCTGACCAGGCTGTACACGCCGCTGACCGCGCTGGCCAGCGCGCGAATGGAGATCATGGCCGCGCTGGTGAGCTTCGAGCGGGTCTTCGAGGTGCTCGACCTGCGCCCGCTGATCGAGGACGCGCCCGACGCGATCGAGGTGCCGGAGGGTCCGGTTGCGGTGGAGCTGGACGGCGTGACCTTCGCGTACCCGTCGGCGGACAAGGTGTCGCTGGCCTCGCTGGAGGAGGTGGCGACGCTGGACACCAGGGGCGGGGTCGACGTGCTGCACAATGTGTCGCTGCGCGCCGAGCCCGGTCAGCTGGTGGCGTTGGTCGGCTCCTCGGGAGCCGGGAAATCGACCATCGCCCAACTCGTTTCGCGCCTGTACGACGTGGACGGCGGCGCCGTCCGGCTCAACGGCGCCGACGTGCGGCAGATCGGCGCGCGCTCGCTGCGCGAGACGGTCGGCCTCGTCACCCAGGACGGGCACCTGTTCCACGACACGATCCGCGCCAACCTGCTGCTGGCCCGACCGGAGGCGACCGAGTCCGAGCTGTGGGACGCGCTGCGCCGGGCCCGCCTGCACGACCTGATCGCCGGACTACCGGACGGCCTGGACACCGTGGTCGGCGAGCGCGGTTACCGCCTCTCCGGCGGCGAACGCCAGCGCCTGACCATCGCCCGATTGCTGCTCAAGCAACCGCGCGTCGTCATCCTGGACGAGGCGACCGCCTCGCTCGACTCGACCTCCGAAGCGGCCGTGCAGGAAGCCCTTTCGGAAGCGCTGGAGGGCCGCACGGCCTTGGTGATCGCACATCGCCTCTCCACGATCCGCGCCGCCGACCAAATCCTCGTCCTGGAAGACGGCCGCGTCGTCGAGCGCGGCACCCACACCCAACTACTGGCCGCCGAAGGCCGCTACGCCGAGCTCTACCGCACCCAGTTCGCCGACGAGCCGGTCACCATCGCAGCCTGATCCACATCACGAAAGGCCGCGCCGAACCAACCGGCGCGGCCCCGCTGCCTGTCCGGCTCAGAATTCGCCCGCGACGCCGAGGACGGTTCGGCCGGTGTGGTTGCCGCTCTTGATGCTGCGGAGCACGGATTCGACCTCGGTGATCGGGGCGTAGTTCTCCAGGGTCGAGAGGTGTTGGGGGCGCAGTTCTTCGCCGAGGCGGGACCACAGTTCGCGGCGCTTCTCGATCGGGAGGTTGACCGAGTCGATGCCGAGCAGGGCGACGCCGCGCAGGATGAACGGCATGACGGTGGTGGGGAGGTCGTGGCCGCCGGTGAGGCCGCTGGCCGCGACCGCGCCGCCGTGGCCGATGCAGCTGAGCACGTAGGCCAGCGACTTGCCGCCGACGCTGTCGACCGCGCCTGCCCACTGCGCCTTGGACAGTGGGCGCAGCTTCGCCTCCGGATCCTCCGGCAGGCGGCCGATGACCTCGTTGGCGCCGAGCTCGGAGAGCAGGTCGCCCGCGTCCTTCTTGCCGGTGGAGGCGATGACCTCGAAGCCGAGGCCGGACAGGATGTCCACGGCCACGCTGCCGACGCCGCCGGTCGCGCCGGTCACCAGGATCGCGCCGTCGTCGGGGGTGAGGCCGCGGTCGAGCAGGGCCTGCACGCTCATCGCCGCGGTGAAACCGGCGGTGCCGAGGGCGGCGGCGTCGCGGGTGCTCAACCCGTCCAGCTTCACCACCCATTCGTCGGGCACCCTGGCGTATTCGGCGAAACCGCCGTTGCGCGAGACGCCGATCTCGTAGCCGTGCGCGACGACTTGGTCGCCCGGCGCGAAATCGTCGGATTCGGAGGAGACGACCTCACCGGTGATGTCGATGCCGGGCACGATCGGGTACTTGCGGACCACACCGCCGCCCGGCGTGATGGCGAGTCCGTCCTTGAAGTTGGCGCTCGAGTAATGCACCTTGATCGTCACGGTGCCCTCGCCGAGGAATCCCTCGCCGACCTGCTGCCGCGTCAACACGATCCCGCTGTCCGATTCGTGTGCCACCATCGCCCAGAATTCCATGCGGACGAGCATACGAGGATCGGGCGGCGCTCGAGGCGCTCCGCGACGACGCGGCTACTCCTCGGGCACGAACTCCAACCGCACGCCGAGGAGGCGCACGGGGCGGTCCAGGTCGAAGCGGTCGATGATGCGCAGCGCCGTCTCGGTGATGGTCGCGACGTCGGCGGTCGGTTCGGGGAGTTTGGCCTGTTTGCTGCTGGTGTAGAAGGTTTTGGTCCGCACGGTGACCGAGACCCGGATGCTGATCCGGCCCGCCTCGGCCATCTCCTCGGCGACCTCGGTCGCGATGCGCGCCACCTGCGCGCGGATCTCGGCCGGATCGGTGAGGTCGTGCGGGAAGGTCTCGGATTTGCTGCGGCCCACCGGGACCCGCGGCTCGGTGGTCACCTCGGTGTCGCCCTTGCCGTGGCCGAGCACCCACAGGTAGGGGCCGGTGGTCGGGCCGAACGCCTCGGCGAGGCGATGGCGGTCGGCCGCCATCAGATCGGCGACGGTGTGGATGCCGAGGTCGGCGAGCCGGGCGGCGATGCGGCCGCCGATGCCCCACAGCGCGTCGGTGGGCCGGTGCGCCATGACCTCGGTCCAGTTGGCGGCGGTCAGCCGGAACATGCCCGCGGCGGCGCCCACGCCGGGGGCGTCCGAGGATTTGCCCGCGGACTTGGCGAAGCCGGTGGCGAGCTTGGCGGTGAGTTTGTTGTCGCCGATGCCGATGGAGCAGGTCAGGTCGAGCTCGGCGATGGCGCCGCGGATCTCGCGGGCGAGCAGCTCGGGATCGTCGGTGTCGGCCGCCAGGAACGCCTCGTCCCAGCCCCACACTTCGACCCGGCCGGGGAACGTGCGCAGCAGCGCCATGATCTCCTCGGAGGCCTCCTCGTAGGCGGCCATGTCGAGCGGCAGGAAGACACCGTCCGGGCATTTGCGCAGTGCGCTGCGCAGCGCCATGCCCGCGCGCACGCCGTAGGCGCGAGCGGGATACGACGCGCAGGTCACGACCTTGCGGGGCTCGTTCGGGTCGCCGTGGCCGCCGACGATGACCGGCTTGCCGCGCAGTTCCGGGTGGCGGCGGAACTCCACCGCCGCCTGGAACTGGTCGAGATCGACGTGCAACAGCCATCTGGCCACGTGTCCGTCATACCGCACGGGTACGACGAAATCAGGTGAACCTGCTCTGCATTGCGCTGCCCGCGAAACAGAACTAAATTCTGGTTATGAAGATCCGAGATCGGTTGCTGCTGGCGGCCGAGCGCCAGTTCGCCGAGCACGGAGCGCTGGACGCGACGCTCGCGCAGATCCGCGAGGCGGCCGGGGCGAGCGTCGGCGCGCTCTACCACCACTTCCCGGACAAGGCGGATCTGTACCGGCAGGTGTGGGCGCACGCGCTGACCGACTATCAGCAGCACTTCTGGGTGGTGGTCGGCCAGAGCACCGACGCGCGCGAGGGCATCACGGCGGGGGTGCGGGAGCACCTGCGCTGGGTGACCGAAAACCAGCACCGCGCAAAGGTTCTCACCTCGGCGCGACCGCCGGGTGTGCGCGAGAGTGAAAGCAACCGCACCTTCATGACCGACATCGCGCGCTGGTACCGCACCCACGCGGCCTACGGCGCGGTGCGCGCACTGGATCTGGATCTCGTCTACGCACTGTGGCTCGGCCCCGCGCAGGAGTATTCGCGGCAGTGGCTGGGCGGCAACATCCGCGTCGCGCCGACACAAGTCGGCGCGGAACTCGCCGAGGCGGCCTGGCTCGCCCTCGACGCCGGATCGACACCGAAAAGAACGGAGCGGCAATGACCGTCGGCACCACAGCACTCCACCTCGACCTGGCCAAGCAGATCCTGACCGCGCAACCCTTCGCGAATCTGGTCGGCACCGAGATCACCCGGTTCGGCGACGGCGCGGCGACCCTCGTCATCCCGATCCGGCAGGAACTCGGCCAGCAGTTCGGCTTCGTCCACGGCGGAGTGCTCGCCTACGCGGCCGACAACGCCCTGACCTTCGCCGCCGGAACCGTCCTCGGCGCGAACGTGCTGACCGGCGGGTTCACCATCACCTACCTGCGGCCGGCTTCCGGGGTGCGGTTGCGGGCCGAGGCTTCGGTGACCGGGTCCACGCGTCGGCAGGCCGTGGTGAGCTGCGAGATCTACGCGGAATCCGAGGACGGGGATGCGGTGCTGTGCGCGGTTGCGCAAGGGACCACGCGCAGCGTCGAAAGGGAACTGGGCGGCGCCTGATCGGGCGCTTCTCGTCGAGTTGGCCCCGAAAATCGACGGTAGTCAAATGGTTGCTATTCGATCTTGCAAAGCCGCCATATGACTACCGTCGAATCCATTTCTCTATCGACGGTAGTCAAATGGTGGTTGCGCCCTTGACAGGCCAACAGCCCTCCCCAAGCTCGACCGGCCGAAGAGCTCTTTCGCTTGCCCTCCCTAGACGCAACCACAGCCAGATGACCACGCCGGAACCGGCGCCTACGCCCACCGACTGCGGGAGGTAAGCCGGGTACGGCACACGACGCGCCCAGCACTGCTCCGAGGAAAACCTGGGTAGGCGAACCCTTCTGAGCACCCGCAACACTGAGCGAAAACACCGGTAGGCGCACCCCCTTGGGCACCCGCAACATCGGAAACCGTCACCCACCGCAACACCCAAACCAAACCGAGCCGAGACCCCGGTAGGCACACCCCTTCAGCACCCCCAACATTCCGAATCGCCAGCCCCACCCACTGAACCGAGCCCCGCAAACAACGGGAGCCGGGCACGGTTTCCCGCACCCGGCCCCAACCCGAACTCACGCAGAAGCAGCGAACGCGGGCCGCTCCACTGCAGGCTCCACGACCGGCTCGATCGCGTAACCCAGAATCTCCGCCACATCGGCAACCGGCCGAACATCCAGCGCAGCAAGCACTTCGGCAGGCACCTCGTCCAAATCCGGCTCGTTACGGGCCGGAATGAACACGGTCTTCAACCCAGCGCGCTGAGCGGCGAGCAACTTCTGCTTCACACCGCCGATCGGCAGCACCCGTCCGTTCAGCGTGACCTCACCGGTCATGCCGACATCCGAGCGCACCTGACGACCGAGCGCCAGCGACACCAACGCGGTGACCATGGTGACGCCCGCCGACGGGCCGTCCTTCGGCACCGCGCCCGCCGGGAAGTGGATGTGGATGTTGCGGTCGAGCACCGACGGTTCGATGCCGATCTCCTCCAGGTGCGAGCGCACGTAGGTCAGCGCGATCTGCGCCGATTCCTTCATGACGTCGCCCAGCTGGCCGGTCAGGGTGAGCGAGCGCTCGCCCTCGGCGGCGTTGGCCTCGATGTAGAGGACATCGCCGCCCGCGCCGGTCACGGCGAGGCCGGTCGCCACACCGGGGACCGCGGTGCGCTCCACGGAATCCGGGGTGAAGCGGGGACGGCCGAGGTAATCCTTCAGATCGCCGAGACCGATGGTCAGCTGACCGGAAGAGATCGCCGGCAGGTCGTAGCCGAGGTCGGGGTCGTAACCCAGCCCGATGTCTGTTGCGCCGGAGCCGGCTTCGTCCTCGGAGAGCCGAGTAGCGGCCTTCCGCAACGCCTTCGCGATCAGGCGCTCCATCTGCCGCACGCCCGCTTCCCTGGTGTAGTTCGCCGCGATCTCGCGCAGCGCCTCCTCGGTGATCGAAACCTCCTCGGCGGTCAGCGCGTTGCGCTCGAGCTGGCGCGGAATCAGGAAGTCGCGGGCGATCGCGACCTTGTCGGCCTCGGTGTAGCCGTCGACCGTGATCAGCTCCATGCGGTCCAGCAACGGTCCGGGGATGGTCTCCATAACGTTGGCCGTCGCGATGAACAGCACGTCGGAGAGGTCGAGATCCAGATCCAGGTAGTGGTCGCGGAAGGTGTGGTTCTGCGCCGGATCGAGCACCTCGAGCAGTGCCGCCGCCGGATCGCCGCGGAAATCGGAACCCACCTTGTCGATCTCGTCCAGCAGCACGACCGGATTCATCGAGCCCGCCTCCTTCATGGCGCGCACGATGCGGCCGGGCAGCGCGCCGACGTAGGTGCGGCGGTGACCGCGGATCTCGGCCTCGTCGCGCACGCCACCCAGGGCGACGCGAACGAACTTGCGCCCCAACGCTCGTGCGACGGACTCACCCAGCGAGGTCTTGCCGACACCGGGCGGGCCGACCAGCACCAGCACCGCGCCGGAACCGCGTCCGCCGACGACCTCCAGCCCGCGCTGCGCGCGCCGGGCTCGCACCGCGAGGTACTCGACCATGCGGTCCTTGACCTCGTCCAGGCCGTGGTGATCGGCGTCCAGAACCGCGCGGGCGGCGGAGACATCGGTGGAGTCGGTGGTCTTCTCGTTCCACGGCAGCTCCAGCACGGTGTCCAGCCAGGTCCGGATCCAGCCGGATTCCGGGCTCTGATCGCTGGACCGCTCCAGCCTGCCGACCTCGCGCAGCGCCGCCTCGCGGACGGACTCGGGCAGATCGGCCTGCTCCACGCGGGTGCGGTAGTCCTCGGCGCCATCCGGCTCGTCCTCGCCGAGCTCCTTGCGAATGGCGTTGAGCTGCTGGCGAAGCAGGAACTCGCGCTGGCTCTTCTCCACGTTCTCGCGGACCTCGTCACTGATCTTCTCGGTGACCTCGGCCTCGGCGATGTGCGCCTTGGTCCACTCGATGAGTGTGGTCAGGCGCTTGGCGACCTCGGGAGTCTCGAGCAGTTCGCGCTTCTGCTCCGGGGTCAGGTACGGCGCGTAGCCGGCGGTATCGGCGATCGCCGACGGGTCGGTCAGCTGGTTGACCGCGTCGATGATCTGCCACGCCTCACGGCGCTGGAGCACCGAGACGACGAGCTTCTTGTATTCGGCGGCCAGCTCCTTGGTCCGGCCATCCGGCGCCGGGTTCTCGACCGGCTCGGCCTCGACCCACAGCGCGGCGCCCGGCCCGGTGACCCCGTGGCCGATCTTCGCGCGCCGCTCCGCCTTCAGGACCGCCGCGGGCGCTCCACCGCGCATCCGGCCGACCTGTTCGATGGTCGCGACGACGCCGTAGGAGGCATAGCCCTCGGTCAGCCGCGGCGCGAGCAGCACCGCCTCGGTCTTGGCGGCGCGCGCGGCGTCGATCGCGGCCTGCGCCGATTCGTCCAGTTCGATGGGCACGACCATGCCCGGCAGCACGATCGGATCGGTCAGGAACAGCACCGGCAGATTCTGAGGTGTAGTCACGTCTTCGACCCTTCCAAAAGTTGAGCGATGCCTACTCAACCCCACCCATACCCTCTTTGTTCCGCGCTTCTTGGACGTTCGCTCAGAGCGAAGGTAGGGCGGCAGCCCGAGCCGTCTGTGACAGTTCCCGTCTTCGCGTTGACACTCTGACGATCGCAATGAGAATGTGGGGGCCTCTACAGCTCAGCGCATTAGGGGGATCCCAGGATGACCACTCTCGCCTCAGGGGTGTTCATCGACTGGGAAGAGCTCACCGGCCAGACGAAGTTCGTCGTCGACCTGGTCACTTTCCCGATTTTCAGCGCACTCGCCGGATGGCTGACCAACTGGACCGGCGTGCTGATGCTCTTCTGGCCGGTACAGTTCCGGGGTTTCCGCGTACCGGGCCTGCATGTGCTGTATCCGTACCTACCGCGGCGGGTGCAGGTGCTGCCGACCTTCTCCGGCGACGGCCGCAGGCTCGGCTTCCAAGGCTTCATTCCGGCGCGCGCGGAGAAGATGGCGAGCATCTGCGTCGACAAGGCGCTGATGCGGATCGGCAGTCCCAGGGATTTCATCCACGAGCTCGACCTGGAGGGCATCGCCGACTACATCGCCGAGCTGGCGCGCAAAGAGGTGCAGCCGCTCGTCGACGAGATGATGTACCGGGAGAACCCGGATCTGTGGCGCTCGGTGCCGCGGCAGATGCGGCAGGTCGTCTACCAGCGGGTGGACCGGCAGCTGCCGAAGCTGTGCCGCCGGGCATTCGATTCGCTCGGCGACAACATCGATCAGCTCATCGACATCAAGAGCTTCGTCATCCGCTACCTCCGCGAGAACCCGTACATCCTCAAAGATCTCACCACCACCATCGCGGCGCCCGAGCTGAAGTTCATGGTGCGCATCGGTTTCCTCGGCGCGCCGTTCGGTCTGCTGATGGCGCTGTATCTGCACGTGCACGACCGCATTCCGGTGCTCGGCTGGGTGCCGGCCTGGATAGTCGTGCTGCTCAGCGCGGCGGCGATCGGCGTCGTCGTGAACGTCATCGCGGTGAAGATGGTCTTCGAGCCGGGCGATCCGCAGCCGCGGTACAAGTACCTGTGGCGCCAGGCCCTGCTGGCCAAGCGGCAGCCGCAGGCCGCGACCGACCTCGCGCGCATCCTGGCCTATCAGGTGCTCACGCTGCCGAACCTGGCCTCGGAACTGCTCGACGGTCCGAACGGCGACAAGACCCGCCAGCTCGTCGAGCGGCTGATCTCGGAGGAGATCCACCGTCAGCTCGGGCCGACGCACTCGATGGTGCGTGCCGCGTTCGGCAAGCGGCAGTTCGACAACCTCAAGGTCGGTGCGGCAGGGGCAGCGGTCGCGTTGGCGCCGAGCATGATCGAGGACGAGGAGTTCGCGCGCGAACAGGCGAAGAAGATCGACGAGTTCGCCGCGCGCAAGCTCCAGCAGCTGAGCCCGGGCGAGTTCATGGAGATGTTCTACGCCTCGGTGGAGCAGGACGCCTGGCTGTTGTACCTGCACGGCGCCGTGCTCGGGTTGGTCGTCGGCGCGGCCCACCTGGTGATTTTCGGGTGGTAGCCCCGCAGGAGAAATACAAGCACGCGTGCTTGCATTTTTTCCGCGCCGCTGCGATGCTGGGTCACACCTGGCACACGCGGCGGTGTGCCCGCGATCGGCAAGGGAACTCATGGCTGACCTCGAGGCGCTGCTCGGCGATTTCGCCGACGAATGCGCGGACCTGGAACGACTTGTCGCCCCGCTGGCCCCCGCGGAGTGGGCCCGGCCGACGCCCGCGCCCGGCTGGAGCATCGCCCACCAGATCGGGCATCTGACCTGGACCGACGAGATCGCGTCCATCGCGGCCTCCGATGCCGGCGAGTTCACGAAACAGGTCGCCGCCGCCGCGCCCAAGGCGCTGACCTTCGTCGACGAGGCGGCCGAGGAAGCCGCCGCGGCCCCGCCCGCCGAACTGCTCGAGCGCTGGCGCGCCGGACGGAAGACGCTGATCGAGGCGCTGCGCGCGGTGCCCGCCGGGACCAAGCTGCCGTGGTTCGGCCCGCCGATGAGCCCGGCCTCGATGATCACCGCGCGGCTCATGGAGACCTGGGCGCACGGTCAGGACGTGGCCGACGCGCTCGGCGTGAACCGCGAGCCGACCGCGCGGTTGCGCAGCGTGGCGCATCTCGGCGTACGGACCAGGAACTTCGCCTACTCAGTGCGAGGCAAGACGGCGCCCGCCGAAGAATTCCGTGTCGATCTCACCGCGCCGGACGGCACGGTATGGACCTGGGGTCCGGAGCACGCGGCACAGCGGGTGACCGGGACCGCGCTGGACTTCTGCCTGCTCGTCACCCAGCGTCGCCACCTCGACGACTTGGCGGTGCGCGCCGAAGGCGCGGACGCGCAGGAGTGGCTGACGATCGCCCAAGCCTTCGCGGGACCGTCCGGGGAGGGCCGGGCCGCAGGGCAATTCGCCTGAGCGCTGCCGAAATGGCAGGCAGCCCGGCCGGACACCGTCCGACCGGGCTTCACCCGACCCGATCCGAGAATTCGGGAGCGGGCGAGCGCCACACTTGGGTGCGCCGTTCGCGTCGACGGCCGGACGCCGTTGGCCGGGTGTCTAAGAGTGGCAGTCGAGAATGACGCTCGCCAGCTAACCGCTTTTTACCCGCTCGTCAGATGGCGGAAACATCCGTAGCGCGGTCTATTGTGATCCTGCTCGCACGGATGCCGTCCAAGATCGCGAAGCGTCGTAACCTGGACAGGCGTTCGGCTTTCAACGATGCGGGCCGACTACGCGAGGGGAGTCGGGGCGGAGGGAAAGGAACGCATCGTGATGGCACACAAGCCTGCTCAGATCATGCGTCATACCGCCATCGTGTTGGCCGGTGCCGCCAGCCTCAGCCTGACTTTCGTCGCAGGCACGTACATCGTGAACCAGATGGCCGACACCCAGTCCGCCCGCGCCGCGCAAGCCGCGCCGCCGCCCGCGCCCAACGTCGCGCCCTTCACGCCGCACCCGGGTCCGCGAACCGTCGAGACCTTGCTGTCCGGCGAGGCGCACGCGCTGCCGCCGACCTACCAGGCATCCGTCTATCCGGCTAAAGCTGTTGTGCCGCAACCTGTTTCAACCGCTATTCCGGAGCAGACCGCTGGGCTCGGCGGGCGCCTCGGCCTCGGCACCGCCTACGTCGGCGCGCAAGTCGCCCCGATCCGCACCGGCACCGTCGCGTTCACCGTCGACACCAACGCCTTCTCGACGCTCACCGGTCTGGTGCTGTCCGAACCCGTGCGCGATCACCTCGGCATCGACCTCGACCCCAGCGGAATCACCCAGATCCGCACCGAAATCGACACGCGCAGCGGCGAAATCGCCTTCGTCCTGTCGGACGCCAACCTCGGCGAACACACCATCGAACTCCAGCGCCACCCGGCCCCGGCCGACCGAACCACCACCGTCAACCCGGACGCCCCCACGGGCCACGACACCCTGCCCGCACCTCCGGCCGTCACCGTCTGATCCCCGTCATCGGTCAGGGGGCTTACGCCACCACCCTTCGGGTGTCGACGTGTCGTATCCCCGCACCGGTACTGTCGGCTGACGTGTACGACTTTTGCGTGATCGGGGGCGGGATCGTCGGGGTGGCGACGGCTCGGCGGCTGGTGGAGCGGTATCCCGGGGCTCGGCTCGTGCTGGTCGAGAAGGCCGGGGCGCTGGGGACGCATCAGACGGGGCACAACAGCGGTGTGATCCACTCCGGGATCTATTACGAGCCGGGCAGTCTCAAGGCCGAGTTGTGCAGGCGGGGTGCGCAGTGGACGAAGGATTTCGCCGCGGCGCACGAGATTCCGTACGAGGTGTGCGGAAAACTGCTGGTGGCCACCGATGCCGCCGAATACGAACGGATGCTGGCGCTCTACGAGCGCTCGGTCACCAACGGGGTGGAGGTCGAACTCGTCGACGCCACCGAACTCGTGCGGCGCGAGCCGCGGATCACCGGCGTCGGCGCGCTTTTCGTGCCGGGCACCGGCATCATCGACTACCGCCGGGTGACCGCGGCGCTTGCCGAGCAGGTCCGCGCGGCGGGTGGCGAGATCGTGCTCGGCGCGGAGGTCACCGCCATCGAGGAGACCGAATCGGCGGTGACGATCGCCGGCGAGAACGGCGCGTGGAAAGCCCGCACCCTGGTGGTTTGCGCCGGACTGCAAGCGGATCGGATGGCGCGGCTCGCGGGACTGCCGATCGACTTTCGCATCGTTCCGTTCCGCGGCGAGTACTACCAGTTGCCGCCCGAGCGCGCCGGCTTGGTGCGCACCCTGATCTATCCGGTGCCGGACCCGAACCTGCCGTTCCTCGGCGTGCACCTGAGCCCGACCATCGACGGTGAGCTCACCGTCGGGCCGAACGCGGTGCTGGGCCTCGCGCGCGAGGGCTATCGAAAAGGGAGCGTCGATCTGCGCGACGCCAAAGAGGTCGTGGGCTTTCCCGGCGTGCACCGGGTCGCCCGCGCGCACATCAGAACGGGTCTGCGCGAACTGCGCAATTCCCTGTTCAAGCGCGGCTACCTGGCCGAATGTCGGCGCTACTGCCCGGAACTCACCGCCGCCGACCTGCGACCGCGCCCAGCGGGTATCCGCGCACAGGCGGTATTGCGCGACGGCACCCTGGTCCACGACTTCATGATCGAACGCACCGCGCGCTCGGTGCACGTGCTCAACGCGCCCTCACCCGCGGCGACCTCGGCCATGCCCATCGCGGAGTACATCGTCGACCGGATCTGACTCCGACCGAGCAACCGGCCGGTCCGTATATGGAAACCGCCACTCCCTGATTTCCCCCCAACCCCTCGAATAAAGAGGAGAGTTGTAGTACTTTTGTCCGCAGCCGTGGAGCAGGGAGGGCCTATGGGCCACATCAAGTACGCGAGTGACGTCGGGGCACCGGTCGAAGTGGCATTCACGTACACGGACAACCACCTGTTCGTGCCCGACTGGATGTTCGGCGTCGCTTCCTTCGAACCCACCGGCGAGCTGGACCAAGGTCCCGGCGCCCGTTTCGCGACAACGATCCAACTGGGCCTCTGGCATCCGACGATCCCTTGTGAGATCACCGAATATCGCCGCAACGTGGTGATCGGGTATACGCTGCGTGGGCGGTTGCCGGGAACGCTGACGCTGCGTTTCGACCCGCTCGGCTATGGACGGTCGGTGCTGACCTCCGAAGCGGAGTACGCTGCACCTCGCGGCTTCCTCGGCCGCATGTGCGCGGGCTTGGTCGACGGTGCCGTGCGATCGGCGCTACGTCGCACCGAGTCTCAATTGCGAAGGGAGATAGAGGAATTCCACGGTACCGATCTTGTCGGTCGGATTGCGTAGGGTGCCAGCCATGATCATCGTGAGCACCGACGGATCCTGCCTCCGAAATCCCGGCGGCGCTATCGGCTGGGCTTGGGTCAATCATCAGGGGGGCGCCTCGCGCAGCGGGGGAGCCGCGACGGGGACGAATCAGATCGCCGAGCTACGCGCGGTCCTCGAGGCCATCGAGGCACACCCCGGCGCCGAACCCCTTCTGATCGAAAGCGATTCGCTCTACGCGATCAAGTGCGCGTCGGAGTGGATCTCGAGCTGGCGGCTGAACGGCTGGCGCACCTCGACCGGCGGTGCCGTCAAGAACGTCGAGATCATCAAGCAGATCGACCGCGCCATCGCGAGCAGGCCGGGTCCGGTCCGATTCCGTTGGGTGCGCGGCCATGTCGGCAACTACTTCAACGAGATGGCCGACACCCTCGCGGGCGAGGCGGCGCGGAAGGCCGCCGCTTCGGCGTCCGCAGCCGAGGTGGACACCACCGAACTCGCCTCGGTGGATACGCCGAAAACCACTGTTCCACTGGCGAAGACGACCGTTCCGCTGACGCTGGCGAAAAGCGCCGCCCCGCAACAGCGAAATGCCGCACCGCAACAGAAGACCACCGGGCCGCGGGCCTCGGGGAAGGCGGTCGCGTCGGCTCCTCAGACCTTGACCCTGTTCTGAGCAGCTCCGCGACCGCATAGGGGACCGCCCGAAAGACCTCCGGCGGTGGTGACTGGGCCCACCGCCGGAGGCGCTTTCGGACGGCTGTCGAGCGATCAGTTGCCGGGCTGCGGCTGCGGCTGCTCGGTCGGAGCCGGAGCGGGCGCGGGAGCGCCGCCGGGCAGGCCGGTGCCACCGCCCTTCAGCATCGGCGAGTCGAGCTTGGCCACCTTCCACTTGCCGTCCTCGTTCTGCAGGTCGGCGACGATGACCACGAACTGCCGGTCCGGCTGCTGCTGGGTGAAGTTGGTGCGGAACTGGGTCAGCGTCACGAGCACCTTGGCCTCGCTGGTGTCGCCGGACTGGTACCCGCACTGCACGTCGTCGGCCCAGGACTTGACCTGCGCCTGCACCATGGCGTCGGTGAGCGCCGTGGTGGCGTCGGTGAATTCCTTCAGGAACTCGCCGGTGGAGCCCTCCTTGACCTTGTTGAAGTAGCCCTGGAGGTCCTTGGAGTAGTCGTAGACCGAGACGTCGCGGCCGAAGTCGCACGCCGCCCGGGTCGCGTCGTTGACGGCGGCGAGCTCGTCCGACTTCTTCTGTGCCTGCATGTAGAAGACCACCACCGCGGTAACGGCCGCGACGAGCAGAATGCCCGCGACGAAGGCCGCGATCACCGGCAGCAGATTCGAGCGGTCCTGGCCCGCCGCGGGTGCCGGCTTCGGCTCGCTCTTCGTCTGCTTCTCGCCCGCCTTCCCCAGATCAAGCTTGGCCGTCGCCGCGTCGCTCGCCCCCGCCGCGTCGGTCGCGGCGCCCTTCTCGGCGGACTTCTTCGTGGTCTCGGCGTCTTCGTTGGTGTCGGCGTCGTCGGTGGACATCGATAAATCCTGCTCTTTCCCGGCGCGCGCACGCACCGAATCGGCTCGCCGGCCCGCATGCGCGAACCGTACGCGTTCTACCAGCGAGTATGCCGGGCCGACCGAACAGGCCGGTGGCCCGGGTCACTCACCGCACCGGGGGAAGGGTCCGCTCGTTCGGATCCACGCCCGGCGGCATCTGGGCGCCGTTGTTCGGCACGTTCGGCCGCGGCGCGTTCGCGGCGCCACGGATCTGTTGCCCCGGCGGCGGATTCACGCAGTAGTTCCACTTCGGGATGCTGCCGTCCTGGACGACCTCGTTGCGGATCTGCGGGGTGTCGTACGTGCAGTACGGCCGGGGCCAGATGTCGATGATCGCGTGGAACTCGTTGTCGTGCGCCGGGATGCCGAGCGCCTCGGCGCCGAGGGCGAGCGACGGGAACAGCGCGCGCAGCGCGGGCAGGCGCAACTGCGCGGCCTTGGTGATCGCGACGAAGTTGGTCGCGAGGCTGGTGATCGGGTCCGAGGTCTGGTCGAGCACCGCGCCGAGGCTCTCCAGCTGACCGGGACCGGAGTCCAGCACGCCCTGCAGTTCCGCGTTGGCCGCGTTGAACTGCGCGAACAGCTCCCCGGAGTTGGCGGTCAGGGTGGCGAGGTCCGGCTGCGCATGCGACGTGGTGTCGGCGATGGTGCGCAGGTTGGTGATCAGGCTGGTGGTCTGCGGCAGCAGCGAGTCGAGACCGGCCATGGCCAGGCTGATGCCGTTGACCAGCCCGCGCAGCTGATCAGGGCCACCGCTGAGCGCGATGTCCAGCTCCGCCAGGATGACGCTGAACTTGTCCGGATCGACCTGCGCGATCAGCGCGCTGGTGTTGTCCAGCACCGACCACACCGGCGTCGGCGTCTTGACGGTCTCGGGATCGAACTGGACGACGGCGCCGTCGGCCAGGAACGGGCCGTCCTCGGTGCCCGGCCGGAAGTCGATGTACTGCTCACCGGCCGCCGACAGCGCCTGCACCGCCACGTCGGTGTCGACGGGGATCTTGTATCGCCCGTCGATCTCGGCGGTGGCGGCGATGGCCTGCCCGCGATCGGTCAGCTCGATCGAGGTGACCTTGCCGACGCGGTAGCCGCGCAGGGTGACGTCGTTGCCCGGCTGCAGGCCGCCGGAGCGGTCCAGGTTCACCGTGACGGTGTAGCTGGACCGCAACGGATTGATCCGCATGACGCTCACCAGCAGGTACGACGCGCCGACGAGGAACACGAGCACCAGGCCGATCCCCGAGAGGATCAGCTTGTTCGACCAGATCTTCGAGACCGCGCTCACCGGTGGCCTCCCGTCACTCGCTGCTGCACGAGTTGCAGCACCTGGATCAGGCTGCCCGCGAAGTCCTGCAGGTCTTCCAGGTTCGGCAGCCTGCCGTGCTGCGGGTCGGTCAGCGCGCTGAGATCGAGGTTGGTCGCGGTGGCGTAGACGGCGAAGCTGCGGCCGCGGAAGGTGGCGTCCACCTTCGGGCGGATCTCGTGCAGACGGTCCATCAGGAGACCGAAGTCGTCGCCCGTTCGCGCCAGCGCGTCCATCAGCGCCTGGGTGTTGTCCAGCAGGCTGGCCAGCTGGTCGCCCGTGGTGTCGGAGTAGTCGCCGAGCGCGGCGCTGGTGACCGAGATCTTGGTCAGCAGCTCGCCGATCGCCCGGTTGTTCTCGGCGACGGCGCCGATCATCTGCGGCAGCGTGTCGGCGACCTGGCCCAGTTCCGCGCGCCGCGAGTCGAGGGTGTTCGCCAGCGTGCTGAACTGGTTCAGCACCGCGTCGACGCGGGCGGTGTTGTCGTTCAAACTGCCGACCACACCGGTCAATTCGTTGATCAGGTGCGCGACCTGCGGCCCGCGCCCGCCGACGATGGAATCCAGTTCCGAGGTCAGCTTGGTGAGCGAGGCGATGCCGCCGCCGTTGAACAGCATGGACACCGAGATGAGCAGCTGCTCGACGGTGGCGCCCGCCGAGGTGTCCTCGATCGTCAGTGTGTCGCCGTCTTTCAGCATCGGCGCGCCCGGCTCGACCTTCGGCTTCGACAGCGCGACGAACACATCACCGAGCGGGGTGGCCTGGCGCAGTTCGGCGGTGCTGCCCTTGGGCAGCTCGATGTCGCTGCGGATGCTCAGGTCGACGACGGCCTGGAAGTTCTTGGTCGTGATGTCGGTGACCACACCGACATCCGAACCGCCGATCTTCACCTTGGCCTGGTCGGGCAGGTTCAGCGCGTTCTCGAACACCGCCTGCACGGTGTAGGTCTCGCCCGCCTGCCCCGGCTTGGGCAGCGGCAGGTCCTCGACCGTGAACCCGCAGCCGGAGGTGATACCCACCCCGGCCACCGCCGCGATGGCGACGAGCGCCCTGCGTGCCTTGATCGTCATGCGGTACGTCATTTCGTCAGTCCGAGCAGTGCGGCGGTGAGCCCGTAGTCGGGTCCGAAGTCTTGCATATTTCCGGTGCGGCACCCGTCTGCCTTCATCTGGATCCGCTCGCAGAACAGGGCGACGATCTCGCCGTTGAGCGCGGTGCCGATGATGGCGTGCAGGCGCACGTAGCGGCCCTCGCGGTTGATGATCCTGTCGATGTTCTGCATCGCCATCGGGGCCACGTCGGCGACCTCGGTGAGGCCGTAGGCGTTGTCCCGCAGCTGGTTCGTGACGTTGGTCAGGCCCGCGAGGCTGCTGGCCAGCTCGTCCTGGTAATCGCCGAGCGTGGTGCTCGTGTTGGCCAGGAAGTCGTTGAGCTGGTCGAGTGTGGCCTGCAGGCCGGGAGCCTGCTCGGCGAGCAGCCCGGTCATCTGAGTCACCTGGTTGCTGAAATCGCGCACTGCCTGGTCGTTCTCGGCGAGCATCGTGGTCAGCTCGTTGAGCTGGATGATGATGTTGGAGATCGCGTCCTTGTTGTCGACGCCGACCTTCAGCGCGCCGGACAGGGCGTTGAGGGTGTCGCGCATCTTCTCGCCGTTGCCGTTCATCATCGGGTAGAGCACCCGTCCGGAGAGCGGGCCGAGACCCTCGGCGCCCTCCTGCGGCTTGAGCGCGGCCGCGAACTGATCGATGGTCTTGATCATCGTGTCCAGTTCGACGGGAGTTCTGGTGCGCGCCTTCGGCAGGTGGGTGCCGTCGGTCATCGTCTCGCCCTCGGTGTAGACGGGGGTGAGTTCGATGTGCCGGTCGGTGACGATCGACGGCGAGACGATCGCCGCCTCGGCGTTCTTCGGGATCTTCACGCCGGAATCGACCGAAAGGTGCACCTCGACGAGGGTGCCCTTCGGCACGATCTTGTCGACCTTGCCGACCTGGAGCCCGAGCACCGTGATCGGGTTGCCCTCGTAGATACCCGCGATGTTCTCGAAGTCGGCGGTGATGTGCATCGTGCCGCCGAGTGCGTCGTTCACCGAGGTCGGCAGCAGCGAGCAGCTGCCGACCGTGAGGGCCGCGGCGCTGATCGCGACCAGCTTGGCGGCGGATTTCAGCTTGGCGGCGGTGGCGAATTTCATCACTGGCACCCCTCGATAGCTTGGGCGAAGCACAACCAGTTGTCCGGGAACAGCCACGGCAGACCCACGTCGCCGTACGGGCCGCTGCCGCCCCACGAGTTGGCCAGGTAGCGCACGGTCGGCGGCAGCAAGGACAGGATCCGGTCCAGATTGTCCTTGTTCTTCTGCAGACCCTCGGCCATCGTGTTCAGCTGCTGGATGGTCGGGCCGAGCTGGCCTTCGTTCTGCGCGCCGATCTCCTGCAGCTGCCTGGTCAGCGCCGCGATGTTGTCGAGCAGCTGGCGCAGCAGGTCCTGGCGCTCCATCACCCGGTTGGCGATGGCCTCGCCCTGGGTGATCACCAGGAGCACGCTGTTGCGGTTCTCGCCGAGGATCGTGGTGACCCGGTCCAGGTCCTGGAGCAGCTTGTCGACCTCGTCGCGGCGGGTGTCGATCACCTTCGCCAGCGCGCCGACGGCGTCCAGCGCCTGCGCGGTCAGCTCGGGCGAGTCACCCATCGACTGGTTGATCACGTTCAGCGATTCGGCCAGCTTCGCGGTGTCGAGCGCCTCGAACTTCGGGGTGCCGATCTGCACCACGTCGGCGAGGTTGTACGGAACCGCGGTGTTGGACACCGGGATTCGGCCGTCCTTCAGGCCGGAGCCGTCGCCCGGAACCAGGTCGACGTACCGCGCGCCGAGCAGCGTCGCCATCTTGATCGAGGCGCGGGCGTCGGGGCCGAGCTTCACGTTGTTGTCGACGTTCATCGTGAGCAGCACGTGGCTGCCCTCGAGCTCCGCGCCGGTCACGGTGCCGACCGGTACGCCCGCGGCGTTGACCTTGTCGCCGACCTTGATCCCGGCCGCCTGCACGAACTCGGCCTTGACCGTCTGATCGCCGACACCGAGCATCCGGATGATGCCCGACGCCATCAGCAGCACCACGATCAGGACGGCGCCGATGATGCCGAGCCAGAAGTAGCGGTTGCTGTCGAAGCGGTTCCTCATCTTCGCGATCATGGGCGGCACACCGCCGAGTGCGCGGTGCCGCCGATCTGCGAGAACAGACCGCGCGGGAACAGCACGCCGTAGAGCGAGACGTCCAAGCCGCAGAGGTAGGCGTTGGCGTAGGCGCCCTCCGAGGTGTGCCTGCCCGCCGCCGAGAGGACGTGCGGCAGGTCGATCGCGGCCTGGTCGAGCTTGGCGCCGTTGTCCAGCAGCAGCGTCAGCGCGGCGCTGGTGGAGTTCTGCGCCGCCTGCAGCCTCGGCTGGATGTTGCCGACCATCCCGACCAGCGACGTTGTCGCGCTGGCGATCTGCTCGGTGGACGCGAGCAGGGACTGGCCCTGCTCGTACAGTCCGCCGATCAAGGCCCGGGTCTGCGTCACCAGGGTCTCCAATTCATCACCTCGTTTGGCCAAGCCCGCCATCACACCGGACAGGTTGGCGATCACGTCGGACAGGATCGCGTCGCGACGCTGGAAATCGGTGGCCAGCTGGGCGGCCTGCACGATGAACGAGCTCAGCGAGACGCCGTCGCCCTGCAGCGCCTGGATGAACGTCTCCGAGAGCCGGTTCACCTGCTCGGGCTGCAGCACCTGGAACAGCGGCTGGAACCCGTTGAGCAGACCCGACACGTCGAACGACGGCTCGGTCCGCTCCAGCGGGATCGAGGCCTTGTCCTTCAGCGGCGCGGGGTTGGCCGCCTCGCCGGGGGCGAGCGCCACGTACCGCTGACCGATCAGGTTCTGGTAGCGGACAAGGGCTTTGGTGTCGTCGTAGATGGTCTGGTCGCTCTGCACGATGAACGTCACGTTCGCGACCGACTTCTTCGTCCGATCATCGCGGGCCAGTTCGATCTTCTCGACCTTGCCCACCCGCACGCCCGCCATGCGCACGTCGTCGCCTTCGCGCAGACCGAGCACATCGGTGAACGTCGCGGAGTAGGTCTTGGTGTCGCCGGCGACGACCCGCGCGAGGGTGTTCCACACGACGACCGTCACCAGGATGGAGACGATCGCGAAGATGCCGAACCCGATCAGCGGCTTTTTAATGCTCATCGAGCGGCACCGCCTTGGGACACTTCCATCGTTCCGCCCTTCAGAATCGGACTCAGCAGCAAGTACTCAGCGGTGGTCGGCTTGCGGCCGAGCAGCTTCTCGATCGCCGCGTCGCCCTGGTAGGAGATCGGCCGGGCGGCCGCGGGGGCGTCCGCCGGAGCCGCCGCGGGTGCGGGGGCGGGCGGCATCAGGCCGGGCAGACCGGGCAGTACCGGGAACAGACCCTCGAGCGGTGTACCGGCGAACGGCTGCTGCGCGGTCTCCTGGAGGTCGGCGACGATCCGGCCCGGATCCGGCATGGTGACGCCGGGGATCAGCGGCAAGCCGGGCATCGGCACCACCGGAGGCAGTCCGGCGGCCGATTCCAGCGCGCGCGGCCGCAGGTTCTCCGGCAGCGGCGGCAGTTCGTTCACCTCGGGCGCGGTGGCGCAGCTCGGTCCGGCCATCTCGCCGTAGCGCGGGCAGTCCGCGACGGTGTACGGCTTGTACGGCGTGAGCGTGATGCCCGCGTTCCAGATCTGCTGCTGCTGCGGACCCCAGCGGAACGTGGTGTTCATCGCCCGGACCGACTCGCTCAGGTTCAGCAGCGTCCTGGTGATCGCACTCGGGTCGGCGGTGAGCGCGCCGAACATGTCGGAGGTGCCCACGGTGACTTCCTTGCCGACATTCGGGTTGCGGGCGAACAGGTCGTTCACCCGGTCCACGGTGCCGCTGGTCCCGGTGATCAGCGCGACGAGCTCGTCGCGGCGTTCGGCGATGGTGCTCGCGGTCTGCACCGAGCTGCCGAGCACGTCGAGCAGTTCGGGGGCCGACTCGTTCAGCGCGCGGAACGAGCTGGAGAAGTCGTTCAGGAAGACGCCGAGATCCGGGATGGACTCGTCGACGGCGAGCACCCAGCGGTCCAGCCGCTCGATAGTCGAGCCCGGCATCCGGCCGCTGCCGTCCAGCGCCTGCGAGAGGGTGCCGAGCACGCGGCCGAACTGCACCGGGTCGATCTTCTCCAGGATGTTGCGGACCGTGGTCAGCGTGTCCTGCAGCGCGATCGTGCCCTTGCTGCGGTCCTCCTCGATGACCGACCCTTCCTTCAGGTAGGTGTCGGACGGGCCGTTGAAGACGAGTTCGATGGAGGTGACGGCGAACAGGTTGCTCGGCACCACGCGCGCGGTCACGTTGGACGGGATGTCGCCCGCGTACTCCGGCTTCAGCTCGATCTGCACCTTCTGCAGTTCGCCCTTGGCCGCGACCTCGACCTCGTCGACCGCGCCGACCAGGACGCCGCGGAACTTCACGTCGGCTTCCGACGGCAGGCCGTCACCGGTGGTGGTCAGCTGCGCGACGACGTTCACCTTCGGCACGAAGTAGCCGGTGTAGCGCGCCATGAGGAAGGCGAGCACCAGCGCGAAGACGATCAGTCCGCACACGCCCGCGATCAGCAACTGCCGCATCGTGGGCCCGCGCCCACTGGGATCGATGATCATCTGGCCCTTACCCCGAGATCCGGATTCCGGGGTTGACGCCCCAGATCGCCAACGTCATGAAGAGGTCCGCGAAGACGACCAGGATGATGCACATCTTGATCGCCCGCCCCGCCGCGACACCGACGCCTTCCGGGCCACCCGAGGCGAAGAAGCCGTAGTAGCACTGGATGAAGGTGGTGATCGCGACGAAAATGATCGCCTTGAGCAGCGAATACAGCACGTCGGTCGGTATCAGGAACTGATAGAAGTAGTGCGCGTAGGTGCCGCTCGCGGTGCCGCCGACCAGCTGCACGGTCAGCGAGCAGGAGATGTAGGCGGTCGCGAGACCCAGGCAGTACAGCGGGACGATCGCGATGATGGCCGCGAACATCCGGGTGCTGACCAGGTACGGCAGCGGCCGGATGGCCACCGACTCCAGCGCGTCGATCTCCTCGGAGATGCGCATCGCGCCGAGCTGCGCGGTGAATCGACAGCCCGCCTGCGCGGCGAAGGCCAGCGAGGCGAGCAGCGGACCGAGTTCGCGGGTGGTCGCGAACGCCGAGATCGCGCCGGTGATCGGGCTCAAGCCGAGCAGATTCAGCGAGGTGTAGCCCTGGATGCCGACGGTCATGCCGCCGAACGCGCTCAGGATCACGATGACGCCAATGGTGCCGCCACCGACGACGAGGTTGCCGTTGCCCCACGTGACGTCGGAGAGCAGCCGCCACACTTCCTTGGGGTACTGCTTGAGCGCCAGCGGAATCGAGCCGACGGAACGCAGGAAGAAGAAGACCTGGTGGCCGAGCCGAGCGACGAGATCGACCGGCGCCTGCGCGGAACGCTTGAGTCCCTGGAGTGGCCGCAGCAGCGGCGGTACGTAGGTTGATGACACCGGCTCAGACCACCTGTGGGGGGAAGAGTGCGTTGTAGACCTGGGTGATGATGAGGTTCACGCCGAAGAGCATCAGCGCGGAGCTCACCACCGCCGAGTTGACCGAGTTCGCGACGCCACCGGGTCCACCGCGCGTGTTGAGGCCGGTATCGCAGGCGATGATGGCGGCAAGCAGACCGAAGATCAGCGACTTCACCAGCGCGACGAGCAGATCGCGGGTCACGGCGAACGAGGAGAAGGTGCTGACGTACGAACCTGGCGTACCGCCCTGGGCGAAGATGTTGAAGATGTAGCCGGTCAGGAAGCCGACGAAGACGACGAAGCCGCAAAGCAGGACGCTGACCAGCATCGCGGCGCCGAGCCGCGGTGCGACGAGGCGGCGCATGGGGTCCACGCCCATCACCTTCATGGCGTCGATCTCCTCGCGGATGGTGCGCGAGCCGAGATCGGCGCAGATGGCCGAGCCGACCGCGCCCGCGATCATGATCGAGGTGACAAGCGGTGCGCCCTGCTGGATGATGCCGAGGCCGTTGGCCGCGCCGATGAACGACGTCGCGCCGACCTGTCCGGCCACGGCGCCGACCTGGATCGAGACGATGACGCCGATCGGAATCGCGACGAGCAGTGTGGGCGCCGCGGCAACATTGGCCATGAAGGCGCACTGACGCACGAATTCACCGAAGGGGAACCGGCGCCGGAAGATGGCGAGGACCAGTTCCGCTACCGCGGCGATACCCATCGTGATCTGTCGGCCGAAGGTCTCCAGTGACCGCTTGGGATGGTCTTCCCAGTACGACCTCGTCCAATCGACCGCTTCACTTATCCGTGATCCCGTGGGAGGACTCTTGGTCGACTGCACTGGCTAACCCCTCTCGACGCCGGTTGCTCACCCCGACGACTTGTTTGCTTGACGCACCTTACTACGGAGTAGTGCGGAACACACCATCCTCATGTGATTGCAGTCATAGATGCGAGTCACTGTCGGGAAAAGCCCTCGAGCACACCGTCGCGCCTTTGTCTTGCGTCCCAAAATAAAGTGTCCAAATTTTAGAACAGGTTACAGTTGAAGTGCCTCTATATGGGCATCGTCTTCTATCACCGATCAATTACGCGGAAAGTATTCATCTAAAAGTGACGCCTTTTCCAAGGCCTCGCGAATACGTCCGATGCCGATTGGAAACGCATTGGGCGTGTCCTCCGACGACCTTTGTTATAGATCCTAGCTATCACGATCACGATTCGGCGGCACCCACCGGTACGAGACGCGCCCGAGACCGAATACTGACACGATGTATGCGACAGATTGATATCGTGCGGGCTTCCGACTTCTGGAGGGACATGTTCAGCAAACTCGCCAAGGTGGCCAACGCCGTCTTCGCCGTCGCCCTCGGTGCGGCGCTGCTCGGGACGGGCGCGGGCCCCTCGGTGGCCGCGCCCGGTCCGCCGGTGATCGGGGGCGGATCCGGCATCGTCATCGACAACATGTTCGAGTGCACCGTCACCACGGTTGGTCACGACAACGCGGGCAGACTGGTCGGGCTCACGGCCGGACACTGCGGTGACCCGGGCGCGCAGGTGTACGCCGAGGTCGATCGCGAGGCGGGTGTGATCGGTCGCTTCGTCTACTCCAACGCGGAGCTCGACTACGCCGTCATCGAGTTCGAGCCGGGCGCGATCACCCCGGTCAACCGGATCGGCAACGTCACCATCACCGGCATCGGCGGACCGGCCCAGTTCCCGATGATCGTCTGCAAGGAAGGCCGCACCACCGGCAACACCTGCGGCATCACCTACGGCGACGTGTTCGGCACCAATATCGAGACCTGGACCCAGATGTGCGTCGTCGAAGGCGATTCCGGCGCACCCGTGGTCGCGGGCACGACCCTGGTCGGCATGGTGAACGCCTACCTGGCGATCGCGTGCTTCGGCCCGGAGGTCGGCACCAACATGAGCGCGATCATGAACGATCTCAACGCGCGGGGCGGCCCAGGCGCGGGTTTCATGCCGATCTGATCGGCCACGGCACAGACGACGAGGAGCGGGCGACATCGCCCGCTCCTTTCCGTTATGCGGAGTGCGTCACCCGTTGCCGCGGCGCGACGGCCGGACCCGCCACCGCGCACTGCGGCAGACACTCGACGCTCGCGGGGTCCGGCGCCCGGCGCGGCGGACGAAGCAGCACGGCGGCGATCAGCGCGCCGGCGGCCAGCAGCCCGACGCAGATCCACATCGCGGTCTCGAACCCGTCGTCGAACGCGGCCGGGTCGGTGAGCGAGCCGGAGATCCCCGCCAACCCGGGCAGCGCGGCGACGGCGAGCAGCTGGGCGGTCCGCGCCACGGCGTTGTTCACGCCGGAGGCGATCCCGGCCTCGGACGCGGGCACCGCGCCGAGCACGGCGCCCGTCAGCGGGGCGACGAGCACGGCGAGCCCGAGCCCGAAGACCACCACGCCGGGCAGCACGTCGCCGACGTATCCGGCGGCCGGCCCGATGCGCAGCAGCAGGATCAATCCCGCCGCGGCCAGCAAGGGCCCGAGCGTCATCGGGACGCGCGGCCCGTGCGCCTGGGCCCATCGCCCGGCGGGCGCGGACAGCGCGAGCATGATCAGCGTGATCGGCACCGTGGCCAACCCGGACATCAGCGGCGAGTAGCCCGCCACCAGCTGGAGCTCCATAACGAGCAGGAAGAAGACGCCGCCGAGCGCGGCGTAGACGGCCAGCGTCACCAGGTTGGCCGCGGTGAACACCCGGGAACGGAACAGCGCCGGCGGCACCAGCGGATGGTCGCTGCGTACCTCGATCACCACGAAGACCGCGAGCAGCAGCACGCCGGACAGGGCCAGCAGCGGCATCGCGTCGATCAGCCCGAAGGTCAGCGCGCCGAGGGCCAGCGCGACCACCACCGCGCCGGGTATGTCCAGCCGCGCGGGGGCATTCGGGTCGAAGCTCTCCGGCACGTGGCGCAGCGCGAGGACCACGACCACGGCGACCAGCGGCACGTTGATGAGGAAGATGGACTGCCAGCCCACCCAGTCGATCAGCCAGCCACCGAGGAACGGCCCGAGCGCGCCCGCCACACCGCCGAAACCGGACCACAGCCCGATCGCCGCGCCCCGGTCGCGTTCGTCGAGCGACGAGGAGATCAGCGCGAGGCTGCCCGGGGTGAGCATCGCCCCCGCAACGCCCTGCAACACCCGCGCCGCCACCAGCATCTCGATGTTCACCGCCGCCGCGCACAGCACCGAGGTGACCGCGAAACCGACGGCGCCCCAGACGAAGACCTTGCGCCTGCCGAGCTTGTCGCCGAGCGAGCCGCCGAGCAGGATGAACGAGGCCAGCGTCAGGGTGTAGCCGTTGAGCGTCCATTGCAGACCGGCCACATCGGTGTCGAGCGACTCCCCGATGCGCGGCAGCGCGATGTTGACGACGGTGGCGTCCAGCGACGCGACCGAGGAACCGAGGATGGTGGCGAGCAGAATCCAGCGGCCGCTCGCCGAATGCAACCGGGGTAGCTCCTGGGTGGTGCTCACCGGTCCAACTTAGCGGTCAGAGTTCCTCGACGCAGACCACGAAATCGCGTTCGCCGTACTCGAATCCGATGCCGCTCGCGCAGGCGCCCGAGTCGCTGACGCCCTGCTCGATGCTGGTCACCCGAACGCCCTGGGTGCCGCGCTCGGTGCAGTCGATCCGCTTCGGGTCGTCACCGCCGACGTCCATGCAGCCGCCGACCACCCAGTCGATGTCCAGGCACAGCGCGCCCTGCTGCACGCCGTTGATGGTCTCGGCGTAGTAGTTGTCGCGATCGGACGGGCAAGCCGAGCTGGTCTCGGTCTTGCCGATGACCTTGTAGTTGGACGCGCGGCTGCCGCAGGACGCCTTCGCGATGGTGGCGTTGGTCGTGGTGCCGCCGAGGGTGACGCAGTCGCCGATGGACGCCTCGAAATCGGTGCTGCCGCCGGTCGGCGTCGGGCGCCCGGAGGTCGGCCTGCCGCTCGACTTGGGCGCGGACGTCTTCGGGGTGCTCGTGTTGACGGCGTCGATGGTTCCGCTGTCCAGCGCGGGCTGCGCGGTGCCGTCGATGGTCGAGCTACAGGCCACCAAGGTGAGCGCGGTGGCGGCGGTTCCGAGCGCGAGCGCGAGACCGGATAGCAGTTGACGAGACACGTACAGTCCTCCCGAGCTGTAACGCTCCGAACTCACACCCCCGTAAGAATCCGAAGTTGACGACCTGATCTTCAAATATCACGCCATGCATACACCATCACGGACGCGGTAGTCGAGTCGAAAGGGACACAGTCCGGGGCGTGCTGCGGAAAGGCCGCGCAGCCGATCCACCTGGGTATGGTGGGCCCTACGGTGTGAAAGGGGTAGACCGTGAAGCTGATCAGCGCGATCATCTGCTCGACCGCCGCGGTGGGGTCCTCGTTCGCACTTCCGGCTCTCGCTTCGGCAACCGCCGTGCATTGCGGCTCGGAGCGCGGTGCCGATGTGACCGTCATCGATGGCCGGACCGCGTGCCGGGCCGCCACCGACCCGGACGGGCAAGCTCGATCGGCCGGTTTCGACGGGGTGGGTTACGCCCGCGCGACCGCAGGCGCGACGGCGTTCGGCATCGGCGGGGCGGGCGGCATCGGCGCCAGCGAGGGCGCGGGCGGGATTCCGGTCGCGCTCGGCTTCGGCCCGGACGCGCTGGCGCTGACCTCGATCGTCGATCCCGACGCGGCGGACGGCAGGACGCTCGCGGTCTCGATCGCCTTCGAAGGCTCGCACGCACAGGTCAGCAGCGAGGAACGCACCGTGGTGTGCCTCGGATCCGCGGCCTTCGCGTGGAACGCGGCCACCGGTGCGTCCTGCCTGGCGACACCGTTCGGCCGCTGGGCCGCGTTGCACTGAGCAAGCCGCTCGAACCGCCGCCGTGGGCGTCTCGTAGGTAAGGGCATGGCGACCGAGACCGCAGCACCGGCTCCGCCGCGGTTGTTCGCGCTGCACGCGCTCGCGGCCGGGCTGGATTTCGAGCGGTACTTCCGGTGGCGGCGGGCGCGCGAGGGCGATCCGTTCTACGTCAGGTTCCCCGGCTTCGGCGCGGTGCTGTTCACGGGAACACCCGCGGGCGCGCGTGAACTGTTCCGCGCGCCGATCGAGCTGCTCGAACCGCCGCGGCCGAATCCCATCGAGCCGCTGGTCGGACCGGCCTCGCTGATCCTGACCTCGGGCGCCGCGCACCGACGGGACCGGACCTTGCTCGCGCCCGCCTTCCACGGCGCGCGAATCCGCGCCTACGGCGAACTGATCCGGACCGCGACGCTGGACGAGATCGGCGACGGTCCGGCGCCGTGGCGTCCTGGTACGCGCGTCGATTCGCGCGCGGCGGCGCGGTCGATCACCCTGCGAGTGATCCTGGAGGCGGTCTTCGGTGTGCGCGCCCGCGAGCGACGGGCCGCGTACACCGCCGCGATCACCGAGTTCCTCACCGCGTTCTCGGGCCCGCTGCTGCTGGCGCCCGCCCTGCGGCGCGGTGCGTTCGGCCGCGCGCCGTGGGATCGGTTCGTCGCGGCGCGCGCCCGCTTGGATCGACTGATCCGCGAAGACCTCGCCGCGCGCGAAAGCACTGCGCGCCAAGACGACTCCGACATCCTCGGCCTGCTGCTGAGCGCGCGCCACGGCGGCGCACCCGCCGACGCCGAACTCGGCGATCAGCTGCGCACCTTGTTGGTCGCCGGGCACGAGACCACGGCGACGAGCCTGGTCTGGGCGCTGTACCACCTGCACCGGACACCGGAAGCGCTGCGCAGGCTGCGCGCGGAGTTGCGCGAGGCGGGCGAATCACCCGTGGAAATCGCGGCGCTGCCGTACCTGGACGCCGTGTGCCAGGAGACGCTGCGCCTGCGTCCGCCGGTGCCGATCGTCCTGCGCCGGGTGACCGAGCCGTTCGCGCTGCGCGGCGTCCGCTTGGCCGCGGGCGACACGATGGGGCTCGCGCTACCCTTGCTGCACACCGACCCGGACATTTGGGACGATCCCGAGCGGTTCCGCCCCGAACGGTTCCTGGACGGTCGCTACGGCCCGTTCGAGTTCGCACCCTTCGGCGGCGGACACCGGCGCTGCGTCGGGGCGAGCCTGGCCGACTACGAACTGCGGATCGTGCTCGCCACTGTGCTCGGCCGCGTGCGGCTCGCGCTGCCGCCGCGCCACGCGCGCGGGCGTGCGCCGCTCTCCGTGCCGCACAACATCGCGACGGGACCGCGTCGGTCGATCCCCTTCGACGTGCTGGCGTGATTTCGGTCACGAAAGTGTTTGATCTTGCACAAAACCGGACGGACCGCAGGTTGCCGCACTTGCATCGGACTTGCGGACCTGACCGGGCCGTTTGCCCAAACCCACTGTCCGGCAATGGTCGATGTGTCTCAGAACACATCTGGCCGAGAGGCCGAATAACCGGATATTGGCACTGGCTAGCTGTCGCATCCGGACGGTAGGAATGAACGGGGTCGGGCGTCAATACCCGTGGGGTGCTTCGAAGGCCCCCGTCAGTATCCGTGGCAGCTCCGATGGACCCGTGACGTTCGTGCGCGGGCGCAGAGCACCACACCGATGAGACATCTCGCCCGCGTACGCGCGCGCGAGAGCTGGAATGGACGAATAACCTATGCATGCCGCTTCGAACAACAGAACGCTGTCGACTTTCCGCGAGGAAGGACGGCTAGCCCGCCGGATCCGGCGGGGCGTTCTCTTGTCCGCGGCGATCGCGGCGGCCGGTGCCATGATCGTCGCTCCCGCTCAGGCCGAGCCGGGCCTCCCCGGAGTCGGTTCCGGATCGGCGGCCGCGGCCACCGATCCCGCCCCCGAGGCCAACTTCGCGCCGCCGAGCATCAACATCGCCGACGGCGAGACGGTCGGCGTCGCGCAGCCGATCATCATCACCTTCCAGGAACCGGTGACCGATCACGCCACCGCCGAGAAGGCCATCAAGGTCACCTCGTCGAAGGATGCGCCCGGCCACTTCTACTGGTTCAGCGACAAGCAGGTGCGCTGGCGGCCGAACGACTTCTGGCCGGACAACACCGACGTGACGGTGGTCGCGGGCGGCACGACCAGCTCGTTCCGCATCGGCGACGCGCTGATCACCACCGCGGACGACACCACCAAGACCGTGACCGTCACCCGCAACGGCGAGGTCGTGATGGAGATGCCGGTCTCGATGGGCAAGCCCAAGTACGAGACCCCGAACGGCATCTACATCGTCGGCGAGCGCCAGCGCAAGATGATCATGGACTCGTCGACCTACGGCGTCCCGATCGACGCCCCCGAGGGCTACAAGCTCGAGGTCGAGTACGCCACCCGCATCTCCAACAGCGGCATCTTCGTGCACGCCGCCCCGTGGTCGGTCGGCCAGCAGGGCGTGTCGAACGTCAGCCACGGCTGCCTGAACGTGAGCACCGAGAACGCCCGCTGGTTCTTCGAGAACGCGCAGAAGGGCGATCCGGTCATCGTGCAGAACACCGACGGCGGGACGCTGAACTCGCGCGACGGCCTGGGCGACTGGAACTGATATCCGGCCGATAGCCACCGAAACGCCGACCGCGCACTTCCGCGCGGTCGGCGTTTTCGTCTCTACAGCTCGCTCCGCCGCGAAATAGCCGCCCGGGGTTCGCGATTCGCTGTCGCACCGCCGGACTGGTCGCACGTTCAACGCGCCGCCGGGCGATGTTCACCGATCATTTGCTGTTCACGTCGTAAAGTTTTCGGCGTGCGAATACGGCCGGAACGAGTGCTGCCGCGACCCCGCGGCAAGGGGTTTCGGGGCGGGCCGTGGCGGCGCTACGGGCGCTCGGCCGACGCGCTCGGGTTCATGGAATTCGGCACCGATACCGAGCGCGCCGCCTATTTCTCGCAGACACCGGTTACCTGCCCGAGCGGAAATCCGCGGCGAACGATCCGAGCGATCAGCGAATCCCGGCCGAGAATCCCGATGCGATCGAACAGCCGCCGCGGACCGAATGGCCGGAATTCGCACGGGTGTTCGTGCCGGGCGGCGACCGGACCATCGGAACACGATTGGCGCAGAAAGGCCTGCGAAATGGCGATCCGGCAACGACTTTCGCGAATTTCGCCGAGCTGTCGCGGTCGATTGCCGACCGGCGGATCACACCGAAACTGCCCGAGTAAGTTCCGCGACGACACGAGGAGACGACAGCATGGCGACGGTGCTTTTCGACCGGGTGACGCACCGATATTCCGGTGCGCCGACGCCCACCGTCGACGACTTGCAGATCGAGATCGCCGACGGGGAGTTCGTCGTGCTGGTGGGGCCGTCGGCCTGCGGTAAGTCCACCAGCCTGCGCATGCTCGCCGGGCTGGCGACGGTGGAGCACGGGCGCATCCTGATCGGCGAGCGGGACGTCACCGAGTTGCCGCCGCATGCCCGCGACGTGGCGATGGTGTTCGGCAGCTACGCGCTCTACCCGAACATGACCGTCGCGCAGAACATGGGCTTCGCGCTCCGCGACGCGGGCGTCACCGAGGCCGACGCCCAGGTCCGGGTCGACGAGGCCGCCAAGCTGCTCGAGCTCGAGGATCTGCTCGACCGCAAACCCGCGAAACTCTCCGACGGGGAACGCCAGCGCGTCGCGCTGGCGCGGGTGATCGCGCGCAAGCCGCAGGTCTTGTGCATGGACGACCCCCTGTCCAACTTGGACGCCGAGCTACGGGTGAGCACCTGGCCCCAGATCGTCTCCCTGCAGAAGCGCCTCGGCACCACCACCGTCTACGCCACCCATGATCAGGCCGAGGCGATGGCCGTGGGCGACCGGGTCGCCGTGCTCCGCGCGGGCAGCCTCCAGCAGTTCGCCGCCCCGCGCGATCTCTACGACGACCCGGTCAACGCGTTCGTCGCGGGTTTCATCGGCTCGCCGGGCATGAATCTGCTCGACGCACCGGTGCGCGACGACGCCGCGGTACTCGACGACCTGCGAATCCCGCTGCCGCGCAGCATGAGAAAGGATGCCCGCATCATCGTCGGCATCCGCCCCGAATCCTGGGAGATCACCACCGATTCCGAGGCGAGCCTGGCGATCGACGCCGAACTCGTCCGGGAACTCGGCGCCGAATCCTTCGTCTACGGCCACGGCATCTCCGAGGACTGGCGCAGCCGCTCCGGCAAAGTGGTGGCCCGCGTCGACCACCACTTCCGCGCCGCCCTCGGCGCACCGCTGCAACTGCGGCCCAAGCCCGACGAAGTCTTGTTCTTCGACGCCGAGACCGAAACTCGCCTTCGCTGAACCCTTTCCGGCGCTACCAGATCTTCACGCGTTCGGCGGGTTCCAGGTAGAGGGCATCGCCGGGGCGGACGTCGAAGGCTTCGTGGAAGCTGTCGATGTTGCGGACGACGGCGTTGCACCGGAATTCGGGCGGCGAGTGCGGATCGACGGCGAGGCGGCGGATGGCCTCCTCGGTGCGGGCCTTGGTCCGCCAGACCTGGGCCCAGCCGTAGAAGACGCGCTGCAGTCCGGTGAGACCGTCGATGACCGGGGGCTCGGCGCCCTTCAGCGAGATCTTGTACGCCTCGAGCGCGATGGAGAGACCGCCGAGATCGCCGATGTTCTCGCCGATGGTGAATTCGCCGTTGACGGTGTGCTCGTCGGGCAGCTCCTTCGGGGAGAGCACGTTGTACTGGTCGATCAGCGCCTTGGTGCGCTTGGCGAACTCCGCGCGGTCGGCGTCGGTCCACCAGTCGATCATGTTGCCGTCGCCGTCGTACTTGGCGCCCTGATCGTCGAAGCCGTGGCCGATCTCGTGACCGATCACCGCGCCGATGCCGCCGTAATTGGCCGCGTCGTCGGCGTTCATGTCGAAGAACGGCGGCTGCAGAATCGCCGCGGGGAAGACGATCTCGTTCATGCCCGGGTTGTAGTAGGCGTTGACCGTCTGCGGGGTCATGAACCACTCGTCCCGGTCGACCGGTCCGCCGAGCTTGTTCAGTTCGCGATCGTGCTCGGCCGCGTAGCCGCTGCGATAGTTGCCGACCAGGTCCGCGGGATCGATGACCACGGCGGAGTAGTCGCGCCAGCGCTCCGGGTAGCCGATCTTCGGGGTGAACTTCTCCAGTTTGGCCAGCGCGGCCTTCCTGGTGTCCGGACCCATCCACTCCAGCTCGGAGATGTTGCGGCGGTAGGCCTCCTGGAGATTCTCGACCAGCTCGACCATCCGGGCCTTCGCTTCGGGCGGAAAGTGTTCGGCCACATACAGTTTGCCGACCGCCTCGCCGAGCAGTTCCTGCACGAGGGAGACACCGCGCTTCCAGCGCTCCCGGTTCTCCTGGGCGCCGGTGAGCGTGCGGCCGTAGAAGTCGAAGTTCTCCTCGACCAGTTCTTCGGTGAGATACGCTGCGCGCGAACGCAGCACACGCCACGCCGCCCACGCCCGCCAGTCGGCGAGATCCGCCTCGGCCCAGGTCTGCGCGAAGGTGCGCAGGTAGGAGGGCTGACGGGCCACCACCTCGCCGAACAACTCAGCGACCGGCTTGTCGACGCCCTCGGCGAGCGCCGAAGCCCACGCGTGCCAATCGAATTCGGGATTCTCGGCGACCAGCGCGTCGAACGTGACCAGGTTGTAGCTGCGTTCGGCGTCCCGGCGGCGAACCACGTCCCAGTGGCCGGCGGCCAGCTTGCGCTCCAGCTCGAACACCCGCTGCCCGATCGTGTCCAGATCCTCCGGCAGCAGCGCGGCGATGCGCGGATCGGCGGCGGCGAGCGCGAACATGCGGCCGATGTGCGCGATGTACTTCGTACGGATCTCGGCGAACTCGTCCTGGCGGTAATAGGACTCGTCGGGCAGGCCGATGCCGGACTGGGTGGCGTGCACCAGGTAGCGGGTGGAGTCCTTGTCGTCGGTGTCGACATAGAGGGCGACCGCGCCGCCGACACCAGTGCGCTGGAGCCGCCCGAGCAGCGCCGCGAAGGCGCCGCGGTCGGCGACCTCGTGCACGGCGGCGAGTTCGCCGGAGATCGGCGCGAGCCCGGCGGCGGCGACGGTCTCGGTATCCATGAAGCTGGCGTACAGGTCGCCGATCTTGCGCGCGTCGCTGCCCGGCTCGGCGCCCGCGGCGGCGGCGTTCTGAATGATGGCCTGAACGTCCAGCTCGGCTTGGTCGTACAGCGCGCGGAACGCGCCGTCGACCGCGCGGTCGGCCGGAATCCGATATTCGTCCAGCCATTTGCCGTTGACATGCGCGAACAGGTCGTCCTGCACGCGCACGGCGTCGTCGAGGTGGGACAGGTCCAGGCCGGACGGGCTGATCGGTTCGGAAGTCACGATCTCCAGTATGCCGAGTGGGCGCGGCGCCGCGAGGTGATAGCCGCCTGGGCCGCGGCACGTTCACGCAGAGTGAACCCCGGCCGCGCGGGCGACCGGGGCTGTGCGATCAGGCGGGGAGGATGATGCGGTCGAATTCGCCGTCGTACGCGCCGGCGAGGAAGGCTTCCCACTCTTCGGGGGTGTAGGTGAGGGCGACGTCGCCGTGGCGGAGCGTGGTGGTGCCGTCCGCGGCGGTGTGAACTACCAGGTCGGTGTGCGGTCGTCCACTGTTGAGCAAGGTCAGGAACGAGGTCCATGCGCTCGCTGTGACGGTGATGATGGGCTCTTCGGCGGGGCGGTTGGCCGGGTTGCGGCGGTATTTGCTGTCACGGATGAGCACCGCATCACCATCGAACCTGACCTCGACGCATTGGTTGCCGTTGTTCGATCGGCTCGACGTGAACCAGCCGGTGGAGCCCGGCCGGGGGCTAGCGGTGGTGGCCATGGGCAGGATTTTACCCGAGCGCGTGCCGCCTGATCAGGGCCAATGACTCGTCACGGGTCAGCGATTGCTCCAGCGCGCGCAGGTAGGCGAAGCTCAGATCGCGCACCAGATCGGGATCGTCGACCGCGCCGCCGAACACCGCGCTCTCGGCCCAGCCGAAGGTCGGCAGCTGCACGCCGGCGAAATCGATCAGGTGGAAGCTGCAACCACCGAGGGTTGCGCCCGCGGTCGCGGAGAACGGGATGACGCGCACCTCGACGCTGTCCAGCTCGTCGATCAGCTTGGCCAGGTGCTCGAGCTGGCCGTGCAGCACCGCTGGGCCGCCGGTCTGCTGCAGCAACGCGGCCTCGCCGATGACGGCGGTGAGTTCGACGCGGTCCGGTCCGCGCAGCCGATCCTGCCGGCGCATGCGAATGGACACCAGCTGTTCGACCTGCACCGGACGGATCATCACGTCGGCGCTGATGAGCGCGCGAGCGTAGGCCTCGGTCTGCAGCAGACCCGGCACGATGAGGCTGTCGTAGCTGCGGATGCTCTGCGCGCCGTGCTCCATGCCGTACAGCCGCTGCAACTCGGGGCCGATCAGCGCGGAGGACTTGGCCCACCACCCGCGCTGTTTGCTCGCGTCCAGCAGGGCGAGCAACTCGGTGCGCTCCTCGGCGGTGACTTCCAGCAGCTCCAGGACGGGACCGATGGTGTTGCCGGTGAGCACGCGCCTGCCCTTCTCCACGTGCGACCAGTTCGCCGGGGTGAAGCCGACCCGCTTGGCGAAGGTCGCGGAGTCGAAGCCGCGCTGCTCGCGCAGTTCGCGAAGGCGCAGCACCAGTTCCCAACGCGCGACGGTAGGCGAGACGGGTGCCATGACACGCGATGCTACGCCTGCGCAACACGCCAGCGTGTGACTATTGTCAACCCGATTGCCCAGGACTAGGGTCGACACCAGCGGCCGATTCACCCGTCACGTTCACTCCGCATCGAGGCGAGGTTCGTCATGAGCACGTTCCGCACCGAATCAGGCAGTCACGGTCCGCTCGGGCAACCGGACGCCTCGCCATCGCACGCGGCCGCTCCCGAGTACTCGGCGACCCAGGACGCGTTCGCCCGCTGCCGCCACTACCGCAAGGACAACGGCCTCTACGCCGTGGTGGACCCGGCGCTCGGCCGCATCATGCTCGAGGTCGGCGCCGTCGGCGCGGTCGTCATGCCCGCCTCGCTCGGCACGAAAGTTCGCGCGCTGCTCACCGCGGGCGGGCGACGCGGCGGACCGATCATCGGGCACCCGCGTTCCGGACGCTGGACCTTCCTGACCGGACCGACCGACAACTCCTATTTGGACATGGCCCTTTTCGCGGACCTGTTCCGGGTCTGCGCCTCGGTCGCCCTGCCCGGCAGCCGGATCGTGCTGCCCTCGCCCGCCGACGAACACAGCGGCTACCGCACCTGGATCGCGCGGCCGGATATGGACTACCGGCCAGAGCTACCCGAGGTGATCGCCGCTACCAGGACCGCGGCGATCCCGTCCAGAGACAAGTGAGTTCGGCTACGGCGTCGGCCGCGGCGTCAACGTCACGCTGAAGCGGTCCTCGATGTTCTGGTTCCACTTCCGCTCGCACTCGTCGATCTTGGCCTGATCGTTGCCCGCCTTGTCCAGGCAGTCGATGAAATCCTTGCCGCCGGAATCGACGAAGAAACTCCAGCCGACGATGGCGATGAGGATCGTGCCGATCAGCGCGAGCACGCTCAAGACCAGACCGGTGACGGCCATACCGGTGCCGCCCGCGGTTCCCTTGCGCGCCTTGACGAACGCGATGATGCCGAAGATCAGTCCGAACAGCCCGAACAGGACGCCGCCGAGAATGGACCAGAAGGTGAGCAGCGCCAGAATGCCGAGCACCAACGCGGTGATGGCCAGGCCCTTGCCCTTCGGCGATTCCTGCCAGTAGCCACCCTGTCCCGGCGGCGGATATCCGCCCGGTGGTGGCGGATACTGCCCGGGCGGCGGGTATTGGCCGGGCGGGGGATATTGCGACATGGACTTCCTCTCAGTCGGTGCCGCTGGGGAACTCGCTGCGGGTCTCGCGGGTCCTGCGGGTGCGCTGCGCGGCGGTCGCCTACTGATCGCGCTCCCTACGCTCGGATGTTAATAGGGCAAACCGTACGGTGGACCGCTCATTGCCCGCCGAGTCGCGCGTGCATCTCCCAGACCAGGATCTCGGCCGGACCGTGCGCGGTGATCCGCTGGCCGCCGCTGCGCGTCAGCCGCACGGCGTCGCCCTCGTACAGCGGGCCGACGTCCTCCATCTCGACCTCGCCGCGGGCGACGAACAGGTGCAGGTACGGTGCGTCGGGCAGGTCGATCACCTGCGGCGCAGCGCCCGGCTCCGCACCGGGCATGCGGGCGACGTGCAGCGCGGAGTGGCTGCTGTTGATGGCGATCGCGGCGCGATCGCGGTAGCGCGGCAGGCCCGAGGCCACCGTGACCAGACCGCCGCCCGCCAGTTCGTCATCGATTTCCAGCTGCTGGTAGCCGGGAGTCAGGCCCGGCTCGTCGGGGACCACCCACATCTGCACGAAATGCACGGGCTCCTGGTGCTCGGCACTGTCGTCCAGCCGCCACGAGTCGTTCTTCTCCGAATGCAGGATGCCGGTGCCCGCGCTCATCCGCTGGGCGAGGCCGGGGTAGATGACGCCACTGTGTCCGAGCGAGTCCTGGTGCACCAGGCTGCCGCCGAGCACCCAGGTGACGATCTCCATGTCCCGGTGCGGGTGTGTGTCGAAACCCTGCCCGGGCAGCACGATGTCCTCGTTGTTCACCAGCAGCAGGCCGTGATGGGTGTTCTCCGGGTCGTAGTGCTCACCGAAGGAGAACGAATGCTTCGAATCCAACCAGGACACCCGCGTTTTCATGCGGTCGCCGCCACGGTGGATATCGATGTGAGGCGTCGTGAGTGTGGACATCGGGGTCCTCCTCTCTCCGACCGTGCACCGATCACCTTTCAGGGTAGGAGCACTCGAGGTCGCGGTACTCCTGATTCCTAGTAAATTGTCCTGCACTCGGCATTTTACGCGAGCGACCAGCGGGTGAACGGCAGGCGAGCAATACCTACCGGTGCGGTGAAGCGGGGACGGGACACGTAGGGTTACCGGCGACGGAGCCCCTTCCCGACGGCACCGGGTTCGTAACACGAAGCGCCCCAACGGAACCGGAGGTGAGAGCCGAATGCGACCGGAAGCGCTCGATCGCATCGAGCGACAGCTCCGCGCCGAGGCGCGCCGCGACGGCATCGGCGATTTCGTGGTCGGTGTCGCGGTCTTCCGCGACCGGAAGCTGCTCGTGGTCCGGCGGGTGCCCGACGACTATCACGGGGGCATGTACGAACTGCCCGGCGGCGGCGTGGAATCGGGGGAGACCTTCGCCGAGTGCGTGGCGCGGGAGCTCTTCGAGGAGACCGGGCTGCGGGTGCGCAGCATCACCGAGTTCCTCGGCGGCATCGATTACGCCACCCGCACCAAGCCGCGGGTGCGCAAGTTCAGCTTCCTGGTCGAGGTGGAGCCGGGCGAGGTGGCGCTCGCGCCCGGCGAACACGACGCCTTCGCCTGGATCGACGCGAGCGCGCTCGACGAACTACCGATGACGACGGATATGCGGGCGGCGGTCAGTTCCCTGGTCAGCTCGGGCTGAGACGAACAGGGCACAATCGAGGCGGTGTCGATCGGTCGCCAGGAAGACAGCCCGCCCGCCGACGCGCCGCGCGTTCCATTGCGTACGGCGCTGCGCGAGAGTCCGGGCGTGCTGCGATTGGCGATCGTGCGCTTCGCCGGACAGTTCGGCGACGGCATGTTCCAGGCCGCGCTCTCCGGAGCGATCCTTTTCAATCCCGAGCGCGAGACCGATCCGCTGGCCATCGCCGCGGGCTTCGCCGTCCTGCTGCTGCCGTATTCGCTGATCGGGCCCTATGCCGGTGCGCTGTTGGACCGCTGGGACCGGCGCGCGGTGCTGCTGGTGGCGAATGTGCTGCGCGGCGTTCTGATCGGCGTGACGAGCGTCGGCCTGGTCGCCGGGATCGCCGAGCCGCCGCTGCTGTTGCTGGCGCTGGCCGTCGTCGGCATCAGCAGGTTCGTGATGGCGGGCGTCTCGGCGGCGTTGCCGAGGGTGCTCGCGCAGCAGTGGCTGGTGCCGATGAATTCGGTGCTCGCCACCGTCGCCTCCGGGTGCGCGGGCGCGGGCGCGGCGGTCGCGGTGGCCGTCATCGGAGTGATCGGGGCGGGCGATTTCGCTTCGGCCGTCGCCGTCGCGATCAGCGGAGTGGGGTCGGTGCTCGGTGCGTTGCTCGCGGCCGGGTTCCGGCACGGCGTGCTCGGACCGGAGGACGGCAGTGCGGTCCACGAGAGCACCGTGCACGCGATCCTCACCGGATTGCGCACCGGCGCGCGGGCGGTGTGGCAGTCGGTCTCGGTGACCACGGCGATGGTTGGCATCGGCACGCACCGCGTGGTGTTCGGCGCGAACACGCTGATCATGGTGCTTGTGCTGCGGCAGGCGCCCGAGGGTTCCGGACTGAGCAGCGGCCTGATCGGGTTCGGCGTGGCGATCGCCGCGACGGCGGGCGGCATGCTGGTCGCCGCCGTCGTCGCGCCGGTGGTGATCCCGCGTTTGGGTCGTTCGCGCACAGTGGTCGCCGGGCTCGTCGCCGCGATGATCGTTCAGCTGACCTTGGTGACGCCGATCGCCGTCGCCGAGGCGGGCGCGGCGGCCCAGCGCGCGCATCAACTACTGCTCGCGGGCGCCTTCCTGTTCGGGCTGGCCGGGCAGACGATCAAACTCACCGGCGACGCCACCATGCAGATAGATATCGACGACGCCAGGCGCGGGCAGGTGTTCGCCCTCCAGGACACGGTCTTCAACATCGCGTTCGTCCTCGCCATCGCGCTGGCCGCGCTGGTGGTCCCGGACGACGGGCGCTCGCTGCCCGTGGTGGTCGCGGGCGCGGTCGGGTACGGGTTGGGGATTCTCGCGATCGCGTTGAACAGTCGGCGGCGGACGAGAGGGTAGAACCGCCCGCGCGCGGCACCGGGTGCACCCACGGATCAGTAGCGGGAATCTTCCAGCAGGTCGTTCGTAGCGGGTGGTTCGGTGATCGGTGTGCTCTCGGTCGGCAGCGGCACCGACGCGGCGTGGGCCGGGCGGTCGGACCGGATCGGATGCTCGGCGAGCGTCGCCGAATCGTACGGCGGCTCAGGGCGATTGGGCGGAATCGGCTGGTCGAACGGGGTCGCCTGCCCCGGCGCGGGATGATCCAACGGGCCGCCGTGTGCGATCGGCTCCGGTGGAATCGGGTAGTCGGCGAGCGCTTCGGTGACGGCTGGGGCGGCGGCATTCTGCGGGGCGGTGAGCGGATCCGGCCCGCTGCGCACGATCCAGTCGAGCGGTTCGCTGCCCGCGTCGGCCGCCGCACCGGTGATCTGGTGGTTCCAGGTACCGAGGCCGGTGGGGTCGGTATAGAAGTGGTCGAGCACCCCGTCGTCGTCCAGGTCCAGCGCCGCGACGTCGGCGATGCCGGTGCCGTGCGAATCCCACAGTGCGTCGTCGGCGAGGCCGTCGCCGTCGAAATCCAGTTGGATGGCGTCGGCCGTGCCGGTGCGGGCCAGGTCGAGATCGGCGGGTGACGACCAGACGTGGACGGCGCCGTCGCCCGTCCCGAAGCCGTACTCGATGTCGTTCATATCTGCTTGGACGCGGCCCGCCTCGATCCGGTTCCCGCGCGATTCGGATCGGCACCGCACGGCGCCCGGCCGCGGGCCCCCGGTTCCGGTAAGTTGATCATGCTGCGACCGATTCGACCAGGGAGTCAACAGGTATGGGAGCGCTGCCGCGGAAGCTGGAATCCCCAGCGCTCTTCGGTGTGCTGCTCGCGGGGGTCCTCTCGGTCCCCGCGCCCGCGCAGGCCGCGCCGCATCCGTGGGCGCCGCCGCCCGTGAATCTCTGCGGCGAAACGGGATTCGATCCACTGGCCCGCGAGCCCGATCCGAGCCTGCCGCCGCCACCGCCGATCGTGCTCCCGCCGCAGATCGACATCCCCGTGCCGATCCCGGAGATCACGCCGGTGCCCGTACCGGATCCGCCGCAGGACAAGACGAGGATCGTTCCGGAGCCGCTGCCCGAGGATCCGTGCCGCAACCCGTGCCCCGACATCCGCGACACACCGAAGCCGGATATCGAAGCGGCGGAACCGCAGACGCCCGAGGCGCCCGTTCCCGGTGGCACCGGATCGAGTTCCGGCAGTGGCAGCGGTTCCGGCTCCGGCAGCGCCGACACTGGCAGCGCGGGCTCGGGCAGCTCGGACTCGGGTAGCTCGGACTCGGGCAGCGGTTCGGGCTCGGGCAGCGGTTCCGGCGACGGCGGAATCCAGTTGCCGCGCATCGAGTTCCGTCCCGAGATCGAGCCGATCCCGATTCCGGTGCCCGGCGGTCCCGGCGACGAGCCGCAGCCCGCGCCGCCGCCGGTCCTGCACCCGATCGAACCGGGACCGGTCGCCGAGGCCGTCGTCGCGCCGTGGGTGGGGAAGGTCGACCTGGTCGGCCAGGTGACCGGGCACGGATCGAACAACCGCACCGATATGCGCTGGCAGGTCGACGGCACCGACCTCGGCCTGATGTGGGAGACCAAGCCCGGCGAGGTCGCCGTCGTCTTCGGCGACACCTTCGGCGAGGGCTGGGTCACCGGCGGAGCGGGCGGCCCCGATTGGCGAAGCAACGTGCTGGCCTACAGCACCGACCGCGACCTGTCCGACGGACTGACGCTGGACACCATGGTCCAGGACAGCCGCTGCCACGCGGCGGAGATCCTGAGCAGCCGCAAGATCAAGAACTGGGAGACCACCGTCATCCCGACCTCCGGGTTCGCGATCGGGAATCGCCAGTACCTGAGCTACATGTCCGTGAACAGGTGGAGCCGCGTGCCCGGCATGTGGTTCACCAACTACGGCGGCATCGCCTACTCCGACGACAACGGCAGCACCTGGACCAAGGATCAGCACGCCAGGTGGGACAACCTCTTCGGGATGGGGCGCTTCCAGGTCGCGGCCATGGTCCCGCAGGGCGACTACGTCTACATGTTCGGCACGCCCAACGGCCGGGTCGGCGTGGTCGGCTTGGCCAGGGTGCCGAAGGACCAGGTGCTCAACAAGACCGCCTATCAGTACTGGGTGCACGGCGCCTGGGCTCCCGCGATCGAAAACCACGCGACGCCACTGTTCCTCGGCATCGCGAGCGAGGTGTCGGTGCGCTACGACGAGGCCGCCGAGAAGTGGCAGATGGTGTATCTGGATTCCGCCCAGGGCGCCATCGTGCTGCGCGAAGCCGCTGCGCCGCAGGGCATCTGGACCGATACGGTGCCGCTGGTGAACACCTCGGACTACCCGAAGGCCTACGGCGGCTTCATCCACCCGTGGTCCTCGGGCCGGGACCTGTACTTCACCATCTCGGCCTGGGACACCTACAACGTGTACCTGATGCGCGCCGAAGTCGGCACGCCGAAGTGATTCAGCCCGCTCGACGGAATCGCAGGCGCTGACCGGGTCTGGCCTGCGCCACCGCGTCGACGTCGGCGTCGAGTACCACCGCGATCACCGGATAGCCGCCGGTGATGGGATGGTCGGCCAGAAAGATCACCGGCTGGCCGCTCGGCGGCACTTGAATCGAGCCGAGCGCCATGCCCTCGGTGCGCAATTCGCCGGTGATCCGCCGTCGCAGCGCCGGTCCGCCGACGCGGTCGATGCGGGCGCCGACGCGGTCGGTGTCGGGGGAGACGGCCCACTCGGCCGCGAAAAGCGCTGTGGCGTCCTCGAACCAGTCGTCGCGCGGGCCGAGCAGCGCGCGCACCGTGAGGACGCCATCGGGTGGCCCGTCGACCGGCGCGACGTCGACGAGCGGCAGCTGACGCGGAACGGGCCCGATCGGCAGCCGATCACCCGCGCGCAGCGGTTCCGGTCCGATGCCGGACAGTGTGTCGCGGCTGCGCGAGCCGAGCACCGGCGCGACGTCGATGCCGCCGCGCACCGCGACGTAGCTGCGCAGCCCGTTCGCCGCGAATCCGAGCCGAAGGGTCTGTCCCTCTTCCATTTCCAGCACGCTGGCGTGGCCGACCGGGATACCGTCCAGCACCGCCTGGGCGGGCGCGCCCGCGACCGCGACGGTGTGGTGCCGCTCCGCGCGCAGCATCAGCCCGCCGAGCAGTACCTCGATCACCGCGGCGTCCTCCGGGTTGCCGACCAGGCGATTGGCCAGCCGCAACGACGCGCGGTCGGCCGCGCCCGAGACCCCGACGCCGGAATCGAACCAGCCGGGGCGACCGAGGTCCTGGATGGTGGCCAGCGGACCGACCCACTCGACGAGCATCATCGGGCCACCTCGAAACGAACCAGCCCACCCGCCCTGATCAGCGCGGGCGGATCGCGGTCGACGTCCCACATCGTCAGATCGGTGCGGCCGATCAACTGCCATCCGCCGGGCGTACTGCGCGGATACACCGCCGAGAAGCCGCCCGCGAGGGCGACCGCGCCTGCCGGTATGGACGTACGGGCGGTATCCCTGCGCGGCACGGTGAGCCTTCCGTCGGGGGACTCCAGATAACCGAAACCCGGTGCGAATCCGACGAACGCGCAACGCCATACCGTGCCGGTGTGCGCGGCGATCACCTCGTCCTCGGTCATGTCGAGCAGCTCGGCGACATCGGCGAGATCCGCGCCGTCATAGCGCACCGGGACGACCAGTGGTTCGGGAGAGCCGTTGTGCGGCAATGTTCCACGGGAAACATCGCCCGAATCGACCTCGTGCTGGAAGCTTTCCAGTAGCGCGCAGATCTCGCGGCGCACCGATTCGGCGTCGTCGGGCGAATTCAGCGTCACCAGAACGGTTTCCGCGGCGGGCAACACGTCCTCCACACCCTTCGGCGCGCTGACACGCAGGGCGTCGGCCAACCCGGCGGCCCGAGCGGGTTCGTCGGGCGTGACGAGCAGCGCCCGGTCTCCTGCGGCGCGAATGTATCGCTGCCAGGGCGATTTCGGTTCCCTCATATGACGCTCCGATTACCCGAACGACGCGACCGGCACACCCGATTCCGCGAGCGCGGCGCGAATCCGCCGCGCCATCTCCACCGCGGCCGGAGTGTCACCGTGCACACACAGACTGGCGGCGGACACCGCGACCTCGCCGCCATCGACGGTCCGCGCTTTGCCCGTCGCCGCGATCGAAATGGCCTGGGCGACAGCCTCATCGGCGTGCAGCACCGCGCCGGGCAGGCCGCGCGGCGCGAGCAAGCCGGTCGGGGTGTACGCGCGGTCGGCGAAGCCCTCGCCGACGAACCGGACCTTCGCCTCGGTAGCCGCCGCCTCGAGCTCGGTCCCCGACGGGCCGAGCAGCGCTAGCTCCGCGTCGTACTCGGTCATCGCGGTGAGCAGCGCCTCGGCCAGCTCCCGATCCGCCGCCGCGGCGTGATACAGCGCACCGTGCGGCTTCACATAGCGGACCCGGTCGCCCGCGGACTTGGCGAAGGCGTCGAGTGCCCCGATCTGGTACAGCACCTCGTCGCGCAGCTCGGCGGGCGCGACCGCGATCGCGCGCCTGCCGAAACCGGCCAGGTCCCGGTACCCGACGTGCGCGCCGATCCGCACCCCCTTGCGCACCGCCGTCGCACAGGTGGCCCGCATGATCGACGGATCGCCCGCGTGGAAGCCACAGGCAATGTTGGCGCTGGTCACGATGTCGAGCATCGCCGCGTCGTCGCCCATCGTCCACGGGCCGAAGCCCTCGCCGAGATCGCTGTTCAGATCCAGCGCCATCGGTGTCCTCCCGCCGTCGAACCTGCGTGCCGGTGACATTGTCGTCCTCGCGCGCCGCACGAGACAAAGAATCGGCAGACCGGCGCCGCGCGCGCCCGCCTGCGCGGATGGTCCTACCGCTCGCCGGCAAGTACCCTCGGAGCAATCATGGCCACGTATTTCGATCCGAAGTCATGGTCACCGCTGCGGGCCGTCGACTTCGGCAAGCGCCTGTTCGATCAGTCCTGGCTGGAGCAGTGGATCGCGACGACCACCTCGTGGGTGGATCCCGTGGTCGACCTCGGCTCGGGCACGGTCACGGCGCTGATGCCGGACGTTCTGATGACGGTGCTGAGCGAAGGCATTCTGAGCCGGTTCGGCGGTCAAGAGGTGCACGCCACACTGCTCGGCCACGAGGTGAACGCGACCCTGCAGGTGCTGAAGGTGCGCAGGCGCGGGGCGCACTTCCAGACCAAGACGGTGTTGTCGCGGCTGAGCTGGGACGAGCATCCGATCGAGGCCGTCACGGTGATCGCGCACGGCGTGCGGCTGATCCCCGGCGTTCCCACCAAGTTGCGGGCCGCCCAGCTGGACCTGGAGGGCACCGTCACCACGGCGGCCCTGGTCGGCTGGCTGAACACCCAGCCGCTGGACTGGCGGCTGAGCGTGCACGAGAACGGGCTGATCCGGGCCGAGCACCGAAGACGCAAGCTGACCGCGCTGGTCGACGCCGCGGTCGAGAACAATTTGCTGACCATCGAGATCCACCGGGCCAACTGGCTCGGTCTCCGGATACCGCGGCGGATGATCACCGCGCCCGCGATCCTGCTGGAGAACCTGCCGCGGCACGCGCGCATCGCGCGGGCCGCCCGGGACGGTGACCTGGTCCGGTTCCGCGTCGACCTGCCCGAGACGACCGGCTCGTTCGATCTCGCGCAGATCCGCGACGCCATCGTCGCGGGCACCACGCTCATCGTCTTCTGAGCGCGGAAAACCCGGTCAGCTCTGCGTCTTCCACCATTCCAACAGCGCCGCCTCGGCCTCGTCGCGCGTCATCGGGCCGCGGTCGAGGCGCAGCTCCTTGAGATAGCGCCACGCCTTGCCGACCTCGGGACCCGGCCGCAGGCCGAGCAACTCCATAATCGCGTTGCCGTCCAGGTCCGGGCGGACCTTGGCCAGGTCCTCCTCCTGCTGGAGCCGCTCGATGCGGGTTTCGAGGTCGTCGTAGGTGGCGCGCAGCGCGGCGGCGCGGCGCTTGTTGCGGGTGGTGCAGTCCGCGCGCACCAGCTTGTGCAGCCTGGGCAGCAGCTCGGCGGCATCGGTGACGTAGCGGCGCACCGCGGAATCGGTCCACTGCCCCTTGCCGTAACCGTGGAAACGCAGGTGCAGGAAGACCAGCCGGGCCACGTCTTCGGTGAACTGCTTCGGGTACTTCAGCGCGCGCATTCGCTTGCGCACCATCTTTGCGCCGACCACCTCGTGGTGGTGGAAGCTGACACCGCCGCCAGGCTCGTTGCGCTTGGTGTCCGGCTTGCCGATGTCGTGCAGCAGCGCGGCCCAGCGCAGCACCAGATCCGGGTCGCCGTCCTCCAGATCGATGGCCTGCTGGAGCACGGTCAGCGAGTGCCAGTAGACGTCCTTGTGCTGGTGGTGCTCGTCGATCTCCAGCTTCATGGCGGGCACCTCGGGCAGCACCCGCTGGGCCAGACCGGTCTCGCACATCACGTTGATGCCGTCGATCGGATGCGCGCCGCCGATCAGCTTGTCCAGTTCGGTGCGCACCCGCTCGGCGGTGATGCGATCGATCTCACCCGCCATCGCCTCGATGGCCGTGCGCACCCGCGGGGCGAGTTCGAAACCGAGCTGGGAGACGAAGCGGGCGGCCCGCAGCATGCGCAGCGGATCGTCGTTGAACGAATCCTCCGGCGCCGCAGGGGTATCCAGCACGCCGGCCAGCAGCGCGTCCATGCCGCCGAGCGGATCGACGAACTCCAGCGCACCGTCCGCGGCGATCTTCACGGCCATCGCGTTGACGGTGAAATCGCGGCGCACCAGGTCGCCCGCCAGGGTGTCGCCGAAGGTGACCTCGGGATTGCGCGAGACCCGGTCGTAGGAGTCGCTGCGGAAAGTGGTGATCTCCAGCTGCTGATCGTCCTTGGCCGCGCTGACCGTGCCGAACGCCAGGCCGCCGGTGTCCCACAGGTGATCGGCCCACCCGCGCATCAGCTCCTGTACCTGCTCGGGTCGCGCGCTGGTGGTGAAGTCCAGATCGGTGCCGAGCCGCCCGAGCACCGCGTCGCGCACGCTGCCGCCGACCAGATACAGCTCGTGCCCGCGCGCCGCGAACAGTTCCCCCAACGGCGTCAGCACATCGGCGAGTCCGCCGAGGGTGACCGCCGCCGCGGCCAGCAACCGGGTACGCCGATCCTCGGAAGGCAACGGGGCTGGATCGGTCACTTGCGCATCCTCGGACTTGGACGAAACCACGAAGAAGCAGCTTACCGAGGCCGGAAAAGCGGAATTCGGGCACAGCCGGAGGGAAGCGTCGAACAGTCGATGGCGTTCATCCCACCTGACAGGCAATGATGATCTCGCTCCGGACGATTCCCCTGATAAAAAGAGCATTCGCGCATCCCCACCCACCACGGAGCGAGCCCGACGAGCGACCGTTCGCGGCCGTCTCGCTTCCGAGCGGTGGAAGCGCATGCGACGCAGTCGCGAGTCTCGACCGCTCGGAAGCGAGACATAAGGGCCGCGAACACGCCGCGCGCCAGCGCGGCAAATCCAACACAGTAGGATTGCTTGGTGTCTCCGGCCGATCGCGCGAACAGTCGACGCCGCCAGCCTCGGCGCCGCGGTTCGGCGGCCAACGCGGCTAAACCGCGCATGCGCACGGTACGGGAGACTTCCGCGGGGGGATTGGTCGTGGACGGTCTGGACGGACCGAGCGATAAACGCAGCGCCGCCTTGATCGGTCGCACCGATCGTCGCGGGCGGTTGCTGTGGTCGTTGCCGAAGGGTCATATCGAGGAAGGCGAGACGGCGGAGCAGACCGCGATCCGTGAGGTGGCCGAGGAGACCGGCATCCACGGCGTGGTGGTGGCCGAGTTGGGCAGTATCGATTACTGGTTCGTCACCGAGGGCCGCCGGGTACACAAGACCGTGCATCATTATCTTTTGCGTTCCGTCGGCGGTGAGTTGTCCGACGCCGACGTGGAGGTCACCCAGGTCGCGTGGGTTCCGTTGAGCGAGCTGGATTCTCGTTTGGCCTATGCCGACGAGCGCCGCTTGGCCGAGGTCGCGAACCGGTTGATCGACCGGATGGAGACCGGCAAGCGATGACCCAGACTTTTCGGCATCGCGCAGCGATTCCGTGGGGGGTGGTGGCCGGGCGACGGGTGGGTCTGTTCCGGATCATCGTGGCGGTCCTGACCCTGCTCGGTTCGGTGACGGCCGTGCCGGTGCTGCTCGCGGCGCCCGCGGGCGCGCAGCCGAGCGGGTCGAACAATTCCACAACGCCCAAATTCTTGAAGCTGTCGCTGGATTCGGTGACGCCCTCGGCCGTGACCACCACCAGTGATCCGCTGCTCACCGTCTCCGGCACGGTGACCAACATCGGCGACCGCGTCGTCGACGACATCAGCGTCCGCATTCAGCGGGCCCCCGCGGTGTCGGCGCCGAGCGAGCTGCGCTCGGCGTTGCGGCTGGATCAGGTCAACTACGAGCTGACCGGTCCGTTCGAGGATGTGGTCGAGCGGCTCAGTCCCGGCCAGCGCAAGCAGTTCACGTTGAGCATCCCGTTGCGCTCCGGCGGCGACGCGTCGTTGCAGATCGACGAGCCCGGCGTGTATCCGCTGCTGCTGAACGTCAACGGCGAGCCCGCCTACGGCAGCCAGGCGCGGCTGGACGACGCCAGGTTCCTGCTGCCGGTGCTCGGGCTGCCGCCCGGCGGGCCGGACGCGGCCGAGCCGGTGCCCGCGCCGACCGACGCGCCGGTGGCGACCACGTTGCTGTGGCCGTTGGCCGACCGGCCCCGGCTGGTGGCCGGTGTGCCGGGTTCGGTGAACGGGAACGTCGAGCTGACCGACGACGAACTCGCGGCGTCGCTCGGCAAGGGCGGTCGGCTGGAACAGCTGCTCGGCGCGCTGGAGTCGGCGCTCGGCACCGGGCCGAACCGCGATCGCGGGCTGTCCTCGGCCGTGTGCGTCGCCGTCGACCCGGATCTGCTGCTCACCGTGCAGGCGATGACCAGGGGTTATCGCGTGCTCGCCAGCCCGTCGGATCCGGACGGCGCGACCAGGGATGGCACCGGCGCCGAACACGCACAGGCCTGGCTGGACCGGTTGCGCGCGCTCGCCTCGTCGGTGTGCACGGTGGCGTTGCCGTTCGCGCAAGTGGACGTGGACGCGCTGGCGGCGGTGAACGATCCCGAACTGTCCGCTCGCGCGTTGGACGCGCCCGCGGAGATCATCGATTCGGTCCTGGCCACCCGCTCGCTGCGCGGCGTCAGCCTGCCCGATTCCGGCAGCATCGACGCCGGCGGCGGAATGTTGTTGCGCAGCCGCGGTTTCAGCACCGCCGTGCTCGCCGACACGGCCGCGGTGCCGGTCGGCCAGGCCGATTCGGCGGATTTCACCAGCGGTCGCGGATCCTCGATCACGACGACGGATGCCCCGGAGTCGGCGGCGCCGGCGATGGTCCGATTGCCGGGCGTCACCGCGCCGACGCCCGAGCAGGCGCCACCGCCCCCCGCGCCCGCCGATCCTCCCGCGCCGCCCGCCGCGCGGCCCGATCCCGCGCTGCACGCGGCGACCTTCGACATCTGGTCGGCAACGGCGCTCGCCGCGGTCGGCTCGAATCCGCCGACGCCTTCGTTCACTCCGGATCGGGTGCGCTACGAAGTGACCAACGACTCGCGCGCCGCCCGCCTGCAAGACGCGTTGGGCGCGATCTCGTGGAGCGCGCTGCACCCCGAACCGGGCAAACCGCGTTCGCTGCTGCTCGTCCCGCCGCAGCAGTGGGGCGCCAACCGGGACGAGGCCGCCGCGCTGCTGAAGCAGCTCGACCTGCTGGTCGAGAGCAATCTCGCGACACCGCGCCCGTTCGCGGACCTGCTCGCCCTGCCGCCGGACCCGCAGCCCTACGAACTCGACTATCTGCCGCAGGCCGCCGAGGACGCGGTGCCCGCGCGGTTCGTCCTGCCGACGCGCGACCAGGGCCACCGGATCACCGAGCTGATGCGGGCCCTCGTCGACGTGCCGGAGATCGAGCCGACGCCGCGCCAGTTCCTCACCCCGTTGCGCGACGATCTGATCCGGGTGCTCTCGCTCTCCGATCGCCGCACCGGCAACGCCACCCAGCCGGACACCTTCGCGCAGCGACGGCTGGACCAGACCACGCGCACGATGAACAACCTGTATCGGTCGGTGACGGTGCTTCCGCCGGGCGGTGTGTACACGCTCGCCTCCGAGCAGAGTCCGTTGCTGCTGGTCGCGCGCAACGATCTGCCGGTCGCGATCCGTATCAGGTTCCGCATCGAGGCGCCCGCCGAGACGAACATCACCGACATCGGCGAACAGCAGCTGCCGCCGAAGGGCACCCGGTCGTTCCAGATTCCGACCGAGGTCAGCGACAGCCGGAACCTGGTGATTCCGATCTCGCTCACCACGCCCGACGGCGTCGGGCTCGGCAACGCCACCTCGGTCTCGGTGCGTTCGAACGCCTACGGCCAAGCCTTGGCCATAATTACGGCATGTGCCGGACTGCTGCTGTTCCTGTTGGCCGGGCGTCGGCTGTGGCGGCGCTTCCGTGGCGAGCCCGACCCCGCCGACGAGGGTTTCGACCCCGGCATCCGGCGTCGGGTCAACAGGTACCGACGTGCGCGCAAGCGAGTGCTGCGTGAACAGGGACAGGGACACGATGAGGGATGATCGATCCGATGCCCTCACCGTGCGGGACAATCGGTGGACGTCCGCGACCGCTTCGGAGCGCGGGCGGATACCAGCACGACGGGGGAGGCTCGATGGGCGAAACGCCGATCGGGCATGCCGGATGCGCAGGTCCGGTACGACACAGGAGGCATGATGAGCGACGATGATTTATCCGCTCATCGGCCTCGACCTGATGAACGACCTGACGGGCCGCCCGCCCGCCGGGCTCCCGCCGCACCTTGGGAACGGGGGATCCGGCCGCCGAGCGAGCCGCAGGAGGATCCCGGCATGACGCACCGGGACCCTTACGGCGAGTATCCGAGGGTGCCTCGGGTCAGCCGCCCGTCCGGACCGCCGCAGGGCGGTCGGATGGCGCCGCCGTCGGGCCCGATGCCCGCCCAGCGCGGACCGGCTCCCGGACAGTCCGGCCCCATGCCCGCCCAGCGCCCACCGGTCGGCCGTCCGCCCGTGCCGCCGCAGCGGCCCGGCGCCGCGCCGCATCCGGGTCAGCGCCAGTATCCGCCGCAGCCCGGTCAGGGCGGGCCGCGTCCCGCACCGCAGGGACGCCCCCTACCGCCGGTGCCACCGGCCCCGCCGTCGCCTGCACAGCGCCCGCCCGTGCCGCCGGAGGGCAGGCAGGCGCCGCCCAGAATGCCGCACGGGCAGGGCGAGCCGATTCCACGCACGCCCGCGCCGCCGCAGCGGTTCGCCCCGCCGCCCAAGTACGCGCCGCAGCAGCCGAACCCGGCGCCGCTGCGCGGCCGACCCGCGGCCGCGGTACACGACACGCCGCCGCCCGCCAATCGGCCGCGCACCCAGGAGTGGGCCGTCACCGAGGCCGAGCCGGAGCCGGCCGAGACCAAGGAGAGCGCGAGCTCCCGGCTGCTCAGGGACTCCGGTTCGATCGCGATCGCGACGCTGATCAGCCGCATCACCGGTTTCGGCAAGCAGCTGCTGCTCGCCGCGGTGCTCGGCCCAGCGATCGCCAGTGCGTTCACCTCGGCCAGCCTGATCCCGAACATGATCACCGAGCTGGTGCTCGGCGCGGTGCTGACCGCGATGGTGGTGCCGACGCTGGTGCGCGCGGAGAAGGAGGACCCCGACGGCGGGGCGGCCTTCGTCCGGCGCCTGGTCACGGCCGCGTTCGTGGTGCTGATGGGCGCCACACTGCTGGCGACGGCCGCGGCGCCGCTGCTGGCGACGCACGTCTTCGTGTCCGCCGACGGCAAGGTCAACACCCAGCTGACCACGGCGCTGACCTTCTTGCTGTTGCCCGCGATCCTCTTCTACGGCATGTCGGCGCTGTTCACCGCGATATTGAACACGCGCCAGGTGTTCAAACCCGGCGCGTGGGCGCCCGTGCTGAACAACATCGTCGTGCTCGTCGTGCTCGGCCTCTACGCCGTGACGCCCGGCGAGATCACCCTCGACCCGGTGTCGATGAGCGACCCGAAGCTGCTCGTCCTCGGTGTCGGCGTCACGCTCGGCGTGTTCACCCAGGCGGCCACGCTGCTGCCCGCGATCCGCCGCGAGGGGATCGACCTGCGTCCGCTCTGGGGTGTCGACACGCGGCTCAAGCAGTTCGGCATGATGGGCGCGGCCATCATCCTGTACGTGCTGATCAGCCAGGTCGGCCTGGTCTTCGCCAACCACGTCGCCTCGACGGCGGACGAAGCGGGCCCGGCCATCTACTCGCTGGCCTGGTTGCTGCTCCAGCTGCCCTACGGCGTCCTCGGCGTCACCGTGCTCACGGCGATCATGCCGCGACTGAGCCGCAACGCGGCCGAGGGCGACACCCCGGCCGTCGTCGACGACCTCTCCGTCGCGACCCGTCTGACGATGATCGCCCTCGTCCCCGTCGTCACCTTCCTGACGCTCGCCGGGCCGCAGCTGGGCGAGGCGCTGTTCGGGTACGCGCGCTTCACCGGAGACGCCGAACGGCTCGGCTACGCCGTGAGCTGGTCGGCCTTCGCGCTGATCCCGTACGCCCTCGTGCTGATCCACCTCCGGGTGTTCTACGCGCGGGAGCAGGCGTGGACGCCGACCTGGATCATCCTCGGCATCACGGCCGTCAAGATCGCCTTCTCGGCGCTCGCGCCGTTCATCGCCGACAACAGCGATCAGGTCGTCATCGTGCTCGGCGTCGCGACCGGCCTCGGCTTCACCGCGGGCGCGATCATCGGCGGCTACCTGCTGCACCGCAGCCTCGGCGATCTGCGGATGGCCAACGTCGGCCGCACCGTCACCCGGGTCGTGCTCGCGTCGATCGCGGGCGGCGCGGTGATGCTGATCGTGGACAAGGTGCTCGGCCTCGAGCGGCTGTCGGAGTCCATGGGCGGTCCCGGCTCGCTGATCCGTGTGACGATCACGGCGATCGTCATGTTCGCGACGGCGTTCGGACTCATGCGACTCGCGGGCATTCCGGAGATCGTCGCCATCACAGTGGCCATCTCCCGGCGCCTCGGCATCACGCCGCCCGCACCGGATCTGGACCTCGACGGACCGGTCGAGGACGAGTACGCCACGCAGGTGTTCCGCAGGCCCGATCCGTACATGTACTCGGGCTTCGACCCCTACCTGGATTCGCAGGCCACGATGGTCTTGCCCGTGATCAGACCGGATGCTGTTGACCGCACCGGGCGGGGTGAGTTCCCGTACCCTGTTCGGCAGAGAAGCACAGGTGGCGATGTCGCCGGAACTTCGACATATCAGGGCGAAGGAGGAATGAGGGTGAGCGACGACGCGGCGGTGGGCGGCGTCCCAGCCGCCGATCCTTCTGCGACCAAGGCAGGCAGCCTGTCCACCGACAACCCGCCCGCCGCGGAGAGCCCGTCGGACCCCCAGCATCCGCACGCGGGACCCGACAGCCCGCCTTCCGGCGACGGCCAGCACGTTCCGCGCGAGACCCAGCACCAGGCGCCGCCGCGCGACCCGATGTACGACACCGGGATGATCCCCATTCCGCAGCTGCCGCCAGCCGGGCCGGAAGCGACGGGTGCGCGCCGAACTCCGCGCGGCCCCAAGCTGATTCCGGGCGCGTCGGTCGCGGGCGGTCGCTACCGGCTGCTCGCCAGCCACGGCGGCGCGCGTGGACTCAAGTTCTGGCAGGCCCTCGACATCAAACTCGACCGCGAGGTCGCGCTCACCTTCGTCGACGCCGATCAGAAGGCCACCGACAACTCCGGCCACGACGGTCCGCAGGCCATCCTCTCGCGCACCCTGCGGCTCGGCCGCATCAATTCGCCCGGTCTGGCCCGCGTCCTCGACGTGGTGCGCGGCAGCTCGGGCGGCATCGTGGTCGCCGAGTGGACGCCCGGTCGCTCGCTGCGCGAGATGGCCGAGACGGTGCCCTCCCCGATCGGCGCGGCCCGCGCGATCCGTGCGCTCGCCTCCGCGGCCGAATTGGCCCACCGCGGCGGCGGTTCGCTGTCCATCGACCACCCCGACCGCGTGCGCATCAGCGCCTCCGGTGACGCGGTGCTGGCTTTCCCCGGGACGCTCGGCGATTCCGACGCCCAGTCCGACGTGCGCGGCCTCGGCGCCATGCTCTACGCGCTCATCACCGCGCGCTGGCCGATCCGCTCCGGCGGCCTGACCGGCACCGCGGCCACCGTCGGCGGACTGCGCCTCGCGGACTTCGGTCCGGACGGAACACCGGTGGAGCCGAGACAGATTCGGCCCGAGGTGCCCTTCGAGATCTCCGCGGTCGCGGTGCGCTCGCTGGAGTCGAACAAGGGCGTGCGGACCGCGGCGACCGTCCAGCACGTGCTGGAACAGGCCTCGGTCGTCGATCAGAAGACCGATTTCATCCCCGTGCTCCGGCTCGGACAGCGGGCGCAGCCGGTCAACGCCGACGATTCGCTCGCCGATCCCGAATTGCTCGCCGCCGAACGCGAGCGGTCGCAGCGCATGATGTGGATCATGGTCGGGCTCGGCATCCTTGCCGCGCTCGTGGTCGGCATCGTGATCTGGTGGATGGTCAGCGTTTTCGCGCCAGGCGCGTCGGACGCACCGATCGACGAATCGCGCAACATCGGCCTGACCACCAACAGTTCCGTCTCGCCGACGACTCCGCCAGGAGCGATCCCGAGCAACCCGGCGGGCGGCGTTCCCGTGCCGGTGACCAACGCGACCGTGTTCTCTCCGGAGGGCACGCCGGACAACGTCAGCGGTGTCGGCGCGGTGCTGGACGACGACCCGGCCACCGTCTGGCGCTCCGATCAGTACTTCCAGCAGTTCCCGGCCCTCAAGAAGGGGGTCGGCCTGCTGGCCACGTTGCCGAGCCCGGCGAAGCTGACGAACGTGTCGATCACCTCGCCGAGCCCGGGTACGTCCGTGGAAATCCGTACCTCGCCGACGAATTCGCCGACGTTGGACCAGACCCAGTTGATCGGCGCCGCCCAGCTGGCCGACGGTGTCACCGAAATCCCCGTGAACGCAGACCAGTCCGCGCGCTACGTGCTCGTCTGGATCACCGGTCTCGGCAACTCGGGAAACCAGTTCCAGACGACGATCGCCGATCTGCGGTTCGACGCCGCGCCCTGATCGTCCGCACCGAATCCGTCCCGCTCCCTGGTCATCCCGATCCCGAGCGGTCTTGTTGCTGCCGCTTCGGCAGTCCCGATATGATCGGCTCGCGCTCTCAGCAGGGGAGCTTCCCGGGACCTGGTTTTTTCGATCCCGGATGCTGCGAAATATCTACGGCGATGGTCCTTTTGGGCTGTCGTGAGTTGAGCGCCGTCCAAGGGGTTGGTTTTGTCGTCGGAATTGAACGAGGACTCCCGCGGGGGAAGTTCGCGGGTCGCGGCCCGTGAGCGCTCGTTCGTGCCCGGCGAGCTGTCCGACCGGGAACTGCTCAGCGCCCACGCGCGCGGCGAGCGGCACGCCTTCGCCGAACTACTACGCAGGCACAACGATCACCTCTGGCAGACGGCCTTGCGCACGTCGTACACCCGCGAGGACGCCGCGGACTCGTTGCAGGACGCGCTGCTCTCCGCGCACCGCACCGCGGGATCGTTCCGCGCCGAGGCCGAGGTGCGCAGCTGGCTGCACGCCATCGTGGTGAACGCCTGCCTGGATCGGATCCGCCGCAACAAGACTCGACGGGCGGTCTCGCTGTCGCCCGATACGCTGCCCGAACCGCGCGACGAGCGGGACGAGTTCTCCGAGGTCGAGATGTCGATCGTGGTCGACCGCGCGCTGTTCTCGCTGCCGCCCGATCAGCGCACCGCGCTCGTCGCGATCGACCTGGAGGGGTATAGCGTGTCGGAAGCGGCGGCGATGCTGGGGGTTCCGGAGGGGACGATCAAGAGCCGCTGCGCTCGGGGTCGACAACGCCTGCAAGAGCGTTTGGATTTTCTCCGCGATCCGGGGAACCGGAAGTAGTGGCGATGCGTCATTAATAGTGACGAACACCTGAGCGATGTACAGATGGCGCCGCGAGGTCCCGCGACGCCACCGCGACAGACAAGACAGTTACGTCGGATGAGAACACTGGAGGTGCGATGGCGACCCGGTCCGTACCGCAGCCTCCATTTTCGCCGGAGCTCCTCGCCGATCTGCATGCCGACAACGTGGATCCCGAACTCGGCGCACAGTTGTGGCCCGCCGTCCGCGCCGACTCCGACGCGGTGCGCTACCTGCGGTCGCTGGACGAGGTGACGACGCGGCTGCGCACCCTGCGCACCGACGAGCGCGTCGTCCATCCGATGCCCGAGGACGTCTCCGAGCGGCTCGCGGCCTTCGTCGCCGAACTGGAGCTGGGCGAGGAGCCGACCGAGCGGGTCGCCACCGTTCGTCGGATCGGCGCCACGGCATCCGCCGACGACGCCGAACCCGAGGTTGCGCTGCGAGATCAGCGGGTCCTCGGAAACGGCAGCGAGCCAACGGCTTCCGAGGACCGGACCGAACGCATCGCCACGCCGATTCCCTTGGCGCCGCACCGCGATACAACACAGCACCGCGGTAGACGCTTGCGCTGGATCGCCGCCGCGGCCGCCGTCCTCACGGTGATCGCGGGCACCGGCATCGGCGTCCAGATGCTCGGCGGCGGTGACGTGACGACCACCGCGAAGCCGACGCCGACCGGCGATCGGATCGGCGACGATCTCACCCCCACTGCCGCGCTGGCCGCCCTCGGCCGCAACGACGTCACCGGGCCGCTCGGCAGCCGCTCCGCGCTCACCCGCTGCGTCGCCGCGGCCGGGATGGAGCGGGCCGTCCTCGGCTCGATGAACATGCGATATCAGGGGAAGGACGCGGTGCTCATCCTGCTGTCCGGCACCGTCCAGGGCAAGATCACAGCGCTGGTCGTCGGCCCCGGCTGCACCACGGGCGACCCGCAGGTGCGCAAAGTCACCGACATCGGCTGACCGAGCACGGGCCCACCGGCGCGGGAACAACAGCGTTTAGGCTGTTGTTGACCGTCACGTTCCCCTCAGATCTTTCCGGAAGGGCCCCATGAGCACGCCAGTTCGCGACCTGATCATCGTCGGCTCCGGCCCCGCAGGCTATACCGCAGCCGTCTACGCCGCACGCGCCGAACTCGAGCCGTTGCTCTTCGAGGGCACCCAGTTCGGCGGTGCGCTGATGACCACCACCGAGGTCGAGAACTTCCCCGGCTTCCGCGACGGCATCATGGGCCCGGACCTGATGGACGAGATGCGTGAGCAGGCCAAGCGTTTCGGCGCGGACATCCGCACCGAGGACGTGGACGCCATCGACCTGAGCGGACCGGTCAAGACGGTCACCGTGGGCGATCAGACCTACCAGGCGTACGCGGTCATCCTGGCGATGGGCTCGGCCGCCCGCTACCTGAACGTGCCCGGTGAACAGCGACTGCTCGGCCGCGGCGTGAGCGCCTGCGCCACCTGCGACGGCTTCTTCTTCAAGGGCCAGGACATCGTGGTGGTCGGCGGCGGCGACTCGGCTATGGAGGAGGCGACCTTCCTCACCAAGTTCGCGTCGAGCGTCACCATCGTGCACCGCCGCGAGGAGTTCCGCGCGTCGCGGATCATGCTCGAGCGCGCCAAGGCCAACGAGAAGATCAAGTTCGTGCTGAACGCCGAAGTGATCGAGGTGCACGGCGAGAACGCGGTGACCAGTCTCACCCTCCGCGACACCCGCACCGGCGAGACCTCCGAGCTGGCGGCGACCGGCCTGTTCGTGGCGATCGGCCACGACCCGCGCAGCGAGCTCGTGCGCGGCCAGGTCGAGCTGGACGACGAAGGCTATGTGCAGGTCGAGCATCCGACGACGGCCACCAAGGTCCCCGGCGTCTTCGCCGCGGGCGATCTCGTCGACCACACCTACCGGCAGGCCATCACCGCTGCGGGCACCGGCTGCCGCGCCGCGATCGACGCCGAGCGCTGGCTGGCCGAACAGGGTGACATCACCGCGAACACCCTGGACGCCGCCGGCCAGCCGGTCGCCGTGAACGCCAACTGATCTCGCTCGTACCGATTCACAAGGAGATACCCCATGTCCGAGAACACGGTCACCGTGACCGACAAGTCCTTCGCCGACGAGGTGCTGCTCAGTGAGAAGCCCGTGCTCGTCGACTTCTGGGCGGATTGGTGCGGTCCGTGCAAGATGGTCGCCCCCGTGCTGGAGGAGATCGCCGCCGCGAACGCGGACAAGCTGACCATCGCCAAGCTGGACGTGGACGCCAACCCGGAGACGGCCCGCGAGTACCAGGTCCTCTCCCTGCCCACTATGATGCTGTTCCGCGGCGGCAAGCCGGTCAAACAGATCGTCGGCGCCAAGGGCAAAGCGGCCCTCCTGCGCGAACTGGAAGACGTGATCTGACGGCGCGAATCCACGACGCGCCGTAGGATGCCTGCACCACCCCCGTAATTGTCGGATTCCGGGGCAGGTCTGAGACAATCGACCGACGCTCCGGTCGTGCGAGGGTGTATGCCGTCGCATGAGTGGGTACCCGGGTTGACGGAAGGAAAGGGCTCTCACGCATGCACCGACTTCGTCACGGTGATACCGGTCCAGCCGTCGCTGAGGTTCGGAGCACCCTGGCAAGTCTTGGCTTCCTGCACGCACACGCAATCGGCGCCGATCACGGCGACGCGCGCGAGTACTGGAAGGACACCGAAGCTTCCTTCGACCACCACCTCGACTCCGCGGTCCGCGCGTTCCAGCAACATCGCGGTCTGCTCGTCGACGGTGTGGTGGGTCCGGCCACCTACCGGGCCCTGAAGGAGGCGTCCTACCGCCTCGGCGCGCGCACGCTGATCTACCAGCTGTCCGCGCCGCTGTACGGCGACGATGTCGCCACATTGCAACGCAAACTGCAGGACCTCGGCTTTTACGTTCATCGGGTGGACGGGTACTTCGGCCCGCACACCCACGACGCGCTCACCGCGTTCCAGCGTGAGATCGGCCTGTCCGCCGACGGCATCTGCGGGCCGGACACGCTGCGTTCGCTGGAATTGCTGGGCGCGCGCGTCACCGGCGGCAACCCCCACCGCATCGCCGAAGAAGAGGTGGTGCACCGGGCGGGGCCGCAGCTCACCGGCAAGCGGATCGTCATCGATCCGGGTCTCGGCGGTCCCGACAAGGGATACGCGGTACCGACCGAGTACGGCGACGTCTACGAGTCGGAGATCCTGTGGGATCTGGCCAGCAGGCTGGAGGGCCGGATGGCCGCCACCGGCATGGAGACGTTCCTGTCGCGGCCGTGGGGCGCGAACCCCACCGATGCCGAACGCGCGGAGACCTCCAACGCTTTCGACGCCGACCTGATGATCTCGCTGCGCTGTGCCACCAACCCGAGCCCGTCGGCGAACGGTGTGGCCAGTTTCCACTTCGGCAACTCGCACGGCTCGGTCTCGATGATCGGGCAGGTGCTGGCCGGGTTCATCCAGCGCGAGGTGGTGGCCCGCACGTCGCTGCAGGACTGCCGTACGCATTCGCGCACCTGGGATCTGCTGCGGCTCACCAAGATGCCGACGGTCCAGGTCGACATCGGTTACCTCACCAACGAATACGACGCCTCGGTCCTCACCAATCCGCGGATGCGCGACGTCATCGCCGAGGCCATCCTGATCTCGGTGAAGCGCCTGTATCTGCTGGGTCAGGACGATCAGCCGACCGGCACGTATACGTTCGCCGAGCTGCTGGCCGAAGAACTGGCCGCGGCCGACCGGACCTGAGACTCCGTCTCGGAGAAAGCCCCCGCCGAGTGTGTGATCGGCGGGGGCTTTCTCGTCTCAGCGTGCGCCGGCCCGAGTGGGGACCGTCATCGACGCGGCGGCGAGCAGCTGATCGAGCGCGCGCTCCACGTCTTCCTTCCAGCCGTGATCGGAATCCAGCTCCAGACGCAGCCGCGGGAAGCGGTGGTGCGGTGCGACCACCTCGAAGCCGAACTCCTCGAGCAAGTCCGCCTCGATCATGCAGGTCTGCGGTGAGCATTCGGTGGGGGCGGCCGCGGCGGAACCGCGGACCGGGGCGCCGATCCGCTCCATGAGCGTCATCGAACCGACCAATCGGTCCGAGAGCCGTTTGGTGGGCGGGTCGGTACGGATGCCGAAAGCCTCCAGTGCGCGAACACCGCGCCGCACCAGATCCGACACCACGGCCTGCACCAGGCGGTGGGCGACGTCCTCGTCCCGGTGCGGGAACTCGGTGCGGAGCGTGGTCAGCAAGATGGCGTCCGGGCTGACCGGGGAAGTGGGGAACAGCGTCGCGCGCGGCACGGCGCTGGGCGGCGAGTACAGCGCGCAGCCCGCCACGCTGCCGTCGACATGGGCCACCTGGCCGCACGAACCCCATTCGAGCATGACCGTCGAAAGCCAGGCCTCTTTTTCGAAGACCGGATCACTGAACGCGCGCGAGTCTTCTGCGACGGCGGGATCGATCTCCCAGAAGACACAGCGCCGGGCATGCGCGGGCAGCTTGTCCAGTCCGTCGAGGGTAAGTGCTGTGACGCTGGTCGACACCGCTCTGCTCAGCCTCCAGCTGTCCGATTCATCCACGCTCACGTCGCATCAATGTCTTCTCGCCAGCAAGAATAAGCGATCAAGCGAATCCGCCTCATTCCACGTCGCTGTGCTGTTGGTCGGAGCCCTCGTGCCAGGCCGTCGGCGCGCGCAATCTCACTGTCGCACCGCCCTTTTCGACGCCGTCACAGTGACGTTTCGACGCCGGGCCCGTATATACCGAGAACACGGGGCTATTTTGCCTCTTCTGTCACTGACCGAGCTGCTCTTGCGCCATCAGACCGACGATGCGCTCCAGATCTTCCACGGACCCGAATTCGACGACGATCTTGCCCTTGCGCTTGCCGAGACTCACGGTCACCCGGGTATCGAACGAGTTCGACAGCCGCTCGGCCACGTCCTGCAGACCGGGCATGTGGATCGGCTTGCGCCGGGGAGCCGGGGGAGTGGCCGCGTCCGGATCACGGTTGGCCAGAGTGACGGCTTCCTCGGTGGCACGCACGGAGAGACCCTCCGCGACAATGCGGGCGGCCAGCACCTCCTGTGCGTCGGCACCCGCTTCGAGTCCGAGCAGGGCGCGTGCGTGACCGGCGGACAGCACGCCGGCCGCGACCCGTCGCTGCACCGGGATCGGCAGCTTCAGCAGACGGATCATGTTGGTGACGACCGGACGGGATCGACCGATCCGGGTGGCCAGTTCTTCGTGGGTTACGTCGAATTCCTCGAGCAGCTGCTGGTATGCGGCCGCTTCTTCCAAGGGGTTCAGCTGCACCCGGTGGATGTTCTCCAGGAGGGCATCGCGCAGCATCGACTCGTCGGCGGTCTCCCGGACGATCGCCGGGATCGCTTCCAGGCCCGCCTCCTGGGCGGCCCGCCAGCGGCGCTCGCCCATGATCAGCTGATAGCGGTCCGCCTCGACGCGACGCACCACGATCGGCTGCATGAGGCCGAATTCGCGGATGGAGTGGACGAGTTCGGCGAGCGCTTCTTCCTCGAAGACCTGGCGCGGCTGCTTGGGATTCGGCTCGATCTGGTCCGGCGGAATCTCGCGGTAGACCGCGCCGCCCGGGGTGGCGAGGTCGGCCTCGTCGGCGGTGTCGTCGGGATCAGGGACGCGGTGCAGGTACGCCGAAGCGGGCTGCGGACCGATGGGATCGAGGCCGATCACCACGTTGGCCGCGGCGCTGCCGAGTCCCTGCGTGGTCGCGGGCCCCGTCGGGATCAGCGCCGCCAGACCTCGTCCTAGCCCGCCCTTCTTCGCCTGACTCATCGGCCCACCGATCCCTTCCCTCGTTCGCCACCAAACCGGGTCACGCCGACCCGGGTCACCGGTACCCGAATCACTCCGCGCCGTTCGCGGCCTGCCGGGCCATCGCCCGCTGGGCCATCTCACGCCCGGCGTCGAGGTAGCTCATCGCACCCCGGGAGCCTGGATCATAATCGAGCACGGTCATTCCGTAACCCGGCGCCTCCGAGACCTTCACGCTGCGCGGAATCACCGAGCGCAGCACCACATCGCCGAAGTGGCCGCGCACTTCCTCCGCGACCTGGTCGGCGAGCTTGGTGCGCCCGTCGTACATCGTGAGAATCACCGTGGACACGTGCAGCTCGGGATTCAGGTGCGCCTGCACCAGACCGATATTGCGGAGCAACTGGCCGACGCCCTCCAGCGCGTAGTACTCGCACTGGATCGGGATCAGCACCTCCTTGGCCGCGACGAGCGCGTTGACCGTCAGGAGGCCGAGGGAAGGCGGGCAGTCGATCATGACGTAATCGATGTCGTAGCCCGCGATATTGGCCTCCTGGATGGCGCCCTTGAGGCGGCCCTCCCTGGCGACCATCGAGACGAGTTCGATCTCCGCACCCGCGAGATCGATCGTCGCCGGGATGCACAGCAGCCGCTCGTTGTGCGGACTCTGCTGGATAGCGTCCTTGACGGAGACCTCGCCGATGAGCAGTTCGTAGCTGGAAGGGACACCCGAGTGATGCTCGATGCCGAGGGCGGTGCTGGCGTTGCCCTGGGGATCGAGATCGATCACGAGCACCTTCATCCCCTGATGCGCAAGGGCCGCGGCAAGATTCACCGCCGTCGTCGTCTTACCGACGCCACCCTTCTGATTCGCGATGGTGATGATGCGCTGCTCGCGAGGTTTCGGCACTGTCACCTTTCCTGGATGCAATATCTGACTTGCGCGCTGAGCCTCGGCCGCGATCGGGGTCTCGCTGGGGGAGATGTGCCCGAACGGTGTGCTTCCGAATGCCTCCGCGTCGAAGTTGCTGGAGTCCAGCATCCCCGGCACGCGCGACGTAGTTTCCCGTGAAACATTCGCCGGACCGCTCGACATAGACAGCTCCTAACCAGAGAACTACAGACCACGTGCCCTCGGCCCACGCCGGCGCCGTGTCTTCAACAGCCTGTGTCGGATCGAACATGATGCTCCGTCGGGACGGCGCCCGATCAACCGAGCGGAGCTGTCCCGCACACCCACATCCCACCGTGGCATCAACGCTCACGCCCGACGCACACTAGCTTGCCAGCACTGAGCGCTAGAAGAAAGTTGAATCGCGGCGACACGCAGATCCACGCGAATGAACATTGCGTGCCGCAGGATTTCCGGCGGGGAGTGTGATTTCCACTGGGCAGATTGCGGGTTCGGGGTGCCAGGTTGGGGTGCATTCGGCGAGTTGAACTTTGCGCGCCCTCGCAGATCTTCTTGTGTGGAGGAGGAATCGGGGCGTCGTCGGGTTGTGCTGTTGATTCGCGGACTGCCCCGGCCGTGCACCGGACAGGCGATGTTTCACGTGAAGCATTGGGTGAAGGGCGGAATGCCGCGCTCCTACGGAGAGTGGCGCTGCGCCTTCCATTCACGCATTCAAGACGCTGGCACTCTCGTCTATGCAGCGTCGTGTCTCGTTGCTTGGACGTCGCACAACCAATGGCAGGCTCGCGCCGCGCGGTTGGATCGTCCGCTTCTCGCCGCCGACTTCACAGGGAGAACTGCCCGCAATCGAGCTCGCATCGCCGAGCGATGCTTCACGTGAAACATCCACCCAAATCCCGGCTGCGCCCTCGGAACCACTGTCCATCGCACCATCCACCAAGCTGTGAGACCGAGCGTCGGGGCGCGCACTGCTGCTGTCGGGGCGCGCCATCGGACCGCGCCATCAAGGCACTCCAGCGGGCAAGGGCCGCCCCGGCCCACTCGCCAGGCTCGCGATCGAGCCGTGCGATCCGGGGGAGCAATCCGCCTGCGCCATCAGCCCGAACCTTCAGGACGCGCCGTCGGACCGCGCCGTCGGACCGCGCCGTCCGGCCGAACCTTCAGGCCGCGCCTTCGGGTCGCGCCGTCGGGCCGGGCCATCGGACCGCGCCATCGGACCGCGCTATCCGGCCGAGCCATCGGGTCGCGCCATCGGACCGCGCCAACGGACCGCGCTATCCGGCCGAGCCATCGGGTCGCGCCATCGGGTCGCGCCATCCGGCCACGCCTTCGGGTCGCGCCTTCGGGCCGAACCTTCGGGCCGAACCTTCGGGTCGCGCCATCGGGTCGCGCCATCCGGCCACGCCTTCGGGTCGCGCCTTCGGGTCGCGCCTTCGGGCCGAACCTTCGGGTCGCGCCTTCGGGTCGCGCCATCCGGCCGAACCTTCAGGCCGAACCTTCGGGTCGCGCCTTCGGGCCGAACCTTCAGGTCGCGCCTTCGGGTCGCGCCTTCGGGTCGCGCCGTCGGACCGCGTCGTCCGGCCGAACCTTCAGGCCGCGCCTTCGGGTCGCGCCTTCGGGTCGCGCCGTCGGACCGCGTCGTCCGGCCGAACCTTCAGGCCGCGCCTTCGGGTCGCGCCTTCGGGTCGCGCCTTCGGGTCGCGCCTTCGGGTCGCGCCTTCGAGTCGCGCCTTCGAGTCGCGCCATCGGGCTGAACCTTCGGGCCGAACCTTCGGACCGAACCTTCGGGTCGCGCCATCGGGTCGCGCCATCCGGCCACGCCATCCGGACACGCCGTCGGACCGCGCCATCGGGTCGCGCCATCCGACCGAGCCATCCGGCCGAACCTTCAGGCCGAACCTTCAGGGCGCGCCATCGAGTCGCGCCTTCGAGTCGCGCCATCCGACCGAGCCATCCGGCCGAGCCATCGGGCCGCGCCATCGGACCACGCCTTCAGGCCGCGCCATCGGCCGCACCGTCCGGCCGTACCTTCGGGCCGCGCCATCGGACCACGCCTTCAGGCCGCGCCATCGGCCGCACCGTCGGGTCGCGCCTTCAGGCCGCGCCATCGGCCGCGCCATCGGGCCGCGCCATCCGGCCGCGCCATCCGGCCGCGCCTTCAGGCCGCGCCATCCGGCCGCGCCATCCGGCCGCGCCTTCAGGCCGCGCCATCCGGCCGCGCCATCCGGCCGCGCCATCCGGCCGCGCCATCGGGCCGCGCCGTCAGACCGCGCCGTCAGACCGCGCCATCGGGCCAAGCCGTCGGGCCAAGCCGTCGGGCCAAGCCATCGGGCCAAGCGGTGGCCCGAGTTGTCGGCGGCGAGCGTTCCAGGCGCAGCGATTCCAGATGCGGGCTGTCGGAAGCGGTGGCGGGCACGGGCGCGGATGCGCGATGCGGCAACGCCCCAGCCGCGCGAATAGCGGTGAGGCTCGCTGGTTTGGAGAACCGGCGAGCGGCCCTGAGGCGCCGCCGAATTCGTATGCCGAGCGATGCTTCACGTGAAACATCCGCGGTCCGCAGTTCCGTGCGTTCACGCCAGATGCGGAGCCAGGATGGCCGCGCCTGCGCGTACGGCGGCCCAGTCGGTGTCGTCCTGCCGTGCCAACGCCCGCGGCAACCACGTCCGGCGCTGGGCCTGTTCCCGAATCAGCGCAGGGATATCGAGCTCGATCCCCGGGATACCACCGGCCGCAACCAGGTGGTCGACACGCTCCTGCATGGCTTGCAGCAGCCGGTGGTCGAAATCGGTTATCGCGGCTATGAATTCCTTCGTGCCGACCGTCCGCACGCCCGACGGCGGCGCGGAGAACGTGATCTCACCATCGGGATCGGGTGCGAACCGCCACGCCACGGTGACCGTGTCCTCGGGGGCGAGGGTGCGCCACCAGCGAAACGCGGGCCCGAATCGCAGATACGAAGTGTCGGTCCAGCGCAGGCCGTACGCCTCGGAAGCGGCGTCGATCGCTGGATCGTCGAGGAGAGCCGGATCTCCGGTGTCGACCCACCCCTCGGAGCCAGCGGCGAAGAACTGCGCCAAATCATCCGGTACCGGCTCGAGGGCCGAGGGCAGAACGGCGAGCAGGTCCTCCCACAGCCGCACCACGTAATAGTCCACCCACGACGTCACGGCGGCGCCGCCATGGCCTATCGAGTTCCCGGACCGCTCTGCATATCTCAGCAACTCGACACCCCCAACCTCCAGGCAGTACCACCCCTGGGTGAGCCCGAACCAATGCAGACGGCGATGCTCCCCCCACGGAACAACCTCCTCGAGGGGCGCCAACTCGAACCGGACACGCATCATGCCCCGATTCAACTGATCACCCCGCGCGCTGTCGACCGCATTCGTGGATCGCGGGTCGATCGCCCTGCGAACGTTCTGCACCGTTCACTGGTGGCGCTGGCACGGAGATCGAACACGACGCGATGTAATCGGCATGAGCGCGCGTTCGGCACCGCCGTGACGACTGAACCGGACTAGGGGATCAACGTTCGGCGGGACTCGACATCAGCAAGTTCGAGCGGCCGGGCGATGCTTCACGTGAAACATCCGCCGAGCGATTCCAACCCAGCCCGATTCGACGCACCTCTCGCCCACAAAGCGAACCGCACAACTGAGCCCTCGCCCGAGCCGACTGCTCCGGACCCGAAGATGAATCGGCCGAGCTATCGGGTTGAGCGAGGCCTGATCGTACTGAGCCATCCGCCCGGCATCAGGAGCGCCGTCTCGTCACACTCTCTGGCCGAGCCATCGTGGCGGCGTTGGGTCAAGCCATCCGGCCGTGCGGTCGAACTAAATCGTCGGGGTACGCGAACGATTCGAACCGATCCGCGGAGCCAGCGTGCCGCGCCAAAGGTCAACCGCAAGCCGCACGGCTTCCGGCCCTGTATGGCGCTCAGAGCCACGCTCGGCGGCTAGCGGTACCGACCGGCGGGAATACACCGATCCCGCCGTGCTGCGCACCACCCGGCCAAGCTAATCCGCCGAGGATCGGGAGACCAGCTGTCAGGCCGCACCGTCTGGACATCGAAGCAGCCGTCCTCGCGGGGGAGCGCAGGCCGACCAAGCGATGGCGCCGAGGCAGGCTGCGCTACGGGCGAGAGATCCGGCCGAGTCGTCCGATGACGCCAACCGGTCGAGGGATCTGGAGGTCGGCGGATCGGGACGCTGTTTCATGTGAAACAACGCGCAAGGCGCGGGAAGGACCCGCGGCCCTACTTCTCGCTCGAGCGACGGCGTTCGGTGTTGCGGCGGAGGACTCCGCCCTCGGGGCGGCCGGTCGCGCGGCGGCTACCGACCTTCTCCGTGCGGCGGCGTGGTGTGCGTTCCGCTCGTGGGAGGCGTTCGGCGCTGATCACCACCGTGGGTGTATCGAGCACTCCCACACCGCATTCGAGGACCTCGAACTTACCGGCGCCCGCGCGGGTCAGTGCCTCGCCGTCGCGCTCCAGCTCTTCGGTTGCGCTGACGCCCTTCAGGGCGAGCATGCGGCCGTGGTCGCGGAGGAGGGGGAGGGACCACTGGGCGAGTTTGGCGAGGGGGGCGACGGCGCGGGAGGTGACGACGTCGGCGCCGCCCGCTTCCTTCATCACGCCGGATTGTTCGGCGCGGCCGCGGACGACGGTGATGTCGAGTCCGGCCGCTTCGATGAACTCACTCAGGAAGGCGGTACGGCGCAGCAGCGGCTCGACCAGGGTGATGCGTAGGTCGGGGCGGGCGATGGCCAACGGGATGCCGGGTAGCCCCGCACCGCTGCCGATGTCGACGACGGTCGTTCCTTCGGGCATGAGCTCCGCGACCACCGCGCAATTGAGGATGTGCCGATCCCAGAGCCGCGGCACCTCGCGCGGTCCGATGAGACCACGCTCGACACCCGCGGTCGCGAGCGCCGCACAGTAGCGGCGGGCGATGTCGAGCCGATCGCCGAAGACGGTGGCGGCCGCCGCGGGCGGCTCCAGCTCGGTCGGCAGCGCGGCGCTTCCACCGAGTTCTCGTTCCACGTGAAACATCCTTCCGAGCTCGAGGTCGACCAATTGCAAGAGGGGAGGGGTGTCCGCCTCGGCCATGGGCCGCAGCGCCCCCGGCATGGAGAAGGCCTCCGGTCCGAAGACCAGAGGCCTAGACGACACTATCGGACCGCCCTCCGCCCTCGGACCGCGCACGGCCCGAGCGAGGCGGAGGCACTCCAATCGAATCATCAATCGTCAGCGTGACGAAACGCGCCGCCCTTCGGCACGGTCGGGCGATCAGCCCGGAACGACCACCACGAAGCGGTTGGGCTCCACGCCCTCGCTCTCGCTGCTGACTCCTTCGATCGCGGCGACGGCGTCGTGCACGATCTTGCGTTCGAACGGCGTCATCGGATCGAGCGATTCCGGTGCGCCGGATTCCAGCACCCGCTTGGCGGCGGCCGTGCCGAGCGCGCTCAGCTCGGAGCGGCGCTTGGCCCGCCAACCCGCCACGTCCAACATCAGGCGGCTGCGCACGCCGGTCGCCTGCTGCACCGCGAGCCGGGTCAGCTCCTGCAGCGCGTCGAGCACCTCGCCATTGCGGCCCACCAGCTTCGACAGGTCGCGGCCGCCGTCGATGCTCACGACGGCACGGTCACCCTCGACGTCGAGGTCGATGTCGCCGTCGAAGTCGAGCACGTCGAGCAACTGCTCGAGGTAGTCGCCCGCGATCTCGCCCTCTTCGATCAGGGCTTCCTCGGCATCGCTCACGACATCGCCGGCATCCGTTCCGGCGTTCACCACACTCGTCGCCACGGTGGCGTCCCCTCCGTCGGTCTCAACAGTCATTTGGATTCCTTCATCTGTCCATCGCGCGCGCCGGGCGCGAGGCGCCGGGCGGTTGCGCGATCACGAGTTTGCTCGGCGGTCAGCGGCGACGCTTCTGGTTGGCGCGGCCGCGCTGACCCGAACGCTTCTGCCCACCGGGCTTGCGCTGTCCGGCGGCCTTGCCTGCCGCGGTCTTCCGGGTGCCGTTCGCCGACGGTTCCGCGTCGGCCTGCTCGGCGTCGACGGCGGTGGCCGCCGCGGGCTTCTTCTTCGTGCTCACCGGCTTGGCGCCCGGCTTCGGCGCGTTCTGCGCGCGCTGCTCGAGCTTGGCCTGCTTCTTGGCCTCTTCTTCTTTCGCCATGCGGCCGAAGACGAGGTGCTGCTGACCGTAGGTCCAGATGTTGTTGGAGACCCAGTAGATCAGGATGGCGATCGGAAGGAACGGACCACCGACGAGCACGCCGAGCGGGAAGACCCATAGCGCCAGCTTGTTCATCAGCGCCGCCTGCGGGTTGGCCGCGGCCTCCGGGGTCTGCCGCGCGACCGAGGCGCGGGCGTTGAAGTGGGTCGCCAGACCGGCGATCACCATCAGCGGGATGGCGACCAGGGCGATGCTCACCCGGCTCGGGATGCCGCCGTAGTCGGCGAAGGCGAGCAGCTCGTTGGCCGGGGTGGTGATGAACGCGGAGATCGGCGCGCCGAAGATACGGGCGCTCAGGAAGGACTGGACGTCGGCCGCGTTGAAGACGTAGTTCGCGGTGTTCGCGTTCTCCTCGGGCGTCATGCCCAGCTGACCGAACCCGTGACCGGTGCGGTTGAACGAACGCAGGACGTGGAACAGACCGAGGAACACCGGCACCTGCGCCAGGATCGGCAGACAGCCCATCAGCGGGTTGAAGCCGTGTTCCTTCTGGAGCTTCTGCATCTCCAGCGCCATCTTCTGGCGGTCGTTCTTGTACTTCTTCTGCAGCTCCTTGATCTGGGGCTGCAGCTCCTGCATCTGTTTGGTGGTGCGCACCTGCTTCACGAACGGCTTGTAGAGCACGACGCGCAGCGTGAAGACCAGGAACACCACCGCCAGTGCCCAGGCCAGGCCGTTGTCCTTGCCGAGGCCCGGGATGGCCGCGAAAGCACGGTGCCAGAACCACAAGATCCAGGACACCGGGTAGTAGATGAAGTCGAGCACGGCTCTATGCACTCCCGTCGTTCGTGTCGCCGATCACCGCGTGCGGCGATCCTTTACAAGCGTGTGGCGCCGACGACGAGGCGTCGGCCGCAGCCTCGTTCCGTGCGCGATGTTTGCGCTCGGGAACGGGGTCCCACCCACCAGGGTGCCAGGGCGCGCATTTGGCCAATCGCACGACCGTCAGTCCGAGGCCGACGAACAGCCCTCGGGTTCGCAACGCGGTGACCGCGTACTCGCTACACGTCGGGGTGAAGCGGCACACCGGCATGCGGGTGGGGGAGACATAGGTCCGGTAGAGCTCGATCAGGAAGATCAGCGTACGGGCGGGCAGCCGGGCCAGGACGGCGGCGAATCTCACGACGATACATCCGCGTCGACGGCGACGGGTCGAACCCGTGTGCCGGTCCGGCCGGGGGCCTGAGCGACGCCCAGCTTGCGCAACCCGCTGCGCAACTGCCGCAGCAGTTCGTCGGATTCCGCGGTCGCGGCGCCGGGCAGCGCCCGGATGACGATGTCGGCTTCGGCGGGCAGCTCGCTGACCACTTGGGCGCACATATGACGCAGGCGGCGGGCCACCCGGTGTCGAACCACCGCGGAGCCCACCGCCTTGCTGACAATCAATCCGAACCTCGGCCCACCGACGCGAACGAGCGCTCCGGTGGCTACCGGAGCACCATGTCGTTCGTCAGCGCCCACGACTCCGTCATACCCGTGCACGAGCGCGTGTACGACCAGATCTCGCCTCCCGATTCGCTGGCCGCGGCGCACCGTCCGGGAGAAGTCGGCACGATGATGCAACCGATACGGCTCAGGCAACACCCGAGCGTCCGAGAGCGAGGATCAGGCAGTGAGGGAAGCGCGGCCCTTGCGGCGACGCGCCGAAACGATGGCGCGACCCGCACGGGTGCGCATCCGGAGGCGGAAGCCGTGAACCCGCGCCCGACGACGGTTGTTCGGCTGGAACGTCCGCTTGCCCTTGGCCACGGTCAACACTCCTCGAGTTGGTGGGCGCCGTTCGGCGCCCGAAGCTTGTCGGTGATACGTATGTGCGCGATGAATCGCGATGTCATCATCGGCGCGCGTCGGTCCTGGCGCACACGGTCGTCAATCGACCTAACGCGGTCAGCACGGGACCGCCACCGCACCAAGGGGTGACTGTACGAGGGTACTGATCAGCTCGAGACGGGTCAAACTCGGCCCCCATGCGAATCCGGTGCGCTGCCCGGCGACGCGCCCGGGCTTCTTCGTGACTTCGTCCACACCCCTAGGCGCGCCGAGCGGGCCGACGAGCGATACGTTGCCAGAGGGTTGCTACAGATCCGCAGGTCGGGGCGTGATCCCCGCGAACTTCGAGCCCGTTTCACATTTCCCCAGGGTTTTCCACATCTGTGGATAATTGTGTGGAAAGACCCCTGGAGTGGCATATTCGTAGGCCGACGGCGCCAACGCCGCTGCCTTGGTACGGGGGAATCCGAGCAGCGTCCACACGGCTACGGACGTACGCGGGATCACAGGATAGCCCATCCACGAACCTGCTCGCGTACCCCGGCCGTCTGCTCCTATCGACCTACTTCCGGGGAGGAAACTGCATGGACGACGAGCAGAACGTGCTGGCCACCGTGTGGCCCGAGGTGATTGCCGAGCTCACCACCGGTTCCGACGACGGCTCCATCCCGGCGGTGACCCGAGCACAGCAGGCGTGGCTCAAACTCGTCAAGCCGATCACCGTCGCCCAGGGCTTCGCCCTGCTGTCGGTGCCCTCGTCGCTGGCCCAGGAGGCCATCGAACGCGATCTGCGCGAACCCATCCTGCGCTCCCTCGCCCGCCGGCTCGGTCCCCAGGTCGAGGGACTCGGTGTGCGCATCGCGGCGCCCGCGACGCCGAGCACCGATCGGTCCGCCGCCAATCCCCGGCACGCCAGGATGACCAGTCGTCCGGAGCGAAGCAGGGAGGCGGCCCAGCGAAACCGGGACACGCAGCGCACCAGGGAGGCCTCGCGCGGTTTCCCCGCCGATCCGCCCAGCCGCACCGACTACCCGGCCCCGCGCTACGCGCAGCAGGACTTCGCGCCCGCGCCGGAGTATCCGGGACCGTCCGACTATCCCCAGTCCGCCGACTACGCGCCCGCCGCCGAGTACACCCCCGCGCCCGACTACCCGCCGAGCTCGGACTACCCGGCCGACTACCAGTCCGGCGTCGACTACCCGGCCGACGACTATCCGACCGCCGTCTACCGCGCGCCGGGCGCGGGCGACTATCCGGGTGTCGCCGACTCCGCCGTGGTGCCCGAGGTCTCGACCGCGCCGCGGCGCGAGCCGGGAATGGGTTCGCGCCGGGATTCCACCCCGCCCGGCCAGGAGTCGCTGTTCACGCCCGAGCCCGGTCCCGCTCCGATGCGTGGACCCGCCCGGATGCCGTTGCGCGAAGCCGCGCCCGCCGCCGCGCACGATTCGGTCCGCGAGTCCGGTGAAGCGCTGCGCACCGAGCAGCCCGACGACGAACCGGTCGTCAACGTCCGTAACAACTGGCCGACCTACTTCACCAAGAGCCAGGAGACTCCGGCTCCGGCGAACTCCTCGGCGAGCCTGAACGCGAAGTACACCTTCGAGACCTTCGTCATCGGCGCCTCCAACCGCTTCGCGCACGCCGCGGCGGTGGCCATCGCGGAAGCGCCCGCCCGCGCGTACAACCCGCTGTTCGTCTGGGGCGCCTCCGGTCTCGGCAAGACGCACCTGCTGCACGCGGCGGGGCACTACGCCCAACGGCTGTTTCCCGGCATGCGGGTGAAGTACGTGTCGACCGAAGAGTTCACCAACGACTTCATCAACAGCCTGCGCGACGACCGCAAGGTCGCGTTCAAGCGGCGCTATCGCGAGACCGACATTCTGCTCGTCGACGACATCCAGTTCATCGAAGGCAAGGAAGGCATCCAGGAGGAGTTCTTCCACACCTTCAACACGCTGCACAACGCGAACAAGCAGATCGTGGTCTCCTCCGACCGTCCGCCCAAGCAGCTGGCCACCCTCGAGGAGCGACTGCGGACCCGGTTCGAGTGGGGCCTGATCACCGACGTACAGCCGCCGGAACTGGAGACCCGCATCGCGATCCTCCGCAAGAAGGCGCGGATGGATCGGCTCGACGTGCCGCACGACGTGCTGGAACTGATCGCCAGCCGGGTGGAGCGCAACATCCGCGAGCTCGAGGGCGCGCTGATCCGCGTCACCGCCTTCGCCTCGCTCAACGGTCAGCCGCTCGATCTGCCGCTCGCGGAGGTGGTGCTGCGCGATCTGATGCCCGACACCGCGGCGCTGGAGATCAACGCGGCGACGATCATGGCCGTGACCGCGGAGTACTTCAACACCACGCTGGAGGAACTGACCGGCCCCGGCAAGGCGCGGCCGCTGGCGCAGGCCAGGCAGATCGCCATGTACCTGTGCCGCGAACTCACCGACCTATCGCTGCCCAAGATCGGTCAGGCCTTCGGACGCGACCACACCACGGTCATGTACGCGGAGAAGAAAGTGCGCAAGGAGATGACCGAGCGCCGCCGCGTCTACGACCAGGTGCAAGAACTCACAGCCCGGATCAAACAGCGCTCGCGCTGAGCGCCCTCCACAACCCCGCACCGCCCCTGACCAGGGGCGGTGCTTTTTTGTGCGTTGTGGATTCCTCGAGGATTCCTTGTGGAGTCCTCGAGGAATCCCCTGGTTTGTCCACCGATTCGTGCACAGGCTCGTGGCGGAGTCGCTCACAGCCGGATATCAACATCATCCCCATTGATCTCTGCCCACAGGGTCTGACCAGCCACGTCTCGGTCCGGCGCCTGTGGAATCCTCGAGGAGTCCGTGTGGAGTCCTCGAGGATTCCTCGAGCTGTCCACCGTTCGGTGCACATGTGTGAACAACCGGGTGAATCCGGTGGAACAACTCGAGGACGGCTCGAGGATGAACGGGGGACAGTTTTCGAACCTCCACAGACGCCTCCGGTTCATCCTCGAGTCACCCGACGGCCATCCCCACGGCACCACACCCCCGGACCAGCGAAAACGGGCTCAGTCCACAGATTCCACAGTGCCTACTACTACTTCAGTTCTTCTTCTTATAGATCTCTCTTCAAAACAGGGTGTGTGGAAAGTCGGTCGGGGAGTGTCCGGTCGGGAGCCACGCGTCTACACAGGCAAGGAGAAGAGGGGATGGGCGCTCTCGGATATACGGACACCCGTTTCGGACACGCGAGCGCGAATCGAGGGTCGGACTAGGTACCCGGGCCACACACGGGTACGTTTTATGTCGGTCGCCTGTGCCAGACTGCTGGCGCGGCCGATCCAGCACCCCCTGACGAGAACCACACGTTGTCGAGCCAACATGCTGTCGAGCCAACAGTGCTCGGACGGACGCCACACACGGATCACGGAACCGGGAGAGGACAGATCGGGCGATGGAGCTTGCGAGCATGAAGTTTCGGGTCGCCCGAGAGGATTTCGCGGAGTCCGTCGCCTGGGTCGCGCGCAGCCTGCCGTCCCGGCCTCCGGTGCCGGTCCTCGGTGGCGTGCTGCTGGTGGCGAGCGAGGACGGGCTGACCGTCTCGGGATTCGACTACGAGGTCTCCGCGCAGATGCGCGTCGCGGCCGAGGTCGCCGGTCCGGGCGAGGTTCTGGTCTCGGGCCGCCTGCTCGCCGACATCACCAAGGCGCTGTCCAACAAGCCGGTGGACGTCTCCGTCGACGGCACGCGCGTGCTGATCTCCTGCGGCAGCGCCAAGTTCTCGCTGCCGACCATGCCGGTCGAGGACTATCCACAGCTGCCCGAGGTGCCGCAGCAGACCGGTGAATTGAGTGTGGACGTCTTCTCCGAGGCCGTCGGTCAGGTCGCCGTGGCGGCGGGCCGCGACGACACCCTGCCGATGCTCACCGGCATTCGCGTCGAGATCGAAGGTCCCCAGGTCGTTCTCGCGGCCACCGACCGTTTCCGCCTGGCCGTGCGCCACATCGAGTGGCAGCCCGCCCGCACCGACATCGAGACCGCGGTGCTGATCCCGGCCCGCACGCTCTCCGAAGCCGCCAAGACGCTCGGCCCCTCGGACGCGCCCGTGCAGCTGTCGCTGGGCACCGGTGCCGGTTCGGACGGCCTGCTCGGCATCGTCAACGCGGGGCGGCGCACCACCACCCGGCTGCTCGACGCGGAATTCCCCAAGTTCCGCCAATTGCTCCCCAAGGAGCACACCTCCATCGCCACGCTCGAGGTCGCGGCACTGACCGAGGCCATCAAGCGTGTCGCCCTGGTCGCCGAGCGCGGCGCGCAGGTGCGGCTGGAGTTCTCCAGCGAGGGCCTGCTGCTGTCCGCGGGCGGTGACGACGCGGGCCGCGCCGAGGAATGGCTGCCCGCCGATTTCCGCGGCGAAGCGCTGACCATCGCCTTCAACCCCGGCTACCTGGTGGACGGCCTGTCCGCGCTGCACGCCGATCGGGTCACCTTCGGGTTCACCACTCCCAGCCGTCCCGCGGTGCTGCTCCCGGCGAGCGAGGAGGAGCCCGAGGTGCTCGACTCCGGCGCCTTCGCCGCGCTGGCCAGCTCCTACATCTACCTGCTGATGCCGGTCCGGCTCCCGGGCTGAGCATCTGTGCGTGATCGGGTGCCGTCTCCCGCGGTGACCGGGGCGGTGTAGCGAATGTTCATCCGAGCGCTGTCGCTGCGCGACTTCCGCTCCTGGGAGCACGCGGAACTCGAATTATCCCCAGGCCGAACGGTTTTCTTGGGATCGAACGGCAACGGCAAGACCAACCTGCTCGAGGCGATCGGCTACCTGGCCACCCTCGGCTCACACCGGGTGGCCGCCGACGCGCCGCTGATCCGGATGGGCGCGCAGCGGGCGCGGATCGGCGCGACGGTGGTCAACACCGGCCGCGAGCTGCGCGTGGATGTCGAGCTGAATCAAGGCGCGGCCAATCGCGCGCAGATCAACCGGTCGCCGGTGCGCCGGACACGGGAGATTCTCGGCATTCTGCAGACGGTGCTCTTCGCGCCGGAGGATCTGGCGCTCGTGCGCGGCGACCCGGGGGAGCGCCGCAGATTCCTCGACGAGTTGTGCACAGCCCGGCTCCCCAGGTTTGCGGGTGTGCGCTCGGACTACGACCGGGTGCTACGGCAGCGCTCCGCCCTGTTGAAAACCGCTGGGCGGCAAGCCAGATCGAAGGCCGACCTGGGAACCCTGGACGTGTGGGACGGGCATTTGGCGGCGCACGCCTCGGTGCTGCTCGCCGAGCGGCTGCGCTTGGTGCACGACCTGTATCCCCATCTGGCACAGTCCTATCTGTCGATCGCGCCCGAATCCCGGCCCGCCGCAATCGGTTACCGCAGTTCGTATCTTCCGCCCGACTTCCTCGACCCGGCCCGGGAACCGCAGGCCGACGACGCCGCCGCGCTCGAGGGGATCGTGCTGCGCGAGCTCGCCGCGGCGCGGTCCAAGGAGCTGGATCGCGGCGTCTGCCTGGTCGGCCCGCACCGCGACGACCTCGAGTTGATGCTCGGTGACGCGCCCGCGAAGGGATTCGCCAGCCACGGCGAGTCCTGGTCCTTCGCCCTCGCCCTCCGCCTCGGCGCGTTCGAGCTGCTGCGGACCACTGGAGCGGAGCCGGTGCTGTTGCTCGACGACGTCTTCGCCGAGCTGGACCGTCGCCGCCGCACCGCGCTGGCCGAGGTCGCGGCGGGCGCCGAACAGGTGTTGATCACCGCCGCCGTCCCCGAAGACGTGCCCGCCGAGCTGGCCGCGGTGCCGCTGCGGGTGGAGACCACAGGCGAGGCCACGCACCGCGCTTCCCGCATCGCCGAGCCCGCGCCCGGGTTCGCCTGAATCGCATGGACGAAGGTGTCCACAGGTAGTCCGCCACGTTGTGCACAGGTGGGGAATGCCGACGCGTAAGAGCCGCGAACCGTGTGACAGTTCGTCGGCGGGCTCCCGTACAGTTGCCCTGCACCGGGGCCGGGCCGGAACCGCCGATTCATCCCCAGCACCTGTGGAGAACCTTGCACCCGAGGCGTTTTCCCATGGTGCTGCGGTGATCGTTCGACAGTCACCGCCGTCGTTCCGGAAAACGCCACGAACAGGCGTTCGACGCCGGTCCGGCGATCATGCCGACCGGGCGTTTCAGCGCCGGACCCGGCCGCGCACCGGCTGGGGACAACAGAGCAAGATCTGGGGACAAACCCGAGGGTCGAACGGAGCGGGACGATGACCGACCAGCCCGAACCGGGCGCACAGCAGCCCGGCGGCGAGCCGCAGCTGCGCGGCATCGATCTGGCCCGGCGCGCACTGGAAGAGGCTCGCGCCGCGGCGAAGGCCAGCGGAAAGTCGGTCGGTCAGGGCCGTGCGTCGCCGGTACGGAAGCTGCGCACCGGCGCCCGCAGGCGGACAGGCTGGTCCGGCGCGCGACCGGACGATCGCGATCCCCAGCTGTTGTCCCAGCTCGCCACCCGCATCGCCAAGAGCAGGGGTTGGGACAACAAGGTCGCCGAAGGCACGGTGCTCGGTCGCTGGGCGGGCGTCGTCGGCGAGGACATCGCCTCGCACGCCACCCCGATCGCGCTCAAAGACGGCGTGCTGAGCATCGCCGCCGAGTCCACCGCCTGGGCGACCCAGCTGCGCATGTTGCAGAGCCAGATCCTGGCGAAGATCAACGCGGCGGTCGGTCATGGCGTGGTGACGCAGCTGAAGATTTCCGGCCCGGCCGCCCCGAGCTGGCGCAAGGGGGAGCGGCACATCAAGGGCCGCGGTCCGCGCGACACCTACGGCTGATCGGCGCCGCACCGGATCGGCGTCGGCGGCGAGCAGAGCCTGCTTTGTCTCGATGCCCGGCACCGGTCCTGCGTGCAAGCCTTCAGGCGCCCTGGCAATAGCTGATACCCAGTGTTACGTTTATCCACATATCCACAGGTATCTCCACAGTCCCCAGCCTTGGGACCTGCGGATTCCCTGTGGAGCGCCCGATGCCGCCCCTCCGGCCGGATCGAATATGCACAGGAGAAACGGATCGATGACGATCAGCACCGCGGGCCCGTTCCCCGCCACGGCCACCACCACCGTCCGCCGCGGCGACGTCGAGCTCGCGGTGTTCGAGTGCGGCGATCCCGCGGGCACGCCGATCCTGCTGGTGCACGGCTGGCCCGACACTCACATCCTGTGGAATCGCGTCGCCGCCCGCCTGGCCGATCGCTATCGCGTCATCGCCTTCGACAACCGAGGCGCGGGTGACAGCACGGTGCCCACCCAGGTCTCGGCCTATCGCATCGAGGAACTGGCCGCCGACGTGCGCGCGGTCGCCGATGCCGTGGCTCCGGATCAGCGCGTGCACGTGCTCGGGCACGACTGGGGCTCGGTGATCGGCTGGGAACTCGTCGGCGATCCCGACGCCGACACCAGGATCGCGTCGTTCAGTTCGGTCTCCGGCCCGAACCTCGACTTCCTCGGCGCGTACCTGCGCGGCCCGTTCTCGGCGGCCCGGCTGCGCGGGGCGCTCGCGCAGGGCATCGCCTCGGCGTACACCGTCGCCTTCCAGATTCCAGGCCTGCCCAATCCGGTGCTGCGCGCGCTGTCCAGTCGCTGGCCGCGCTTCCTCGCCTTCTTCGACGGCCTCGATCCCGCGCTGGTGCAGACCGCGCCGACGCTGCGCGCCGACATGATCAACAATCTCAAGCTCTACCGCGCGAATATCCGTGCGCACCTGCGCAATCCGCGCCCGCGCCCGATCGGTGTCCCGGTGCAGCTGATCGTCTCGACCGGCGATCGCGCGGTGCGTCCGGTGGTGCACGCCGAGGCCGAGCAGTGGGTCGGCAACCTGACTCGCACCGAGATCGCGGCTCGGCACTGGTCGCCGATCTCGCACCCCGAGGCGCTCGCCGATCGCACGGCCGAATTCATCGATCGGGTCGCGGTCACCGGGTGATCGTGGCGACCATCCGGCAGGGCGTGCTGAGCACATCTGAGAGTCCCTGAAACGGTCGCGAGGAAGACCGGACTCGTCGCCGGTCGATTTCTCGCAGCCATGAAGCCGTCAGGGGTGTCGTAGGTGCATTGTGGCGCGGGTCTACCAGTAGGATGGTGACGTAACTAGCGGCGAACCCTTCGGTGCGTTCCGCACAGCCCCCGCGTGGGCCCGTGAATCTCGACCTGTCAAGACCGGGCCGCGCTTGCGCTGTGGCGATCGCTGCGCCGGGGTCAGCAAGTAAGGAGAGCTACCGACCAGTGGCTGCCAAGGACTCCAACGATTCGACCAAGGCGACATCGGGCAAGCAGGACTACGGTGCCTCCTCTATCACCGTCCTCGAGGGACTCGAGGCGGTCCGCAAGCGCCCGGGCATGTACATCGGCTCGACCGGTGAGCGCGGCCTGCACCACCTGATCTGGGAAGTCGTCGACAACTCCGTCGACGAGGCGATGGCGGGCTACGCGACGCGCGTCGATGTCACGCTGCTGGCCGACGGCGGCGTCGAAGTGGTCGACGACGGCCGCGGCATCCCGACCGGCATGCACGCGCAGGGCATCCCCACCATCGAGGTGGTCATGACCCAGCTGCACGCGGGCGGCAAGTTCGACTCCGACGCGTACGCGGTGTCCGGTGGCCTGCACGGCGTCGGCATCTCGGTGGTGAACGCGCTGTCGAGCCGGCTCGAGGCCGAGGTCGACCACGACGGTTACCACTGGACCCAGGAGTACAAGGACTCCAAGCCCGGCAAACTGCTGCAGGGCGAGGCGACCAAGCGCACCGGAACCACCATCCGGTTCTGGCCCGATCCGGAGATCTTCGAGACCACGACCTTCAACTTCGAGACGGTCGCACGGCGTCTGCAGGAGATGGCGTTCCTGAACAGGGGCCTGACCATCACCCTCACCGACGAGCGGGTCTCCGGGAGCGAGGTCACCGACGAGGTCGTCAGCGACACCGCCGAGGCGCCCAAGCACCTCGACGAGAACGCTCCCGTCGCCGAGGAGCCGAAGGTCAAGGTCCGCACCTACCACTACCCGGGCGGGCTCGAGGACTTCGTCAAGCACATCAACCGGACCAAGCAGCCGATCCACAACTCGGTCGTCGGCTTCACCGGCAAGGGCACCGGGCACGAGCTCGAGGTCGCCATGCAGTGGAATTCCGGCTATTCGGAATCTGTCCACACCTTCGCCAACACCATCAACACCCACGAGGGCGGCACCCACGAAGAGGGCTTCCGCGCCGCGCTCACCACGGTGGTGAACAAGTACGCGAAGGACAAGAAGCTGCTCAAGGAGAAGGACGGCAACCTCACCGGTGACGACATCCGCGAGGGTCTCGCCGCCATCGTGAGTGTGAAGATCTCCGACCCGCAGTTCGAGGGCCAGACCAAGACAAAGCTTGGCAACACCGAGGTCAAGTCGTTCGTGCAGCGGACGTGCAACGAGCACCTGGCGCACTGGTTCGAGGCCAACCCGGCCGACGCGAAGACCATCGTGCAGAAGGCCGTCTCCTCGGCGCAGGCGCGCGTCGCGGCCCGTAAGGCGCGCGAGCTGGTGCGCCGGAAGTCCGCCACCGACCTGGGCGGTCTGCCAGGCAAGCTGGCCGACTGCCGTTCCAAGGACCCGAGCAAGTCCGAGATCTACATCGTGGAGGGTGACTCCGCCGGTGGCTCGGCCAAGTCCGGCCGTGACTCGATGTACCAGGCGATCCTCCCGCTGCGCGGCAAGATCATCAACGTCGAGAAGGCGCGCATCGACCGGGTCCTCAAGAACAACGAGGTCCAGTCGATCATCACCGCGTTCGGCACCGGCATCCACGACGAGTTCGACATCGCCAAGCTGCGGTACCACAAGATCGTGCTGATGGCCGATGCCGACGTGGACGGCCAGCACATCTCGACCCTGCTGCTGACGCTGCTGTTCCGCTTCATGCGCCCGCTGGTCGAGCACGGCCACGTCTACCTGGCGCAGCCGCCGCTGTACAAGCTCAAGTGGCAGCGCAGCGATCCGGAGTTCGCCTACTCCGACCGGGAGCGCGACGGCCTGCTCGAGGCCGGTCTCGCCGCGGGCAAGAAGATCAACAAGGACGATGGCGTCCAGCGCTACAAGGGTCTCGGCGAGATGAACGCCAAGGAGCTGTGGGAGACCACGATGGACCCCGCGGTGCGGGTGCTTCGTCAAGTGACGCTCGACGACGCGGCCGCGGCCGACGAGCTGTTCTCCGTTCTGATGGGCGAGGACGTCGAGGCGCGTCGCAGCTTCATCACCCGCAATGCCAAGGACGTTCGCTTCCTCGACGTGTAGCCGGCGTGAGAACCCGCTGCCATTCAGCCTTTTCACGCCCCGCTAAGGAGACCGCATGACTGAGACAACGCTGCCCCCGAACGGTGGTGCAGGCGACCGGATCGAGCCGGTCGACATCCAGAACGAAATGCAGAGCAGCTACATCGATTACGCGATGAGCGTGATCGTGGGCCGCGCGCTGCCCGACGTGCGCGACGGCCTGAAGCCGGTGCACCGGCGCGTGCTCTACGCGATGTACGACAACGGGTACCGCCCGGACCGCGGCTACGTGAAGTCCGCGCGCCCGGTCGCGGAGACCATGGGTAACTATCACCCGCACGGTGACGCGTCGATCTACGACACCCTGGTCCGCATGGCGCAGCCGTGGTCGCTGCGCTACCCGCTGGTCGACGGCCAGGGCAACTTCGGTTCCCGCGGCAACGACGGCGCGGCCGCCATGCGATACACCGAGTGCCGCCTGACGCCGCTCGCGATGGAGCTGCTGCGCGAGATCGACCACGAGACGGTCGATTTCACGCCGAACTACGACGGTCGTTCGCAGGAGCCGGTGGTTCTCCCCAGCCGGGTGCCGAACCTGTTGATGAACGGCTCCAACGGCATCGCGGTCGGTATGGCGACCAACATTCCGCCGCACAACCTGAACGAGCTCGCCGAGGCGATCTACTGGGCGCTGGAGAACTACGACGCCGACGAGGAGAGCACCCTCGCCGCGTGCATGGAACGGGTCAAGGGCCCGGACTTCCCGACGCACGGCCTGATCGTCGGCAACCAGGGCATCAACGACGCCTACACCACCGGCCGCGGCTCGATCCGCATGCGCGGTGTGGTGGAGATCGAAGAGGACAACCGCGGTCGCACCACGATCGTCATCACCGAGCTGCCGTATCAGGTCAACACCGACAACTTCATCAACTCGATCGCCGAGCAGGTGAAGGACGGCAAGATCGCGGGTATCTCGGATATCCACGACGAGTCCTCCGACCGTGCGGGCATGCGAATCGTGGTGACGGTCAAGCGCGATGCCGTCGCCAAGGTGGTGCTGAACAACCTCTACAAGCACACCCAGCTGCAGACCAGCTTCGGCGCCAACATGCTGTCCATCGTCGACGGCGTGCCGCGCACGCTGCGCTTGGACCAGATGATCCGGCTCTATGTCGATCATCAGTTGGAAGTCATCGTCCGGCGTACCCGCTACCTGCTGCGCAAGGCCGAGGAGCGGGCTCACATCCTGCGCGGCCTGGTCAAGGCGCTCGACGCGCTCGACGAGGTCATCGCGCTGATCCGGCGGTCGGCCAACACCGACACCGCGCGCACCGGCCTGATGCAGCTACTCGAGATCGACGAGGTCCAGGCCACCGCCATCCTCGACATGCAGCTGCGGCGCCTCTCCGCGCTGGAGCGGCAGAAGATCGTCGACGATCTGGCCAAGATCGAGAGCGAAATCGCCGACTACAAGGACATTCTCGAGAAGCCGGAGCGGCAGCGCGCCATCGTGCGCGACGAGCTGGCCGAGATCGTCGAGAAGTACGGCGACGAGCGGCGCACCCGCATCATCGCCGCCGACGGCGACGTGGCCGACGAGGATCTGATCGCCCGCGAGGACGTGGTCGTCACCATCACCGAGACCGGTTACGCCAAGCGCACCAAGACCGATCTCTACCGCTCGCAGAAGCGCGGCGGCAAGGGCGTGCAGGGCGCTGGTCTCAAGCAGGACGACATCGTCAAGCACTTCTTCGTCACCTCGACGCACGACTGGCTGCTGTTCTTCACGAACAAGGGCCGGGTCTACCGCGCCAAGGCGTACGAGCTGCCCGAGGCCAACCGGACCGCGCGCGGTCAGCACGTGGCCAACCTGCTGGCCTTCCAGCCGGACGAGAAGATCGCCCAGATCATTCAGATCAAATCCTACGAAGACGCCCCGTATCTGGTGCTGGCCACCAAGAATGGTCTGGTGAAGAAGTCGAGGCTCTCGGACTTCGATTCCAACCGCAGCGGCGGCATCGTCGCGGTGAACCTGCGCGACGAGGACGAACTCGTCGGCGCCGTGCTCTGCTCCGCCGACGACGATCTGCTGCTCGTCTCGGCGCAGGGCCAGTCGATCCGCTTCTCGGCCACCGACGAGGCGCTGCGTCCGATGGGTCGCGCCACCTCCGGCGTGCAGGGCATGCGGTTCAACGCCGAGGACGAACTGTTGTCGCTCAACGTCGTTCGGCCCGAGACGTATCTGCTGGTCGCGACCTCGGGCGGGTACGCGAAGCGCACCGCGATCGAGGAGTACACCGCGCAGGGACGCGGCGGTAAAGGTGTATTGACTATCCAGTTCGACGCTCGGCGTGGCACTCTGGTCGGTGCGCTCATCGTCGACGACGAGGATGAGCTCTACGCGATCACCTCCGGCGGTGGAGTCATCCGGACGGCGGCAAAGCAGGTTCGTAAGGCTGGGCGACAGACCAAGGGCGTGCGATTGATGAACCTCGCCGAGGGCGATACGTTGCTTGCTATCGCGCGCAACGCCGACGAACCCGATCAGGTCGACGGTGGCGACGACACCGGTTCCTCTGAGCAGTAACCCTTCCAAGCGGCGGCAACGAACGGATCTAAGGATTCCCATTGACCACTCCGAATCAGCCGAATGACGGACACCAGACGAACGGTGTGACCGAACGGATCGCACCGTCTCCGATTCCGCCGCGGCCGATCCCCCGGCCCGGCCCGGGCGAAACCGGACAGCCGGGCGGGGGCCAGCAGGGTGGCCAGCCGCAGCAGAACGCCGGTCAGCAGGGCGATTTCGGGCCCGGGCAGGGTGCGCCCAAGCAGGGTGCGCCCAAGGGCGCGCCGGAGTCCGGCGGCAAGCAGGAAGGGTTCGATCAGGAGACCGTTCGGATGGGCTCGCCCGGTGAATCCGGCGGTCCCGACGGCGCCAAGCCCGCGCCGGGCGGTGGTCAGTCGCAGTACAAGGACGGTTGGTCGCAGCTGCCGCAGCGCGAGCCGCAGTCGAACCTGTACCGCCCCGGTCAGGCGCCGGTGGCGGGCAGGCCGCCCGCGGACGGTGGCGGCGGGCTCGGCGCCGGCGGCGGCGCGGCGGTCGGCCTGAACGGCGGCGTCACCAACGCGCGCACCACGGCCGACCTCGCGGCCAAGGCGGCGCGCAAGGAAGCGGCGATGGTGAAGTCGGTCGGCATCGACGGACCCACCCGCAGCATCGCGCGGCCGGAACTGATCAAGGACATGCCCGACCTCTCCGAGATCCGGCACCCGCTACCGCACCCCGAGCCCGTCGGCGTGAGCCCGCAGGCGCACGTCTCGCCCGCGGCTCCGGTCGCGGTCGCGGCGGCCGTCGCCTCCGGTGAGCCGCTGCGCGCCACCGTGCAGATCCGCCGCATCGACCCCTGGTCGACGCTGAAGATCTCGCTGGTGATCAGCGTGGCGCTGTTCTTCGTGTGGATGCTCGCCGTCGGCCTGCTCTACATCGTGCTCGAGGGCATGGGTGTGTGGGAGCGGCTGAACAACACCTTCACCGACATGGTGTCCCAGGACAGCGGCTCGGTGGGCCTGATCGACGCGGGCACGGTCTTCGGCTACGCGGGCGTCATCGGCCTGATCAACGTGGTGCTGTTCACCGCGCTCGGCACGGTCGGCACGTTCATCTACAACCAGTGCTGCGACCTGGTCGGCGGTATCCAGGTCACCCTGGCGGACCCGGACTAGTCCATAGGCGGGTGGCGTCCGTCGTCGGCTCCGCGCAGTGCGCGAACTCAGGCGGGCGTTCCGCGAAAGTCCTCGGCAGCGGCCGGTACCTCCCATTCCAGGGCGGTATCGGCCGTCGCCGTTCCCGGGGAAAGAGTCACGCCAGGTCGACGCCGACCGTAGGCGGGAGTACACGCCGGAGCGGCGCCGGCCGAATGTCGTTCGAGGCGGAAGAGCCGCAGACCGCGAGCCCGCTACCAGCCGTTTTGGTCCTTCCAGGTGGTGTCGGGTAATCTTTGTCCTCGGCTCGCCCACTACGGTGCGAGAGCCAACACGGGCCTATAGCTCAGGCGGTTAGAGCGCTTCGCTGATAACGAAGAGGTCGGAGGTTCAAGTCCTCCTAGGCCCACTCCCGAACATGACAGTAGGGTGGGAACCATGAAGATTCTCCTCACGGTCGGCGTCGTGGTCGCGGTTCTCTTCGGAATCACCAAGCTGCGCAAGCGTGACGAAGCGGACCTGTGGCACGAAGTCACCACCCGCTGAAACTCATTCCACCCTCGGGGACTCGGGGCCTTAGCTCAATTGGCAGAGCACTGCCTTTGCAAGGCAGGGGTTAGGGGTTCGATTCCCCTAGGCTCCACTCGTAACCGGCGCGTGCTCGATCTGAGCACGCGCCGATTCTCGTTTCCGGGCTAGAGGTCGACGGCGGCGGCGCGCAGGCGGGTGAGGGTGGTGGCGTCCGGCCAGTTCTTGGCCAGGTAGCGGGGTGGCGACAGGCTGGGGACCGGGACGAGATCGGTGTGGGCCGCGAGGGTGGCGAAGGGGATCGCCAGGGTTTCGATGATCTCGTCGTTCTCGTCGGTCAGGCAGAGGTCGATGTAGTCGGCTTCGGGCAGCAGGGTCTCGATCTCCTCGGCCCATGGGGCGATGGTGAAGAAGCCGTCGTCACCGCTGGCGAAGTTCAGCTGGGAGGGGTAGGCGAAGTCGATGCCGTAGGGCGCGAAGCCGTCTTCGTCGTCCAGCGCCTCGATGAGCTCCTCTTGCTGGGCCTGGTACTCGGTGGTGGCCAGACCGCAGCGCGCCCGGTGAGCGGCGTGCAGCTGCGGATGCGGGCCCGCCAGATCGAACGGGACTACGACGCCCCGCTCGTCGGTGGTGTAGGCCTGCGGCGAGAGGCGGCGCACCGCGTTGATGTACTGGTCCTCCACGGCGTCGAAGAGCTGCTCGAGAAGTTCGGGCTCGTCCAGCGTGAGGATGAGGGCGTCGTCTTCGGGGATGAAGGCGACCGCACGCCTGCCCTCTTCGGCGAGCGAGGCGAGCCAGCCGGGGAGCAAGGGCCAGGAGGTCGCGTAGAAGTCGCCGGTGTCGACGATGCGCGTGTACCCGTCATCCGACAGGGAAATCGAAGGCGGTTTCGCGGCGAGGTTTTCGCGCGCTGCTTCGAACACCTCGAAAATCGTTACGCCCCAACCCGCCACGTGATCGGTAGTGACCAGGACGCGCTTGTCGGGCATATCGATCGCGATCAGCTCATCGACGAAGGGGAAGGCCGGGCGCGAGAGCGGGCGCATGCCCTGCCCGCCGTAGGTGGACGGGCGCAGCACCGGAAACAGTGTGGGCCGCGCGCTTTCCCAGTCCGCGGGAAGTTCCTCGTCGGCGCGCAACGCCGAAAGGAACCGCGTGATGCGCTCCGACCGGTCCTCGGCCGTCAGCCCGTCGGTATCGCGAAAGATGTTGTGCAGATTGATGACCAGGCCGTCGGGCAGTTCGAAGCAGAACTCCTCGGGTCGGTACTTCGCGCCATCGATGCCGAGGTCGTCGAGGCGGCGGCGCACCAGCGCGGCGAACTCGCTCGGCGTTGGCGTACGTGAATTGTCCACTCGGCCAACGTAATCACCCGCACCGACAAGCGCAGCCCGGTGCTCTCACATGCCGGCGCAATCGATGATCGGAGCGGGGTAGTCGACGTCCGCGCGCCACGGCAGATGGATCCGTGCCCCCTCCAGGTGCGCGAGCTCGGGTATCCAACGCCGGACGTAATCGCCTTCCGGGTCGTAGCGCTTGGCTTGGCGCAGTGGGTTGAGCACGCGGTTCGGCCTGGTGTCGGTGCCTGTCCCCGCCACCCACTGCCAGTTCAGCTGGTTGTTGGCGAGGTCGGCGTCGACGAGCCAGTGCAGGAAGTGGGCCGCGCCGATGCGCCAATGCACCCGAAGGGATTTGGTGAGGAAACTGGCCGTGATCAGCCGGGCGCGGTTGGGCATCCAGCCCTCGGCGCGCAGCTGGCGCATGCCCGCGTCGACGATCGGATATCCGGTGCGCCCGTCTCGCCAGGCGTCGACCGCACGCGGATCGTCGCGCCATCGGATGTCCCGCGCGCGGTAGTCGTGCCAGGCCGCCGCAGGCCGGGCGGCGAGGTGCTGGTGGTGGAAGTCCCGCCAGGCCAATTGCCTGACGAAGGCCCGACCACCTTCGGCCGACATGTCCACCCGGTGCACCGCCTCGGCGGCGGACAGACAACCGAAGTGCAGGTAGGGCGAGAAGTGGGAGGTGGCGTCTGCGGCCAGATCGTCGCCGAGCCGCGCGTAGTCGGTCAGCGGACCGGACAGCCAGTCGCGCAACAGCTTCCGGCCTGTCGTCTCGCCGCCCACGGCCAAGCGAGGCGAGGGTTCGCCCGAGCACAGGTCGCCGGGCTTCGGCAGCGGGTCGCCCGATATTCGCGGCAGGGTGAGGGCGCGTGGTTTGCCGAGGGGCTTGCGCCGGTGCGCTTCCGTCCACCGCCGGAAGTAGGGGGTGAAGACCGCGAAGTGATCGCGACCGGTGGACGGCACGAGCAACTCCGGGTCCACCGCGGTGATTGTGGCGGCGTGCTCGTCGACGCGACAGTCTCGGTCCCGCAGCCGTTCTCGCAATCCTCGCGCGCGGGACCGGCTGTACCCGCTCACGTCCTCGGCGAGATGCACGCTGGCGGCGCGGGTTTCGGCGACCACGCGATCGACCTCGTCCACCACGTCACCGCGGCGCAGGACGAGTCGCCCGCCGATCGCACGGAGTTCGTCGTCGAGTTCGGCGAGGGCGGCGGCGAGGAAGCGGGCGCGGTTGGGCGGGCAGCGATCCGGCACCAGGTCGCGGTCGACGACGAACAGCGGCACCACCGTGTCGCCCGCCCGGTTCGCCGCCGCGAGCACCGGATTGTCGTGCACCCGCAGGTTGCGGGTGAACAGCGCTACCGAGGTGGTCATCGGACGGCCTCGTGCGGCTGCGACACGGAGCGATGCGACTGCCGCGGGCCCCACGAGGGTCGCGCCGCGCGGGCACGGGCGGCTCTTCCGTACCGGCGCGAACGCGACCCTCGCGGGGTCCGCACGCTGTCGAACATCACGTCGTGCACAGCGGCTCGATCGCTGACAGCCCGCCGGTCGTCGGCGAGGTGAGGTAGAAGCAAGGGTCTTGGCCCGCCGCGACGATCGCCGCCCGCACGTCCGACCAGGACTGTGGATCCAACGCGGGGTCGCGGGCCAGCACGAAGCCCGCGGTGCGGTCCGGGTTGGTCACGAGCGCCCACGAATAGTCCGGGCCGAGCGCGGTGACGATGTAGTTCGTCGGGCCGTCCAATTGATCCTGGGTGAGTACGCCGGGAAAGCTGACGTGCAGCTGCGCGCCGGTGGCTCGATCGTTCACTCGTGCGGTGCCGCGGACCTCGTTGACCGCGCCGGTCCAAGTGATGCAGCGATTGTGCACGGCGATGTCCCCGCGCGCGTCCAGCGCGTAGTCGGCAGTGGTGTCCCGTGCGCAGGCCACGTTGAAGAACTGCGGGATCGCCGCGAGCTGGCGCCATTGGCCGAGGTAGCGGTCCAGTTCCAAGCTGGGCACCGGGGCGGGCGGTGCGGCCGTGGCCGTTCCGGCGACAACGCCCGCCGCCGCGACGACAGCGGTCGCGAGACGCGCACACCATCGTGCTGTTCGGCGTGAGTCCATGGGGATCTCCTCGGGTCGGCGACTCTGCCATGGTATCAGTTAACGATGCATAAACGATGCGTATTTTTCTACGGGCGCGACCTGTATCCGGGCGTCCATGCGGAACTGGACGACCACGACCGGGCAGAATGAGACGATGCCCGCCGGTTCCGCCTCCGCTCCCGACGCAGCCGGATACACGGTGCGCGCGGTGGCCGAGCGTCTCGGCATCCCGACGGCGACCCTGCGCAGCTGGAATCGCCGCTACGAGATCGGGCCCGCGCAGGATCGGCCCGGCCGCCACCGCCTCTACACCGAGTCCGACATCGCACTGCTGGAACGGATGCTCGAACTGATCCGCGGTGGCGCGAGCCCGGCGGGCGCCGCCGCGGCCGCCCGCGGGCCCGCGCTGGCACGCGGCGATCGGACCACGCTGCTCGCCGCCGCGTTCGCGCTGGAGACCGGCACGGTCACCGCCCTCGTGGAATCGCACGTTCGCGCCTACGGTGTCGTCGACACCTGGGAAGGTCTGTGCCGCCCCGCTTTTGCCGAGATCGTCGCGCGGCAGGGCAGCGGTGAGGGGTGCATCGATGTCGAACACCTGCTCTCATGGTGCGTCGCGGCCGTCATGCAACGAACGAATCCGCCCGCGGGGCCCGCGGGCACCGTGCTGGCCTGCACCAGCGGTGAAACCCATTCGCTGCCGCTCGACGTGCTGCGGGCCGCGCTTGCCGAACACGGTGTCGGCGCGCGGATGCTCGGCCCCGACGTTCCGACCGCGGCGTTGGTGGACGCGCTTGCCAGGCAGGCTGATCCGGCGGCGGTGCTGCTCTGGTCGCAGCGCGAATCCACAGCGCTGACATCGGCCGTTCGCGCGTGCCTCGCGGCGGGGGCTCGAGTCTTCCTCGGCGGTCCCGGCTGGGACGACGTGATCCTTCCGGACGCCGCGGTGCGGGTCGACACTCTGACCGAGGCGGTCGATCGGCTGCGCTGAGACCTCCTGGCGCGCGGCTTCTCTCGACGGCTGTCTCGCAGGTACCGCAGTGCCGGACAGTCCGTCTGTGGCTGCCCGACGAGATGTCCCGGCGGGGGATGCGCGGTCAGTGCCTCGTTCGACCGAGCAGATGACGCAGCGCCTCGTCGAGGCCGGGAGTCCGGAACGCGTGCCCCGCCGCGACCAGCCGGGTCGGCAGCACGCGCTGATCGGCGGCGGCGAGTTCGCGTGCGCCCTGCTTGCCGAGCAGCAGTGCCGGGCCGAAGTCGGGCACCGGGAGGAGAGCGGGGCGGTGCAGAACCCGGGCCAGCACCTCGGTGTATTCGCTGTTGTGGACCGGGAACGGCGCGACGGCGTTGATCGCTCCCGCGAGAGATTCGTCCCACAGCGCGCGGTGGTAGATGTCGACCAGATCGTCGAGGGCGATCCAGGACAGCCATTGGCTGCCGTCGCCGATCCGTCCGCCGAGGCCCGCGGTGAACAGCGGGCGCAGCAGCCGCAGTGTGCCGCCGCGCGGGGACTGCACGATGCCGGTGCGGATACGGACCGTCCGCACACCGGCCTTCTCGGCGGGGCGGGTCGCCGCCTCCCAGTCCGCGACGACCTCGGCCAGAAAGCCGTCGCCCCGGTCTGCCTCCTCGGTGAGCGTCTCGTCGCCGCGGTCGTAGCCGTAGTAGCCGATGGCGGAGGCACTGACGAACGTCGAAAGACCGGATCGCGCGGCGAGTTCGGCGAGCTTGCGCGTCGGTTTCGTCCGGCTGTCGATGATCGCCCGCTTGTGGCTCTCGGTGAACCGTCCGGCGATCGACGCGCCCGCCAAGTGCACCACCGCGTCCACGCCGTCGAACAGCGCGGGGTCGGGATCGACGGGATTCCACCGTCGTTCGCCGGGCGTTCGGGCCGGATGCCGCACCAGGCGCAGCACGCGATGGCCGCCGGTGCTCAGGAAGGCGCACAGCGCGGTGCCGACCAGGCCGGACGCGCCGGTCACCGCGATGGTGGCCGTGCCGAAGCCGTGCTCGGCGGCGCGGTGGTGGGCCAGCAGGTCGTCGGCCAGCTGGCGGTATCGGTAGTCGAACATCGGGCGCAGCACGAATTCGGGAATCGGCGTCCGCACCCGATCGATCACCCGGGTGTGCCGGGCGTCGACCTCCTCGAATTCGTGCACGTGCCGCCAGCGCAGCAGCCGTGCGGCGGGCAGCGAGGCGATCCCCTTCGTGGCGACGGCGTCGACGAAACGTTGCGGCGGCAGGTAACCGGCGGGATCGTGCTGCGCCACCCAGCGCAATCCGCCAGGCAAGCCGAGCACGGCGCGTCCATCGGCCAGCGACTCGGCCTCGGCGAGTGGGGAGACCGGATGCCACGGTGGCGCGAGCCTGGTGAACGCGCCGGGACGCGCGTACCAGGCGAAGACCTCGGATCGGGGCGCGGCGACAACGCTCGAGCACTCGATTGCCATGTCTCGACTGTAGTCGCGCGGGGCTGGGATGAAACGTTTATGCGTCGTTCGACCGGCCGGGTCGCTCGATCGGCAGTGGACCGTGCCTGTCCAGGTGCAGATACGTGTAGCCGGTGACGAGCGTGCACACCACCGTCGCCGTGATGAGCATCGCCCAGCCCGCGACGAGCAAGCTCAGCAGACCACCGAGCAGCGCGCCGAGCCCGAAGGACAGGTACAGCAGAAAGTAGCCGAGCCAGTCGGCGTAATCGCCGCCGCTGACATGGCGTTCGATGCCCTGGCCCAGCTTGACCAGCGTCCCGGTGACGTAGCTGAGCGGCACCGAGACCTCGCCGTCCTTGACGAACGAAGTGTTCAGAGCGCCGACGCCGAACGCGACGAACAGGATGGGAACGAAATCGATCCGGCTGGTGTCGGTGACCGAGTAGAGCGCCAGATCGATGATCGAGGCCAGCGCGAGGCAGACGGTCGTGAGCAGGGTGGGTCCGTGCGGATGACCCGACCAGTAGTGCCTGCGACACCAAGAGGCCACGACCACGCCGGACAGGAACGCGGTCAGCAGCAGTGCGGCGGCGACGGCCAGGTCGGGCTCGTCATGGAACGCGCCGAGTACGGCACGCTCGGTGTTGCCGGTCATGAAGGTGACGAAGTAGCCGGCGGTGTGCATGAAGGCCGCCGCGCCGATCATGCCGGCCAGCGCCGCGAGCACCCAGGAGAGCCGGGCCTCGGCGTCGAAGAGTTCCCTTCTGCGTACCTCGTCCGGCTGTTTCACAGGTCAGACTCCTCAGCGGCGGATGCGACTGCCTCAGTGATACCCGCGCGCCCTGAGAATCAGCTGACCCGAGGCTAGGTGTGTCCGGCGGTTCGCCGCCCTCGGATCACACTGCCGCCGCCGCAGTGGTCGCGTCGTACGCGGTGCGCGCCTCGGCGATCTCGCGCTGATGATCCTCGGTCCAGGTGACCAGCGCCTGGATGGTCTCGTGCAGGCTGCCGCCCAGCGGTGTGAGTTCGTAGTCGACTCGCGGCGGAACGACGGGATGCACCGTGCGCCGCACCAGGCCGTCGCGTTCGAGGTGGCGCAACGTACGGGTGAGCATGCGCTGGCTGACGCCGTCGATCTCCCGGCGCAGTTCGGTGAACCGCATGGTGCGTCCCGCGAGCAGCGCGATGGTCAGCAGCGACCACTTGTCGGCGATGCGGTCGAGGATCTGGCGCACATCGCAGTCCTCGCGGGTGTCCCACTGGCGTGCCGTGTAGTCCTCGGTATCCCCGCAGTAACCGAGTGACTCAGAAGTGCCGTCTTCCATAGCTCTTCATGGTGTCCGATGATGCCCATGGTTACAAGAAGTAACCGACAGTCGCATCGGGAACCGAGAGGGTTTCGGCATGACGCAGAAGGTCGAGCATTTCGACGAGATCGAGGCGGAGTTCAACGCCTACGTGGGGCGCATCGTGTACGCCACGATGGTGACCGTCGACAGCAAGAACCGGCCGCGCACCCGGGTGCTCATCCCGGTTTGGGAGCGGGTCGACGGGGTTCCGCTCGGCTGGCTGGCCACCTACAAGACGCCGGTCAAGGCGGCGCACATCGCGCGGAACCCGCACGTCAACTTCTCCTACTGGTCGCGCGGCAACAACTCCGTCGCGGTGGACGCGACGGCCGAGTGGGTGGACGATCTGGCGACCCGCCAACGGGTCTGGGACCTGTACGCGCAGACCAGCCCGCCGGGCGCGGGCTACCACCTCGGCCAGTTCTGGCGCGCGCCCGACGATCCGACGCTGCACATCATGCGGTTGGAGCCATGGCGCATCCAGGTGATTCGCGGCGCCGATCTGCGCAGCCGGATATGGCAGCCCGCGGCCGAGGTCGCCAAGACCGGTTGAGGGGCCTCCGCTCCGGCTGGGCGCGGGCTCGGTGCGAACTTCGTCTGGCAGCGCCTGTCGCGGACCTTCGCCCGTGGCCGCCCGCCACAGGGATCGGCTAGGCCCGAGTCGGCCGGGCACGAGCTCCGCGCGGGTTAGCGTGCAGGAGTGGAATCTGTGCTCGACTATCTCCTGACCGAACCGCCCGGCGCACCGGTCGACTCCGTGGCGGCCGCCTGGGCCGGGCACCGCGCGGTCGCGGCCCGTTTCGCGTCGTCGGTGGACGCCGCGATCGCGGGCGGTTTCGCGGCCGACCGGCTCGGCTTCGCCTTCCTCTCCGGCTACCAGGAGGCGCTGCGCACCCTGCTGCCCGAGTTGCCCGCCGAGGACGCCGTCGCGGTCTCGGCTACCGAGGCGGGCGGCGCGCACCCCTCGGCCATCCGCACCGCGTTGACCGAGCACGACGGCGCGGCGACGGTCAGCGGCACCAAGACCTTCACCACGCTGGGCAGCCTGGCGCGCAGGCTCCTTGTCGTCGCCAGCGCGGGTGTCGCCGACGACGGCCGCAACATCCTGCGGGCCGCCCTCGTCGAGACCTCCGCGCCGGGCGTCGCGGTGACGGATCTGCCCGCCGCCCCGTTCGCGCCCGAGATCCCGCACGCCACCGTCACTTTCACCGACGCGCCCGCGACCGTGCTGCCCGGCGACGGCTACACCGACTTCCTCAAGCCGTTTCGCACCATCGAGGACGTGCACGTGCTCGCCGCCGCGCTCGGCTGGCTGGTGCGCGTCGCGCGCGAGTCGTCCTGGCCGCGACCGGTGCTTCAGCAGCTGCTCGCGCTGGTGGCCGCGGTGCGCGGGCTGGATCTGGACCGGCCAGGATCGCCCGGCGTACACGTCGCGCTCGGCGGCGTCTTCGAGGAGTTCGGCCGGGTGGTCGACGAGCTCGCGCCGCTCTGGCGGACCGCCGATCCGGTCGCCAGGGACCGCTGGGAGCGGGATCGCCCGCTGTTCGGCACGGCGGGACGGGTGCGGGCGCAGCGGCTGGCAACCGCCTGGCGTGCGGTCGGCTTCGACACCGAGACGACCGACTGAAGGCGAGAACGGACCGCTCGAAAAAGGTCCGGAAATGGGGAGCGGGCCTCGGCGAAGGGGGGGAGTTAGCCGAGGCCCGCGTAAGGTCGGCCCGGGGGGGAGGGGCCGACGTGACTGATCCTACGCGAAGATTTGTGATTGTGTGCGCATGGGGGTCGCCACTTTCGAAGAAATTTGGCGTGGCGGCACGCGGTGCGATTGCTCGGTAACGGTATCCACGGCTCACCCGGGCAAGTCGTGCGGTATGTCCGTGACCTGGTGTTTGTCAAAGATGTTGCGGTACAGCCCATTCCATGACGATTCCGGCGCGGCGGCGCGAAAAGCGGTTCCGGCCGGAAACATTCCGAATGGTCGCAGTGTGGCGCGAATCCCTCTTTCGGTCCGCGAGCGGGCTTGATTCTGCCGGGTTTGTCGCGTGTCGCGGCCGCCTGGGCATGTCGGGCGACGACCGAAATCTGTCGGACCCCGGTGCGAGTATGTGCCGGTGGTCACTGGGGCTGGTACGGACGCCGCGGCGCGCGGCACGGTGCGGCGTGAGTACCGCGTGCCCGGGAAACGGGTAGTCGGCTACGCACGACCCGAGCGGGCCGTGCGCGGGACCATCGAACCGGTCGCATCCCGTTCCGGTACCCCCGAGCACCGCCTGGAGCGGGATGCGGCCTTTCGCTGTCCGGCTCCAGGTGAGATGCCCCCGAACAAAGGGGGTGCGCACAACCGGAGTGAGGACAATACTGACCCCCGTATCGGTCGGTCGTCCGATCCGTTGACAACGCCTCGACGCCGAGATGAGGGGCGTCGAACGCCATTCGACATCGAGAATTCACGAACGTCAGGAGAATCATGCCCGACGCAATAGTCGCCGAGGGTCTGGTCAAACGCTACGGCCAGCTGGTCGCCCTCGATGGACTCGACCTGACGGTGCCGGAGGGCACCGTCACCGCGCTACTCGGCCCCAACGGCGCGGGCAAGACCACCACGGTCCGGGTGCTCACCACCCTGCTCGTTCCCGACGCGGGCCGGGCGACTGTCGCGGGCATCGATGTGCTGCGGAATCCGCAGGCTTTGCGCTCCCGGATCGGTGCGTCGGGCCAGTACGCCGCCGTCGACGAATACCTCACCGGCTTCGAGAACCTCGAGATGGTGGGCAGGCTCTATCACATGGGCGTGCAGCGCAGTAAGGAGCGCGCACGCGAGCTGCTGGAACGCTTCCGGCTCAGCGACGCGGCCGACCGGCCGGTCCGCGGCTACTCCGGCGGCATGCGCCGCAGGCTCGACCTGGCGGGCGCGCTGGTGGCCAACCCGCCGGTGCTGTTCCTGGACGAGCCGACCACCGGCCTGGACCCCCGGGCCAGGCTGGATCTCTGGGACGTCATCGAGGAACTGGTCGCGGGCGGCACCACACTGCTGCTCACCACCCAGTACATGGAAGAGGCCGACCGGCTCGCCGATTCGATCGCCGTGATCGACCATGGCACGGTCATCGCCCGCGGCACAGCCGACGAGCTGAAGACCCTGGTCGGCGGCGATCGCGTCCAGTTCACCGTCGATCACGTCGACAAACTCGCCGTCGCGCAGCAGGCGTTGAAGGGCCTCGCGGACGGGGAGATCCACCTCGAACCCGGCCTGCGCCGGATCACGGTGCCGGTCAGCAACGGATCCCAGGCTCTCGTCGACGCGATCGGCCTGCTCGCGGCGAGCGATGTGCAGGTTCACGACGTCGGTCTGCGTCGCCCATCGCTGGACGACGTGTTCCTGACGCTCACCGGGCACGAGGCCGAGGAGCTCGTCGGCGGCGAGGCCGCGGACAAGCGCGCGGGAAGCGCCGCGACGAACGGTTCCGGCGGCGTGAAGGCCGCCGAACGACTCGAAGCAACGGAAGGAAACTCCCGATGACCGCGACGACGACAGTTGTGGAGGCGCCGCCCCGCATGGGTCTCGGCGAACGGCTCTCCATCGTGGTCAGCGATAGCGTCACCATCGCCAAGCGCAACATCATCAAGATCAGGCGCGTGCCCGACGTGCTGATCTTCTCGACGCTGTCGCCGATCATGTTCGTGCTGCTCTTCGCGTACGTCTTCGGCAGCGCGATCCAGGTGCCCGGCATGGAAGGCGGCTACCGCGAATTCCTGATCGCGGGCATCTTCGCGCAGACCGTGGTGTTCGGTTCCTCGTTCACCGGCGCGGGTCTCGCCGAGGACATGCAGAAGGGCATCATCGACCGCTTCCGCTCGCTGCCGATGGCGCCCTCGGCGGTGCTGGTCGGCCGGACCGTCAGCGACGTGGTGATCAACGTGGTCAGCCTGGCCGTCATGTCGCTGACCGGCCTGCTCGTCGGCTGGCGGATCCGTGGCTCCTTCTTCGACGCGGTGCTCGCCTACATCCTGCTGCTGCTCTTCGCCTACGCGGTGTCCTGGATCATGGCCGTCGTCGGTTTGCTGGTGCGGGCGCCCGAGGTGTTCAACAACGCCAGCTTCATGGTCATGTTCCCGCTGACCTTCCTGGCCAACACCTTCGTGCCGATGAACAATCTGCCCGCCGTGCTGAAGCTGTTCGCCGAGTGGAATCCGGTCTCGGCGCTGACCCAGGCGACCCGCGAGCTGTTCGGCAACACCAGCCCACTGGTGCCGGTCTCGGACGCCTGGTCGATGCAGCATCCGGTGGCGACCACGCTGATCTGGGTGGTCGTGATCCTGGTGGTGTTCGTGCCGCTGGCCCTGCGCCAGTACAAGCGCACCGTCAGCCGCTGAACGAAGCCCGGTAGGCGCTACCGGGCGGAGTCCGTCCACAGCTCCGCGCACGGCAGGAGCGGCGGCGGAGATATGTCCTGCTCAGCGGCCGTTGTCCGCGCCGGCTCCCGCGACGGGGGTCGGCGCGGAGCCGTTTCGGGAGTAGCCGATGCGCGGCGGCTCCGGCGCGGGCTGCGGCGGCTGCGGTCGTTTGCTGCGGACCAGCCAGGCCACGCCACCCGCCAGCGCGGCGAGACCCCCGGCGATCAGCCGGTTACGAGAACGTGCGGATACGCGTAGACGCCCCAAGCTCATTCGACCACTTTGGCACAGCCGGGTGAATAGCGCAGTAAGTGCCGACCGGTCTCGACGCGCCGCGGAGCCCAGCCGGGCGGTGCGCGGGATCGGCGCCGCGCGATCACTAACATGGCGGGCGTGACCTCACCGATTCAGACCGCCGGTGTGACGCTCTACACGAACCACGGCGATATCAAGCTCGCGCTCTTCGGCTATCACGCGCCGAAGACGGTGCGGAACTTCCTCGGGCTGATCGACGGCTCGGCGGCGTACACCACCGAGAACGCGAGCGGGGGCACCTCCGGTCCGTTCTACGACGGCACCGCCTTCCACCGGGTGATCGACGGCTTCATGATCCAGGGCGGCGATCCCGGCGACACCGGTCGCGGCGGTCCCGGCTACGACATCGCCGCCGAATTCCATCCCGAGCTGCGCTTCGACCGCGGCTACCTGCTGGCGATGGCGAACGTCGGCGCCCGCACCAGCGGCTCGCAGTTCTTCATCACGGTGAGCCCGCAGCCGCACCTCAATCGCAAGTACACGATTTTCGGCGAGGTCGTCGACCCGGATTCGCGCAAGGTCGTCGACGCCATCGCGGCGACGCCGACCGACCGCAACGACCGCCCCAAAGAGCCCGTCCGCATCTCCACCATCACGATCGATTGAACAGATGAATCCTCAGCCGCCCGCACCGACGTGCGCCCGCCATCCGAATCGTCCGACCGGCCTGGCGTGCACACGCTGCGGGCGGCCCGCATGCCCGGACTGCCTACGGCCCGCCGCGGTCGGGCAGCACTGCGTCGACTGCGTGCGCGCGGCGGGCACCCAGGTCCGTCCGGTCCGCACGGTCGCGGGCGCGCCGGTCGCCTCCTCGACCACTCCGCTGGTGACATACGGGCTGATCGGGTTGAACGTGCTGTTCTACGCGATCACCGCGGTTCAGGCGAGCAGCCTCGCCGACAACTACCGGTCCAGCCTCTTCCTGCGTTGGGCGTTGATTCCGCAGCTGGTGGCCGACGGTGAGTGGTTCCGGGTGATCGGCTCCGGCTTCCTGCACTGGGGGCCGCTGCACCTGGCGCTGAACATGTTCGCGCTCTACATCGTCGGCATCCAGCTCGAGCCGTTCCTCGGACGGACCCGGATGCTCGCCATCTATATGGTCGCGTTGGTCGGCGGTTCGGCGGGCGGGATGCTGCTCGAGCCGGTGAACACCGTCGGGGCCGGTGCGTCCGGCGCGGTCTACGGGATGTTCGGCGCGGTCGCGGTGCTGTTGATCCGGCTCCGGATGAACGCCACCCAGATTCTGGTGATCATCGCCATCAACGTGCTGCTCAGCCTCTCGCTGCCCGGGGTATCGCTGTGGGTGCACCTCGGTGGACTCGTCGCGGGCACGCTGGCCACGATGGGAGTGCTGTTCCTGCCGCAGTGGGTGCGCGCGAAATCGCCTGAGTCGGCACGCACCATCGGCTGGGCGGCCATCGGCGCGGTCGGCGCGGTCTCGGTCGCGCTCATCGGCGTCGCGGCGGCGATGCTGTCCTGAGCCGGTTTTCGGCTCGCTTCACGTGAAACATTCGCTGCCACAGACGGAAATGCGGAGGTACTGGCCGGAGCGGATGCGCCTAATCCCTGGGCAGGTACGCGAGCCGGTGCGCGACGAGCGCTTCGAAGACATCCTGCGGCGCGGTGCCGAGATCCCAACGGCCGAAGATCAACAGCCGTTCCTGCCCCTCGTGCTCGACGTCGATCTCGAGCATCGGCGACTTGCGCCCCAGGCGGCGGTAGCTCACCACCCGCGCTTTGACGATCTGCTCGGGCCGGTACTCGGCCGGTCCGAGCAGACCGCGCACCACCAGGCGCGGATCGGCGCCGGTCTGGATGGACAGGCGCGGTCGCTGGCGAAAACCGAGGCCGGCCAAGGCGAGCAGGCCCGCCGCGGCCAAGCCGATGAGCAGCCGGCTCGCGGCATCCGCGGCGAAGAACGCGGCGCCGGCGAGGATCACACCACCGACGGCCACCGCGACGAGCGCGGGGGTGGGCGTGGTCCACGAGAGGCGCGGTTCCACAGAGGGGAATTCAGGGTTCAAGCGGCACTCTCCCCAATCGGTCCTCGAGTTGTCCACAGGGTCATCCACAGGTGTGCATGAATGACACGTCTGTAATCCCGAAGGAAGTGGATCAGCGCCACCGCATGGTCATGATCAGGCCGACGACCATGAGCCCGAAGCCGATCAGGAAGTTCCAGGCGTTGAGGTCGTTCATCCAGCTGATCTGCTCGGCCGCCAGGTAGTAGACCAGCAGCCAGAGCAGGCCGGCCAGCATGAAGCCGAGCATGATCGCGACGTACCAGACCGGCGACGGGCCCGCCTTCACCTTCACCGGGATCCGGCTGGCGGGGTTGATCGTGTAGTCGGTCTTCTTACGGACCTTCGACTTGGGCATGACGTCCTCGTATTCGGCGTGCAGGTCGGTACCGGCGGCTGATTCAGTTGACTGTCTGCCGAGCGACTCCGTCCGGCCGTTCCGGCGACAGCGCGGACGGCCCGGGCGAGGCTCGGCGGCCCTCCGGTGTTCCTCCTAGGCTATCCCAACAGGTAATGGATGCGACGGCCTCCCGCGTCGCCACGTAATCTCGAACCATGCGTGTACTGGTCGTCGACAATTACGACAGCTTCGTCTTCAACCTGGTTCAGTATCTCGGCCAGCTGGGAGCCGAGGCCGTCGTCTGGCGCAACGACGATCCGCAACTGGCCGATGTGGACGCCGCGATCGCCGACTACGACGGCATTCTGATCAGTCCCGGCCCCGGCACCCCCGATCGGGCCGGTGCGAGCATCGACCTCGTGCACGCCTGCGCCCGCAGCAGCACGCCGTTGCTCGGCGTCTGCCTCGGTCACCAGGCGATCGGCGAGGCCTTCGGCGCGACCGTCACCCGGGCGCCCGAACTGCTGCACGGCAAGACCAGCTCGGTGTACCACCTCGGTGCGGGCGTGCTGGCCGGTTTGCCCGACCCGTTCACCGCGACCAGGTACCACTCGCTCACCGTGCTCGAGGACACCGTGCCCGAGGACATCGAGGTGCTCGGCCGCACCGAATCCGGGATCGTGATGGCCATGCGCCACCGCACCCTGCCGATCCACGGCGTGCAGTTCCATCCGGAATCGGTGCTCACCCAGGGCGGGCACCGGATGCTGGCGAACTGGCTCGAGGTCTGCGGTGAGCGGCCCGCCGAGGGTCTGGTGGAGATGCTCGAGGCGGAGGTCGCGGCACTGGTGTTGCAGTGACCAGGCCGTACGTACTGCTCTCGGTGGCGGTCAGCCTCGACGGCTACATCGATGACGCCGGTCCCGAGCGACTGCTGCTCTCGGACGCGGCGGATTTCGACCGAGTCGACCGGGTGCGCGCCGAGTCCGACGCGATCCTGGTCGGCGCCGAGACGCTGCGCCGCGACAACCCCCGGCTGCTGGTCGACAGCGCCGAGCGCCGGGCGGCGCGGGTGGCGGCGGGCAAGCCGGAGTTCCCGCTCAAGGTGACCGTCACCGCGCGCGGCGACCTGGACCGAGAGCTGAACTTCTGGCACCACGGCGGGGCGAAGATCGTCTACACGACCGACTCCGGCGCGGCGCGGCTCGCCGATCGGCTGGTCGGCATCGCCGACGTGGTCGCCCTCGGCGCGGAACTCGACTTCGGGGCGCTGCTGGACGATCTCGGCCGCCGCGGTGTCGGACGTCTGATGGTCGAGGGCGGCACCGGGATGCACACAGCGTTCCTGTCCGCCGATCTGGCCGATGAACTGCACCTGGCCGTCGCGCCGATCGTCGTCGGCGATTCCGGCGCGCCGCGGTTCCTCGCCGACGCCCGATTCCCCGGCGGACCGGCCCGTCGCAGGACGCTCGCCGCGGTCGAGCGAGTCGGCGACATGGCCGTGCTGCGCTACCTCCTCCGTCCCGAGGCCGTGGACTCGTGAGCCGGAGCCCGACGCGATCGTGGAGGTGGTTCGATGCCCGCTGACCAGGCAACGGCCGACGAGCGTTTCATGCGCAGGGCCATCGAACTCGCGCGCCAGTGCCCACCGAGCGACACCGCGTTCTCGGTCGGCGCGATCGTCGTGGCCGACGGCGCGGAGATCGCGACGGGATATTCGCGGGAGACCGACGAGAAGGTGCACGCCGAGGAATCCGCGCTGAACAAGCTGGCCGCCGACGATCCGCGGCTGGCGAGGGCGACGATCTACAGCACCCTCGAGCCGTGCTCGCAGCGCGCGACGGCGACCCGGCCACCCTGTACCGATCGCATCCTGCGCGCCGGGATCGGGCGCGTCGTCATCGCCTGGCGCGAGCCGACGACCTTCGTGGTGAACTGCGTCGGGGTGGAGAAGCTACGGCAGCACGGCGTCGAGGTGGTCGAACTGCCGAATCTGGCCGACGAGGCCATGTCGATGAATCGGCACCTGGATCTCTCGTAGCACGCCGCCACCGTGCCGTCGTCGAGGGCGGCCGGATTCTTCGAGCGATGGTCGGAACGGCTTTCCGTCCCGCCGCCCGGGAGTCTGCGGCTCCGGACGACGGGCGTACCTCCGCTTCGGCGGCAGGCGGCTACCGGGTCACGGCCGGCCGTAGACCGCCGTCACGAATTCGCTGAGCTGGTTGTCGTCGAGGTGCCTGGCGAGATCGGCCTCGCTGATCATGCCGATCAGCCGCTTGTTCTCGATCACCGGCATGCGCTTGATGCGATGGCTCTCCATCTCCTCGAGCACTTCCTCGACATCGGCGTCGGCCGAGACCCACCGCGGGGTCGCCTCGCACAGTTCCTCCGCACGGGTGTTGGCCGGTGCACGGCCCTGGGCCACGCACTTCACCACGATGTCGCGGTCGGTGATGATGCCGCACATCCGTTCGTTCTCGTCCGCGATGACGAGGGATCCGACGCCGAGCTCGGCCATCATGCGCGCCGCCTTGCCGACCGTCTCGTCCTTGGATATCCACTGAGCGCCGGGCTTCATGATGTCCCTGGCAGTGGTCATGGGGCTGCCTCCTGTTCCATGCTGATTGCTGGGTTCGGATGGAGCAGCATCATTCTCGCGCCGATCACACCGACCGGTCGCCTCTTTCCGATAACGATCGGACCTGGGCCGGATCAGGGTGGGCCGAGCACTCCGGTGGTGATGGTGATCGTGCTGGTCTTGGAGATCGACGAACCGGCCGACGGCTGCTGGCTGATGATCCGCCCGACGCTGCCCGCGTCGAAGGTGCCGGTGGTGTTCTGGTTGATCTGGCTGGTGCTGCCGGTCCACCCGGCCTGGCGCAGCTTCTCCACCGCCTGCGACGGCGTCAGACCGACCACGGACGGCATGCTGATCTGATCGCCGCTGGACACCTGGACCGTCACCGTCGAGCCCTTGTCGGCGTTGGTGCCGCCCGCCGGGCTGGTCGCGATGACCTCACCCTTCGGCTTGGAGGACTGCACCTCCTCGATGACGATCTTGAAACCGGCACTGTCCACCAGGTTCGGCTGGGCCACGCTGATGTCCTGCCCGACCAGGCTCGGCACCCGGACCTTCTCCGGACCCTTGCCGAGCCAGACCACGATCGCCTGGTCCACGTCGACCCGCGCGCCCGCCGAAGGCTCGGTGCCGATCACCTTGTCCAGATCCTGGGCGCTGGACTCCTTGCGCACCACATTCGGATCCATTCGCAGGCCGACCGAGTTGAGCTCCTGCTCGGCCTGCTGCACGGTCAGTCCGTCCAGCCGCGGCACCTGCACCTGATCGGGCCCGCTGGAGACCTGCACGGTGACCGTGCTGCCCTCATCGATGCGGGAACCGCCGAGCGGCTGGGTCGCGATGACATTGCCGTCGGCCACCTTGCTGTCCGGCTTCTGCTGGATGGCCACCGTGAAGCCGAGCTTCTGCAGCGCGTCCTGCGCCTGCGCGAGCGACTTGTTCGACAGGTCGGGCACAGCGACCTGATCCGGCTTGCTTCCCGGACCGATCAGCACCCAGAACAGCGCGAACACCACGGCGAGCGCGGCGGCCGCGCCGAGCGCGAGGTAGGCGGTGCGGCGCGAGCCACCCGGTTCGGCGGGTTCCTGCTCGGCGGTGTCGTCGTTGCGTTCGACGGTGCGGAAGCTGCGCGGCGCCGGCTCGTTGGCGCCGAAGACGGTGGTGCGATCCTCGTCGGTCATCACCATGGGCGCGCTCGGCTTCTGGCCGCCGAGGACTCGGATCAGGTCCGCGCGCATCTCCGCGGCGGTCTGGTACCGGTTGGCCGGGTTCTTGCTCATCGCCTTGAGCACCACGGAATCCAGCTCGCGCGGCACGCCCGAGTGCACGTGTGAGGGAAGCCTCGGGTCCTCGCGCACGTGCTGATAGGCGACGGCGATCGGGGAGTCACCCGTGAAAGGCGGTTCGCCCGTGAGGATCTCGAAGAGCACGCAGCCCACCGAGTACACGTCCGAGCGAGCGTCGACGGTCTCGCCGCGCGCCTGCTCGGGCGAAAGATATTGCGCGGTACCGATAACGGCCGCGGTCTGGGTCATCGGGTTGGAGCTGTCGGCCAGCGCGCGGGCGATGCCGAAGTCCATCACCTTCACCGCGCCTGCCCGGTTGATCATGATGTTCGCGGGCTTCATGTCGCGATGCACGATCCCGGCCTTGTGGCTGAAATCCAGTGCGGCGCAGACGTCCGCGATGATCTCCATCGCGCGCCGCGGCGGCAGCGGACCCTTGCCGCGCACGATGTCGCGCAGCGTCTCGCCGTCCACGTACTCCATGACGATGTAGGGCAGCGGGCCGCCGTCCACCTCGGCCTCGCCAGTGTCGTAGACCGCGACGATGGCCGGATGGTTCAGCGCGGCCGCGTTCTGCGCCTCACGCTTGAAGCGCAGGTAGAACGTGGGGTCGCGGGCCAGATCGGCGCGCAACACCTTGATCGCCACATCCCGGCTCAGCCGCAGATCGCGCGCCTTGTGAACCTCCGACATACCGCCGAAGCCGATGATCTCGCCCAGCTCGTAGCGGGAAGAGAGATTCTTCGGGGTCGTCATCGTTGTCCTTGTGAAGGAGTAGCGGGCGCGCTGCGAGTGTTACCGGGGCCCGAAGCACCGGGATTCTCCGGAAATGGTAAGTCGAAAGTCGGGAACAGGGTGCGGGTGGTGCTCGGACTCGTAGTCTTGCTCGTCTTCGTCGTGGTCGGCGCGGTGGTGCTCGGCGGCGCCGTCGTCGTGGGTTCCGGAGTCGTCGTCGGCGGCTCGGTGGTGGTCGGCGACGGCTCGTCGGACGTGACCGGCGGCGGGGGCGGCACGTACCTGGTGGTCGTCTGCGGCGCCGTCGTGGTGACCTGCGCGGGCGGCGGGGCCACCGACGAGCTGACCGGCTCGCGCGTGGGGTCCGGGTTGGTGTCGCCGCCGAACAACAGCCAGATCGCCGCGCCGCCGAGCAGCACCGCGCCGGCGCCGAGACCGGCCAGCGCCTTCTGCGTCGTGGTCCACGGTCGCTTGCCGGGCGGCTGATCGGGCGATCCGCCCGTGTTCATCATGGTCGCGGGACCGCTCGCCGCCGCGCCGCCGATGGCAGCGGCCGCGGGCGTGCTGTACCGCACGGTCGGCCCGTCGGCCTGACCCGCGGGCAGGATGACGGTCGGTCCGGGCGGCAGCACCCGGGTCGCGCCCGCGGTGAGCGGCCCGGCGGCGGAACCCGCGCTCAGCGGCGGCGGAGGACGGTGACCCGCGCGCACAGCGGCCACCGCGTCGGCGAACTCGCCGCCGGTGGCGTAGCGCAGGTTCGGGTCCTTGGCCATCGTGATCTCGATGAGCTCGCGGACGTTGGGCGGTAGATCCTCCGGCATCGGCGGCGGGTTCTCGCGCACATGCTTCATCGCGACCGTGATCGCGCCGTCGCCGCTGAACGGCCGCGTCCCGGCCAGCGCCTCGTAACCCACCACGCCGAGCGAGTACACGTCACTGGCGGCGGTCGCGTCCTCGCCGACGGCCTGCTCCGGCGCGATGTACTGCGCGGTGCCCATCACCATGCCGGTCTTGGTCACGGGGCTGGCGTCGACGGCCTTGGCGATGCCGAAGTCGGTGATCTTCACCTGACCGGTCGGCGTCACCAGGATGTTGCCCGGCTTCACGTCCCGGTGCACCACGCCCGCGGCATGGGCGACATCGAGCGCGCGGCCGGTCTGCTCGAGCATGTCGAGGCCCTGTAGCACCGACAGCCTGCCCATGCGGTTGAGCACGGTGTTGAGCGGCTCGCCCTGCACCAGCTCCATGACCAGGTAGGCGGTCTCGCCCGCGCTCGGGTCGTAGGTCTCGCCGTAGTCGTAGATGCCCGCGATCCCGGAGTGGTTCAGCTGCGCGGTGGTCTTGGCCTCCGTGCGGAACCGGTGCCGGAAGGTCGGGTCGGCGGAGAACTCCGCCTTGAGCACCTTCACCGCGACCCGGCGGTCCAGGCGGGTGTCCAGCGCCTCCCAGACCTGACCCATGCCGCCGGTGGCGATCAGACGTTGCAGGCGGTAGCGATCGGCGATCATCGCACCGTTGTTCAGCATCGGGGCCCCCGAACTTCAACTCGCTCGTTCATATCGTTCAGCCCCCCTGCAGACCGGCGTCGAGCACGGCCCTGGCAATGGGTGCGGCCACCGAACCGCCGGTGGCTGCCAGCGCCCGATCCCCGCCGTTCTCCACGATCACCGCGATGGCGATCTTGGGGTTCTGCGCGGGCGCGAAGGCGATGTACCAGGCATGCGGCGGCGTATTGCGTGGGTTGCTGCCGTGCTCGGCGGTTCCGGTCTTGGACGCGATCGTGTATCGGGACTGGCGTGATCCGACGGTGTTCTCCTCGGAGGCGACCATCAAGGTGGTCAGCTGAGACGCTACCTGGGCGCTCACCGCCTGTCCGACCGAGACCGGCTTCGTCTTGGACAACACGCTCAGATCCGGCCCCTGCGTCTGGTCTACCAGGTACGGCTCCATCCGAACCCCGCCGTTGGCGATGGTCGCGGCGATCACCGCGTTGTCCAGGGGGGTGAGCGCCACGTCGCGCTGACCGATGCTGCTCTGGCCGAGCGCGGCGTTGTCGCCGATGGTGCCGACGGTGCTCTCCGCGACCGGGATCGGGATGCCGCGGTGCGGGCCGATGCCGAACGCGGCGGCCTCGTCCTTCAGGTTCGCGGCGCCCACCTTGATGCCGAGCTCGACGAACGCGGTGTTGCAGGACAGCCGGAACGCCTCGGTCAACGACGCCGTCGGACCTGAACCGCAGTTCGAGCCGTTGTAGTTCTCCAGCGTGGTGCTCGTCCCGGGCAGGGTGATGTTGGGCGCGGCGGTGAACTGGTCGTCCGGCGTCGCGACGCCGTTGGCGAGCGCGGCCGCGGTGACCACCACCTTGAACGTCGAGCCGGGCGGATAGGTCTGCGAGACCGCCCGGTTCAGCATCGGCTGGTCCGGATCCCGGGTCAGCGTCTCCCAGGCCCGCGTCGTCGCGGCGCCGTCGTGCCCCGCCAGCAGGTTCGGGTCGTAGCTCGGGGTGGACACCATGGTCAGGATCTTGCCGGTGCTCGGCTCGATGGCCACCACCGAGCCGGTGTACCCCTTGGCGGTGAGCTGCTCGTAGGCGACCTGCTGCATCACCGGGTTCAGGGTGGTCAGCACGTTGCCGCCGCGCGGATCGCGGCCGGAGACCAGGTCGACGAGACGGCGACCGAACAGCTGGCTGTCGGAGCCGTTGAGCACCTGGTCCTCGGAGCGCTCGAGTCCGGCGCTGCCGTACTGGATCGAGTAGAAGCCGGTCGCCGGCGCGTACGCCTGCGGGTCGGTCGGGTAGGTGCGCAGGTACTTGTAGCGATCGTCGGTCTCGATCGAGCTGGCCAGCACCGTGCCGCCCGCCGAGATCTGGCCGCGCTGGCGCGAGTACTCGTCGAGCAGCACGCGCGAGTTGCGCGGATCGCTTCGATAGTCGTCGGCCTTGATGACCTGCACGTAGGTGGCGTTGGCCAGCAGCGCGACGACCATGACCATCACCGCGACCGCGACCCGCCGTAGTGGAGTGTTCATTCCTGCGGCCTCGATTCCGAGCGGCGCAGCAGCTCGGTCGGTGCGTCCGCGATCGGCGCCGGGTCCTTCTTGCGCGCGGGCGCCGGTGCGCGAGCCGCGTCGGAGACCTTGATCAGCAGCGCGAGCAACGCGTAGTTGGCCAAGAGCGAGGAACCGCCGTACGACATGAACGGCGTGGTGAGACCGGTCAGCGGGATCAGCTTGGTGACGCCGCCGACCACGACGAACAGCTGGACGGCGATGGTGAACGAGAGCCCGGCCGCCAGCAGCTTGCCGAAGCTGTCGCGCACGGCGAGCGCGGTGCGCAGACCGCGCACCACGAAGACCAAGAACAGGATCAGCACCGCGGTGAGCCCGATCAGGCCCAGCTCCTCACCGATGGTGGTGACGATGAAGTCGGTGTTGGCGAACGGCACCTGGTTCGGCCGCCCGCTGCCGAGGCCGGTGCCCGCGAGCCCGCCGGTGGCAAGGCCGAACAGCGACTGCGAGATCTGGTAACCGGTGTTGTGGTAATCCGCGAACGGGTCGAGCCAGGTGTTGGTGCGCACCCGCACGTGGCTGAACGCCTGGTAGGCGAACACGAATCCGACGACGAGCAGGCTGCCGCCGATGATCAGCCAGCCCACCCGCTCGGTCGCGATGTAGAGCATCACGAGCACCGTGCTGAAGATCAGCAGTGAGGTGCCGAGGTCCTTCTCGAAGACGAGCACCGCGATGCACACCACCCAGACCACCAGGATCGGGCCGAGGTCGCGGGCGCGCGGGAACTCCATGCCGAGCATGTGCCGTCCGGCGGTGGTGAACAGGTCGCGCTTGGCGACGAGCACCGAGGCGAAGAAGATGATCAGCAGGATCTTGGCGAACTCGCCGGGCTGCACGCTGAAGCCGGGCAGCCTGATCCAGATCTTCGAACCGTTGGTCTCCGAGTACGCGCTCGGCAGCAGCGCCGGAATCATCAGCGCGACCAGCCCGACCAAGCCGAGCGTGTAGCTGTAGCGAGCCAGCGTGCGGTAATCGCGCAGGACGATCAGCAGCGTGACGAAGACCACCATGCCGAGCGCGGTCCACAGGATCTGCTGGTTGGCGTCGGGGGAGGGGATCGGGTCGGAATTGAACTTCGCGTTCTGCGCCGCGCCGAGATCGAGGCGGTGGATCAGCACCAGGCCCAGACCGTTGAGCAGCGCGACGATCGGCAGCAGCAGCGGATCGGCGAACGGCGCGAACCGGCGCACGGCCAGGTGCGCGATGCCGAACAGAGCGAGGAAGGCGAGGCCGTACTTGGCGATGTCCCAGGTGACGGACTGTTCCTGGCTGGCCTCGACGAGGAACAGCGAGACGGTCGTGATCAGCGCGGCGAACGCGAGCAGAAGCAGTTCGGCGTTGCGTCTGGTGGACGGAGGCGGTGCTGGAGCGAACCCGCCCGGGGGACTCGGGAAGGCCCCCGCGGACGGTGGTGCCGGTGCGGACATCAGTCCGTCACCCGGCAGTTCTCCCCCGAGATCTGGGGGTTCGGCGCCGGGGTCGTCGTCGGCGCCTGCTCCACCTTCGTTGGCGGGTTGGCGTCGGTGCCCCTGGTGTCACCCGGGTCGGTGGTCGGTGCGGGGTTCGGCGTGGTGGTCGGCGCGACCGGAACCGGCGCGGGCTCGCCGGGCGGCACGACACCGGGCTGCGGCACGCCGGGCTGCGGCGGCGGGGTCGTTTCCCGTGCCGGGCACGGCGGCAGCAGCTCCTGCTGGGCGAGCAGCCGCATCTGCTCCTCGGCCTTGCCGAGGGAACCGGGCGGCAGGCCCGCGTTGACCTTGTCGCGACCGGTCTGCTCGAGATCGCTGACCCGCAGCTGGCGGCAGCCGGAGGGCAGATCCGATCCGGACTTGACGATGGTCAGGTCTCCACCGCGGTCGACGCAGCCGACCGTGTCCACGTCGTGGATCGAATACCCGAGCACCGAACCCGGCAGCCCGCGCATGATCACGACCTGGCCGTTGTCCGCGCCCACGTAGTAGTTGTTGCGGATCATCTTGTAGCCGACCAGCAGACCGACGGCGACGGCGACCACCAGCGCGACCGCGAGCAGGATCCAACGCAGCCGATGCGATTTGCTCGGCGGCGGCGGTTCCGGTGCGGCGGCCCGGCGTGGCGGTGCGGCGCGCGGCGGACGCATGGCCGCGGCGCGACCGGCGGCGGTGTTCGGCGGCGGGGTGTCCTCGTCCTGACCGGAGGCCGCGCCCGCCACGATCGGGTGGCTCTGGCCGTAGTCCAGATCGATGACGTCGGCCACCACCACGGTGACGTTGTCGGGACCGCCGCTGCGCAGCGCGAGTTCGATCAGGCGGTCGGCGCACTCGTCCGTGCTGCCCTCGCGCATGGTGTTGGCGATGGTCTCGTCGCTCACCACGTCGGAGAGACCGTCCGAGCAGAGCAGATAGCGGTCGCCGGCGCGGGCCTCGCGCATGATCAGCGTCGGCTCGATCTCGTTGCCGGTGAGGGCGCGCATGATCAGCGAACGCTGCGGGTGGGTGTGCGCCTGCTCGGGCGTGATCCGGCCCTCGTCCACCAGCGACTGGACGAAGGTGTCGTCGCGGGTGATCTGCGCGAGCTCGCCGCCGCGCAACAGGTAGGCGCGCGAGTCGCCGATGTGCACCAGCCCGAGCTTCTTGCCCGCGAACAGGATCGCGGTGAGCGTGGTGCCCATGCCGTCGAGCTCGGGCTCCTCCTCGACCTGATCGGCGATGGCGGCGTTGCCCGACCGCGTCGCCGCGTCGAGCTTGCCGAGCAGATCGTCGCCGGGCTCGTCGTCGTCGAGATGCGCCAGCGCGGCGATCATCAACTGCGACGCGACCTCACCCGCCGCGTGCCCGCCCATGCCGTCGGCCAGCGCGAGCAGGCGGGCGCCCGCGTAGACGGAATCTTCGTTGTTGCCTCGGACCAGACCGCGGTCGCTGCGCGCTGCGTAGCGGAGAACGAGTGTCACGATCGGAGCTCGATCACTGTTTTGCCGACACGGACGGGAGTGCCGAGCGGAACCCGCACGGCGGTGGTGACCTTCGCGCGGTCCAGGTAGGTGCCGTTGGTCGAGCCGAGGTCTTCGACGTACCAGTCGTCACCACGCGGGGACAGCCGTGCGTGTCGGGTGGAGGCGTAATCATCGGTGAGCACCAGCGTCGAATCGTCCGCACGCCCGATCAGCACCGGTTGGGTGCCGAGTGAGATGCGGGTGCCGGCGAGTGAACCTTGAGTCACCACAAGATATTTGGCGCCCTTCTGGCCTCGGCTGAAGGAAGGCAGCACCGCGGAACCGCGTGCGGCCCTGGGCTGGATCCGTATGCCGGATGCCGCGTAGATGTCGCTGCGCAAGGTCCGCAGTACCGCCCACACGAACAGCCACAACAGCAGCAGGAACCCCGCACGGGTCAATTGCAGGATCAGTCCCTGCACGGCGTTCCACCTCCTGTTCGGCCGTAGGTATGTCGGTGCCGTAGGTGCGGTTCGACCCACCCCCACGGCCTGCCGGGCTTGCCGGCCCCGGTTTCGGGGCCGCGCGCGTTGGCAGCATCATAGGGCCGTCAGTCGATTCCGATCACGATACGACCGACTAAACCGTGAGAGCCATGTCGTGACCTGCACCGCGAGCTTACGGGATCAGACGATACGGATGAGGATCTCGGAATGCCCGGCGCGGATCACATCACCGTCCGCGAGCTGCCAATCCTGGACCGGAGAGCCGTTGACCAGCGTGCCGTTCGTCGATCCGAGATCGGAAAGCATGGCAGTCTGACCGTCCCAGCGGACCTCGATGTGGCGGCGCGAGACACCGGTGTCGGGCAGCCGGAAGTGCGCGTCCTGACCGCGGCCGATGATGTTGCTGCCCTCGCGCAGCTGGTACGTGCGGCCGCTGCCGTCGTCCAGCTGGAGGGTGGCCGAGTAGCCGGAGCCCGCGGCGGCGCCACCGCTGTACGACGGCGCGGCGTAGCCCGCCTGCTGGCCGCCGTAGCCGGACTGTTGCGAGTAGGCCTGGCCGTAGCCCGCCTGCTCCTCGGAACCGTAGCTCTGGTCGGCGTAACCCGGCTCGCCGTAACCGGGCTCCGCGTAGCCCTGCTGGCCGTAGCCCGGCTGACCGGCGTAGCTCTGCTGGCCGTACCCCTGGTCGGCGTAGCCCTGGTCACCGTAGCCCTGCTGCTGGCCGTAGCCCTGCTGACCGTAACCCTGTTCGCCGTAGCCGCCGCCCTGCTGGCCGTAGCCGGGCTCCTGGTAGCCCTGCGAGCCGTAGCCCTGGTCGCCGAAACCTTGCTGGCCGTAGCCGCCGCGCTCGCCGTAGCCCTGCTGGCCGTACCCCTGATCGGCGTACCCGCCCTGCTGGCCGTAACCCTGGCCGCCCTGCTGGTAGTCGTAGCCGTTCTGGTAGTCGCCGTACGCCTGCTGCGCATCCGGCGCCTGGTACTCGGAGGCGCCGTACGGCGCGGCGCCGCGCCCGTACTCGTCGCGGTACGCACCGTTCTGGGGACCACCGGCCCGCCCGCTTGGCGGAGGTGCGTACCCGCGATTGCGTGGATCGGACTCCGCGGGCTCACGGCTCGGGTCGTAGCCAGAGTTCTGCGTCATGGGGCCAGCTCCTGGTTGCGGGTTTGCAGGTCGTTGTGGCGTGGGTTCCGGGCTTCGAGCGGGTGCAGCTCGACGGCCGACGTCCGGATCGACGCGGCCGCTCGCCCTGAACTGTCCGGTGTGCAGCGTAGGTGATGCCTCGAACGCTACGTGTACTTCGCCATAGGTCTGCCACCCTTGATCACGGATGTAGTCCTGGAGATGCTTGGCGAACGCGCGGGTCGTGAGGTCGTGATCGGCGTCCAGTTGCTGGTGGTCGGAAGAGTTGATGGTGATCACATAGCTGTTCGGAGCCAGCAGGTGACCACCGCCCACGTCTTGGACGTGATCGGCGGCCTCTTGCTGCAGCGCCGCCTCCACCTCCTGGGGCACGACGCTGCCCCCGAAGACCCGGGCGAACACATCACCGACGGCGCCCTGCAGGCGACGCTCGAACCGCGAAACGATGCCCATCTCGGCCTCCCTTCGGTGAGCGTCTTCCTATGTCATTCCCAGCTTCATAACAACGACACACGCGCATGGCGTGTCGTCCGACGAACACGTTCATTGCATGATATCCACGATCCTCCACACCTGTAACTCTTGGAAATCCCAGGAGGTTCCCCTGATGCTCATCACGCATCACAAGCCCCACTGAGCAGCCGATTTCGTTTCTCGACCGGCCGCGTGATAGTGTTCCGGAGTCGCTCGGGCGAGTGGCGGAATGGCAGACGCGCTGGCTTCAGGTGCCAGTGTCCTTCGGGACGTGGGGGTTCAAGTCCCCCTTCGCCCACGCTTCACTCGATGAGAGGCCCATGCCCACTAAGGGCGTGGGCCTCTTCTCGTTCTCGCGTGTTTTGTGGGGGCGCAGCCCCCACGCCCCGCCCGGAGGGGCTTCGCCCCCCCGGACCCCCCGTTTGAGGTGTGCCGAGTGGGCGCTATTTGGTAGGTACCGAGTGGGGCGTTCGTATCGAGGGTCGCTACTTGGTAGGTACCGAGTGGGGCCTTGGGGCGGTGGGTGCGGGACATGGTGGGTGGCGGGAGTCGTACTCCGTTTTGTCGCGTCTTCGATTGGTGTTGTCGTCGGGTCTTCGAGTGTTGGACCAGGGGTTTTGCGGGCCGTGAGTCGTTGCGTGCTGGATGGGGTGGGCTGTGGCGCGGGGGTTCGTGGCCTTATCTATATGTGTGTGTTGCGCGACGGGGGGGATTTGGAACCGGTTGCAGAGAGGGTTACCGGAAATATGGTGGCGGGATGGGTTGATTCCTTGTAGGAACCTGTTCTAATTTTGGGCATGCGTAGATACGAGGGTCGTCGGGTTGTCGTCACCGGAGCTGGGTCGGGGATCGGGCAGGGGATCGCACTGCGGCTGCTCGACGAGGGGGCGCAACTGGTGGGGGTGGACATCGATCGGGCGGGGTTGGATGTCACCGCGGAGAAGGCGGGGGATGTGGGGGAGCGGTTTCGGGCCGTCGAGGTGAACATCGCCGATGTGGAGTCGGTGCGGGCGGGGACGGCGGCGGCGCTCGAGTTTCTCGGGGGGCTGGACGTGCTGGTGAACGCGGCGGGGATTCTGCGGCCTGCTCGGACGCACGAGATGCCGTTGGACGCGTGGAATCAGGTCATCACGGTCAATCTGACCGGAACCTTCCTGATGACGCAGGCCGCGCTGCCCGCGCTGGTGGAGTCGGGGCACGGGGTGGTGGTCAACCTGTCGTCGACCGCGGCCTACAGTGCGGCTCCTTATCTCGCGGCGTACGCCGCGTCGAAGGGCGGGGTCAGCGCGTTCACGCATTCGATCGCGCTCGAATACGCCAAGCAGGGGTTGCGCGCGGTGAACATCGTGCCGGCGGGCATCACCAGTGGCATCACCACCAAGTCGATCCTGGATCAGCCGGAGGGCGTGGACTACAGCCTGTTCGCGCGGCTGACGGGGTGGCTCAACGGCGGCGCGCTCGGCACGCCGGAGGACATCGCGGGCGTTGTCGCGATGGTCGCCTCCGACGACGGCCGCTATATGACCGGCACCGAGATTCGCATCGACGGCGGCGCGTTGATGTGAGCGGACCATCGCGATGCCGTACGCGCAGTCCGATTTCGTAACCTCCATGGGCAGTACCTCTCGCACGCGTTCCCTCGCGGTGCTCGCCGCTTGTGTTCTGGCGCTGGGATCGCCGGGACAGGCGCAGGCGGCGGAGCAGTGGGGGCCGCTCGCGCCGCCGAACCCGCATCTCGGGCCGCACGGCACGTCGACCATGCACGGTGACGCCGGTTCCTCGGACGCCACTCCGCTCGCTGGGCCCGGGCCCGGTCTGCGCGGGGTCGGCTCCTATCCGCTGGCGGCCGCGTGCCCGACCTTGTTGCAGGGCTCCGACGGGCTCGTCGTCGCGCTCTGCACCGCCATCGCCGGGCGAGCTCCGACGGTGCATCTGCTCGATCCGGGCGCCGGGCCGGTGGGGCACTCGCTCGCCTCCCTTGAACTGGCCAAGGGCAGCCTGCTCGGCGGCGTGTACGCCTACCTCGACAACGCCGATCGCCTGGTGGTGGTCGACGGTGATCGCGCGCTGCTACGCGTCGCGCACGCCAAGGACTCGCAGGGCAAGTGGCAGCTGCGCGTCGACACCCGCACCGATCTCTCCGGCGCGATACCGGCGGACGACAATGTGACCGGCCTGGTGCCGGACTGGTCGGGCAATGTCTGGTTCGCCACCGGCAAAGGTCTCGTCGGCCTGGTGACGCCCGCGGGCGCCACGCAGACGACGTCGCTGCCCACCGGTGAGCTGGTCGCCAACAGCATCTCGGCGGCTCCCAGCGGACGGATCGCCGTGGCGACCACGCACGCGCTCTACGAACTGCGCGCCGACGCGGCCGGGCGGCCGGAGGTCATCTGGCGCGCGACCTACGACCGCGGCTCCGCGCGCAAACCGGGACAGCTGAGCTGGGGCACCGGCTCCACGCCGACCTACTTCGGCCCGCGCACCGGCGCCGACTACTTGACCATCGTCGACAACGCCGACGGTCAGGTGCGGGTGCTCGTCTACGCCTCGGGCACCGGACAGCTGGTCTGTTCGCAGCCGGTGCTGACGAAGGGCGGTGCGGGCAGCGAGAATTCGCCGATCGGCATCGGCAGATCGGTGTTCGTGGCGAGCACCTACGGCTACCCGTATCCCGCGGTACCGGAGGACGCGGGCCCGGCGGTGCCGCCGAGCGCGCCGTTCGTCGGCGGGATGACCCGCGTGGACGTCGATGACGCGGGCGGTTGTCGGACGGTGTGGGAGAACACCGTGCGCAGCGCCGCGGTCCCGCACCTGTCCACCGCGGACGGCTTCGTCTACACGGTGACCCGGCGCGGGCTCGACGTCACGACACCGCTGGACGGCTACGCGTTCACCGTCATCGATCCCGGCACCGGCGCGGTGGTATCGAACTCTCCGCTGCCCGGCACGATCGTGGACGACCCGCTCCAGATGTCGCCGCTCGTCACCACCAGCGGCCGGGTGCTGCAAGGCACGGTTACCGGCGTTTTGCGAGTCGGCTGACACCCTCGCGCGAGCCTGTGGATATCCACGGCCTTCCTGTGGAAAACGTGTGCGGCGCAGGGTTGTGCGGCGGGCTGTGGACAACCTCGACCGCCGCACGTGAAAGTCCTTGCGCCCCAGCACGAAAGCATCGTCAGCACCCGTTGCACGCCCTATTCAGGCTGGTAGACGAAAGATTTTCGAAGCGCCGAGCCGATGAGCAGCCTGTGGATACCCGGGCGGGAACACGAAACCAAGCCCGCTCACAACGGCAGCCGCGCGTTTATCCACAGGCTGTGCGCACCGCGGTGCTCAGCCCGCCGCGTCCGGCATTGCCGCGTCCCGTTTACCGCCCCGGATCCGCTCGGCGTTCGGCCCCGTCGCGAGTCCGCGCTCGACGACCACGAGGGTGCGCGCGATCGCCAGATCCCTCGCCTCCGGATCCTGCTCGGGCACAGCCCGCTCGATGAGCAGCGAAGCCATGCCGTGCACCGCCGACCACGCCGCGAACTCGGCGTACGGCCGGTCCTCGGGATCGGTGAAGCCGATCTCGACGAGCTCGTCCAGCAGCCGTGAGAGCAGGTCGAAGGCGGGGGAGTTCCAGTTCTCCGGGCCCTCTTGCTCGCTGTTGCAGAACGCGGTGCGGAACAGGCCGGGCTCGCGCAGCGCGAAGACGATATAGCCGCGCCCGACCGCGAACAGCCGGGTCACCGCGTCGGCGTCGGGCGGGAATGTCCGGATGGTCTCGGACATCGCGTCGAACAGGGTCTGCTGTGCCTGCTCCTGCGCGGCGCCGAGCAACTGCTCGTGATTGGTGAAGTGCCGATAGGCGGCGGTGGGCGTGACGCCGACCCGGCGCGCGGCGGCCCGCACGGTGACCGCCTCCGGTCCACCCGTCTCGGCGAGTTCGGCGGCCGCGCGCACCAGGGCATTGCGCAGGTCGCCGTGGTGATAGGGCCCGTCCCGATCGGATTTCGTCATCTTCTCGATGTTGACACCCGCACACATCGATGGCAAGTTAACGCCCATAAAGTTTACGCATGCCAACATGCTCGACTGGAGGCTCGACATGTTCGAACGACTCGGCCGCTTCGTGGCCCGACACGCCCGCTGGATACTCGTGGCGAGCGTGCTCGCCCTGATCGCGGGCGGCGCGCTCGGCGTCACCGCGTTCAGCAAGATGCAACCCGGCGGGCAGGAGGACCCGAACGCGGAATCCAGCACCGCCACCGCCCAACTCGCCGACGAGTTCGGCGCCGACACCGACTACGTCTTCCTGATCCGCCCCGAGCAGGGCGACGTCGACGCCGAGGTCACCGCGGGATTCGGCAGGGAACTCGCGCGCAGGCTGGCCGCCGACGACCGGCTCACCAACGTCGTCTCGTACTGGGACACCGGCTCTCCGTCGATGCGGTCGGCGGACGGCACGGCCGCGGTCGTCCTGGCGGGTGGCGCCGACCAGGACCCGACGAGGGAGACCGAGATCGCCGAGCGGATCGTCGCCGAATATCGCTCGGACGGGCCGGTCGCCGACGTCCAGGTCGGCGGCACGAACGCGATCTTCCACGCGATCACCGAACAGATCGGCAAGGATCTCGGCATCGCCGAAGGCATCGCGGTGCCGCTCATCCTCGCGCTGCTCGTGCTCGCCTTCGGCAATGTGGTCGCCGCGCTGCTCACGATGGTGGTCGGCGGCGTCGCGATCCTCGGTACCTTCACCGAGCTCTCGATCCTCGGCTCGGTGACGGACGTGTCGGTCTACGCGGTGAACCTGACGACCGCGCTCGGCCTCGGCCTCGCCGTCGACTACGGGTTGCTCATGGTCAGCCGTTTCCGGGAGCGGCGCGCGGCGGGCGCGGCGTCCGACGACGCGGTGGTTGGCGCGGTCGCCACGGCCGGGCGCACCATCGTGTTCAGCGCGGCGACCGTCGCGGCGGCGCTCTCCTCGCTGGTGATCTTCCCGCAGTACTTCCTGCGCTCGTTCGCCTACGCGGGCATCGGCGTGGTCGCCATCTCGGCGGCGGCCGCCGTGATCACGCTGCCCGCGCTGCTCGTCGCGCTCGGCGCCAAGGCCGACGCGTGGAAAGTGCCCGGCGTGCGCGGCATCCAGGGTGACGCGGCGCCGTTCTGGGCGGGCGTCGCCGGCTTCGCGATGCGGCGGCCGTTGCTCACCGGAGCCCCGGTGGTGGCGGCGCTGCTGCTCGCGGCGGCTCCGCTGCTGAACGTCCAGTTCGGCACGCCCGACGATCGTGTGTTGCCGACGACCACCGAGGTTCGCCAGGTCGGCGACGCGCTGCGCGAGGATTTCGGCGGCGGCGACACCAACGCCCTTTCGGTGGTCACCACCTCCGGCGTGGCGGCGGGCCCGCTCGCCGAGTACGCGGCGGCGCTCTCGCGAGTGCCGCACGTCACCCAAGTGGATTCCAGCGCGGGCACTTTCGTGCGGGGCGAACGCACCGTGAGTTCACCCGCGGACGTCCGGTTCGCCAAGCCGGACGCGCAACGACTCACCGTGCTCACCGATCTCGACCGCAACTCGGCCGAGGCGCGCGAACTGGTCGACCGGGTGCGCGACGTGCCGGCGCCCGCGACGGCGCTGGTCGGCGGTCAGGTGGCCGAACTGCGCGACAGTCTGGCCTCGATCGGGTCACGGCTGCCGGTGGCGGTGGCGTGGATCGTGCTCACCACCTTCGTGTTGCTCTTCCTGTTCACCGGCAGCATCGTGCAGCCGCTGCGGGCGCTGTTGTCGAACGTACTGAGCCTCGCGGCCACGCTCGGATTGATGGTCTTCGTCTTCCAGGACGGGCACCTGTCCGGTCTGCTCGGCTTCACGCCCGCGCCGCTGGACGTGTCGATGCTGCTGCTGTTGTTCTGCATCACCTTCGGGTTGTCCATGGACTACGAGGTTTTCGTGGTCAGCCGGATCAAGGAGATGCACGACAAGGGCGCGTCCACCCGGGACGCCGTCGTCGAAGGGCTCGCGCGCACGGGCCGGCTGGTCACCACGGCGGCCGCGCTGATCTCGATCAGCTTCCTCGCGTTCGTCACCAGCGACGTGCGGTTCATCCAGTTCTTCGGGCTCGGCGCCGGTTTGGCCATCCTGATAGACGCCACGCTGGTGCGCGGTGTGCTGGTCCCGGTGGCGATGCGGCTGCTCGGTCCGGCGGCTTGGTTCGCGCCGCGACCGCTGCGGCTGGTGCACGCGCGGCTCGGTCTCGCGGAAGCGTGATCCAGGCCACTTTATTCGATGCCGACTAGAGCGTCCGGCCGAGTTGCTGAGCTCGGCCGGACGCTGTCGTTTCAATACCGTAAACCAGCGCCGTCCTCGGCTTTTGCCCCGCTGAGCGAGATGGTGAGGCGAAGATCACACGGGCGCTTTCGGTTGCGGTTTCGGTGCTGGGGTATGGCCCGATGTTCGGGCTCGGGCGGGCAATTGCGCGTCTGGCAATCATTCGACTGGGCTTGATGCGTGTACACCGTATGCCGTCCCGGCGGGGTGAGAATCTTGTTTATTCGGCCATAAACAGACTTGGAGTCGCTTTTTGCTTCAAGAACATGTGGCAACCTGAAAAAGAGTTGACAAAACGCCTGGTAGCTGCCCCAGGTGGACTACATACCGATGCGCGAGAGCCGCTTCGGCTAACCATTACGTAGCCAATTGTTCGGTTCGTGGACGGGTTTCAGTAGTGGTTTTCAACTTCGCTTCGGAGGATCGTGGAAGACTCGAAATCCGACCGTCCGAGCGTCAGCCACGAGTTAGCTGTCGGTGTGAAAAACCGTGTGGTCAGAGGGGTTTGCTGGCGCGCTGCTTTATACGCGCGACACGGGCGCGGAGGGTTGCGCGGGCATAACGATTGTGTAGAGTTGACGGCAACGCTGGCCGCAGCTCGAGCACGACTCGCTGCGGCCAGCGGAACTCAAATGGGGGATATCGCAACCGATCCGTGACACGGCGTTGCTGCCGATTGTCCGAAGCCTTTCCAGTCAGCGTGTGCCCGGGGTTGTCTGCCACCGTTCCGCCGGAGTGATCGGCTCCGCTCGTTCGATCGGCGCGCTCGCCGCCGCGTCCTGTGCGAGCGCCGCGCGGCGGCCCGCGCCGAACACGTACGCGAAGAACAACGCCTCCGCCGCGAAGCCGATCCCGATCCGCACCGGCGCCGGAAGCGGGCTCGGCGTCACGAAACCCTCCAGCAGACCCGAAACGAACAGCACGCCGACCAGGCCCAGCGCGATCGTCGCGGTGGCCCTGCCTTGCCGCGCGACCGCTTCTATCCGGCTCAGCCGACCGGGATCGACCAGCGTCCAGCCCAGCTTCAGTCCCGCGCCGCCCGCGACGAAAACCGCGGTCAGCTCCAGGGTTCCGTGCGGGAGGATGAAGCCGAAGAACGAATCGAGCCGATCGGCCTCGGCCATCAAACCGGCGGTGATGCCGACGTTCAACGCGTTCATGAAGAGCAGATACACCGCGGGCAGGATCAGCACGCCGGTGAACAGCGCGATCGCCGCCACCCACGCGTTGTTGGTCCACACCTGCGCGGCGAACGCGTCGTTCGGGTGTTCGGTGTAGTACGTCTCGAACGCGCCGCCCGGCGCGGTGATCGCGGAATTGTCGCCGCTGATGCCGAGCAGCTCGCGGGCGCGGCCCGAGCCCTCGATCCAGATCGCCAGCCCGGCCGTGACCGCCACGAACAGCGCGGCCACCGAAGCCCACCACGGCCACGCGCGGTAGACGGCGGCCGGGAAGCGGTGGGTGAAGAAATGGGCGATCTCGCCCCACGTGTCCGCCTTGGTGCCGAGCACCCGTCCGCGCGCCCTGGCGAGGAGGGCGCTGAGCCCGGCGATCAGTTCCGGGTCGGGGCTGTGCGATTGCAACCGGGCCAGCTGCTGGGAGGTTCGCCGGTACAGCGCCACCAGTTCGTCGGACTCGGCGCCCGTCAGTTTGCGCCTGCGGGACAGCTGGTCGAGCCGGTCCCAGGACCGCCGGTGCGCGTAACTGTATGCGTCTACGTCCATATCGGTTGCCTCCCACTACCGCCGGTCGCAAGAATGCTATCGAGATGGCTGAGTTCACCACCGGCGAAGCGGTCGCCCTCGAGCTTCCGATCGCGCGGATACCGACGCGCGCCACCGCGTTCCTCATCGACCTGGTGGCGCAACTGACGCTCGGCGTGCTGCTGATGGCGCTGGCGGGTCTCGTCCTCGTGCGCGCGGACGCCGACTCGGCGTGGGTGGACGCGATCATGCTGGCGACGGTCGTCGTGGTGCTCGTCGGCTACCCGGTGGCGTGGGAGACGCTCAGCCGCGGCCGGTCGCTCGGCAAGCTGGCGCTCGGGCTTCGGGTGGTGCGCACCGACGGCGGACCCGTCGATTTCCGGCACGCCATGACGCGCGGACTGGCGGGCGCCATCGTCGACTTCTGGATGCTCGGCGGTTTCGGCGCGATCGCGGTGATCACCTCGATGTGTTCGCCGAACGCCCGCCGCGTCGGTGACGTGCTCGCGGGCACCGTCGTCGTGCACGCCCAGCGCGGCCTGCCCGCGCCCGCATTGGCTTTCGCGCCGCCTTGGCTGGCGGGTTGGGCCGCCCGCCTCGACCTCTCCGGCATCCCGGAAGATCTGGCCCTCGCCATCCGCCAGTACCTGACCCGGCTGCGCACCCTGACCCCTGCCGCCGAGGCGAGTCTCGGCCACGCGCTCGTCGCCGCACTCTGCGCACAGCTGCGCGTGCCCCCGCCCCAGGGTTATCCGCCGGTGCAGATCCTCGGCGCCATCGTGGCTGAACGTCAACGTCGCGCCCTCACCCCGCCCACACCCGGCTTGGTCCGCGTCGCGTAGGTGTTTTCGCGCGCGACTTGCCCGCGCTGAGTCTCGTCGGCGTCGCGTACCCGCGCCACGCACGCCCACGCCGCTCGTCCGCATCACGGGGCCGCATTCGCCCCAGCAGGCCGAGTTGACGACTCGCAGGACTTCCCCGCGGAGGCGTGTGCGAAGTCCAAAACTCACAGGGAGCCGGACTGTTTGAGTTCGAGGTATTCGTCGGCCAGGGCTTCGGGGAGGCGGTCCGGGGGTGCGGAGACCACCGCGATGCCCTTGCGGCGCAAGGATTCCTGGACGAGGGCACGTTCGGCGAGGACGGTTTCCGCGGCGGCCGCGGCGTAGACGTCGTCGCGGGTGGTGGCGGCCGCGGCGATGTCGGGGTCGATCACCGAGACGATGAGGACGCGGTGGCGGTGCGCGAGCGCGGGCAGTACCGGGAGCAGGTTCTCCTCGACGGCGGCGCCGTCCAGGCTGGTGAACCAGACCACCAGGCTGCGGCGGCGGGCGCGTTCGATGGTGGCGCGCACCAAGCCCGCGCTGTCGGTGTCGACCAGCGCCGGTGTGACGCCCGCCAGCGCGTGCATGAGCTGGAGTTGCAGGCGGTTGCCGCGCACGCCGCGCACCTCGGTGCGCACGGTGCGGTCGTAGGCGAGCAGGTCGACGCCGTCGCCCGCCGCCGCGGCCAATCCGCCGAGCAGCAGCGCGGCCTCGATGGCGGCGTCCAGGCGGGTGCCCTCGCCGACCCGGCCCGCACTGACCCGGCCGGTGTCGAGCAGCATCAGCACGTGCCGGTTGCGCTCGGGGCGCCACGTGCGCACCAGCACGTCGGTGGCGCGTGCGGTGGCGCGCCAGTCGATGACGCGCACGTCGTCGCCGGCGACGTACTCGCGGAACGAATCGAATTCGCTGCCTTGGCCGCGCGTGTTGGCGACGTTGCGTCCTTCGAGGTGTTGCAGCCGCTTCACTTTCGAGCGCATCAGCCGCTCGCTGCGGAACGCGGGCAACGCGCGCACCCGGGCGGGCACGGTGCGCCTGGTCTGCCTGCCCGCCAAGCCGAGCGGGCCGAGCAGCCGCAGCGTCACCGGACCCGCGACCCGATCGCCGCGATACACCGGACGCAGCGAGGTCCGCAGCCGGACCTTGGTGTTGGGCGCGAGTTCCAGGGTGTGCCTTCGGTTCTCGGTGCGCGCGCTGCGCGGCCAGTCGTCCCAGAGCACACCTCGCACGGTCCGCGCGCCGGTGTTCACGACGGTGAGCTCCACCTCGGCGGTGCGGCCTTGGCGCACGACGGTCAATTCCGGCCTGGTCGAAGTCAGGTCGCGCGCCGCGCCGGCCGCGGCCAGGTCGACGAGTACCGCGACCGTGAGCACCGCGCACGCCAGTGCGACCCCGTACCAGGACGGCAGCACGACCGCCACGAACAACCCGAGCAGCGCGGCGGCGGCGACCAGACGACCGGTGACGACCACGGCTAGACCGGAACCGGGACCGAGCCGAGCAGCGCGGACATGACGCCCTCGGTGGTGACGCCGTCCAGCTCCGCCTCCGGCCGCAGGTGCAGCCGGTGTCGCAACACCGCTACGGCCACGAATTTCACGTCGTCGGGCGTGACGAATCCGCGCCCGTTCAGCCACGCGAACGCCCGGGAGGCCGCCATCAGCGCGGTCGCGCCGCGCGTCGAGGCGCCGTGCTGCACGGCGGGCGCGGTGCGGGTGGCCCGGCACAGGTCGACGGTGTAGGCCAGCACCTCGGGGCTGATCGTCACATCGGCGATCGCGGCCCGTGCCGCGGTGATGTGCGCGGGCCCGGCCACCGGCCGCAATCCGGCGGCCGCGAGATCGCGCGGATCGAAACCGGCCGCGTGCCGTTGCAGGACGCGGAATTCGTCGTCCCGGCTGGGCAATTGGATGTCGACCTTGAAAAGGAACCGGTCCAGCTGCGCCTCCGGCAGCGGGTAGGTGCCCTCCTGCTCGATCGGGTTCTGGGTGGCGACCACGACGAACGGATCGGGCAGCGGCTGCGGTTTGCCGTCGACCGAGACCTGGCGCTCCTCCATCGATTCCAGCAGCGCCGACTGGGTCTTCGGCGGCGTCCGGTTGATCTCGTCGGCGAGCAGCAGATTGGTGAACACCGGACCGTGCCGGAAGGTGAACTCGGCCGAGTGCGGATCGTAGATCTGCGATCCCGTGACATCGCCCGGCATCAGATCGGGGGTGAACTGCACCCGCGCGTAGTCCAGATCGAGCGCGGTCGCCAGCGCGCGGACGAGCAGCGTCTTCGCCACGCCCGGCACGCCTTCGAGCAGCACGTGACCGCGGCACAGCAGCGCGAGCACGAGGTACATCACCGCGTTGTCGTTCCCGACGACCGCCTTGCCGATCTCGGCACGCAGCGCGCCGAACGCCGCACCGGCCTGCTCGGCGGTGACGCCCTTCGTGATGTCCGTGGTCATCCGACCTCCGTTTCGATCCATTCCAGTTGTGCGGCGACGATGTGCAGCGCGCCCGCGTCCGGCACCGGTCCGAAGAACGCGTTCCCGACCAACTGCCGGTCCGCGCCGCTGCGGGCCGCGATCGCGGCGACGAGCGTTTCGGGCGGCGCGTCGGCGCCGACCCCGAGCAGCGGCCGCAGTCTGCGCAGCGTGGCCGCGCGCAGTTTGGCGGCGACGTACTCGTGGTCGCGGGACTTGCGGTACAGCGCGGCCTGGCCCGCGAGCAGTTCGTTGGCGGCGACCTCCACCGGGCGCGGTTCACCGACCAGCGCGCCGCGCCGCCGAGCCCGCCACCACACCAGCAGCGCGAGGGCGATCAGGAACTGCAAGCCGCCGAAGGCCAGTGGCGCGGGCAACCGGGAGAAGATGGAGTCCTCGCCCGCGCCGATGTCCGGGCGGTCGATGTCGTTGTCGGAGGGCGGCGGTTCCGGCGGCGGGATGTCGGGCGGCGGTTTCGGCGCGGTGGGCGCGCCGCAGGATTGCATGGCGCCGTAGACCAGCAGCGCGAGCACGGCCACCACGGCGAGCGTCGCCCAGAACTTGGGATTCCGGAGCAGGTCCGGCAGCGGCGGAAGTTTCCTTCGGGTGCGCGGCGCGGCCTCCGCGACCTCCCGCTCGACGGGTTCGGCGGCGGGCGGCGGGGCCGCGGCGGAGAAGCGGTCGGCGTATTCGAGCCTGCGGTACTCGTCCTCGGTGGCCGCGCGGCCACCGTAGACGACCTCGTCGAAACTGCGTGCGGCGGGCTGGAGTTCGGTGGTCACCTCGAGCGGGAGCACGGCCGAGACGTCGTCGACGGTCTCGTCGGCCGTCCGGGAGCGCCTTACCTCCAGCACGCCGTGCTGTTCCATGCCACGTATGACGGCGCGGAAGCGTTCGCGCAGCGCGCGGTCGTAGTCGCGGCGCCCGGCGGCTTCCTCGGCGGCGGCGCGATGGTCGGCGGCGGGGCCGAGATGCGGGGGTGGTGGGGTCTCGGAGTGCGTCACCGCGCGTCCTCGCGCCCGTACGCGGTTCCGGACGGTATCCGGATGTCCAGTCCCTCGCGGCGGCAACGCAGATCGATGTAGGAGACCACGCGCGTACTCGCCTCCACGATCTCGCCGAACGCGACCAGCAGCAGCGCCGCGGCGGTGAGCAGCACGATCACCGGCCAGCGGTGGGTGCCGGAGAAGTCCGAGACGAACCACGGGATCGCCAGCAGCGGAACGGCGAGCAGCGTGAACAGGCAGCGCTGGCTCAACCACAGGCCCGTCAGCGGCCATTCCGAGCCCGCGACAAGCAGTTTCGTGCGGCGCACCGCGTCGCCGTGCGAGCCGTGCTCGGCGAAAAGCACCGGCGCGACGAGGAACCGCTTGGCGCGCAGGTAGCCGAGCCAGATCACCGCGAAAGGAAAGGTGATGATCAGAATGCCGCCGCCGACCAACACCGCGACGCCGATCAGCGAGAACAGCACCTGTGCGATCGAGAGCGCGGGCGCGACGCCGCGCACGCGGACCAGCGCGGCCCGCCACCCGATCCGCTCACCCGCGATGCTCGCCAAGCCGACGGGTACGGTGACGCCGCGCAGCAGCAGCCGCAGGAACCAGGCGCAGACGACGGTCGACAGGATCGCCGCCCACGCGGTGCCTGCGTCGGACCCGTCGGTGGCGTTCGAGACGCTGCCCGTGATCACCACGACGACGACCTCGGCCGCGACGAGTCCGGCCGCCGCCGTACCGGCCAGCGTGGCGATGTTGGCCTGAATGAGGGCGAACGGCAGGTCGAGCAGTTCGCGGAAGGTCAGCGGCCGGATCGGCACCGTCGTTCCAGGGGACCCTGGTACCGGATCGCTCCCCGCCCCGACGGCACCGGCCGGGTCAGCGGCTGGTAACACGCGGCCGAGTCTAATGCGCGCGACCGAGTGGGGCCCGCTATCCGGTGCGCGGGCAGGACCGGAGAAGGCAGCGCCGCACGATGGGGCACTGCGGAGCCGGGCCGTTGTCCGGTGCGCGTCAGCGTCGCAGCAGTCGATCCAGCACGCGCCGGTACCGCTCCGGGTCGATCGGCGGAAACCCGAGCAGCGCGCGCAGATACACCCCGTCGCCGACAAGTCGGACGATGTCGGCGTGCACCGGGTCGTCGATCTCGGCGTCCAGCCCGTCCGACCACGAGGTCATCAGGTCCGTGAGCGCCCGCTGCACCTCGTCGACCTCGGGGCCGGGGCTGGCGTCGATGGTGCGCATGGTGGCGAGCATCGAGCGGTAGAGCTCGAGTTCCACCGCGTCGGCGGCGCGGTCCGGGTTCGGCGTCTGGAGATACCACTCCGCGACGGAGGTGCCCTTGGCGCGCGCGTCGGCGACCTGCTGGGTGGCGCGATCGCCGAGGCGGCGGACCAGCCCGGCGAGCAACGCGTCCTTGCTCTTGAAGTGATAGAGCAGCCCGCCCTTGGAGACGCCCGCGGCGGCGGCCACGTTCTCCAGCGTCACCTGGGACATGCCTTTGTCCAGCAGCAACGTCTCGAGTGCGTCCAGGATGCGGTCCCGGGTGTTTGCCGTCACGGGTCACGACTATACCGGCTGGACGGTAATGTCTTGTACTATACCGTCTGGACGGTAAACATCCTTCGACGACGAAAGTCGAGAAAGCACATGAACGCCCGAACCACGACCGCGGCCACCACTGCCGCGTCGCCCACAAGAACCGCCCCGCCGCGCGCCACCGCGCGCGAGTGGGCGGGCCTCGCCGTGCTCTCGCTCGCCCTGCTACTGCTGGCGGTCGACGCCACGGTTCTGGACCTGGCGGTCCCCGCCATCAGCGCCGATCTCGCGCCGACCACGCCGCAGCTGCTGTGGATCATCGACGCGTACTCCTTCGTGCTCGCCGGTCTGCTCGTCGTGATGGGCAACCTCGGCGACCGCGTCGGGCGGCGCAGGCTGCTGCTCATCGGCGCGGCCGGCTTCGGCCTCGCGTCCGTGGTCGCCGCGTGGGCGGTCTCGCCCGCCATGCTCATCGCGGCGCGGGTGCTGCAGGGTGTCGCGGGCGCGACCCTGATGCCCGCAACCCTCGGCCTCATCCGGGCGATGTTCCTCGATCCGCGCCAGCGCACCGTCGCGATCGCGGTGTGGAGCGCGATGGCGGGCGGCGGCGCCGCGGCGGGTCCGCTGATCGGCGGCTGGCTGCTCGAGCACTACTGGTGGGGTTCGGTGTTCCTGGTGAACCTGCCGGTCATGCTGGTGCTCCTCGCCCTCGGCCCGGTGCTCGTCCCGGAATCGCGCGACCCGAACCCCGGCCGGTTCGACCTGCCGAGCGCGGCGTTGTCCATGCTGGCCCTGGTGCCGATCGTGTACGCGGTGAAGGAAGCTGCGGCGCACGGTCCGAGCACCACGCTCGCCCTCGTCGGCGCGGTCGGCGTGCTCGCCGGTGCGCTGTTCGTGCGCAGGCAGCGCAGGCTTGCGCACCCGATGCTGGACCTGAAGCTGTTCGCGCTGCCCAGCTTTCGCACCGCGGTGGTGACGAACCTGCTCGCGGTGTTCGCACTGGCCGGTGTGCTGTTCTTCGGTTCGCAGTATCTGCAGCTGGTGCTCGACAAGTCCCCGCTGCAGGCCGGGCTGCTGTTGCTGCCGGGTCTGGCGGCCAGCGTGGTCGCCTCGCTGGCGGCGGCCTGGCTGGTGCGGCGCTGGCGAGCCGGTGCGGTGCTGGCGGGCGCGCTGGTGACGGCGGCGTTCGGCGCGGTGCTGTTCCTCTGGCTCAGCCCCGACGTCGCGACGAGCACGATGCCGTTCGTTCTCGGCTTCCTCGGCATCGGCGCGGGTGTCGGTGTCGCGCTGACGGTTTCGTCGGACCTGGTGGTCAGCTCCGCGCCGGTGGAGCGGGCCGGCGCGGCCGCGGCGGTCTCCGAGACCGCCTACGAGACGGGCATCGCCCTCGGTGTCGCGCTGCTGGGCAGCGTGGTCATGGCGATCTTCCGCAGCGGCCTCGACCTGTCCCAGGCGCCTGGCGAATCGGCGGGTGTGGCGAGCGAATCCCTCGGCGCCGCCACTGAATTCGCTCGCCAGCTGCCGGATGCCGCGGCCGAGACGTTCCTGGTCTCGGTGCACGAGGCCTTCGTCTCCGGCATCCACCTGGCCGCGATGGGCACCGCCGCGGTGCTGCTGATCGCCGCCTGGGTGGCGTTCCGGCTGCGCGCGACGCAGTAGTGAACCGGCGAGGACTCGCACTCCGATCGGGGTGCGAGTCCTTCGCGCTCGCGTGCACCCGCGCGGCCAGGCCACCAAAGGTGACCCCCAACCGCGCCCGGGTGAAGTCGGTCTGGGACTGAAGGTGCCCCCCACGGCGCCCGGGCCACTGGAGGTGACATTTGGTCGGCCTGGCGAGTGGGCTCAGCGGGGGCGCGCGAGGGTGGTCGGCGCGACGCGGCCACGCAAGGTGACCGACTCGCCGAGCGCCCAGTGCTCGGCCTCGGCGGAATCCGCTGCCGCGACGGTCGACGCGGAGGCGAGCAGCAGGCCCGAATCCTGTTTGGCGAGTTCGCAGAGCCGCGCCGCCTCGTTGACCGCGTCGCCGATGACGGTGAACTCGTAGCGCTGATGGGCGCCGACGTTGCCCGCGACCACGCGTCCCGCCGCAACGCCGAGACCGGCGGTCAGCTCGGGGATCTCGCCGAGGCGGGCGCGGATGGCGCGGGCGCAGGCCAGTGCGGCGCCTGCCGCGTCGGGCAGCGGGCTCGGCGTTCCGAAGACCGCGAGCGCCGCGTCGCCCTCGAACTTGTTGAGCAGCCCGCCGCAGCGCTCGACCTCGTCCACCACGATGCCGAAGAAGCGGTTCAGCAGCGCGACGGTCTCGGTGGGCGGGCGGGTCGCGGTCATCGTCGTCGAGCCGATGATGTCGATGAACAGCGCCGCCGCGTCGGTCTCCACCCCGCCGAGTGCGGGCTCGGCCGCCAGCGCGGCGTCCGCGACGTCCTGGCCGACGTGCCTGCCGAACAGGTCGCGGATCTGTTCGCGCTCCCGCAGCCCTTGCACCATGTGGTTGAAACCGCTTTGCAGCTCGCCCAATTCGGTGCCGTCGTAGACCGCCAGCCAGACGTCCAGATCGCCCTTCTCCACCTGACGCATCGCCCGCCGCACACCCTCGATCGGCGCCACCGTGGCGGCCAGCGTCTGGGTCATCAGCAGCAGGCCGAATACCAGCGTGGCCCCGCCGAGGGCGAGCACGCAGACGGCGAGCCGCTCGACGCTCACATCGGAGCGGGCCAGCGCGAGCACCGCGATCACCATCAGGCCGCCCACCGGCACACCGGAACCGAGGATCCAGGCCAGCAGCGAACGGCCGAAGACGCCGATGCCGCGGCGGCGATGGGCGGGCGCGGCCTCCAGCACCCGGGTGGTCACCGGCCGAAGCGCGAACTCGATGATCAGATAGCTGTTGGCGCACACCACGATCGCGCTGAAACCGACGGCGAACGCGATCTTCGCGATCAGCTCCGGATCGGCCAGGCCGTACAGCGTCGTCAGCACGACGAGCCCGCCGAACCACAGCGCGGCCTGCTGTACCACCAGCTTGCGCGGCACCGCCGCCGCGGTGGACTGCTCCGCCTCGGTGGGGACGTGGTCGGGATCGATCGCCCAGCGCAGCGCGCCGAGTCCGCGCGTGGTGCCCCACCAGACGCCGAACACCGTCGCCAGCCCGGCGTACACGGGCGCGGCGAGCACGTCGAGCAGCAGCAGGTCGCGGGTGAATACGGAGGGGCCCGGCAGCACGAACCCGCCGAGCGCGAGCGAGACGACCATGCCGGTGAAGTTGGCGAGCAGCAGCGGCACCGTGAGCAGCAGTTGGATACGGATGCGTCGCACACCAGAGGACTCCTGGGGCGACCCGAGCAGTCGCGAGCCCCATGGCGCGGGCGTCTTGGCCGTCACATCACGCACCGACATGCGTGCAGAGTAGATCGCCGCGCGCGAACCCACTCGCGGACGTCACCACGGCTGGATGTCGCCCAACGGCGGCTCGCGACGACGGGGCCGCCGCACGAACGGGGCGCCGCCGCGCAGGCGATCACCGCGTATTCGGTCAGCGACCGGGCGGCAGTTCGCGCTGTCCGGATTGGCCCGGCAGCTCCCGCTGCTCACGGGCGCCCAGCTCGTCACGGTGCTCGACGGGCGGCAGACCGTATCCCTGCGGCCCGTATCCGTGCGGCAGCGCGGAGTAGTACCTCGGGTCGTGCGGCGACGGGTACCGGGCGTCCACCACGGTCGACGCGACGCGATGCGCGTGCCATGCCTCGGGCGAGCCGGGCGGCAGCTGATAGCCGACCGGCGGGGCGACCGCCTGCTGGGCCGCACCGTGCGAGTCCTGCGAGTCCACCGTCACCTTCCTGGTGCGGCGCAGCGTGAAGGTGATCTCCTCCACCTCTTCGAAGGCCTGCCGCGCCGTGCGCAGCGGGTGGGTCGCGGTGTCGATCGCGTTGGCGACGAACGAGGGCACCAGCGGGCGGATCCAGCGCGCCGCGGTGTCGGTGAACGGCACCGTGCCGATGATCGGCAACTCCAGACCGCCGCCTTTGGGCTCCGCGGGGGCCGGAGCCGGGGTCAGTGCGCCCGCGTTCGCGGTGGGCGCCAACGCGCCCGCGCCGACGGTCGCGGGCAGGTTCGGTGTCACGATCCCGTCCTGAGACACGGAGCTGTCCTTTCGGTCGGCAGCCGGTGCGGCTGGCAATGCGTGTGGCGTCGGCTTGTCCAAGCCGCGCGGTTCGGTGATGCCGATCTCCAGCCCGCCGATGGCCGCGATGACGCGGGTGCGCTGGCGCTCCCTGTCGATGGCGGTGTCGGCCTCCGCGGCGAGGCGAGCGGCGGTGAGCTGCTGCTCGGCGCGCAGATTCTCGGCCTCCGCGCGCACCTCGGCGCGCTTGATCGCGATGGCCGCCTCGGCCTCGCGCTCGGCGCGATCCACCACGGCCCGCGCGGCGGCGTGCCGGTCGAACGATGTCTCGCCGCGCCACCAGCGCAGCAGCAGTGGAAGCAGGGCGAGCAGCACGAAGGCGAGCAGCGTCGCGAAGCGCAGCAACAGCGCGCCGCCCGACGCCGCGGTGTGGTCGTTCATCGCGACCCAGCGCGCGCCGAGGCCGCGATCGCCGTCCGCGAAGGCGGCGGATCGGGCTGTGGCCGTTGCCGTTTCGGCCTCGGCCACGCGCTGATCCAGCTGCGCGGCGCGGTCACGGGCCCCGGTGTGCCGGTCGCGGGCGTCCTGGAGCATCTCGTTGGCGGTCTGCGATTCGGGGCCGCGGCCGGGGACGCCGGTGATCCGGGTCTGCGGGCACTCCGGCGTCGGGTTGAACTCGCACCGCGCGATCACCAGCATGCGGTCGATATCGGCCTGCGCGGCGGCGATGGTCTGGTCCAGCGCGGTCCGGTCGGCGCGCGCACGGTCCAGTTCGGCGCGCGCGGCGGCCACCGCGGGGGCGGATTCCACGGCCGCGTGCGACTTTTCGTCGAGCACCCGGTCCACCGAGCCGTCGAACAGCGCCGTGCCCGCGAGTTCGGCGAGCAGCACGCCGACGACGACGGCCACCGTGACGCGTCCGGTCAGCCCGAGCCGGTCGGGCATCCGTCCCGGGCGCGCGGTGGCGAGCGCGCGGCCGACGGTGCCCGCGATGAGCGCGACGATCAGCGCGAGCGGCACGATGGCGAGCAGCGGCCAGCCGTCGGTCGCCGCCAGCGCCAACGTCGTCACGATCCCCGCTACCAGGGCGAACAGGGCGACGGCCGCGCCGGTGACGGCGTAGCTCGCGCGTTCGTGGCGTTCGGTGAGTTCACCGGTCTGACCTCCGCCGAGCCAGGTGAACAAGCCGGTGACGGTCATGGGGATCTCACATCCTCTACGTCCCAGTCATTTGGCAGCTTGGCGAAACTGTCACAGATTCGTTGTCCCAGCGTGACAGGCAAGAGCCCGACACACCGAGTACGGCCGGGCCGATGTGTCGAGGCTCACAGCGAAGCGGCTTCCGGCGTGCCGTTTTCGGTGCCGAGCTGTCCCGTGTAGCCGGCACGAGGGCGATGGCTTCGCCTTGATCCGGGTGTTTTCGGTCGGATCGAGGCCGGCAAGACGGTGCAGTACGGCCTGGTCGCGCGCTGGCGGTTCGATCCCTCCGTCGCCCCGGTCACGCCGCCGGACCCGACCGGCGTGCGCCCGGCCATCGATCGGCTGAACGCGGCGATCGTCGATCGGCTGGCCGAGCACCGGGCCGAACTCGCCGCGCCGGATTGCATGGAACGGTTGGCGCACGGCGTTTTTCGCGCGCTTCGAGAACGCCGATCCGCTGTGCCGACTGGCGTGATTCGCGCCGCATCAGCGCTGTGTCGAGGTGCGCTGGTGCGCCGTGTCGAGGTGCGCGGGTGCGCTGTGTCGAAAACCACTGATCTTGTTTGCTGAAAATGTGCTGAAAGCCACAAGGGGCAAAAGAACCCGGACGGTCGGATAGCGTCCGAGGCTTGTCACAACCCTGTCGGAAATATCTCATCCAGGTCGCTGACGAGTTAGCCGCGGCACAAGGGGTTTGCCGTCCCGCGACCCGGGGAAATCATCTTCGATGCAGGTGAGCGCCTGTTCCCGGGGCTGAAGAGCCGCGTCGGACGCTCTCTCGGTGGCCCATCGCCGCCGCCCGGCACCGAGTGCCGGGGGATCGATCCAGGTCCATCCGCTGCTTTACACTGGACGACGCGCACACGTGGAGGACCGAAATGAAGAAGCCCAGCTAGACCAGGTTATTAGTGCTACCTAAGTTGGTTGGGCCCCGGACCTGACTTATCGTTTGCTCTTACGCCGAACACGAAAAGTTCGGCACCATCGCCCGCTCGGGCTCACCAAGTAGGTGCCCAGAGTAGCGGGCGAACACCCGCGCGGAGGTAAGGAACACGTAAGCGTTCCGTTACCGACTAGCACCCACTACGTATCCATCGCGGGTGGACAACTGGAGACGTGACTGCACGCCGGAAGACCATCAGCGCGGCTGGATTCCGGAACGTACGGGCGCAGTCTTGACGGAGGCGTTCGACGAAAGGCCGTTTTTCTTCGAAGGCCACTTTCTTGAAGGCAGAGGCATGACGCAACTTCCTGGCCACAGGTCACCTGGACCCATCGGTCTCTACGACCCGGCGAACGAACACGACGCCTGCGGTGTCGCGTTCGTCGTCGACATGCACGGCCGCCGCAGCCGCGACATCGTCGACAAGGCTATTACGGCCCTCTTGAATCTGGAGCACCGTGGTGCCGCAGGCGCCGAGCCGAACTCCGGCGACGGCGCGGGCGTCCTGATCCAGATCCCGGACCGTTTCTTCCGCGCGATCGTGGACTTCGAGCTGCCTGCCGAAGGTGCCTACGCGTCCGGCATCGCCTTCCTCCCGCAGGCCCGCCGCGAAGCCGCGCGCGCCGCCTACGGCGTGGAAAAGATCGTCAAGGAAGAGGGCCTCGAGGTTCTCGGCTGGCGCGAGGTGCCGATCGACGAGTCGTCGCTCGGCGCGCTGTCGCGCGACGCCATGCCGACCTTCCGCCAGATCTTCATCGCCTCGCCGAAGGGCGCCGCCGAGCAGCTGTCCGGCATGGACCTGGAGCGGCGCGCCTACGTCATCCGCAAGCGCGTCGAGCACGAGCTCGGCTCGCAGGGCGCTGGCGAGGGCGCCGTCGGCAAGGAGTCGGTGTACTTCCCGAGCCTGTCCGGCCAGACCTTCGTCTACAAGGGCATGTTCACCACGCCCCAGCTGCGCGCCTTCTACCTGGACCTGCAGGACGACCGGGTGGAGTCCGCCCTCGGCATCGTGCACTCCCGGTTCTCCACCAACACCTTCCCCTCGTGGCCGCTCGCGCACCCGTTCCGCCGGGTGGCGCACAACGGTGAGATCAACACCGTCACCGGTAACGAGAACTGGATGCGCGCCCGCGAGGCGCTGCTGAACAGCGACGTCTTCGGTATCGACTCCGCGGGCAAGAACCGCCTGGAGAAGATCTTCCCCGTCTGTACCCCGGGGGCGAGCGACACGGCCCGCTTCGACGAGGTGCTGGAACTGCTGCACCTGGGTGGCCGCAGCCTGCCCCACGCCGTGCTGATGATGATTCCCGAGGCCTGGGAACGCAACGAGAACATGGACCCGCAGCGGCGGGCGTTCTACGAGTACCACTCGATGCTGATGGAGCCGTGGGACGGCCCGGCGTCGGTGTGCTTCTCCGACGGCACCGTGATCGGCGCCGTGCTCGACCGCAACGGCCTGCGGCCGAGCCGTATCTGGGTCACCGAGGACGGCCTCGTCGTGATGGCCTCCGAGGTCGGCGTGCTCGACATCGACCAGTCCAAGGTCGTCAAGAAGGCGCGCCTGCAGCCGGGCCGCATGTTCCTGGTCGACACCTCCAAGGGCCGGATCATCTCCGACGACGAGATCAAGTCCGAGCTCGCCGCCGAGCACCCCTACCAGCAGTGGCTGGACGAGGGCGTCACCCGCCTCGCCGATCTGCCCGACCGCCCGCACGTGCACATGTCGCACGACCGCGTGCTGATCCGTCAGCAGATCTTCGGATACACCACCGAAGAGCTGAACCTGCTGATCTCGCCGATGGCCAAGACCGGCCTCGAGGCGCTCGGCTCGATGGGCACCGACACCCCGATCGCGGTGCTGTCCTCGCGCCCCCGCCTGCTGTTCGACTACTTCTCGCAGCTGTTCGCGCAGGTCACCAACCCGCCGCTGGACGCGATCCGCGAAGAGGTCGTCACCAGCCTCAAGCGCAACATCGGCCCCGAGGCCGATCTGATGCACCCCGGCCCCGAGTCGTGCAAGCAGATCGCCATCGAGCAGCCGATCCTGGACAACGACGAGCTGGCCAAGCTCGTGCACATCAACGACGACGGCTCGCGTCCCGAGCTGCGCTCGGTGGTCGTGCGCGGCCTGTACCCGGTGAAGAAGGGTGGCAAGGGCCTGCGCAAGGCGCTGGAGGCCATCAACACCCAGGTCTCGGCGGCCATCGACGGCGGGGCGCGGATCATCGTGCTCTCCGACCGCGAGTCCAACGAGAAGCTGGCGCCGATCCCGTCGCTGCTGCTGACCTCCTCGGTGCACCACCACCTGGTGCGCGAGCGCACCCGCACCAAGGTCGGCCTGATCGTGGAGGCCGGTGACGCCCGCGAGGTGCACCACATGGCCATGCTGGTCGGCTTCGGCGCGGCCGCGATCAACCCGTACATGGCCTTCGAGACCATCGAGGACATGCTGGAGCGCGGCGCGCTCGACCTCGGCACCGGCAGCCTGGAGACCGACTTCCGCAAGGCCGTCGCCAACTTCAACAAGGCGGCGGGCAAGGGCGTGCTGAAGGTGATGTCCAAGATGGGCATCTCCACCCTCGCCTCGTACAACGGCGCGCAGCTGTTCCAGGTGATCGGTCTGTCGCAGGACCTGGTGGACGAGTACTTCACCGGCCTGCGCTCGCACCTGGGCGGCATCGGCCTGGACGAGATCGCCGACGAGGTCGCGGCCCGGCACCGGGTCGCGTTCCTGGAGAACCGCAACGAGCGCGCGCACCGCGAGCTCGAGGTGGGCGGCGAGTACCAGTGGCGCCGCGAGGGCGAGTACCACCTGTTCAACCCGGACACCGTCTTCAAGCTGCAGCACGCGACCCGCTCGGGCCAGTACTCGATCTTCAAGGAGTACACCAAGCTGGTCGACGACCAGTCCGAGCGGCTGGCCTCGCTGCGCGGCCTGTTCAAGTTCAAGTCCGGTGAGCGCGCGCCGATCTCGATCGACGAGGTCGAGCCCGCCTCGGAGATCGTGAAGCGGTTCTCCACCGGCGCGATGAGCTACGGCTCCATCTCGGCCGAGGCGCACGAGACCCTCGCGATCGCGATGAACCGGCTCGGTGGCCGCTCGAACTCCGGTGAGGGCGGCGAGCACCCGGCCCGCTTCGAGGTCGAGGAGAACGGCGACTGGCGTCGTTCGGCGATCAAGCAGGTTGCCTCGGGTCGCTTCGGCGTGACCGCGCACTACCTGACCAACTGCACCGACATCCAGATCAAGATGGCCCAGGGCGCCAAGCCGGGCGAGGGCGGCCAGCTGCCCGCGCACAAGGTGTACCCGTGGGTCGCCGAGGTGCGGCACTCGACGCCGGGCGTCGGCCTGATCTCGCCGCCGCCGCACCACGACATCTACTCGATCGAGGACCTGGCGCAGCTGATCCACGACCTGAAGAACGCGAACCCGCAGGCGCGGATTCACGTGAAACTCGTCGCGGAGCCCGGCGTCGGCACCGTCGCCGCGGGTGTGTCGAAGGCGCACGCGGACGTCGTGCTGATCTCCGGCCACGACGGCGGCACCGGCGCGTCCCCGCTGACCTCGCTCAAGCACGCGGGCGGTCCCTGGGAGCTCGGCCTCGCCGAGACCCAGCAGACGCTGCTGCTCAACGGTCTGCGCGACCGCATCGTGGTGCAGGTCGACGGTCAGATGAAGACCGGCCGCGACGTCGTGATCGCCGCGCTGCTCGGCGCGGAGGAGTACGGCTTCGCGACCGCGCCGCTGGTGGTCTCGGGCTGCATCATGATGCGCGTCTGCCACCTCGACACCTGCCCCGTCGGCGTCGCGACGCAGAACCCCGTGCTGCGCGAACGCTTCACCGGCAAGCCGGAATTCGTCGAGAACTTCTTCCTGTTCATCGCCGAAGAGGTCCGCGAGCTGCTGGCGTCGCTGGGCTTCCGCACGCTGGACGAGGCCATCGGCCGGGTCGACCTGCTCGACACCTCCAAGGCCAAGCAGCACTGGAAGGCCAGCAAGCTGGACCTTTCGCCGATCCTGGACGACGTCGAGACGGCGTTCATGTACCAGGACCGCCGCTGCACCAAGTCGCAGGACCACGGCCTGGACAAGGCGCTGGACCAGCAGCTGATCACGCAGAGCCGGGACGCGCTGGAGCGCGGCAAGCCGGTGAAGTTCGAGACCAAGATCACGAACGTGAACCGCACGGTCGGCACCATGCTCGGCCACGAGGTGACCAAGCTGTACGGCGGCACCGGCCTGCCCGACGACACCATCGACATCACGTTCACCGGTTCCGCGGGCAACAGCTTCGGCGCCTTCGTTCCGGCGGGCATCACGCTGCGCGTGCAGGGTGACGCGAACGACTATGTCGGCAAGGGTCTTTCGGGTGGTCACATCGTCGTGCGCCCGTCGCAGAACGCGCCCGCCGATTTCGTCGCGGACCAGAACATCATCGCGGGCAACGTGATCCTGTTCGGCGCGACCAGCGGCAAGGCGTTCATCAGCGGCGTGGTCGGCGAGCGGTTCGCCGTGCGCAACTCGGGCGCCACCGCGGTGGTCGAGGGCGTGGGCGACCACGGCTGCGAGTACATGACCGGCGGCCGGGTGGTCATCCTCGGCGAGACCGGGCGCAACTTCGGCGCCGGTATGTCCGGCGGTGTGGCGTTCGTCTACGACCCCGACGGCACGTTCGCCGCGCGGGTCAACCCCGAACAGAGCGACGCGATCGAGCAGCTCGCCGGTGACGACTTCACCTGGCTGCACGAGATCGTCACCGAGCACCGTGACCAGACGGGTTCGGCTGTCGCCGATCGCATCCTGAGCGATTGGTCGCAGCAGGTGAACCACTTCGTCAAGGTCATGCCGCGCGAATACAAGAAGGTTTTGCTCGCCATCTCCGAAGCTGAGAAGAGCGGCAAGGACGTGGACGAGGCGATCATGGAGGCCGCACGTGGCTGACCCACAGGGATTTCTGAAGCACACCTCGCGGGAACTGCCCAAGCGGCGTCCGGTTCCGCTGCGCCTGATGGACTGGAAAGAGGTCTACGAGGACAAGTTCTCGCACGACACTCTGCAGACCCAGGCCAGCCGGTGCATGGACTGCGGTATCCCGTTCTGTCACAACGGCTGTCCGCTGGGGAACCTGATTCCCGAGTGGAACGACCTGGTGTACAAGGACCGCTGGCGCGACGGCATCGACCGCCTGCACGCGACCAACAACTTCCCGGAGTTCACCGGCCGGCTGTGCCCGGCGCCGTGTGAGGCGTCCTGCGTCCTCGGCATCAACCAGGACCCGGTGACGATCAAGCAGGTCGAGGTCGAGCTCATCGAGAACGCCTTCGACGAGGGCTGGGTGACCCCGGTCTACCCGACCCGCATCACCGGCAAGAAGGTCGCCGTCGTCGGTTCCGGCCCGGCCGGTCTGGCCGCCGCCCAGCAGCTGACCCGCGCCGGTCACACCGTGACCGTGTTCGAGCGCGCCGACCGCATCGGCGGCCTGCTGCGCTACGGCATCCCGGAATTCAAGATGGAGAAGCGCTTCATCGACCGCCGTCTGGCGCAGATGGAGGCCGAGGGCACCATCTTCAAGACCGGCGTGAACGTGGGCGTCGACATCACCGCCGAGCAGCTGCGCGAGCAGTTCGACGCGGTCGTGCTCGCCGGTGGCGCCACCCTGGCCCGCGACCTGCCGATCCCGGGTCGTGAGCTGGACGGCATCCACCAGGCGATGGAGTTCCTGCCCTGGGCCAACCGGGTGCAGCTCGGCGACGACGTCACCGACGCCGATGGTCTGCCGCCGATCCACGCCAAGGGCAAGAAGGTCGTCATCATCGGTGGCGGCGACACCGGCGCGGACTGCCTCGGCACCTCGCACCGCCAGGGCGCGGCGTCGGTGCACCAGTTCGAGATCATGCCGCGTCCGCCGGAGGAGCGCGCCGCGTCCACTCCGTGGCCGACCTACCCGCTGATGTACCGGGTCTCCTCGGCGCACGAGGAGGGCGGCGAGCGGGTGTTCTCCGTGAACACCGAGCGTTTCGTCGGCAAGGACGGCAAGGTGACCGGCCTGGAGGCGCACGAGGTCAAGATGGTCAACGGCCGCTTCGAGAAGGTCGACGGCACCGACTTCACCCTCGAGGCGGATCTGGTGCTGCTGGCCATGGGCTTCGTCGGACCCGAGAAGCCGGGCCTGCTCACCGATCTCGGTATCGGCTACGACCAGCGCGGCAACGTCCAGCGCGACAAGAACTGGGCCACCAACATTCCCGGCGTCTTCGTCGCCGGTGACATGGGCCGCGGTCAGTCGCTGATCGTCTGGGCCATCGCCGAGGGCCGCGCCGCGGCCGCCGCGGTCGACCAGTTCCTCGAGGGCGAGACGGCGCTGCCCGCGCCGGTGACGCCGACGATGGTCGCCCAGCGCTGATCGACCCGGTTCGAACCGAATAGCGCGAACGCGAGGCGCCCGTGGACAACTCGTCCACGGGCGCCTTCGCGCGTTTGCTCGCTGAAATCGGACATCGGCGTGGCCCGAATGGCATATGGGGCGCGCGGGCCCTATTGTGATCTTCGGCGTGCGGCGGGGCCTGCGGGATCCGGGGGTCGTCGTGCACGTCGTAAACGGCCGGTAGCTCGAGTTAACCCGCCGTGCACTGGAACGACATTCGTGAAGTCCAGCATGTGAGCGGCAACTCGACGGGGACGCCCCACACAACCGGGGCCAGGGTGTGAACTGGAGCAGTATGCAGTTGAAGAAGCTTGTCGCGGCCCTCGGCGCGTCCGCGGTGATTGCGTCCGGCTTGGTGATGGGCAGCAGTGGGACCGCCGCGGCGGACAACTGCCCCACCCTCTATGTGGTGGCCATCCCCGGCACGTGGGAGACCGGTCACGACAAGACGCCGCAGCCCGGCATGCTCGCCGGCGTCACCCGTAATCTGCCGCGCTCGGTCGACGTCGACTACGTGACCTACGCCGCGACCGCCTTCCCTTGGGAGGGTGAGGTTTACGGCAACTCGAAGAAGGAAGCGGTCAGCGCCGCGCGCGGGTTGATCGGCGACATGGCCAAGCGTTGCGGTGCGACGGAGTTCGCGCTCGTCGGGTACAGCCAGGGCGCGGACGCCGCCGGTGATCTCGCGGCCGAGATCGGTACCGGCCTCGGCGTGGTCCTGCCCAATCGTGTCGCGGGCGTCGGCCTGATCTCCGACCCGCGCCGCTCGCCGACCGACATCCAGGTCGGCCCGGTCGCGCAGGGCGCGGGCGCCGGTGGCCCCCGGGTCGGCGGCTTCGGCTGGCTGAGCGATCGCACCCGCACCATCTGCGCCGTCGACGACCTGTACTGCGCGACCGCGACCGACGACTTCGTCACCCGGTTCGCGGGCTTCCTCGCCCAGAGCTCGGATGCCAACCCCGCCAACATCTGGCGGTACCAGCTGGAGGCGGGCGCGATCATCAACGACCTGATGGCGTTCGGCGGCGTGCCCCTGTTGCAGTCGCAGCTCACCGAGTCGGCGAACCAGCAGCGCGCCAAGGACTTGGAGCGCTTCTACCGTTCTCAGGCGCACACCGTGTACGGCAGCTACTCGGTCGGTGGCGGGCAGACCGCGATCTCCTGGATGCACAACTGGATCGCGGGCATGGCTTGATCGGTCCGTAAGCCACTACGAAGGCCACCATTCCGCTCCGGATGGTGGCCTTCGTCGTCGCCGGCTCAGCCGCTGTCGCCTGACGTGGCCGGCGGGATCCCTTGCCGGTCGGTGTGGGACCCCGCGCCGGGAGAAGTGGAGTAGACGGAGTAGCCCGATCCGTGCGAATCCATGTCGTGGTGGCCCGGCCGACCTGGGAACCCGTGATCTCCCGGATGAAGCGGATAGCTGACGTCCGTGGGCTCCAGCGCTGGACTCTCCGTCGCCTGCCGAACCCGTGCGGCGTCGGCCTCGGGCGCGTGCGCACCGGCTGTCGCCGCCACCGCGGCGAGCGGAATCGTCACCATCGCGCCCGCGACGGCCACCCGGACCACGACTCGGCGCATGTTCGATGTGAAAAGCATTCGGAACTCCTTCTCTCAGAGTGCGAGTCGCGCTGACTCACGAACTCCCATCGAAGGCCGCGGTGCTATGACCCGAATAGGACGAGTCTGGTATTCGGCTGTGAGGCGAGGGTCGTTCCTTCGAACCTCCGGCCGTTGTTAACGGTGGCGCGCTGACCTGCGATAACGCGGGCGATATTGCGGGGCAACGAGTTCGGCTCGATCTGTCGCCGGCGTTAACGGAGGTGGGCCGCCTTGCGATTCCGCGGGCGGGCGAGAGTTCCGCACGATCCAACGGCGAAGGCCACGTTCCCCGCGCGGGACGTGGCCTCCGTCGTGACGGTCCGTGGCTAGCTGCTGCCGAACGAGCCGGTCGGCGGGAGCGTCCGGTGGTGGATGCGCGGGCCGGGGCCCGGGAAGTCGTGGCCCGGGAAGTCGTGCTCGGGACCGCGGAACTCGACCCGCGGCCCACCGGGGCCGGGCCTGCCGGGGAACCCGTCGCCCGGATGCGGACGGCTGACATCGGCGCCCTCGAGCACGATGCCCTCCGACACCTGCTGCACCTGGGTGGCGTCGGCGGGCGCTTCCGCGCTCGCGGTGGCGGCCACGGCGGCGAGCGGAATCGTCACCAGGGCGCCCGCCACGGCGACTCGGATCGCTCCCCGGCGCATGTTCGTCTTGGAAAGCACTCGGAATTCCCTTCTCTCGGAGCGTGAGTCGCGGTGACTCACGACTCCTATCGAAGGCGGCGGCGCTGTGACCGCGGTGCGACGAGACTGGTAGTCGGCTGTGAACGGCGGGGTGTTCCTGTGAATCAGCGGCCGATGTTGCGAGGCAACAGGTCCCACACGTGCCCGTTCTCGTTCACCGTGGCGGCGGTGCGGCGGCCGGTGCGGGAGAACAGGATTCGGGTGATCGAGCAGTAGTCGATCGGGAAGGTCAGCGGCCGCGGCAGGCCGAGCACCTCTTGGAGCAGCACGTTGATCACGCCGCCGTGCGCGAAGGCGAGCACGGTGTCGGCCGGGTCGGTGTTCGCGGCGATCTCGGTCGCGACCTCGCGCACCCGGTGCACGAACGCGGGACCGTCGATCTGCTCGGGCAGGTACCCGGCCTTGATCCGGTCGTAGGTGTCGCGGAACTCCAGCTTGGCGTCCTCGATCGGAATGTAGGCGGGTAGGTCGCGGTCGTATTCGGCGAGACCGTCCACGATCTCGACCGGCAGCCCCAGCTTGGCGGCCGTCGGCGCCGCCGTCTCCCGCGCCCGCCGCTGCGGACTGCTCAGCACCCGCGCGATCCGATGCTGGCTCAACGCCCCCGGCACCCGCTCCGCCTGCTCCCGCCCCACCTCCGACAACTCCGGATCGGCGGGCCCGGCCGCATTCGACACCCGAACCGGCTGAGCATGGCGAACGAGAATCAACTGCACCACCCCACTCTGCCGCACGCTCCCGCGGCGCTCCGGATCAGGTGGCGCTGTCGGCGGCCGGAGAGCCTGAGCGGCCGCTACGAACCCAGGCTTTCGCCCTTGCGGCTCTGGCGTGCAATGCGGTGAATGCCATTGCATACAGTGCATCGAATCCGGTGACATACTCGTAGCCATGACCGTCGAACCGTTCCCGCAATGGCTGCGTCCGCCGCCCGGCGGGTTCGTGGCCGAGGATTTGGATCGCCTGCCCGACCTGCCCCCGCACACCGAGTTGATCGACGGGAGTCTTGTCTTCGTGAGCCCGCAGGCAGAGTTCCACATGCTGGTCATCTCGTTGCTCGAATCGGTGCTGCGGCGCCTGGCGCCCGCCGATATGCGGGTTCGGCGTGAGATGACGGTGACGCTTGGTCGAGACCAGCGCCCGGAGCCGGATGTTCTGGTGGTTCGCCCGAACATCGGCGGCGACACCAAGCGGACGACCTTTCGCCCCGAGGAAGTCGTGCTGGCCGTCGAGGTTGTGTCGGTCGAATCGCGATTTCGGGATCGAGAGCGCAAGCCGCATCTGTACGCGAAAGCCGGAATCATGCATTTCTGGCGCGTCGAGGACATCGACGGCCGTCCGGTCGTCTACGCGTACGAACTCGACCCGGCGACAAGGACATACGCGCTGACCGGCATCCACCACGACAAGTTGCGACTGAGCGTCCCGTTCGATATCGACATCGACCTGACCGAGATCGCCCGGATGTAGCTGGGCGAATCGGTTCGGTCGCTGACCCAGTGCGACCGAACCGATTCCACGCCGCACACGAAAGCCCGGGCTGCTTACGCGGCCCGGGCTTTTCGAATGGCGGAGCCGATCAGTGTTGGCCGTAAGGCGGCTGACCCCCCGGCTGGCCGTAGGGCGGCTGGCCCGGGGCGCCGTAGGGCGGCTGGCCGGTCGGGGGCTGCTGGTCGTTCTTCTTGCGCTTGTTGAGCAGGAGGTAGATGCCCACCGCGATGGCGATGACGACGAGCAGGCAGCAGATACCGCCGAAGATCAGGCCGTTGTTGCTCTTCTTCTTTTTCTTGGCCGCGTATTCCATCGTCGTTGTCCAGGTGTCCGGGCTCGCCCACACGGACGGATCCAGCAGGCTGGCATTGGTCAACAGGTCAACGTACATATGTCCCATCCCGATCGTCGTAGGTATCGGCCTCCTCCTCCCGAGGCCGAATCTCAAAGGTTATCTTCCCGACTCGGCCGCCGTTAACCCTTCGCCATCGCAATCCCTCATCGTGAGACATTCGCGCCGACGGGATTTCGACATCCTCAGCGCGGCTTCACCAACGGGAACGGCAGCGTCTCGCGGATGCTGCGGCCGGTTATCAGCATGACGATCCGGTCGACGCCCATGCCGAGACCGCCGGTGGGCGGCATGGCGTGTTCGAGCGCCTGCAGGAAGTCCTCGTCCAGCTCCATCGCCTCCGGATCGCCGTTGGCCGCGAGCATGGACTGCTCGGTCAGCCTGCGCCGCTGTTCGATTGGATCGGTGAGTTCGCTGTAGGCCGTGCCGAGTTCGACGCCCCACGCCACCAGGTCCCAGCGCTCGGTGACGCCGGGAATGCTGCGGTGCGCGCGGGTCAGCGGCGACACGGAGGTGGGGAAGTCGATGTAGAAGGTGGGCTCCTGGGTTTGCGATTCCACCAGGTGCTCATACATTTCCAGCACGACCTGCCCCGCGTCCCAGGCGTGCTGGTACGGGATGGCGGCCGCGTCGCACAGCTCGCGCAGGTCCGCCACCGAGGTCTCCGGCGTGATGGTGGACCCGATGGCCTCCGACACCGCGCCGTGCACCGTCTTCACCGGCCACTCACCGGAGATGTCGACCGCCTCGAACGAGCCGTCGGCCGACGGCCGCATCGCGACCATGGCGCCGTTGGCGGCCAGCGCGGCGTTCTGGATCAGGTGGCGGCAGGTGTGCATCATGCGCTCGTAGTCGCTGTGCGCCTCGTACGCCTCGAGGATGGTGAACTCGGGATTGTGGCTGAAGTCGACGCCCTCGTTGCGGAAGGTGCGGCCGAGCTCGAACACCTTCTCCATGCCGCCGACGCACAGCCGCTTCAGGTAGAGCTCGGGAGCGATGCGCAGGTAGAGGTCCAGATCGTAGGCGTTGATGTGGGTGACGAACGGCGTCGCGTTGGCGCCGCCGTGCACCTGCTGCAGGATCGGCGTCTCGACTTCGAGATAGCCCCAGGAGTTCAGCGAGTCGCGCAGCGAGCGCACCACCGCGCTGCGCTTGGCGAGCACGTCGCGGGACTCCTGACTGATGGCCATGTCGACGTAGCGCTGGCGCACCTTGGCCTCGGGATCGGCCAGGCCCTTCCACTTGTCCGGCAGCGGGTGCAGGCATTTGCCGTTCATCCGCCAGTCGGCCGCGAGCAGCGAGAGCTCGCCGCGCCTGCTGCGCCCGATCTGCCCGCTCACCTCGATCAGGTCGCCCAGGTCGAAGTACTCGCCGAACTCCGCGCTGCGCTCGGCGCCGACCCGGTCGCGGTCGATCACCAGCTGGATGTCGTCGGTCCAGTCGCGCAGCACCGCGAAGATCACCCCGCCGTAGTCGCGGATGCGCAGCAGCCTGCCGCACACCCGGACCGTGGTGCCGCGCGGCGAGCGCCGGGCGGCCGCCACGGTGTGCGTCGGGGGATAGGCGACGGGATAGGGGTCGATGCCCGCCGCGATCAACCGGTCCAGTTTGTCCATCCGCACCCGCACCTGCTCGGGGCGGCGCGGGAATTGTTCGGCGACATCGGTTTCCGGAGCTTCCGGGGCGCTGCCGTCGGCGTGCAGTCCGGTGACGGTGTCCGGCACCGCGCTGTGCAGACCGGTGTGCACAGCGGTCTCGGGGTCTTTGCCGATGCGCGGCAGGAATCCTTCCGCCAGGCCGCTCGCCATCGCGACCCTCGGCAGCTGCCTGCGCTCCTCGAACAGGAAGAACCGCGGCACCCAGTGCGGCTGATACTTCACATTGGAGCGGTACAGCGCCTCCAGCTGCCACCAGCGCGAGAAGAACAGCAGCACCCCGCGCCAGAGCCGGAGCACCGGGCCCGCGCCGATCCGTCCGCCCTCCTCGAACACCGAGCGGAACACCGCGAAGTTCAGCGACACCTTGGTGATGCCGTGCTGCTCCGAGGTCAGCGCCAGCTGCGAGATCATCAGCTCCATCACGCCGTTGGGGCTCTGCGGGTCGCGGCGCATCAGCTCCAGCGAGGCGCCGGTGCGGCCCCACGGCACCAGCGACAGCATGCCGAGCACCCGGTCCTGCGGGTTCACCGCCTCGACGAGCAGGCAGTCGCCGTCCAGGGGGTCGCCCAGTCGTCCGAGCGCCATGGAGAAGCCGCGCTCGGTCTCGGTGTCGCGCCAGGCGTCGGCTCGGGCGACGATCTGCGCGAACTCCTCGGCGGGGATGTCCGAATGACGGCGGATGCGCACCGAGATGCCGTGCTTGCGTAGTCGATTCGCGGCTTGGCGGACCTGCTTGAGCTCCGGGCCCGCCAGCGAGAAGTTCCTGGTGTCGAGTATGGCTTCGTCGCCGAGGCGCAGTGCCGAGAGCCCGGCCCTGCGGTAGGCGGTGGCTCCGAGTTCGCTGGCGCCCATGACGGCGGGCGCCCAGCCGAATCGGTCGGCCAGCTTCAGCCAGGCGTCGATCGCCTGCGGCCAGGCCTCTCTGACGCCGATCGGGTCACCGCTGGCCAAGCAGACGCCCAGCTCCACCCGGTAGGTGACGGCGGCCTTTCCGCTGGGCGCGAAAACCACCGCCTTGTCGCGGCGGGTGGCGAAGTAGCCGAGCGAATCGTCCACGTCGGAGCGGTCGAGCAGGCCGCGGATAGCGGACTCGTCCAGGCCGGTCATGGCGTTCTCGGCGCGCTGCGAGCGCAGCAGGGTGATCACCGCGGCGAGCAACGCGAGCGCGCCGAACAGGCCGAGCAGGAAGTTGACGAACGGACGCGGATGACCGTCGAAGTGCTCGTTGTCCACCAGGATCGCCGCGGTCACCCGGTACACCGCCCAGCCGGGCCGCTGCCAGCCCGCGGGCAATGTGCCGGGGAACAGCTCGACGAGAGCCCAGCCGAGCAGGCAGCCCACGGCCAGCCCACCGAGCAGTACGCCGAGCGCCTTCCAGCCCGCGCCGCGGCGGACCCTGGTGTAGAACTCCCGCCACGAGGCGATCAGCACACCGATCACGCCGAGCTGCACGATCATCGCGACGAGCGCGTCGATATTGCCCTCGGCGGCGAATTCCAGTGCGTTGGTCGCCGCGAAGAGCGCGAGATAGCCGACGAGCAGCCACCAGGCGATCCGTTTCCGGCTGGCGATCGCGCCGGCGAGCAGGCCGACGATCAGCGCCCACATGAGGTTGGTGTCGGGCGCGTCGAAGTAGTAGTCGTCGATGTAGCGACGCGGCACGTGGGTCAGGAAGCGCAGGGCGGGTGAGAGGCTCCACAGGAAGCACAGCACCGCGAAGACGCCGAGCACGGTGCCCGCGATATGCGGGACCTGAGCGAACCGACCGTGCCCGCGGTGCGGAACCGGTGGTGTCGGTCTGTCCGCCGGTAGTTCGATCTCGGTGCGCGGACCGGCTTGCGTGGAAGTCACCAACCCAGTCTCTACTTTGCCGCGCCCGATGGCAGCGCCTTCGGCGCCGCGTGTTCGCGGCCCCGTTGCGGAAGGCGGTTTGGCGATCCGGGGTTCCTGGCGCGAGGATGTACGCCATGTCGGATCCAGTCGATGTGCCGATTGATGACGACGTCATTCGGCTCGGCCAGTTCCTGAAACTGGCGAACCTGATCGAGTCCGGTTCGGAGGCCAAGACGGTGATCGCCGCGGGCCTGGTCCGGGTGAACGACGAGGTCGAACTACGCCGCGGACGTCAGTTGCACGTCGGCGATGTGGTCGCCCTCGCCGGTCACAAGGCGCGGGTCGCTCCGGACTAGCGAGCAGGTCAGGATTCGGCGCGCACCACGATGCCGTCGTGGTCGCTGTAGAGCATTTCGCCGGGCACGAAGGTGACGCCGCCGAACTCGACGGTCACGTCGCGCTCACCGCTGCCGGTCTGGGTGCTCTTGCGGGGGTTGGTGCCCAGCGCCTTGATGCCGATGTCGAGGGTGCGCAGGATCGCCGAGTCACGCACCGCGCCGTTGACGATCACGCCCGCCCAGCCGTTGTCCACACCGCGGCCCGCGATGATGTCGCCGACCAGGGCGGTGTGCACGCTGGCGCCGCCGTCGACGACGAGCACCGCGCCGTTGCCCGGCTCGCTCAGCGTCTGCTTGACCAGCAGGTTGTCCTGGAAGCAGCGGATGGTGGTGATGCGCCCGGAGAACACCTCGCGGCCGCCGAATTGGATGAACTGCGTGTCGCAGCTACGGATCTCGGGGCCGATCTCGTCGGCCAGATCGGCGGTGGCAATGTTCACTGATTCGGTCACGGGTGCCAGCTTAGGGGTGGCGGGCCGAACGGTGGCCGCGGCCGGTTGCTCGATGTGAGCTCGGTCGCTACTCGCGCCGGTTCGGTGCGGTTATGTCTGGCCCTCGCGATGGCGATAGCGCAGTTCGTACCGCTCGCGCTCACGGTCGGAGATCCTGCCGTGATCCAGCAGATCCGGACTCAGGCCGTGCTGGATGAGCCGGAAGCGGCGCCACACGTAGCTCAACGCCACCGTGAAAATGACCAGCGGGACGATCATCATCACGATCATGCCGATCTTGAGCGGCATCGGCCCTGGGAACAGCAGCACCAGCGCGAAGAACGGGATGATCGGCACGATGAACCGGACCAGGTACCGCTCCATGGCCCCGTGCCCGACGAGGTCGTGGACCACCCACTCGTGCAGCTCCTCCGGGAGCTCGCGGCCCAGATCGTAGGCGATTCGTTGCCCGAATGTGGGTTTGTTCATGCATCCAGGCTATGCCTGTGGTATAAGTCACCGCCACCGTCGGATGTCGACGAATTCGCCCGCGGCCAGGCGTTTTCCAGTCTCAGGCGCGGCCGTGCTTGCGTTCGTAGGCCAGTCGATCCGCGGCGCTCCGTTCCCGGGCGTCGGCGTCGGCGAGCGCCGGATCGAGTCCATGCTTGATCAGCCGGTGGCGCCGATACACGTACATCAGCGCCACCGTGAAGTAGATCAGCGGCAGATAGAGCAGCGCCATCATCGCCAAGCCCATCCACAGCGGGCCGGGCATCAGGAGAAACAGGCTCAGTACCGGGATGATCGGGACCAGGATGCGCACCAGGTAGCGGCGGGTGGCGCCGGGACCGGTCAGGTCCGCGCGCACCCACTCCGACATCGACGCGGGCAGCGTGCGGCCCCAGATGTAGCCGATTCGCTGGGCGAAGGTCGGAGTACTGCGCTCGCTCATGTTCTCAGCATCCCACCGGCCGTGCGGCTTTCGCGCTCCCGGGCGTCAGGCGCGGCTGGCGTGGTACGCGGCGATCTCCTTCACGAGATTGTCGGTGGTGTGCTTGACCGCGATCTTGACGAACGGCTCGATGGTCTTGCCGAGCGCCTTGCCCGCGAGTCCGCCGGGCACGCGGTAATCGATGATGGCGTCCACGGTGCACAGCGCGTCGCCCTTGGGGTGGAACAGGAAGGTCGACACGATCTCGAAGCCCTTGATCGACTTGATGCCGATGGCGTAGTTCTCCTCCCACCGGATCACCTCGACGCGCGAGTGCAGGGAAGCGGGGCCGAGTTTCATGTGCCCGTCGAAGACGGCGCCGACGCCCTCGGTCTGCTCGCCGACCGGAGTGAAGGACTGGATGCCATGCAGGAAGCTCGGCAGGTTCCGGTAATCGTTGACGTACAGGAACGCTGATTCGGCCGACGCGGCACAGTCTTCCACGATCTTCACTTCGGTCATGCGGGCAACTGTAACGGGTTTCCGAAGGGGCAGCCGATCACGCCGTGACGGCCAGGGTCGCCGCCAAACCGAAGGCCACGGCCATGACGGTCACCTCGAGCACCGCGCGGCGCAGCGAACTCGCCGCGTCCATCCGGTGGTCGGCGGCCAAGCGGACCCAGCCGCGCCGCCACCACCAGCCGAGCACGAACAGACCGGCGAGCACCGCGGTCTTCGCCAGAAGGATGCGGCCGTACCCGGTGCTCAGCAGCGGTCCGAGGCCGCCGAGGCGGACGATGCCGTTCACCACGCCGGTCGCCGCCACCACTCCGATCAGCGGCAGCGCCAGCGCCGAATACCTCGGCAGCGTCGCCGCCCACTCGCCGCGCGTGCGAACCACCAGCGCGAGCGCCACCAGCACGCCGAACCAGGCCGCGGCCGCCAGCGCGTGCACGGCGGCGAGAACCGAGCCGAACGGTTGCTGCGACATGTGCCCGGTGATCGGCCGCAGCGCGAGCGCCACCGCGGCGAAGACCAACACCAGATCGGTGGAAGCCGTATCGGAACCGCGGAAGGCCAGCGCCGAATAGCCGGCCACGGCGGCGGTCGCGATCAGGATCGCGATGCCGACCTGACCGCCGCTGATCTCGGTGAGAAAGGTGCCGAACCGATCGGCGGACAGCCGCCGCACCGGAACCCCGACCACCTCGGCCGCCTCGAAGACGAGCACGGCGAACTCGGTCACGCACCAGGCCCCGGCCAGCGCGGCGAGCATGCGCCACGGCGGCGTGAGCCGTTCGTGCAAGCGGGGCAGCGCGGCGAGTCCGAGCACTGTCGCGCCCAGGCCGTCCGCGACCACCCGAACGGCGCCCTCGGCGGGCGCCGTTCCCGCGGTGAGCAGCCAGGCCAACCCGACCCCCAGTAGCCCGGCCGGGACGATCAGCAGCAGTGCCCCCGCGTCCCGGCCGCCGGTCGCCCCGCGGCTCACCGTCTGCTCACCGCCGCTGCCCGCCGCGGAAGCCGATCAACGCGACGGCCAGACCGCCGCCGAACAGCACGACCGCGCCGAGCACGAAGATCCACACCGGGATGCCGTCGGAGCCGTCGTCCTCGGTGGCCCTGCCCTTGGCGTCGGCGCGCGGGCCCGCTGTGCCCTTACCCGGCTGGCTGAGCGTGAAGGTCCGCTTGCCGGTGACCGGATGACCGTCCGCGGAGGTCACCCGGTAGGCGATGATGTATTCGCCGGCCGGGCCGAGTTCGCCCACCTCGACGCTCACCGTCTTGCCGTCGACGACCGGTTCGCCCTTCGACCACAGGTTTCCGTCCGGGCCGGTCAGCGTCAGCGATGGGAAGTTCGGCTGCAACTCTTCGTTGAAGGTGACGCTGATCCGGCCAGGGCTCGTAGCCACCGTCGAACCGTCCTCCGGCACGCTGCCGACCGCCGCGGAATGCGCGGCGGCGACGCCCGCGGTGGCCAGCCCGAAGCCGAACAGCAGCAGCACGGCGGCGAGCGCCGCGCCGAGACGGCGAATCGCCTTGGCGGACGGTCGAATCGCGGTACTCATGAGCGCCTCCTGATCATGCTGCCGAGGCCGAGCGAGATACCGACCAGGCCGAGGGCCAAGCCGATGCCTGCCAGCCAGCGGGCGGTGTCGTCGGTGTCGTCGTCCTGCTCCGCGGCGCCGCTGTCCACGCGGTGGCCGTCGGAATGATCGTCCCCGCCCGCCGCGAGGGTCAGGGTGGGCGCGGGGTACTCCGGCTCCGCGCCGTCGGGGCCGACGGGCTGGTTCCAGTCGACGACCTTGCCGTCGCTGTAGGTCTGCTTTGCCGGGAAGCTGACCGTCTCCGCGGTGGGCAGCGGGCCGAGCGAGACGACGAATCGCTGGAACTGGCCGGGGCCGACGCCGGGCGCGCCGGGGTCGGCGGTCCAGGTGACCGCGACGGCCTCGGCTTTGTCGTTGCGCTCGACCCGGGCCGTCCAGCCCGGCATGGGCTCGGTGCGGGCGCTGCGCACGTTGGGCAGCGTCACGGTGAGCGCGGTGGTGGACGCGGTGTCCGATTCCGTCGGCACCCGGAAGGTGACGACGGAGTACTTGCCCTGCTGCGCGCCGGGCGCGTCGACGGTCACGTGCGCGGCGGCGACACCGCCGGCGAGCAGCACGAAACCCGCGGTCGCCACGGCGCCGCAGGCGCGCGAAAGTGAACTTCGCATGGGAGAGGCTTTCTGTCCGAAGGGGTTTGAATGCGGATCAGGCGAGCGCCGGTGGCGCGCGCGGCCCGATGGGCCCCTGCGGGGGAAAGCGATAGGTCGGAGTCGGCGGATCGGACCAGCGGCCGGCCTGCGCGACCGGGACGTTTCGCGGTGCGTCCAGGGCGGCGCGGACAGCGCGGGTGACGATGCCGTAGAGGCGCTCGGCGGCCAGAATCGAGACCGCGCAGACGACGGTCGCGAGCACGTGCGCGCCCAGCATCCAGCCGGTCGGAACGAAACCCGCCAACGGGGCATCGCCGCGTGCGATGTGCGATGCGCGTTCCCCGTGTGTGTGCCCGAGTAGCCCGGTCAACACCGCATGCCCGCCGAGCTGTCCGATGGCCAATGCGGCGAGTAACCGTCCGGCCCCATTTCCGCTGCTGTGCGCGGCGAGTTGTCCGGCCGCGACCAACCGCCCGCTCCCACGTCCGTAGCGGTGCTCGAAGCGATGTCCGTCCCACGGCCGCCTGCGCTCGGGCGTGCGGGCGGCTGACGCCGGACGCGGTGCGCCGTTCCGTGCGAATCCGGTCGCCGCGCACCCCGCCGCGACCGAAATCGTCAGCAGCAGGGCGAATTCCGGCGAATCCGGGTAACCCCCGCCGGCGACGCCGTGCGCGGCGACGCTGAGCAAGCCGACCAGTGCGCCGACCGAGCCGCCGCGCGGCAGGCCGGTGCTCGGGCCGGGATGCATGACGGGGACGGCGTTCAGTTCACACCGAGGCGGGCGAGCACGTCGGCCTCGATGCCGGACAGCTCGTGCGAGATCGAGGTGTGCACCGCGCGCCTACGCGAGGCGGGCATCTGCTCGGCGGTGCGGACCGCGGCGCCGAGGCTGTCGAGCCGGGCGCGGGTCGCGGTGACGAACTTCTGCGTCTCGCCGCCCTTGTCGTCGATCTTGCCGAGCGCCGCCTCGGTGTTGGCGAGGCGGGCCTGCAGCTTCGCGCCGTGCCCGGTGTAGTCGCCGAGCTGGTCGACGCCGATGCCGAGCTGCTGCGCGCGCCGGGTGTCGAGCCGGCCGCGGAGGAAGGTCGCGCCACGGTAGGCCAGCGGCGCGAGCACCGGGACGAGCACCCGTGCCACGCCGAGGTACTTGCGCACCTGGCCCGGGCTGAACACGTCACGCTCGGCCTTCGCGGCCATCTTCAGCGCGGCCTTCTCCTCGGCCTGCAGCGTGGCGATCTGCTGCTTGGCGACCTTGGCCTGGGTGCGTGCCTCGGCGCGCTTGGCCTTGCGATCGTTCTTGGCGAACAGCTTGGCCTCCATCGCGGCCTTGTGCTTGAGGGCTTTGGCCTCGGCCCGGCGACTCGGACGCCGCTTGCGCTTCGTGAACAACCCCATCGGAAGGCCCTCCGTCAATGCTGTGTGCCAGGGCAGCGCTCTCGGCGCGAGGCCGTCTGCCGTCTACCACGCGGTTTGCGCCCACCTTATCGGGTCGACGGCGGCGGCAGCGAGGGCACACCGTGTCCTGTCAGGGGTCTGGACCATACTGCATACGTGTATTCGGGCAGCGGTGACCGCGAGGGTCGCAAGGAGGACGGCTCGGCCGCGAGCCGGTCGGGCGAGTTCACCACCCCTGCTCCGGCCGAGACCGATTCGATGGCGGCCGATCCGATCACCATCGGTCCGATGGACGACGCGCCGATCGAGTCCGATCCGACCGAGACCGATCCGAGCGAGCTCGATCCGATCGAGGCCGCGTCGTTGGCGACCGACCCGATCGAGTCCACACCGATGGGCACGGTTCCCGTCGAGTCCGCGCCGGTCGCGTTCATCGACGCGCGGGCGTTGATCGGATGCAGGCACCGCCTGCACTTGGACGCGGCCCATCCGCAGCTGCTCACCAACGTCGCGGAGGATCCCGGCGTGCGCCAGCGCCGCGAGGCCGCCACAGCGCACCGCAACCGGGTGCGCGACGCGCTCGTCGCCGCCGATCCGGACAGCTGGGTGATCATCGACCCCACGGCGCGCGCGTCGGATCGCGCTGCGGCCACCATGAGCGCGTGCGCCGCTGGGGCGCAACACATCTGGGGCGCGCTGCTGCCGCAGGAACCGGACACCGGACGACGCGGCGGTTCGGAGATCCTGCTCCGCGACCGCGAGCGCGGCGGCTACATCCCGATCATCGTGGTCAACCACAAGGTCACCGACCCGCGCAAACCGGAACCGGCCGACTTCCACCCGACCACCTCGGACCCGTATCGCTGGGATCCGCGTCCCGATCCGTCCCGCAAGCTGCGCCAGCAGCCGCGCGATCAGCAGCGCCTCGCCCACCTCTACCGGATGTTGCAGCGCCACGGGCTGGCCAGCCCCGCGCTGGTCGGCGGCGTCATCGGCTACCACTTCGACCGCATCCTGGTGCACGATCTCGGCCCGCTGCTCGACGATTACGACCGCCGCTACGCCGACCGCATCGCGGTGGTGCGCGGCGAGCTGCCCACGGTGCCGTCCAAGGTGCCCGAGTGCAGGCAATGCCCTTGGTGGACGAGGGGAGTCGAGGGACCGAGCTGCGAGGGCTGGCTCGTCGAACAGCGCGACGTCAGCCTGGTCGCACCGGGCTCGCGGGCCGACGTGCTGCGCGGGCACGGGGTGGAGACCATCGACGACCTGGCCGCCTGGACCGGCGAGGATCCGGAGGACTGGCAGCACGGCCCGTTCGACGAGGCCGTCGTCACCGCGCGCGCCTGGCTGGCGGGCGCGCCGCTGGTCCGCCGCTTCGACCGGGTGCACGTGCGCCGCGCCGACGTCGAGGTGGACGTCGACCTGGAGAGTTTCCAGGAGCACGGCGCCTACCTGTGGGGCACGTTGCTGGACGGGCGCTACCGGCCGTTCGTCACCTGGGATCCGCTGCCCACCGAGGACGAGGGTCGCTCCTTCGGCGAATTCTGGACCTGGCTGATGACGGTGCGCGCCGAGGCCGCGACGGCTGGGAAAACCTTTGCCGCGTACTGCTATTCGCGCACCGCCGAGGACAAGTGGCTGTACGAGTCGGCACGCAGGTTCGCGGGCCGACCCGGGGTGCCGACGGTGGACCAGGTCCGCGCGTTCGTGGACGGGCCGGAGTGGGTGGACATGTTCCAGGCCGTCACCGACCAGTTCATCTGCCCGAACGGCAAGGGGCTCAAGAAGATCGCGCCGGTGGCGGGCTTCGCCTGGCGCGATCCGGAGGCGGGCGGCGAGGCGTCGATGAGCTGGTACCGCCAGGCCGTCGGCTACGACGGTGCGCCCGACCTGACCCAGCGCACCCGGTTGCTCGAGTACAACGAGGACGACGTGCGCGCCACCCAGGTGCTGCGCGAATGGATGATGCCGCGGGTGCCGAATCCGCACTGCGCCGAGCTGGAGGTGCCCGCGCTCGCCGACTTCGGGCGCGCGCCGGAGTTGCCCGCCGGCGGCCGTGGCGCGGCGCCCTCGCTCGGCCGCGGCGTCTGATCGGGTGTGCGGCCGCGCCGTCGCTCCGCGGCGGTAACATCGCGACGTGACTCAGCACGTCGAACAACTCGAGTTCCAGGCAGAAACCCATCAGCTGCTCGAGCTGATGATCCATTCCGTCTACTCCAACAAGGACACGTTCCTGCGGGAGCTGATCTCGAACGCGTCCGACGCGCTGGACAAGCTGCGGCTGGCGTCTTTTCAGGACAAGGACCTGCACGTCGACACGTCCGACCTGCACATCGAGCTGGAGGTCGACAAGGACAACCGGGTTCTCACCGTCCGGGACAACGGCATCGGCATGTCCCGCGCCGAGGTCGTCGACTTGATCGGCACCCTGGCCAAGTCGGGCACCGCGGAGCTGCGCAGGCAGCTGAAGGACGCGAAGACCGACGCCGCGGCAGAGGAGCTGATCGGCCAGTTCGGCATCGGCTTCTATTCGACCTTCATGGTGGCCGACAAGGTCACCCTGACCACCCGTAAGGCCGGTGAGACCGAGGGCACCCGCTGGGAGGCGGGCGCGGGTAGCTCGACCTACACCATCGAGGCCGTCGACGACGCGCCGCAGGGCACGTCGGTCGCGCTGCAGCTCAAGCCCGCCGACGAGGAGGACCACCTCTTCGACTACACCCTGGAGTGGAAGCTCAGGGAGATCGTCAAGAAGTACTCCGACTTCATCGCCTGGCCGATCCGCATGCAGGTGGAGCGGACCGTCACCGAGGGCGAGGGCGAGGACAAGCAGGAGAAGACGATCCTCGAGGAGCAGACCCTCAACTCGCAGAAGGCGCTGTGGACGCGCCCGAAGAGTGAGGTCTCCGAGGAGGAGTACAAGGAGTTCTACAAGCACGTCAGCCACGCGTGGGACGACCCGCTGGAGATCGTTCCGCTCAAGGCGGAGGGCACGTTCGAATACCAGGCGCTGCTGTTCATCCCGTCGCACGCGCCGTTCGACCTGTTCACTCGCGAGCACAAGCGCGGCGTGCAGCTCTACGTCAAGCGGGTGTTCATCATGGACAACTGCGAAGAGCTGATGCCGGAGTACCTGCGCTTCGTCAAGGGCGTGGTGGACGCGCAGGATCTCTCGCTCAACGTCTCCCGCGAGATCCTGCAGCAGGACCGCCAGATCCAGATGATCCGCAAGCGCCTGGTGAAGAAGGTGCTCTCGACGGTCAAGGACATGCAGGGCGCCGAGGACCAGGAGAAGTACCAGACCTTCTGGAAGGAGTTCGGCCGCGTCCTCAAGGAGGGCTTGCTGTCGGACTTCGACAACCGCGAGACCATCCTGCAGGTCTCCTCGTTCTCCTCGACGAACTCCGAGACCGAGCTGACCACGCTCGCGCAGTACGTCGAGCGGATGAAGGACGGCCAGGACGCGATCTACTACATGACGGGCGAGTCCCGTCAGCAGGTGGAGAGCTCCCCGCACATGGAGGCCTTCAAGGCCAAGGGTCTCGAGGTGCTGATCCTGACCGACCCGGTCGACGAGATGTGGGTCGGCTCGGTGCCGGAGTTCGACGGCAAGCGGTTCCAGTCCATCGCCAAGGGCGAGGTGGACCTGGAGACCGAGGAGGAGAAGAAGGAGTCCGAGGCGCTGCGCGAGCAGCAGGACAAGGACTTCGCCGAGCTGCTGACCTGGCTCGGCAAGACCCTGGAGGAGAGCGTCAAGGAGGTGCGCCTGACCAACCGGCTCACCACCTCGCCCGCCTGCCTGGTCGGCGACGTCTTCGACTTCACGCCGATGCTGGAGCGGATGTACCGGGCCTCGGGCCAGATCCTTCCGGAGACCAAGCGCATCCTCGAGCTCAACCCGACCCACCCGCTGGTCACCGGCCTGCGCGACGCGTACGACACGCGCAAGCAGGACGCGGACGAGGGCAAGGTCCCCGAGCTCACCGAGACGGCCGAACTGCTCTACGGCACCGCGGTGCTCGCCGAGGGCGGTGAACTGAAGGACCCGGCGCGCTTCGCGCACATCCTCACCGACCGCCTCACCCGCACGCTGTAACAGCTCGACAAAGAAGGCCCCCTTCCACTTCGGGAGGGGGCCTTCGTCGTCCCGCGGACGGGTGCCCGGATGGCCGTTGTCCATGGTCCCTGCCGCCGGTGATCAGGGTTTGCTGCCTGGCTCATAAGGGTTACCGAAACCCTCGCGCAGGTGCTCCAAACTTATTGCGCGCATTGCGATTTGGCTTACAGCGGGTTGGCGTCTACGAGATTGCTGGGGTAGGGTCGGTGGCAGCGAAGGGGAGTAGCCCCCAATCATGCAGTCGACATACTGACCCGCCGCCTCCCCGAGGCTCGGGTCCGGTTGTGTGAACCGGGTTTTCATCCGGTGGGCGAGACCTTCGGCCTGAACAACCATTCGTTGTCGGCCGGAGGCGTACCCAGATCTCCGGCAGGCAGGCCGGAGACCCGGGAGTACGTCACACAATGATCGCCACCATCCTGCTGAGCATCGGCATCGTCTTCCTTGCCGAACTCGGAGACAAGTCCCAGCTCATGGCGCTGACGTTCGCGCTGCGCTATCGCTGGTGGGTGGTGCTCGGCGGCATCGCGACCGCGACCGCCGGCGTGCACCTGATCTCGGTCGCGGTCGGTTACTTCCTCGGCGCGGCCCTGCCCACCCGCGCCATCGCCTTGGTCGCCGCCCTCACCTTCCTCGCGGTCGGCCTGTGGACGTTGCGCGAACACGCCGGCGCTCCCGACGAAGACGACGAGCCGCGACCGCCCCGCTCCACCGCGGCGCCGTTCCTCGTCGTCCTCTCCGCCTTCCTGCTCGCCGAACTCGGCGACCGGACCATGTTCGCCACGGCCGCCCTCGCCACCGACAACAGCTGGTTCGGCGTGTGGCTCGGCTCCACCGTCGGCATGGTGGCCGCCGACGCGCTCGCCATCGCGGTGGGTATCGCGGTGGGCAAGCACCTGCCGGAGCGGCTCATCGGCATCTGCTCGGGGCTGTTGTTCCTCTACTTCGGTAGCACCACCCTGCTCGGCGCGGCGGTTCCGTCGCTGGGTATGTGGGCGAGCGCGGGAATCGCCGCGGTCGTGCCAGTGACGGTGGGCGCTGTGGTCCTGATGCGTCGCGTTCGAACGGCGTCGGTGGTCGAGGTCGAAGGGGTTGTCGCAGAAGGCGCTCAGCGCGGGCGCTGACCTCGACCGCTACCCCCGCCAGGCGCAGGGCCGGGAATCGACGGGAGTCCAGGGTGGCCGGTGCCGCGTCCAGAATGGTCGGCGCGTAACCGACCGAAGGCCCCCTTCATCCCGCCAGACCGACTGGATGTGACCTTCATTCACCCGACCCGAGTGCCCGATGGGCCGACCGAGGGTGACCTTTGGTTGGATTGTGTGTCAAGCGCGGACCTCGTCGGCGATCATCGCCGACCCGTAGAGGTCCCCGCTGCGCCGGACCATGTCGAGTAGCGGCGCGGACAAACCGCGCAGACCGTCCAGGTCGTCGGCCGCGATGCGGGCGGTGACCATCGCGCTGACCGCCGCCGCGAAAGTCTGGCAGGCGAAACGCTGTTGCTCGGTGTGTGCGTGCAGCACCTCGGCGATCAGGGCGACGAAGGAGTCCTGGAGCTGGGCGCGGCGGGCCAGGGCGTCGGAGCCGACCGCGTAGACCTCGACCAGGTAGAGCCGGGCGTAGGCCGGGTCTTCGATCAGGCCCTCGAAGTACGCGTCGAGCAGACGTTCCATGCGGTCGAGATCCGGTCCGCGCGTGACGTTCTCGTCCGCGGGGCCGGATGCCTCCGCGATGCGGGCGACCAACCGCTCCACGGCGCGCTCGTAGGCGGCCGCGAAACAGTCCTCCTTGGAACGGAATTGCTCGTAGAAGGTCTCACGGGAGACACCGGCCACCTTCAGCACGGCCGCGACGGAGGTGCCGACATAACCGGTGACCGCCATGGTCTCCGCCATCGCGTCCAGGATCCGGTCCCGCTGGGACGCGATCACCTGCTCCCGAGGTAAACCGTGCCTGCCCCTTGGGAGTTGGCGGGCGGTGCCTGCGGTGTCGGTCATGCGGTGGCTCCGGGTGTTCGGTGGGGGCAGGTGTTCGGCGGCGGGCGCTGTGACAGCACCGCGCCGATCAGGCGGGCCGCTCCATTCTGCGGGGTCGGGTGGGTTGGTCGGTGGTCAAGGGTGCGTCCTCGGTGCGGGCGATCTCCAGGGCCTCGGCGACTCCGCGGCGCAGCGCGGCGTCCACGACGCGTTGGGCGAGCGGGCGGAACGGCAGCACGACCGCCACCCACCAGGGCGAAACGACCTGGCGGCGGCGCCGGGCGATGGCCCGTTCGGTGGCATCGATGGCGGGGCCGAGCGGTGCGACGCCCGAGACGGTGGCGCGACCGAGAATGGCGCGCGCCGCGGCCGTACCGAAACCGCGGGTGGTCATGTCGGTGTCCAGCTCGGCGAAATAGGCGACGCCGACTTTGGCGCCGGTGTGTCTGATCTCGTTGCGCAGGGTGTGGCCGAGCGCCTCGACGCCCGCCTTCGACGCGCTGTAGGCGCCCGCCAGCGGGAGGTTCACGACACCGGCCAGCGACGAGACGATAAGCGCGTACCCCTGCGGATGACAGATGTGCGGACCGGCGGCGCGCAACGTGTAGTAGACGCCGAGCACGTTCACCGCGAGCGTCTCCTCCATCACCGAAGGATCGCCGCCGATCAGCGCGAGCTGCTTGGCCACTCCGGCATTGGCGACCACCACGTCCAGCCCGCCGAGCTCGCTCGCCAGCGTCCGCACCACCCGCTCCACCTGGGCGGGGTCGCCGATGTCGCAGTATCGCCACGGCGCGTCGCCGCATTCGCGCGCCACTTCGGCCAGCAGCTCGGGTTCCAGTCCGAGCAGCGCGACAGCGGCTCCGTGCGCGTGCAGTTGCCTGGCGAGCGCGGCCCCGATGCCCCGCGCCGCTCCGGTGATCAGCACCTTCCTACCGGCGACCGCTGGGCCGGAGAACAGCTTCATGCGGCGACGATACCACCGATGAACAGCGGTGTTCGCAAATATTTTGCTGCACGCCGGCCACGATCAGGGAGTCGTTCTGTACCCCTCCCGAGTTACACACCGGTCGCAGCTCCTTCTCGCTCCCGCCGTGAGAGGGAGTCGTGCTGTATCTCTCACGGCACACCTACTAGGGTGCAATTGACGAAGGGCCAACTGGCTGTCACGAACGAGAGGACCATCGTGGAGATTTCGGGTTCCGCCGCCATCATCACCGGAGGCGCATCCGGCCTCGGCGCCGCCACCGCCAAGCGTTTCGCCGAGCTGGGCGCCACTGTCTTCGGCCTGGACGTGCCGCAGTCGATCGAGCGCGCCGGTGACAACGTGCCCGCCGGAGTCACCCTCATTCCGGCCGATGTGACCAGCAACGACGAGGTCGCGGCCGCGGTCGCGAAGGTGGTCGAGTCGGGCGCGCCGCTGCGCATCGTGGTCAACTGCGCCGGTGTCGGCTGGGCCGGTCGCATCCTGTCCAAGAACGGCCCGCACGATCTGGAGCTGTTCCGCACCGTCATCACCGTGAACCTGCTCGGCACCTTCAACGTCATGCGCCTGGCCGCCGACGCCATCGCCAAGACCGACCCGGTCGACGAGCACGGCCAGCGCGGCGTCGTCATCAACACCGCCTCGGTCGCCGCTTTCGAGGGCCAGGTCGGCCAGATCGCCTATTCCGCCTCCAAGGGCGGCGTGCACGGCATGACCGTCCCGGCCGCGCGCGACCTGGCGCAGTTCGGCATCCGCGTGAACACCATCGCCCCCGGCATCATCGACACCCCGATGCTGGCCGGCGTCACCGAGGAGTACCGCAAGGGCCTCGAGGCGGGCGTGCCCTTCCCGTCGCGCCTCGGCCGCCCGGACGAGTACGCGCAGCTGTCGCAGTACATCGTCGAGCACGACTACCTGAACGGCGAGACCATCCGCATGGACGGCGCGCTGCGTATGGCGCCGCGGTAATCTCCGCACGAGAGGCCGCCTCCGATTCGGTTCGGGGGCGGCTTTTTTCGTGGTCACGGCAGTGGCTTGTGCCCGATGCCGAGGAACGCCGTGGTGGCCAGCGGTGTGTTCGGACGGTAGTTCTCGACGAGGTAGGCCCGCATCAGCTCGGAACGAGCGGCCCACTCGTCCTCGCCGATCGAGTGCCGCAGCACCGTCATCGGCGCGCTGCCGCGCGACATCTGCTCCCAGAGCCGATCCGCGTCGGGGTAGGACACCGTAGTGGTGTGGCGCTGGATGGACACACCGGCGAACCCCGCGCCGCGCATCTCGGTGGCGAACACCTCCGGATTCTCCAGGCTCAGGAAGTTGGGCTGCGGCTCCTGGACGTTCGGATCGCCCGCCGCCAACGCGCCGAACCGCATGCGCATCAAGGGGGATTCGGCGACCGGCGCCCAGCTCGACACCACCGCGACACCGCCGGGTTTCAGCACCCGGAACATCTCGGCGAAACCCTTGACCCGGTCGGGGAAGAACATCAGGCCGAACATCGAGAAGGCCGCGTCGAATCGATCGTCCTCGAACGGCAGCTGCTGACCGTCGCCGACGCGCACGTCGATGTTGGTCAGCCCGGCGGCCCGCGCGGCGTCGCTGAGCCGTTCGAGCATGTGTTCGGCGAAATCCACGGCCTGCACGCGGCGGACCCGGGCGGCGGCGGGCAGGCTCAGCGTTCCCGGCCCCGCCGCGACGTCGATGATGTGCGCGTCGGCGGGCAGGTCGGCCAGTTCGAGGGCGCGGTCGGAGAAGGGCGCCATGATCGCGAGCGCGGATTCGGCGTAGCCGTCGGCGACCAGATCCCACGGTTCGGCGGCGGCGAGGGGATTACCGGACATGTCTTCCACGATCCTTTCGACCGTCACAGGCTAACTGTGTAGCCCCCTCGCAAACCACCGACTCGCGCGAATGTCGCTGTGCGCGTGTGTGTTCGCGCGCGGTTCAGCGGGAAGTGGCGCCGTCGGCATCCGCTGCGCAGCGCGCGTTCGGCCGAGGGCGATCGCAACCGTAATGGCGCCGCGGCCACTCACGCGGCGCCAACGGCGCGTTCAAGCGGCGAGCAGCATCGCGAGCACGGCGGTGTCCGGATCGCAGATCGGATCGAGGCCGACCCGGCTGACCAGCGAGGTGACGGTGCCGTCGGATTCCGCCTCGGCCCAGGCCGCGCGGTGTTCGAGGCCGAGGTGCGGCACGCCGGGCAGCAACACGCAGCCGGACGCCGCGCCCGCGCATTCCGGCAGCGACGGCCGGGTCTCCGAGGGCGGGTGCAGCATGAGCAGCGCGGGCGGCACATGGTCGGCGAACCGGCCCGGCTCCAGCGCCTCCTCGCCGAGCACCGTGCCCTCGGCCAGCACCAGCCCGACCGTGCCCGGCTCCGGATCGTCCGGCAGATCCTCGCGGACGCCGAAGACGGTCGAGGTGGCGAGCAGGCCAGGCAGGCTGGCCACCCGCACCGCGAGCACGAGTACCTGCGCCCACTCCTTGGTGGTGTCCGGCCAGCGGCCGGAGATGACGAACCCGCGCAGCGATCCGCGCGAGTGGAACGGCGTTACGCCGATCGGCCCGTTGGTCCGCATCGTGCCTCCCGAGATGGAACCGGGGGCGGCCTTGCCCGTCCTCGAACTATTGGATTCAGAGGATGACTCACGGATCATCTGGCACACAAGTACCAATGAGTGCTAATCGGACGCTGGACAGCGAAAAGCCCGCCGGGCGATCCATCTACCCGGCGGGCCAACTCTGGCTCCGGCTCGCCGCCCGCGCACTCCCAGGCACGCCGGGGCGAGTCTTACGAGCCCGTTCGGGGCCGTCTCGCTTCCGAGCGGTCGAAGCGCATGCGACGCAGTCGCGAGTCTCGACCGCTCGGAAGCGAGACATAAAGGCCCCGAACACGCGCGCGCCAGCGCGCCGACAACTCAGCCGAAGATCAGGCCTTTGCCCTGGCTGACGGCGCGGGCGAAGCGCTCCTGCACGTCCTCCCAGTTGACGACGTTCCAGAACGCGGTCACGTAGTCGGCCTTGACGTTCTTGTACTGCAGGTAGAAGGCGTGCTCCCACATGTCGACCTGCAGCAGCGGGATGATGCCCAGCGGGACGTTGGCCTGCTGGTCGTAGAGCTGGAAGGTGAGCAGCTTCTGGCCGAGGGTGTCGTAGCCGAGCACCGCCCAGCCGGAGCCCTGCAGGCCGTTGGCGGCCGCGGTGAACTGCGCGCGGAACTTGTCGAACGAACCGAACTGGTCGTCGATCGCGGCGGCCAGCTCGCCGACCGGCTTGTCGCCACCGTTCGGGGAAAGGTTCTTCCACCAGATGGAGTGGTTCACGTGGCCACCGAGGTGGAACGCGAGGTTCTTCTCGTAGAGGAAGATCGCGCCGTGATCGCCGGACTCACGAGCCGCCTCGAGCTTCTCGAGTGCGGTGTTCGCGCCCGCGACGTAGGCCGCGTGGTGCTTGGAATGATGCAGCTCGTTGATCTGCCCGGAGATGTGGGGCTCCAGGGCGCTGTAGTCGTAATCCAGATCTGGCAGCGTGTACTCAGCCACGATGTCCCTTTCTCAGTTGTCGGGCTGTGGCGCCCGGATCGAGCGCTTCCAACCATCATTCGTACACCCGCTCGGTTCCAACCGGGCCGTGTGCCCCCACATTCCATCGGAGATCGGACGATCACGCAGGGGTTGGTCTCGGTGTGAACGGAAGGGGAATTCGACCGCGAGCATTCGTGAGTAGCATCGAACCATGTCGTTCTTCGACGAACTGGTCGGACGGATCCGTCTCCCGGAGCCGGTGATGGTGGCGCCGGAACAGGCGCTCCCCGGCCGGGAGGAACCAATTCTGGTGCCGGATACCCACTTCGTGAACGGACATCCCATCCGTCCGCCCTTCCCGGAGGGCATGCGGGTGGCGGTCGTCGGTATGGGTTGTTTCTGGGGTGCGGAGAAGGGCTTCTGGGAACTCGACGGCGTCTACACGACCGCGGTCGGTTACGCCGGTGGCTTCACGCCGAACCCCACCTACGAGGAGGTGTGCAGCGGCCGCACCGGCCACACCGAGGCGGTGCTCGTCGTCTTCGATCCGGCGGTGCTCGGGTACGCGAACGTGTTGCGGCACTTCTGGGAAGAACACGATCCGACCCAGGGCATGCGCCAGGGCAACGATCGCGGAACGCAGTATCGGTCGGCGATCTTCACGCTGGACGACGAACAGGCCGAGCTGGCCAGGAGTACCGCGGAGAGCTACGGAAAGCGGCTGGCGGAGGCGGGATACGGGTCGATCACCACCGAGATCGCACCGCTGCCGACACCGCGCGCGGGTGGGCCGGGGCTGAATCTGTCCGGGTTCTACTACGCCGAGGGGTACCACCAGCAGTATCTGGCGAAGAATCCCGGCGGTTACTGTCCCGTGCACGCCACCGGGGTGAGCTGTCCCGTGGGGCTCGGGGCCTGAAAGTCCTTGCGCGGCGGAGCCTCCAGCCGCGCTCGGCGGACGCTCCAGCTGCGGCAGTTCCCTGTGGTGAAGCTCGGTGGTGGAGGGACCTTTGCGGACGTTTGCGCGTAAACGCCGCGCACCCGGTGTGATCGGATGCGCGGCGGCCGCGGAAGTCTCGTTACAGCGGCGGAACGATGCCGGGGCGGATGGTGCGCGGATCGCCCGCGTCGTGCGCCTTCCACCAGCGGACGCCGCCCGCGATGAAGTCGGCGGGCGCGATCTCCTTGCCCTTGGCGTCGTGCACCGTGAGGCTGTCGAACCACACCCGGACGTCGAGTTCGCGCGGGTCGATGCCCTCCTCCTGGGAGAACTCGAGCACGTGCGACGGGGTGTGGTCGTCGATCTTGGTGTCGAAGCTGAGCAGTTCGCGCCACAGCGTCCAACCGCTGTCGTCGACATCGATGAATTCCCAGCCGTGCAGGCGGCCGCCGCCGAAGCTGCGGATGGCCTCGTCGAGGCCGTCGAGCTGCAACGGAAGGATTTCCGCTTCGATGTCGTCCCAGCGCTGGACGCGCAGCGACGCCGCGACCCGGCTGACGCCGGTGAAGTTCAGGCGGACCTGATGATCCTGCGGCGCCGCCCCGTCGGCGGGCAGCGTCAGCACGGTCAGATCGAGTCGTAGCGTCGCCGCCTCGGTATCGACCTCGAGCCCGAGGCAGGCCGCCTCCGAGATCGCGGTGTTGAAACCGTTGGAGTCCAATCCGTCGAGTAGCCCCCTGCTCACGTTCATGGCCCCAGGCTACCCACAGCACCAGCTGGAACCCGGTATTTCATTTTTTCGCTAGTGTTCTCGTTTTTTCTGGAACCGAATCGTTCGCCGCGCCGTCCAAGTAAGTGTCGGGACCCGCTCGGCCGCGGTTCCGAGGCGGCGGCGAACGACCGCTCCGGGATGGACAAGGAGGGGAGTCCCGGATCGGGTGTTCGTGACGCGCTTCGCTGCGGATCAGCCGAACCGGGCCGCGTGGGTCCCGATCCCGTCTCGACAAGGTGAAACCGATTCGCGTGACGTTTGCCTATAGCCGCGGCCTGTGAGTGTCCCGGATGGCGATAGGTACCGCCTGTGGATCAGCTTGTGGATTATGTGGATAACTCCCGAGGCGAGGCCGAGTCCGTCCCGAACCCGCGTGTGACCGCGACGCGGGCGACGGCACGCACGTGCGCCGATCATGGCAGGATCGAGTCGTGACGAGCTCCGAGATCCCGTCGGTGCCGGTGGAAGACCTGCCCGGCGAATTCGACCACAGCGAGCGACCGGACCAGGTCCGGGCCATCCTGCTCGACGTGCGCGAGGACGACGAGTGGCAGCTCGGGCACGCCCCCGGCGCGATCCACATCCCGATGGTCGACGTGCCCGCCCGCATCGACGAGCTGGACTACGACGCCGACGTCTATGTCGTGTGCAGGCAGGGCGGCCGGTCGATCGAAGTGGCGAAATACCTGGCCTACGTCGGTTTCGAGGCCGTGCAAGTCAGCGGTGGCATGGTGGCCTGGCAGAAGTCGGGTCGCCCGCTGGTCGGCGAGAGCGACCAACCGGCGAAGATCTACTGACGAAAGAGCGAGGTGCCCAGGCAATGAGCGTCAGGAGCGGCTGCCCGCGCGACCACGCCGGGCGAGCGAAGGACACGCTGTGAGTACCATGCTGCAGCCCTGTGCGCGCTGCGGCGCGCGATGGGCCGTGCACGGGACCCCGATGCACTGGTGCCCGCGCTGCCACGGCGTGCTGCTCTCTCCGGGGCCCCTCGACGCTCCCGCCGAACGGCGCAATTACCGCTGGGTCGCGCGCCGCCCCGACCAGCGGAACGGCAGACCTGTCACGACGGCGGTTCGCAAGCCCGCCGCGCCGACCCCGCGCTATGCGCAGATTCCGCGCTGGGGGCTGCGCGACGAACCGGCGGTCGCGGCTGCCGCGACCCCGCGCCGGCGCACCGCCGTGCTGGCGGGCTGGGTCACGCCGCTGCTGCTCGTCACCGCGGGGATGTTCGCGCTCGCCGCGGTCGGCGAGCTGGTGCGCTACGTCGTCCTGCTGGTCAACCGGACCCGCCTCATCGACCCGTGGGCGCTGCGCTTCTCGGACTGGCTGGTCACGGGGGCATCGCTGCTCGCGCTGGCCTTCGCGCTCGGCAGCGGCGTCGCCCTGCTCGGCTGGCTCGTCGAGACCCGCCGCGCGGTGTTCGCGAAGGCGGGCCGCAGCGATCCCCGTTCCGCTCCGGCGCTCGTCCTCGGCTGCCTGATCCCGGTGGTGAATCTGGTCTGGCCGGGTGTGTTCCTCACCGAGATCGCGGCCGAACGCAGCGACCCCAGGGCCGTGCGCGCGATTCGGATCTGGTGGTGCGCTTGGGTTTTCGGCGGACTGATGGCCGCCGCCGCACTGTTCTGGCGGACCGCGGATTCGTTGCAGGTCAAGGCGGACGGCGTGCTGTTCACGGCGTGGACCGACGCGGTCGCCGCGGCGGTGACCGTGCTGACGCTCTGGATGCTGCGGCTGCTCGACGGCCGCGACCTGTTCGGGCGGCTCCGGTTGGCGCGCCGCTGGGTGGTCGCCGTCGATCCGCCGGTGCCGGTCATCGAGCCGGTGCACCCCGCCCGCGCCGAGGCGACGGCCCGGGATGCGGCCGACGCCGAGATCACCGAGGATCGGGATACCGACAGCGGTGCCGTTCAGCACGAGGAGGTCATGGCCAAGTGAGCCAGAGCAGTCGCGCACCGTTCGTCGTCGCGCACCGGGGCGCTTCGGCGGCGCGTCCCGAGCACACGCTCGCCGCGTACGAACTCGCGCTCCAGGAGGGCGCGGACGGCGTGGAGTGCGACGTCCGGCTGACCAGGGACGGACATCTGGTCTGCGTGCACGACCGCACGGTCGACCGCACCTCCTCGGGTTCCGGGCTGGTCAGCGAGATGACGCTGGACGAGTTGCGCTCGCTCGATTTCGGCGGCGACGGCCAGCCTGCCTCGGTGCTCACCCTCAGCGAACTCATCGAGCTGGTGCTCGACTGGCGCAGCAGGCCGACCAAGCTGTTCATCGAGACCAAGCACCCGGTCCGCTACGGCGCGTTGGTGGAGAACAAGCTGCTCGCCGAGCTCCAGCGTTTCGGCATCGCCACGCCCGCCTCGGCGGATCACTCGCGCGCGGTCGTCATGTCGTTCGCCGCGACCGCGGTGTGGCGGATCCGTCGCGCGGCGCCGCTGCTGCCCACGGTGCTGCTCGGCGAGTCCTCGCGTTACCTCGGCGGCGGCGCCGCGACCACCGTCGGCGCCACGGCCGTCGGGCCGTCGGTGAAGACGTTGCGCGAGCATCCGGATCTGGTGGACAGGGCCGCCGCGGCGGGTCGCGCCACCTACTGCTGGACCGTGGACGATCCCAAGGACGTGCGGCTGTGCGCCGACCTCGGCGTCAGCTGGGTCGCGACCAACCACCCCGGCCGGACCAAGACACTGCTCGCCGCCGCGTAACCCGCGGCGCACGGCTCCGCGATTCCTCGCGTTCCGCGCCGTGGCGCATTGCGGCGACGGTCACAGCACCCTGTAGTTTGAGCCCTCGTGGGTAAGAGCAAGCGCAACAGTCCGAAGCCCGGAGGGAACCGGGCGCAGCGTCTCGCCGAGCGCAAGGCGGCGCAGGAGCAGGCGGCCAATGCCGTCACCCGGCCGTTCGAAGGCTTGGCCGCGGAATGCGATCTGGTCGCACTGCGGGAGTTCGTGCCGTCGGCGACCGCGACGCTGAAGTTGTCGCCCGAGGTGGCCGCCGAGCGTTCGGTCGTGCTCGCCACGGTGCTGCCCGGCGCGGTGGCCGCGCTGGTCCGTGCCGGCGACGAGCCGACCGGTTACGTCGGCACCCAGGTGCAGTTCCAGGGCGCCGACCCGGCCGCCGATATCGCCGCCGCGATCCTGTGGACCCAGTCCGCCGAGCCCGGCGACTCGCTGACGTCCGTCGAGAGCGTCGCGGGCGGTCCGCGCCTGGCCGACGTCATCGATCCGGGCGCCGACCTGGAACTCACCGTGCACCAAGACTTCGACTGGTGGGTGCCGGAGGGCGTGACGCCCGATCCGCAGGTCGCCGCGACCATCGAGCAGGCCAAGCAGGCGATCATGCCGTCGGCGCGGCTGGAGCTCGGCGGCGATGCCGTCGGCGCGGCCTGGTGGGTCGACGCGGGCGAGAAGGCGCATGTGCGCTGGGTGCGCCCGGAGAACGAGGACGACCTGATGCTGGCGCTGGCCCGGCTGCACGCCTCGGGCGGGCTGCACATGGGCGAGGGCTCGCGCTTCGCGGGCTCGTTCCGCACGCATGGGCTGCTGGTGCCGGTGTTCGACCTGGACCCGGAGCGCCACCCGAGCGAGTGGACGGAGCCGGCCGCCGAGTTCGGCGTCCGCCTGCTCGATGCGCTGGCCGCGGACACGCCGCTGACCGCCGACGAGCGCCGCTCGCGCGATGGTCTGCGCTCACGTCAGGTGACCCTGCGCTGACTCCGGAAATTTCCCGGAGCAATTTTGTGAAAAACCCTTCTTTCAGACCTGTCGCGGGATAAGTTCTCACCATCACCGTTACTGGTGATGGTGCGAATTACCGCACCGCACTGATGAGGAAAGTAGGGAACACCATGGAAGCCATTCTTGCGCTGCTCACGACGCTGCTCAGCTCGTTGAGTGCCAGCTGAGGCAACCATCTCGGTCCGAACAGGCCCAGCTCGTCGCGAAGAGCTGGGCCTGTACGCCGAAAGACCTTTTTAGATGTGGCCGCCCGCTGTCGAGGGCGCGCCCGAAGCATCGGCAGGGGAACTCATCTCCCGCGCGATGAAATTCTCCAGGTCGAACAGGTTCGAGCCCGCGCGGTCGGCGATGTTGAGCAAGGTCGTCATATTCGCGACCTCCTCGACCTGTTCCTTCAGGAACCACTGCATGAACTGCTCGCCGAGGTAATCGCCCTCTTCGCGCGCCGTGCTCGCCAACCGGATGATCTGGTCGGTGACGGTCTTCTCCTGGTTGAGGGCCAGGGCGATCGGTTCACGAACATCATCGAAATGCGACTTCGCCGGATCGATGCCGGAAAGCTCGATGCTGATATCCCGGTCGAGGAAGTACTGCACGATCATCATCGCGTGATTGCGTTCTTCCACGGCCTGCGCGTAGAACCGCTTGGCCAGCTGCGGCAGATCCGCATTGTCGAACCACACCGCGATCGCGATGTATTGGTGTTCGGCATTGAATTCGTGCCGGATCTGGTCGTGGAGCAGGCTGTGGAATTTGCTGCGTGGGGATTCCGGATGGCTGGACATGACGCCACATTATCGCTGGTCAGGGCGCGTGTCATCCAAGTGCACCCTTATTGAGGCTAGTGTTGCCTAATTAAATGTTTGCTGCGCCAGCCATTTTCGGCGCCGAAATGTCCGCCTTTGCGGGAGCGCGTACCTCGCGCGCCACGAACTGCTCGACGTCGAACAGGTTGCCCTCCCGGTCGAGCACCGTCAGCAGCGTCGTCATCCGGGCGACGTTGTCCAGCTGCGCTTTCAGGAACCACTGGGTGAATCGCTCGCCGAGGTAGTCGCCGCTGTCTCGCGCTGCCTTCGCGAGCGCGGTGACCTGCGCGGTGCAGCCGCGCTCCGCCTCGAGCAGGAAAGCGATTGCGGCGCGCGGGGATTCGAAGTCGGAGCGGATCGAGTCCAGGCCACCGACCCGGATCTCCAGATCCCGGTCGAGCAGATGCTGCACCATGCGCAGCGCGTGCCCGCGGTGCTCCTCCGAGCGGGCATAGCAATGTCGGGCCAACTGCGGGAGCCGGTGCGCGTCGAAGTAGACCGCGCCGGCGAGATACTGCTGCGCGACGGTGAATCCGTGCCGGATCTGATCGCGCAGCAAGGCCGGAAAGGGCGGGGCGCCATCGGTGTCGGACATACTCCGACGCTACCGCGTGATCAGCTCCTCCGGGATCGATCTGTCGTCCGCGAGCGCCTCGAAGAACGCGCCCGCCTTCGTCTTGTCCCACAGCAGCACGTTGCCGATGCCGGAGACGTCGTCGAAACCGCCGACCGGCACCGTGGTCGCGACCGTCTCGCCGCGCATCGCCCAGCCGAGGCGGCCGAGGTCCCAGATGTGATCGCCCTCGTCGACCTTCAGCGAGCGCGCCGTGTCGCCCGCCAGCGGCCAGAGCTTGAACGGGTTGGCCAGTGTCGCGCCGCTGGTCGCCTTCTGCAGCAGCGCGGCCATGAAGAGGCGCTGGTTGTTCATCCGGTCGATGTCGGCCAGCGCGGTCGCCCTGGACCGCACGAAGCCGAGCGCGTCGGGTCCGTTCAGCTTCTGGCAGCCCGCCTCCAGGTCGATCCCGGCGAGCGGGTCGTCGATGGGCTTGGGCACGCAGACGTCGATGCCGCCCAGCGTGTCGACGATGCCCGCGAAACCGGCGAAGCCGATCTGGGCGTAGTGGTCGATGCGCAGGCCGGTCGCGATCTCCACGGTCTGCACGAGCAGCTGCGGCCCGCCGATCGCGAACGCGGCGTTGAGTTTGTCCTTGCCGTGGCCCGGGATGCCGACGTAGGAGTCGCGCGGCAGGCTGACCAGCGTGGCCGGGCCCGACTTCGGGATGTGCACCAGCATGATCGTGTCGGTGCGCTCCGGCCCGACCTCACCGCCGGTGGCCAGCTCCTGCTCCTGTTCGGGGGAGAGGCCGCCGCGACCGTCGGAGCCCACGAGCAGCCAGTTGGTGCCGGGGGTGTTGCCGACCCGGTCGGTGTATCCGGCCAAGGCATCGATGCGGGTCAGCTTGCCGTCCAGATTGATCAGCGCTGCGACCGAGCCGACGACCAACAGCAGCAGAAACACCAGGAACCAGCGGAACGGACGCCGCTTGCGGCGCGGGCGCGGGGCGCGACCGGCGCGCGGCGGCGCGGCAGGAGGGGGCGGTGGCGGGGTGCTGCGGCGTCCGCGCGGGCTCGGGGCGTGGGTGCGCGGCGGAACGGGGTCGTGGAACGGCTCCGGTTGTTGCGTCGGCGCGTACTCGGGTTCGGCTTTGCGCATTCGCGGGGGTGCTTCGTGCGATTCCTGGGGGACCTGGGAATAGGCGAGGGGCTGGGCGTTGGGGTCGGCGCCGTCGCGGCGGAGGATCTTGGTCGTCCGTTCGATTCGGCCTCGGCCGGGTCGACCGTGCGGAGGGCGACCGTGTTGGGCGGCCGGGTCGCCGTGCGGCGGGGCAGCGCCGTAGCCCGCGGCGGCCCGGCCCGAGCGCGGGACGTCGCCTCGACCATGCGGTGGCGGGACGGGGGTGCGGTCGTGCGGCGGTGCGGCGTGGCCGGGCCGTGCGGTGTGGCCCGGAGGGGGATTGCCACCCTGTGGCGGTTGTGCGGAGCGGCGCTGTGGCGGCGGAACGGCATCGCGCGGCGGGTTGGCACCCCGGCCGTGTTGCGGGGGCGGGACGGCGCCTCGGGGCGGGGGCGGTACGGCGGCGCCGCCCGGTTGGGGTGGTCGCGGCACGCCGGGGCGGCCCTGCGGCGGCGGCACCCGGCGCGTCCGCGCATCGCGGGGGTCGTCGCCGTTCATCACACTGACTCTACTGATCGGGGGCGGCACTGGTTTCTCCGATAATCACCCGGCAGCGTGATTCCGTTACGGCAGCCAGTAAACGCGTCCGCGCAGCGCCGTGTAGCCGATGTAGGCGACCGCGTCGATGGTCGCGTGCGCCAGGATCAGCGGCCACAGCCGGTTGGTGCGCTGCCAGTAGCGGCCGAAGATCAAGCCCATCACCAGGTTTCCGAGACCGCCGCCGAGCCCTTGGTAAAGGTGATAGCTGCCACGTAACAGCGCCGAGGCGACCAGCGCGGAATTCTCCGTCCAGCCGAGTCTGCGCAGCCGCGTGATGAGGTAAGCGACCACGAGGATCTCCTCGGCGAACGAATTCGCGAAGGCGGACAGGATCAGCACGGGCAGCCGCCACCAGTGCTCGTCCAGCGAACTCGGCACGATCGTCACGCTGAACCCCATCGCGTGCGCGACCAGATACAGCCCGAGCCCGGGCAGCCCGATGATCGCGGCCAGCACCAGCCCCGGCAACCCGTCCGCTTTCGGACGGAACCGCGCGAGCCCGATCAACCGCGGCCCGATCCCGCTGCGCCACAACAGATACAGACCCAGCGCCGCCCACCCGGCCAGCCGCAACACCCCGAGCAACTGGAACAGCAGATCGATCAGCGAGTGGTCGGAGCGCGAGGCGTTCAGCGCGACCGTCCGCCCGCCGACGCCGCCCGGTCCGAGCGCACTGTCCACCAGCGAGAGCGCCGCGCTGACCCCGCTCAACCCGAAGGTGACGGTCAGCACGATCGCGATCTCGATCCGGATCCCGAGACGCTCCCGGTCGGTCAACTCGGATTCGCCGGGGGCATCCGACTCAGCACGCATGCGTCGAATCTAGCGGCGGGTTCGCGCCGAGGCCGCGGTCACATGCGGCGGATGCCGTTGAGGAAGGGGCAACCCGCCAGGGTGCGGACGGCGCGGCTGAGGGATTCGACGTCGTTGGCCGGAGCGCTGAAGGGGAGGCGGAAGTCGTGGTCGCCGTCGTGACCTTCGATGCGCAGGGTGACGCCGTAGCGGTCGATGGCGAGCGGGTGCACGGTGCCGGTCTGCAGGCGCGGCGGCAGGTGGCGCGCGAGCTGGGCGATGACGTCGGCGTGGTCGGCGTCCATATGCTGCAACCAGGCCGACTCCATCGTGCAGAACGGGTCCGGCTGGGCGAGCCGCAGTTCCTCGACACAAACCGATTCGGCGCCGGTGGAGTCGGCCATGACGGCGCTGTTGATCACCAGCCGCAGCAGCGTCGAGGTGTGCCCGACGTCCAGCAGCGCGGGGTCCGGGTTGTCCTTGGCTACTTCGCCCGCCAGCACGCGCTGGGCCTGCGCGGGCACGGCGCGCACGGTACCGCGCAGCCACACCAGGGCGCGGACCGGCTCGCGCAGCGGCAGCGGCGCGTGATCGGTGAGTTCGAGCACCGCCGCCGCGCCGCCGGGCCCGGAGTTACCGGTCAGCACCGCGGCGAGCGAGCCGTTCGGCACCGCGACCACCACATCCCCGCACTGTCGCAGGTGATGCACCGACGTCGGGGTCGGATCGATACCCGGCAGCGCGAGAACCGCCTGCTCCGCGTGGGCGCACGCGCTGCGCACCCGCTCGGCGGTGGTAGGCGCGACGGTCGGATTCGGCATGCGGACCTCCGTGGTGATGGCGGCGGCGTCAATTAGGTAATCCTAAGCTAAGTGAGCCGCCCTCGATCCGCAAGCGTTACCTTCCAGCTGATTCCAGAATCTGGGCCCGCTACGGTGATGTCGTGGGAGATGCGACACCGACGGCAGGGAACGGCATGAGTGAACCGGTGCTGGTCACGCTGTCCACCCCTGCCCGCCGCAGCCTGGTCGACGGGCTCGTCCGCCCCGTTGGCTCCGTTCCCGATGCCCCGACCCTGGACGCCGACGCTCCCGACTCCGAGATCGCCGACTTCCTTGCTGCCATCGCGCACTCCGATACCGGATTCGTCGCGCGCACGGACGATGGTGAGCGCGCCGTCGCCATCGTTGCCGCGACCGCGGCGGCGTTGTGCGGTGAGGACATTCGGGATGCGCTGGTTCGGCCCGACATCGCGTTCTTGACGGGGTTGAAACCGCCTGCGGTGGAGGCGGTTCGAGAGGTTCTGCTCGCTGTGGAGACCGCTGAGCCGGAGCGGGTTCGTAATGCGTTGGGAGTGCTTGCTCCCTAAGTCGTTGCCCGCTTCGGGGCGTAGGTGTTCGGTGGGCTGTTTCCCAAGTTGGCTTCGAGATGCGCCTGGCTTTGTTTGGCGTTGGGTTCGGTTTGTTATGGGTGTTGCGTTGGGGTGACCGTTTCCGGTGTTGGGGGTGCCCAAGGGGGTGCGCCTACCAGTGTTTTCGTCCAATGTTGCGGGTTTTCGAAGGGTGTGCCTACCCAGGTTTTCCTCGGAGCAGTGCTGGGCGCGTCGGGTGCCGTACCCGGCTTACCTCCCGCAGTCAGGTGGGTGGGCTCGGCTTCCGGCGTGGTCATCTGGCTGTGGTTGCGTCTAGAGAGTTCATTCGAAGAGAGGTCTTGGCGGGTCGAGCTGAGGAGGGCTGTTGGCCTGTCAAGGGCCCAACCACCATTTGACTACCGTCGATAGAGAAATGGATCCGACGGTAGTCATATGGTGGCTGTTCAAGATCAACTAGCAACCATTTGACTACCGTCGATTTTCGGGGCTTTGCAGTGGGCTGCCCCGGACCGGCGAACCCGCGCCCAAAGCAACCCAACTACGAACTCGCACGTCCCCTCGAAAATCACCAGCTACTCACCACGAAGAACGCAACCACAGCCAGATGACCCCGCCGGGAGCTGTGCCTACGCCCCACGACTGCGGGAGGTAAGCCGGGTACGGCTCCCAACGTGCCCAGCACCGTTCGAGGAAAACCTGGGTAGGAGCGCGTGAACTCGCAGGTAAACCCTAGGAACAACGTCCACCAACGCACCCCACCCGCCGACTGGACGCCGAACCGCGAAACCAGCACCACGACCTGACGCCCGACAGCACCACAACCACTCCCCAGAATCCACCGACCAACCTGAGCAAGGACGCACCCCCACGAACCGGTTTGCTGTCTCCCCACCGCTTGTAATGTCGTAGGGGTGCCGCGCATCGCGTATTTCGGACCGTCCGGAACCTTCACCGAGATGGCCCTCGCCAAGCTCGAGTCCTCGGCGGTCTTCGACGGACCCGTCGAGCGAGTCGCCGCGCCCAGCCAGGGCGCCGCACTCGATCTGATCCGGTCCGGCGACGTCGATGGCGCGGTCGTGCCGATCGAGAGTTCCGTGGAGGGTTCGATCTCGGCGACGCTGGATTCGCTGGCCATCGGGCCGCGCTTGCAGATTGTCGCGGAGACGGAGCTGGAGGTCAGCTTCACCATCCTGGCCAGGCCGGGCACCGAGTTGTCCGACGTGCGGACGCTGGCCGCGTACCCGGTGGCCGCCGCTCAGGTGCGGATGTGGATCGCGCGACGCTTGGCCGACGCGGAGATCTACACCTCGGCTTCCAATGCCGCCGCCGCCGAGGACGTCGCGGCCGGGCGCGCCGACGCGGCCGTCTCCACCGCGCTGGCGGGGGAGCGGCTCGGGCTGATCGCACTGGCTTCCGGGGTGGCCGACAACGAGCAGGCGATCACCCGCTTCGTGCTGGTCACCAGGCCGCGGGTGGCCCCGGCGCCGACCGGCGCCGACCGCACCTCGATCGTGCTGGAGCTGGCGAACGAGCCCGGCTCGCTGATGCGCGCGTTCGCCGAGTTCGCGACGCGCGGCATCGACCTGACGAGGATCGAATCCCGGCCCACCCGAACGGGAATGGGCACCTACCGGTTCTATCTCGACTGCGTCGGGCATATCGATGACACCGCGGTGGCCGAGGCGCTCAAGGCGCTGCACCGCACGGCCCGGATCCGCTTCCTCGGTTCCTGGCCCGCGACTTCGGCGACCGGGACGCCGCCGCCGTCCGACGAGGCGGCCGCGGAGTGGCTGACTCAGTTACGAAAGGGGGTGGCGGACTTATGAACGAGATCGCGGGCAAGCTGATCCTGGTCCGGCACGGGGAGACCGAAGGCAACGTCGCCAAGATTCTCGACACCAGGGTGCCCGGGCTGCCGTTGACCGAACGCGGTGCGGCCCAAGCGAAAACGTTCGGTTCGAACCTGCTCGCGCCGCCGCGCGCACTGCTCTCCTCGGCCGCGTTGCGCGCCAGGCAGACGGCGAGCTACATCGAAGCGGCGACCGGCGTCGCGGCTGACATCCTCGACGACGTGCACGAGGTCCAGGTCGGCGAACTGGAAGGGCTGAACGATCCCGACGCGCACCGGACCTTCCAGCGCATCTACCGCGCCTGGCACGAGGGTGATCTGACCGAGCGGGTGCCCGGCGGCGAATCCGGCGAGGACGTCCTCGCGCGATTCCTCCCGGTCGTCGAAACCCTGCGCACGTCCTTCCTGCTGCCGGAGGCGGGCGGCGGTGACGTGCTGCTGGTCAACCACGGCGCGGCGATGCGACTGGTCGCGCGCACGCTCAGCGGAGTGGCGCCGCCGTTCACCACCAACAACCACCTCGACAACACCGAGACCATCGAGCTGGTCCCGCGCCCCGACGGCGGCTGGGACTGCATCCGCTGGGGCCGCTTCGTCCCGCCCTTCGACTACGAGGTCTCACCCACCGCCGACGACCCGATGGGCTGAGCTCACCGCTACTTCGCCGCCCGCTGCGGGAAATCCTCCCGCTCCGGCAGCGAATTCATCAGATCCAGCAACGCCGTCCGCAGCCGCGCCGTCGTACCGGAACTGATCGACGACCACTTCGTCCCGTCGTCGGCGACGCTGGCCGTGATCAGGAACCGTCCGTTGCGCGTGTTGAAGATCGCGATGTGGTTGTCCGAGATGTCCCTGGTCCCGTCGCCGTACGCCACACCGGAAATCTGCGCGTGCGAATGGATTTCGACCAGCGCCGAGGCCAGCGTCTGCGCGTCGCGGTTCGGGTTGCACACCTTCGCCAACCGGTTGGCCGTCGCCGCGGCGTCGCCGGTCTCGTTGAAGATCGGTGCGAGCAGCTCGGTCTCGGCGTTCATGCTCTCCAGCTCGAGCGGCTCGGCCGGGCCGAGCGCCGCGACGATCGGTCCCGGCAGATCCTCTTCCACCTCGTCGATGACGTAGGACTCCGGCCCGCGGAGGGCGACGACCACCATGTCGTCACCCTTCGCGAGACACAACCGGCTGACCTGCCCCTCGACGTTCCACCGCAGCGCGAGCACCCAGTGCGGCCGGTACAGCGTCCGCAATCGGTCCTCGAGTTCCCGGTGGACGATCCCGTCGATCAGGAAGTCCCGCTCCGTGAGCGACTGGGCGGCCACGTCCATCGCGGCGTCGTGGTCGGTCTGGTTGTCGTAGCGACCCATCGCTTGCAGCACGACGGGAAGCTCGTCGAACTCCAGTTTCTCCAGGAGGAACTGCATTTCGTCGAGCGACAACGTGACGCCCCCGAGCATCGACGGGCCGCGGCCCGCACCCAGAATCGTCACTTAGCCGTCCCGGCAGGGTCGGCGCCGATGACGCCATCGGCGGAGAAACGACCGTCGGTGAAGTGATCGCCACGCAGGTAGTCGGCGCCCTTGTGCTCGGACTCGTCGTCCTCGGCGCTGCGCGTGCTCCCGAGCAGCGGGCTGCCCGCCGGGTTGGTGGCGGCCGGACGGACCGGCGCGGCATCGACCCGGGCGACGACCTCGGCCACCGGAGCCGCGGCGGGCGCGTTGGTCGGCAGACCCGAACCCCAGCCCTCCGGAAGCTTCAGCGAGCCGTTGTTCAGGTTGACGCTCGGTCCGAAGGTCGCCGAGCGGGTCGAGGCGGTGGTCGCCGCGGCGCCCGCCATGCCGCCCGCCATCATCGTCATCGGCGCGGCCGGCGCGACGCTCGGCGCGCCCGCGCTGGTGACCGCCGCGATCGCGTTGGCGCCGATGTTGCCGACGGTGCTCACGCCACCGGTGGCGACGGTGCCCGCCACGTTGGCCACCTGGGTCGCGGCACTGGCCACCGCCGGGTTGTTCACCACCGAGACGGCGGTCGCGATGGCCGACTGCACCGGGTCACCCTGGAAGGTGGCCTCGGCCGAGCCGGGGTCCGCGGTGCCCGCGCCGTTGGCGATCGGCGGCGGGTTGTAGAACTCGCCGGGGGTGGTGACGGTCGCCGTGGTCGCCGCCTCGTAGGTCTCCATGACCAGCGCGGCGCGGATGTCCATCGCGTGCTTGGCCAGTTCGGCCGCCTCCCACGCGCCCGACACCGCGCCCGCGGGGTTCGCGGAGACGAAGACGGCGGTGTTGGTGGCGACGATCTCGGGCGGGCTCGGCATCGTCAGTGCCGCGACGGTGTAGGCGGTGGCGTTCGCCGCGGCCTTCGCTCCCATCGAGGCGGCCATCACGCCCTGCTGCTCCGCCCAGCCGGTGAATCCGACCAGCCGGGACAGCGCGGCGATGCCGTTGACACCCTGCATGCCGACGCCCAGCTCGGCCATCACGCGGGTGACGGTCGCGGTCGCGTCCACCCAGGCCGCGGTGAGCCCGCCCCACGCCGTGGCGGCGGCCGAGATCGGTACGGCGTGCGCGCCCGAGTGGAGCAGCGCGGAATTCACTTCGGCCATGCGGGGCAGCCAGAACACCCCGGTGATACCTGCGGTCATGCTTGTTTCTCCCCTTGTGTTTCGATGTCCGCGATCAGGCGCCGATGGTGCCCGCGACGCCGTGCATCACGCCCGCCTTGACGACGTCCTCGGCGACGTGGGTGGCGAGTTGCATGCGCAGGACGGCGGCGGCATGGTGCAGCTCGAGGATGCCCTGGGCGACGGAGCCGTCGTGCGTCGCGGCGGCCTTGTTGAAGTGGTGGGCGGCGAGCAGCGAGACCTCGTCGGCGCCGGACGGGAGGACGTGCGTCGCCGGGGCGGTGACCGCCGCGGCGGCGGCCAATCGTTCGGCCAGCAAGTCCAGCTCGGCAGCGGCGGCGAGGATGATCTCGGGCGAGATCGAAACGTGGCCAACCATTACTCGACTCCTTCTAGTGGCGGCTATGGGGCGGAACCACGAGAATTCCCCCTACGAGTGATAGGACGCGACAGCCACGCGATCGGTTCCATCGAATCCCCTACTTCTTTGCGATCTTGCCAGCCGTCCGCGCTCCCCTGCGCACCGTGTCCGTCCGAATGACGCGGCTCGCACCGACGACTTGGTAAAGACTAGCCCCATCCCAGCTGATGCAGGCGGTCTTCGTCAATGCCGAAATAGTGTGCGATCTCGTGGATCACAGTGATCGCGACTTCTTCGACGACCTCTTCCTCGTCGGCGCAGATCTCCAGAATCGCGTCGCGATAGATGGTCACCGTGTCGGGCAGCGCGCCGCCGTACTGACTGTCCCGCTCCGTCAACGCGATTCCGTGATAGAGCCCGAGCAAATGCGGGTCTTCCATATTGCGCGGTTCGATCAGCACGACCACATTGTCGATGGCGCGCGCGAGCTCGGCCGGGATCAGATCCAGTGCGTCGGAGACCAGTTCCTCGAACCGGTCCTCGGACATGAAGACCGCCATGCGTGTACGCGCCCTACCGCGGCCGTGGCTGCGGGGGCAGCGGCGCGGCGCCGGGCAGCGGCGCGGGCGTGGAGCGACCCGAATTCGGCGGCGGCACAGGGGCTTGGCCGTTGATCAGGATCTCGCCCTTGGCCGAACCGGTGATGGGCGCGAAACCCTCGCGGTCGGTGCCCTTGCCGATCATGCAGTCCAGTTTGCGGCTGCCCGCGAGCCAACTGCGCGCGTCGACGTAGTCGAAGAACAGCGTCAGCGTCTTGTCGCGAATCGCCTCGGGGGAGCCGAGGTAATCGGTGGCCGCGTTGGCGCACTGCTCCTCGACGTACTTGTCCTGCTCCTCCTTGGCGGGCGGACCGCCGGTGAAATGCGCGCCCAGATCGACGGTCGCGACGATCTCCACCGCGTGCGCCTGCGCGCAGTCCACCGGATCGGTCGGCAGATTCTGATTGATGCCGAGGCAGGTGCCCGCCTGGAAGACCCTGGACTGGTCGTGTTCCACCGCGCTGCCCTGCGACGGCAGCGGCGTTCCGGTGCTGCCGGAGAACTGAAGACCGCAGCGCAGGGTGCGGTCGCCGTTCCTCCAGCCCTCCGGGCTCGGGTACATCAGGCCGACGACGTAGCGACCGCGCGGGTCGAATTTCCCGTTCATGTACTGCTGTACCGCGGGCACGCAGTGCTCTTCCTTGAGCTCGGTGAGCCGCAGCGAGTCCGGGAAGCGCGAGCCGGGCCCGAATTCCACGCCCGGGTATCTGCTCATGTCGATGTCGGCGGCGACCTCGAACAGATGCCTGCTGCCGCAGGACACCTTCACCAGGTCGCTGCGGTCGGGTTTGGTCCAGCTCAGGCAGTCGCCCTTGGCCGCGGTGCCGAACTCCTTGTCCAGCACGGTGTGCCCCGGCGCGCCGGGGTTGTGCGCTTCCAGGCCTGTCTCGTTCTCGAAGCCGGTCACGAACAGCGTGACCAAGGCCGCGGTGACGGCGCCCGCCGCGACGGCGAGCAGGCCCCAGCGCAGCGTCGGCGCCGACAGGTGCAGCCCGCCGCCGTCGGTCAGCGCTCGGCGCGCGGACGCCAGGGATCGAGGGAACGAACCCGAGCGCGCCGATACACCCGCCGGCGACTTCTCGGGCTGCGGAGTCTGGGACACATCATCGGAGGACATCGCGGTCCATCATGGCAGCGTCTGCCCTCGGGTGCCACGACCTGGCCGAATCCGCGCGCCTTGGTCATGTCTAGCCGCGGAACGCGGAAAGGAACAATCCGGGCAGCCGCGCCGGATTCCGGTCGGTGTAGAACTCGGTGAGCTTGCGGCCGGTCGTGGCGGCGGTGCTGTTGTCGACGAACCACGGCGGTTTGGGCGAGAGCGCGAGTTCGCCGCCGAGCAGCGAGCGCGGCGCGGGCCGGAACGGTCCGCGCACCACGGTGCGTTCGACGTCGTCGAGCAGGAAAGCGTTGTGCACCACGCCGATTCCGCTCTGCACGTCGTCGACGGTGTGGCCGGGGAAGGCGCCCCAGCTCGCGCGCGGCGACAGGAAGGCGAGGCCGGTCCACGCGTTCACCGCGACGGTCCCGTAGCGAAGACGTTCCACCGCGCGGTCGAAGGCGATGCCGAGCCTGCCGATCGTCCCCGGATCGGCGAGCACGTTGGCGCCGAGCGTTCCGGTCAGCTCGGCGTTGGCGAAATCGACCGCGGCCTGGAGGAATTCGCCGCCGCGCCCGGGCAGTTCGACCACGCCGAGCACCGGCGAGAAGTACTCGGTGCGCAGCAGGGGCGTTTCGGCCGACGGCAGGCCGTCGATCAGCACCCGGCCCTGGCCGAGCCGCTCCGCCGTCGGATAGGAGGCGAGCGCGTCGGCGACGCGGGTGTCGCTGCCGGGGTAGTAGGCCGTCCGCTGCGGCGCCAGTTCGAGCGCCATGCGCAGTTCGTCGAGGAAGCGATCCTTCTGCGGCCAGTCCGCGCCGAGCACGACCGCCTGCGCCGCCACGCAGTTGTAGCCGCCGTTGTGCAGCCGCTGGGTCGCGATGTGCTGGGCCTGGTAGCTCAGGTCGGCGTCGGACCAGTCGCCGGGGACCACGATGGTCGGGGAGACGCCGCCGAGCTCGCTGGTGATCGGCTTGTTCAGCAGTGGTGTGCCCGCGCGCCGGTTCGCCTCGCCCTCGGCTCCGCGTCCCCAGACGATCGCGTCGTGGGTGTCGGCGCTTCCGGTCATGTGCACGTGCGCGACATCGGGATGGCGTACCAGGTAGCCGCCCGCCTCCGCGCCGCCGACCAGGATCCGCAGCACGCCGAGCTCGATGAGCGGCGCGAAGATCATCTCGAACACCGTGAACAGCGGATCGGTGATCGGGTTGAGCTTGAGCGCCACGACGCGGTTGTGCGCGTACAGCTCGTAGAGCGTGTCCAGCGGCGGGATCGAGGTGATGTTGCCCGCGCCGAGCACCGCGCCGACGCCGCCAGTCGCGGCGGGATCGAGCTGACCGAGTCCGGCCTGACGGCGGGCCGTCGCGGCGTCCACCCCCGGTCGCAGCCAGACCTCGCCGCGGAAGCCGCTGAGCAGCAGCCGGTCGTAGAAATCGAGGGGCAGGATCGGCACCGCGACCCGGTCGCCGGGCGCGGTGGTCAGCCGGACGCCGTCCAGCGGACTGCGCCCGGCCTCCAGTTTCGCCAGGGTGGCCGAGAGGGCGGCGGTGGCCTGCAAGAGCGTCAGGGGGCCGGACATCCACTCCTCGCCCACCAGCGGCGAGTCCGCGTCCAGGTCCTTGACGGTGCGAGCGGCCCGCACCCAGTCGCCGGCGAAGCGGCCGGTGCGTTTGTGGATCTCGTCGAGCAGTTCCCTGCGCTTGCGCAGCGGGGTGGCCGCCCATGTCTTCTCGCCCGCGGCCAGGTCGGCGAGGGCGTTGTCGATGGTCGTCTCGTCGAAAGTCGTGCCCACAAGCCAACTATGCGCGCGCCGCGCCCCGAGCGGCCCGGAACAGGACATATCGGCGCAAACAGGTCGATCGAGCGCGCCGGTCGGAGTCCATCGGCGGTCGGAGCGGAAGGCCGGGCTACGCCGATCGGACCCGCTGAACCCACAGACCGATATCGGGGTGAAGCGCCCGGGGTCCGCCGACTAGGCTGATAGCCCATGATCGACCTCCGACTCCTGCGGGAAGACCCCGACGTGGTGCGCGCCTCGCAGCGCGCCCGCGGCGAAGACCCCGCCCTCGTCGACGCCCTCCTGGAGGCGGACGCCGCGCGCCGCGCCGCGGTCGCCACCGCCGACAACCTGCGCGCCGAGCACAAGGCGATGGGCAAGCTGGTCGGCAAGGCGTCCAAGGAAGAGCGCCCCACCCTGCTGTCGCAGGCGCAGGAGATGTCGGTGAAGGTCAAGGAGGCCGAGGCGGCCCAGCACGCCGCCGACGCCGACCTGGACGCCGCGCACCGCGCGATCTCGAACGTCGTGCAGGACGGCGCGCCCGCGGGCGGCGAGGACGACTACATCGTCCTCGAAACCGTCGGCACGCCGCGCGAATTCGATTTCGAGCCGAAGGACCACCTGGAGCTCGGCGAGTCGCTCGGCCTGATCGACATGGAGCGCGGCGCCAAGGTGTCGGGCGCCCGGTTCTACTTCCTCACCGGTTACGGCGCGCTGCTGCAACTGGGCCTGCTCCAGCTAGCCGCGCAGAAGGCCGTCGCCAACGGCTTCAGCATGATGATCCCCCCGGTGCTGGTGCGCCCGGAGATCATGGCGGGCACCGGCTTCCTCGGCCAGCATTCGGCCGAGGTCTACCACCTGGCCGACGACGACCTGTACCTGGTCGGCACCTCCGAAGTGCCGCTGGCCGGCTACCACTCGGGCGAGATCCTCGATCTGAGCGGCGGCCCCAAGCGGTACGCGGGCTGGTCGTCGTGCTTCCGCCGCGAGGCGGGCAGCTACGGCAAGGACACCCGCGGCATCATCCGGGTGCACCAGTTCGACAAGGTCGAGATGTTCGTCTACACCACGCCGGATCAGGCCGACGCCGAGCACCGCCGCCTGCTGGACTGGGAGCGCGAGATGCTCGCCGCCATCGAGGTGCCCTACCGCATCATCGATGTCGCCGCGGGCGATCTCGGCAGCTCGGCCGCGCGCAAGTTCGACTGCGAGGGCTGGGTGCCCAGCCAGCGGACCTACCGCGAGCTCACCTCGACCTCCAACTGCACCACCTTCCAGGCCCGTCGCCTCGCCGTGCGCTACCGCGACGAGAACGGAAAGCCGCAGATCGCAGCCACTTTGAACGGAACGCTGGCGACCACGCGCTGGATCGTCGCGATGCTGGAGAACCACCAGCAGGCCGACGGTTCGGTCCGGGTGCCCGAGGCGCTGGTGCCGTTCGTCGGTACCGAGGTGCTGCGCCCGGCGGGCTGACCACGGGCAATAGCCACTGGTTCGCCATACCGGATTCCGGGGATGTGGCAACCAGTGAGATGCGTTGTGTCTAGGCTGTTCCCCGTGCGAGGAATCGGGGCGCGCGGCGATACCCGAACCCGGGTGCGGGCGGCATCGGCGCTGGCGACGGCAATGGTCATGGCTCGAACCACCGGGGCGTTCTACGTCATGGGTGGTGTGCTTGGCCTGGTGATCACGGCCATCGCACCGGGCGATGAGGGTAATCGGCCACTGGTCGGGACGGCGGCGGCGATCGCGCTGGTGCTGGGTCTGACGCTGCTCGCGTGGGGTCCGCGCCTGCCGCATTCCATTCACCACGGCTATGTGGCCATCGCGACCGTGCTCGTGACGATCGCGGTGCACTCGTTCCCGAACACGGTCGGCGGCATCAGCCTCGCCTCGTTCTACGTCTTCGTCGCGTGCGACGCGGCCTTGTTCTTCCGTTGGCCGCAGGCCGCGGCGCACATCGCCTTCGCCATGGCGCTGTGCCTGTGGGCGCTGCCCGCGCGCGATCTGCCCTGGTGGTCGGGCCTCATTCCGGCGGGCGTGACGTTCGGCGTCGGCGTCGTCGTCGGCATTCTGACCAGGATGGCCTCGGAAGCCGATATCGACGTGCTCACCGGCCTGCTGAACCGCCGCGGCTTCGACCGCGCGCTGAACACCGCCATCGCGCAGGCCACCCGCAACGGGCAGGGTCTTTCGCTGGTGCTCGTCGATCTCGACCGCTTCCAGAAGATCAACGATCACCTCGGCCACCGCGCGGGCGACGCGGTCTTGCAGCGCGTGGCCGACACCTGGTCCAAGCTGCTGTCCGAGGAACAGCGGCTGGCCCGCTACGGCGGCGACGCCTTCGCGCTGCTGCTGCCGAATACCACCGAGCAGGCCGCGATCCTGCTCACCGAGCAGTTGCGGGCGGCCGTCACCACCGGCTGCTCGGCGGGTGTCACGTCGTGGCAGCCCGGCGAGTCCGGCTCGCTGCTGGTGAGCCGGGCCGACGTCGGTCTGTACCGCGCCAAGCAGGCCGGTCGAAACCGGACCGTGCTGGAGTCCTCGAGGCAGCTGCCGCTGGCGGTCGAACTGCGCGAGGCCATCGACCGCGGCGCGCTGGACGTGCACTACCAGCCGATCGTCAGCTTGACCGAGGGCGGCGGCAAGGCGGTCGGCGTCGAGGCGCTGCTGCGCTGGTCGTCGAGCGCGCAGCCGGACGTGACCACCGAGGGACTGATCCGGGTCGCCGAGGAATACGACCTCATCTCCGATCTGGACGAACTCGTGCTGCGGCGCGCCTGCGCCGACGCGGCCCGCTTGCAGGAGACCTTCGCGCAGCTGGATCTGACGCTCAACGTCAACGTCAGCGGACTCGAATTGGCCGAAACGGGTTACGCCGACCGGGTTTCCAACATTCTCGCGAGCACCGGATGGCCCGCCGACCAACTGGTGCTCGAGGTGACCGAGAGCGAGCTGGCCGCCGAATCCCAGACCGCGATCGCGAACCTGCACACCCTGCGGGAACGGGGCGTGCGCATCGCCATCGATGACTTCGGCACCGGCTACTCCTCGCTCAGCCGCCTCGCCACCCTGCCGAGCGACATCATCAAGGTGGACCAGTCCTTCGTGGCGGCCATCCGCTCGGATTCCCCGGCCCCGCCGCTGCTCGGCGTCATCGCCGCGCTCAGCAGCGCGCTCGACCTCCAGGTCATCGCCGAGGGCGTGGAGACCGAGTATCAGGCCGCGGTGCTGACCGAGCTCGGTTTCGCGCTGGCTCAGGGGTACCACTACAGCGATTCGCATCCGGTATCGGAGCTGATCAACGACCTGAACGAGGGGCAGGGCCGGGTCGGCTCCGGATTCGCCGATCGGGAAATCGGTGACGATCCGATGCCCGCGGCGAACGGCTGGCTGCCGCTGGGCTGAGTCCCGGAAAATCGCTTGACGCGAACGTGGACCGGCGTCGAAGCTGAAGGACATGCGCTTGATCATCAACGGCTATTGAGCTTCCCGCGCACCCGCCACGCGTCGGGGTCGTGATCACGGTGTCCGTGGTCTCACCGCGCGTGCGGTGCTGTTCAAGGGATCACGCGATCTCATCCCGCTCTACGCGCTGTACGCGCTGCTGTTCGCCGAACACGGCCTGAACACCGCGCAGATCTCCTCGCTGCTCGCACTCTGGTCGATCACCGCGTTCGTCCTCGAGGTGCCCTCGGGCGCCTGGGCCGACACGGTGTCCCGGCGCGGCCTGCTGATCCTCAGCGGCGTGCTGGTGCTCGGCGCGTTCACGCTGTGGACCGTCGCGCCGTCCTATCCGGGCTTCGCGATCGGCTTCGTGTTGTGGGGTGTGTCCAGCGCCCTGGAGTCGGGCACGTTCGAGGCGCTGATCTACGACGACCTGGTCGCCAGGGGCGAATCCGGCGTCTACCCGCGCATCATGGGCTACGCCCGCGCGGCGGCGGAAGGCGCGGTGGTCGTGGCGATCCTCGCCGCGACGCCGCTGTACGCGTTGGGCGGATACGCGCTGGTCGGCTGGTCCAGCGTGGCGATCGCGGCGTCGCACGTGCTCGTCGCGGTATCGCTGCCGAGCGCGCCGAAGGCGGCATCGGTCGACGACCTCGACGACGACGCGGCCGACACGGTCGCGACCCGTGTCGGCGTAGCGGCCCCGGGTGTGGTCGCCGCGGTGCCGGGTCATCCCGTCGTGCCGGTCGACGGACGCGCCGCGGCCCGCGCGGGTGGCAGCCGCGGTGTCCTCACCCGCTATCTGACGATGCTGCGCACCGGCGTCGGCGAGGCGATCCGGGTGCGCCGGGTACGCAATGGCGTGCTGCTCGGTGCGCTGCTGTTCGGCATCACCGCCTACGACGAATACTTCGCGCTGCTCGCCCAGTCCGCGGGCGCGCCGACCGTGGTGGTGCCGCTGTTGGTCGGACTGACGGTGGCCGGTTCGCTCACCGGCTCGCTGCTCGCGGGTCGCACGGCGCGCTTGTCCGCACGCACCATCGCGCTCGCTGTCGGGGTGGGCGGCATGCTGTTCATCGGCGGCTCCCTCGTCTCGGGACTCGCCACCGATCGCCCCGATGCCGTGTACCTGCTGACCGGCATCGGTTTCACCGCGATCGGCATCGGCTACGGCGTGGTCCTCAACGCCGAGGTGGTCGCCGAATCGCGGTTGCAGGATGCGATCGAGGGTCCGGCTCGCGCGACCGTGACGTCGGTGTCGGGCCTGCTCTCGGAGGTGGTCTCGCTGGTGATCTTCGGGTTCGTCGCGCTGGCGACGATCCGGCTGTCGATGGCGACGACCCTCGCGCTGCTCGGCCTGGTCATGTTGGCGATCGCCGCGCTCACCCCGGCTTGGTTGCCGCGAGCGAATGTGCGAGCCGTCGCGGAACAGCGGTGACCAATTCTGGCAGAGCATATTGCCAGATATGGAGATTTGTGGGACGGTCTACTCAGAACGCGCTGCGATCTGGCGCGAACCTCGAAGTGATGGGTGCAATGCAATGGCGCATGACAACCGGACGTTCCTGCCGACTCCGAAGCTGTTCACCGAGTTCCCGTTCAAGTACGCGGTGCCGGTGCTCGCGCCGGGCGATCTGCGCTGCACCGCGACACAGCGGGACTCCTTCCGCCGATTCGCCCAGGTCGGGGACCCACTAGCGGACGACGTGGTGGCGATGATCCAGCGGCTGCCGGTCGGCGAGGGCCGCCGGATGTTCGAGACGGCCGTGGTGCGCGGCATCGCCGCGGTACCCGACGCCCCGCGCGAGCTGCGCGCGTTCTTCGAGCAGGTGGAGGCCGAGCCGTACTGGCTGGACCGGACCAAGATCGAGCGTGGGGCCCGGGTCGTCGGCCGGACAAGCGTCTGGGGTGGCATCGCGATGGGGATGTTCGCGCTGATGGGCGGCTACCTCGCGTCCCGCGCGGACAAGACGCTGGTCGGCACCGGCGATCTGGACGCGATGGCGCCGCGCAGGCTCGCCGAGACCACCCAGTGGTGGCTCGACGTCACGACGCCCGGCTCGCTGGAACGCAACGGGATCGGTTATCAGAGCGTGCTGCGGGTGCGGCTGATGCACGCGCTCGTGCGCTCGGGCATGAACCGCCGTCCCGACTGGGATTACGCGGCCTGGGATCAGCCGGTCAACCAGGTGCTCACCGTCGGCACCCTCGGCCTGTTCTCGATGGCGAACCTGGTCGGCGCGCAGGCGCTCGGTCTGCGGTTCTCCGCTCGCGAGAAGGACGCCGTCTTCCAGCTGTGGCGCTACATCGGCTTCCTGCTGGGCATCGATCCGCAGATCCTGCCGACCTGCGAGACCGACACCTGGCGCTCCTTCTGGATTTTGGCCGACACCGAGTTCATCCCCGACGAGGACTCCCAGCGCCTCGCCCAGGCGCTGATCCCCGCCGCGGGCGGACTGTTCGTCGGCGACCGGACCCCCGCGCAACGCGCGATCCGCCACCTGCTCACCCAGTACATGGTCGCCTACAGCCGAATCGTGCTCGGCCGCACCAACGCCGACTTCCTCGGCCTGCCCGACAGCCGCTTCTTCCAGTCCGCCGTACTGGCCACGGCCGTGCTCAACGGCGCGCTGGAAGTCTCGCGCCGCGTCATCCCCGGCGCCACCCGGCTGCACGAGAACGTCGGCGCTCGCGTGCGCACCCGCCTCGTCCGCGGCTCGATCGCCCGCAACGGCGGCGACCGCACCTACGCCAGGCACGACCGCTTCGCCGCCGATCGCGAGGCACTGCGCGCGGGTTAGCGCGTGGGCGCGGTCCGCGCATCGGTCCTGTGCGCCTCGCGACGACTCGTGGCCGGGCGCGGGTACGGTGCGGAAATGAGCGGGCGGACGAGGCTGGGGTTGGGGTGCGGGTTCTGCATCGGGGCGGGTGTCGCGGTGCAGGCGCGGGTCAACGGCGCGCTCGGGGTTCGGTTGCAGGATGGGATCGCCGCCGCCACGGTCAGTTTCGGTACCGGGTTGCTGCTGCTCGCCGTCGCGTTCCTGCTCAGTGCCCGGCTGCGCGCGGGGCTCGGGGCGGTGCGGGCGGCGCTGGGCGATCGGACGTTGCGCTGGTGGCAGCTGCTCGGCGGGTTGTTCGGCGCGTTCTTCGTCGCGTGCCAGGGTCTGACCGTGGCGGCGATCGGCGTCACCGCGTTCACCGTCGCCGTCGTCGCCGGGCAGCTGTCGAGCAGTCTGGTCGTCGACCGGCTCGGTCTGGCGCCCAGCGGCGCGACGCCGGTCACCGCGCTGCGAGTCGGCGGCGCGGCGCTCGCAGTCGGCGCGGTCTTCGTGGCCGTCGCCGATCGCTCGGGCGCGACGCCGGGCGCCCTCGCCCTCCCCGAATCGCTGCGCGCGGTCCCGTCCGCGCTGCTCATCGCGTTGCCCGCGCTGGCAGGCATCGGCCTGGCCTGGCAGCAGGCCGTGAACGGACGGATCGGCGCGGTCGGCGGATCGTTCTCGGCCGCACTGGTGAACTTCGCCGTCGGTCTGCTCGCCCTGCTGGTCATCGAGTCCGCCCTGCTGATCGGGATCAGCGGACTCGGCGAATTCCCCACCGAACCGTGGCTCTACCTCGGCGGCGCGATCGGCGTCGCCTTCATCGCCCTCGCCGCGCTCACCGTCCGCTGGATCGGCGTGCTGCTGCTCGGCCTCACCTCGGTCGCGGGCCAGCTCGCCGCCGCCATCGCCCTCGACCTGCTCACTCCGACCGGCCCGGCCCTGTCGCCGTGGTCGATCCTCGGCTGCCTGCTCACGTTCGTGGCGGTCGCTCTCGCCGCCAAGCAGCGGCCCGGTGAAGTTCCCGTCTCGGCCGAAACCGAGTTCACGGACCGATGAGCCGCCGACCGGCGGCCACCGACCGTCCTCCGCAACACCTCGAATACGCTTCCGGCGATTCCGTTTTCGAATAACCGCTGATGTGGGAGGGTGCGGCCCATGCTGATCGAATACGGGGTGTGGGTTACGCGGTTGGCGCTCGCCGTGGTGTTCGGGTTGTCGGCCTGGGGAAAACTGGCCGACCGCGCCGGGACGCGGCAGGCGGTGGGGGACTTCGGGGTGCCGGTGCGGTGGGTGCCTGCCGTGGCGTGGGGACTGCCGGTCGTCGAGGCGGTGCTCGCGGTGGGCGTCGTCCTGCCGTGGACGGCCGCGGCGGCGGCGATCGGCGCGCTGCTCCTGCTGACGGTGTTCACCGCGGTGATGGTCCGGCTGTTGCGGCTCGGGAAACGTCCCGCGTGCTCGTGCTTCGGTGCGGCGAGCGCGAAGCCGATCGGCGCGCGCAGCATCGCGCGCAACGGTGTGCTCATGCTGCTCGCGGCGCTGGCGCTGTGGGGCGGGTTGGCCCATCCGTCGGTGCCCGCCGGGCTGCCCGCCGATGCCGCGACCGGGCTCGCGCTCGTCGCGGCGCTGTGCGGCGCCATCGCGTGGCTTGTCGGCCAGGTCGGAACGCTGCGCCGTCGGCTGGACGAGCAGGCGCTGTCCACGCTGGGCGCCGAGGGCCTTCCGGTCGGCTCGGTCGCGCCGGAGTTCGAGTTGCTCGACGTAGCGGGCGACCGCACGAATCTCGCGGACCTGCTCGCGGCGGGGCGGCCGGTCCTGCTGGTCTTCGTGCATCCCGGCTGCGAGCTGTGCGCCGCGCTGGCCCGCGAGCTGCCGCGCTGGCAGGCGCGTACCGCGCTGACCATCGTGGTCGTCGGGAACGGTGATGCTGTCGAGCAGGCCGCATGGGGCGTCGAGCAGGGGCTCGGCGACATCCCCTCGCTGGTGCAGCAGGGCAACGAGGCGGCGCTGCGGTACCGCGTCCGCGGTACACCGTCGGCCGTGCTGATCGACGCCGACGGACGGGTCGCCGCGCCCGTCGCGCGGGGCGCTATCGCGACCCGCGAGCTGATTCTCGCCAGGAAATCCGTCCGGACTCAGCTTTCCTCTCGAAGCAACGGCCAGCGCGCCGCCGCCGGTGGCCGGACCTGATCCGTCCGGCAGGTTTCCCTCGAAGGAAACCAACCTCCGGTCCAAATCGATTGTCCCGCAGCAAATTTCGCGAACAACTGCCCTTTCCCACGGATAGGATCGGAGAGCATCGATGCAGAACCGCGCGCGACCCCCATCCATCCATTCGATCGGCAGGGAGATGTCATGGCGGACTTCGCATTCACCGATTACTCCGGCAAGGAATTCATCATCCGGCTGACCAACGAGCAGCGCATCGAGGAAGCACGCCGGATCCTCTCCGGCGAGGAACAGATGTCGGTCCACGTCATGGGTCGCATCAGGAAGCAGACGGTCGACTACAACCCGGGCTGGAGCTTCTACCTGGACCCCGACACGATCACCTTCTTCACCATGGCGATCGAGGTCTGCGACGCGGCTATCAACTACGTCGAAGACCACTTGGACGAGGCGTGCGGCGCCTTTCTACCGGGGTGCTTCTGGTGTCCGTGGTCGTCCAAGCTGACCCGAGAGATCCGCTGATCAGCGCAGCTGTTCGCAGCGGGCCCCGGTCGACGACCACCGGCCGGGGCCCCTGAAAACCCGGCTCAGAGCTTGCGCGACCGCAGCTCGTGCCCCTTGGACGTCTTGCACCGGCCCGACTCCAGATCCCACTGCCAGCCGTGCAGGTTGCAGGTGAGGGTGTTCCCCTCGACCACACCGAACTTGGACAGATCGGCCTTCAGGTGCGGGCAGCGCCGCTGCACTTCCCAGCCCGCGAGCTCGGTCGAGGCCGAATCGTCGTGCGCCTCGGCGAACCAGCCGTCGGCGTAGGCGATGCGCTCGTCGGTGAGGCACTTGAAGAAGGTGTAGAGGAATTCGTTGTAGCCGCCGATGCGCCACGCCTGGAACCGGGTGGACAGGAAGATGGTGTTCACCCAGTCGGGCTCGTTGTCGCGCAGCACCGTGCGCACCAGCTCCGGCGCGATGCGGAAACCGTAGCGGTACTTGCCTTCACCCTCGATGGGCGCGCGCACCGCCCGCTTCGGGAAGTCGAGCACCACGGTCTCGTCGCCGATCACCAGGCCGACGGGGTAGCCGATGCCGTCGCAGATCAGGTCGCTCTGCGCCATGATCGGCTCGAACAGCTTCTGCAGCGGCTCCAGCAGCGAACCGTCGCCGGTCGCCCACGATGCCTTCTCGGCCGCCAGCACCGGAGCCATACGCTCGGCCATCCGCTCGATGTAGCCCGCCTTGTCGGCGTAGATCTCGGCGGGGTCGAACGGGTGGGTCAGCGACAGTTCCTTGCCGCGCACGTCGGCGACCGAGCCGGGGATCATCAGGATCCCGCCCTCGTTCCCGTGGATCTCCATCTGCTCCAGGAACACCATCTGGTCCGGGAAGATGTTGCCCTCGTCGCCTCGGTCGTCGTTGAGGTAGCGCAGTTCCGGGTCGAGGAACACCGGCGGACCGGCCGACGGCACCACCCAGGTCGCCCCGACCTGTTCGATGTAGCTGCGCGCCCGGTCCATGCCGCGCTGGCGCTTCTGCTTGCCGAAGTTGGACTTGGTGCGGGACGGGATGTCGTAGACCATCGGGTACCAGATGGCGCCCGAGTACTGGAGCAGGTGGATGTCGACGTGGCCGAACGCGTCGTGCAGCACGTCCATGTCCACCGGGCGGGCGTCGTTCATGTTGAAGCAGACCGTCTCACCGTCGGAGACGACCAGGCCCGAGTCGCCGATCGGTCCGTCGGCGGGCGCGCGCAGCGCGATGATCATGATGTCCAGCTCGCCGCCGGGCCCGGTCACGGTGTGCTTGACCGAGTCCTCGGTCTCGACGAACTTGTGGAAGCCCAGCTTCTCCAGCTCGCGGCGCAGATCCGGCACGGGGTAGTCCGGCAGCAGGACGGTCGCGTCCTTGTTCACGTGGTCGGCCAGGTGCTTCGCGTCGAAGTGGTCGCGGTGCAGATGCGAGACGTAGAGGAAATCGCAATTGCCCAGCTCGTCCCAGTCCAGCTGGGTGTTGTCGGGAAACGGGACCCACGAAGCGAAGTACGCGGGGTTGACCCAGGGATCGCAAAGGATCGATCCCGCCGCGGTTCGAATGTGGAATCCGGCGTGTCCGACGCTGGTGATCTGCACTAGCTGTTCCTCCTACGCCTGAGGGGCGTTGCCAGCCACCCAGGTTAATAGCTGCATTCCCATGACGACGCTCACGGTCCCGCTACGGCGAGACGTCGCCGATGCAGTAGCCCTCGTCGCCCTCGGCCAGCGTGAACGTGCGGATCTTGGTGACGCCGGAGGAGTTGGTGACCGGCACCTCCACGGTGAGGTAGCCGGAGCCGAGCCGATCCGAGAAGATCTGCTGACCGGCGAAGTCGGTCGCGCCGGTCAGCTTGCCCGGGTTGTTCGCCAGTGGCGGCTGGGTCGGGCTTCCGGTGCCGTTCGGGTCCCATTCGGCGGGGGTGGCCTTGCAGACCAGCGGGTAGTCGCCTTCCTTGTCGGCAGGGTCGAGCGGTTCGCCGACGAAGCGGGCCAGGTAGCGGCGCACCATGTGGCGGGCGTCGGCGTCGTTGGGGCCGATCTCGGCGCCCGCCGGGAACACCCGCGGACAGGCGTAGCCGGTGGCGATCGCGCCGCGCTCCACGGTGACGGTGGCCGCCCTGCCCTTCCAGGTGATGGTCTTCGCCGTGGCGGTGCCGGGCTGGGCGATGGTGGCGAGGATCGTCTGCTTGTCCTCGTACATGTCGGCCACGTTGCCCGGCGCCATGGTCCAGCACTTCTCCTGGAGTTCGGTGATGGTGTCGGACTCCAGGTCGGCGGCCCAGCGCCGCAGCGCGGTCGCCGCCTCCGGCACGCCGGGCACCGCGCCGACCTCGGGGGCGTCGGCGGGCGGCGGGGGGAGGATGCTCGTTTGCGCGGTGGTGGGTGCCGCGGCCGCGGCGGTGGCGGCGGGCGGGGTGGTCAGTGCTTTCGCGGGTGCGGGGTCGTCACCGGGAATGCCGGAGACGGAATCGCACGCGCTCAACAGGAGCGCGCCGCCGACCGCCAGTGCGCCGACGAGCGTCCGCGTTCGGTGGGGGTGTCTCGGGTCGGATGGTGTCGCGGAACTCTCGCTCGATGCTGCGTTCCTGATGGTCCGGTCGCCGCACGGCAGCGGTCGGGCGCGTTCCACTTCGACGATCCTCTTTCTAGGCGCGAATCGGTGCGGATCCCGGATCCGGCGGGCGTCGCAGCTGCCGGATGGGAAAGTCTGCGACTACGCTAGCGGAATTGTGGAACCCGTCTACCGGACGATCATCGGGCTGGCCCGGACCGTCTTCTTCGTGCAAGGCCTGAAGTTCACCGTCAAGGGCGCTGAACACATTCCGCCGACCGGTGGTGCCGTCATCGCGGTCAACCACACCGGCTACATGGACTTCACCTACGCCGGTCTGCCGGTGCGCAAACCCAAGCGCTACGTCCGGTTCATGGCGAAGAAGGAAGTCTTCGACAACAAAATCTCCGGCCCGATCATGCGTGCGCTCAAGCACATTCCGGTCGACCGGGCGGCGGGCGCCGACTCCTACAAGGCCGCGGTGGACTATTTGCGGCGCGGGGAGCTTGTCGGCGTCTACCCCGAGGCCACCATCAGCCGCAGCTTCGAGATCAAGGAGTTCAAGTCGGGCGCGGCTCGGATGGCCATCGAGGCGGGCGTGCCGATCATCCCGATCGTCATCTGGGGCGCGCAGCGCGTCTGGACCAAGGGGTTCCCGAAGCGGTTGGGCCGCACCAACACTCCCATCTCCATCATGGTCGGCGAGCCCATCCAGCCCTACGAACCCGCCGCCGACCTCACCGCCGAGCTCCGCACCACCATGCAGCGGATGCTGCTCGAGGTGCAGAACGGCTACGACCACGAGCCCGGCGCCTACTGGGTGCCCGCGCGCCTCGGCGGCAGCGCACCGACCTTGGAGCAGGCCGACGCCATGGACGCCGCCGAAGCGGCGGAGAAGGCGGCCCGCCGCGCGGCCAGCACCGACTGACGTCTACGCAGGCGCCTGGCACGGCGTCGGGGCGGGCAGGTGCCCGCGAAAGAACTTGGCGGGCGGCACGCCCATGAGGGTCCGGAAGTCGGCCGTCAGGTGGGACTGGTCGTAGTAACCGTTGTCGGCCGCGATTCGTGACCACGGGGTATCGCCCGCGTACGCGAGAATCTGGCGAACCCGGCCGATGCGCGCGAAGTGTTTGGGCGACAGGCCGATTCCGGCGCTGAACAGGTTGCGCAGTTGGCGTTCGCTGACGGCGAGGTCGGCGGCCACGGCCGGGATCGACCGCCCGCTCGGCTCGGCGAGCGCGGCCGCGGCTTCGGTGAGCAGGCCGCGGTGCGCGCGTTGCGTGGGGTTCTCGGAAAGGCGCTGCGGTAGTTCGTCTTCCAGAAAGGCGAGGATCTCCTCGTGTGGTAGTTCGCCGAGCGCGTCGGCGAGTTCGCCCGCCGGGCCCGGCAGGTCGGCGAGCCGCACGACCCGATCGGTGAGTTCACTCGCGGCGACGCCCAGCATCGGGTTGGCGGCGCCGGGAGCCAACCGCAGCCGCACGCAACTCGCGGGCGCTTTCGCCACGGAGTACGTCGCCCTGGTCCGCGGTCCGAGCACCAGCGCCTCCCGCCGTCCACCCGCCTCCGCGCGCAGCACGATCGTGGTCGCGGTGTGCGGGATGTGCGCGAACGGCTCAGATAGCTCACGTACCAAGGGAATTCGCCCGAGTTCGGTCAGCCACGGGCGCAGCGATGCCGGCGTGCGTTCGGTGGATTCGGCGAGTTCGACGGTTCGAACGGCGGCTCGTGCTGGGGCGGGCGCGGTCTGCACGACATCGACTCTAGGCATCGTCGCGCCGGACGGTTGTGCCGAAAGTTCCTATGAATCGGGGTTCGGGCGCGGCACCGTCGTATCCATGATTCTGGTTACCGGTGCCACGGGCACCATCGGCAGTGAGATCGTCCGTCAGCTGGTCGCGCGTGCGGTGCCGGTCCGCGCCGTGACGCGCGATCCGGCACGGGCGCGGACGCCCGAGGGCGTCGAGGTGGTGCGCGGCGACTACAACGACGCCGCTTCGATGGCGGCGGCGATGACGGGCGTCGATGCGGCGTTCCTGGTCGGCGTTCTCGGTCCGGAGGACGCCGACACCGACCGCGCGCTCATCGCCACGGCCCGCGCGGCGGGCGTGCGGCGCATCGTGAAGCTCTCGGCGATCGGCACCGGCGAGCCGGAACTCGGCCGCGTCGGCACCTGGCATCTGCCCGGCGAGCAGGCGGCCAGGGAAAGCGGACTCGAATGGACCGTCCTGCGGCCGAGCACCTTCGCCTCCAACACCCTCAGCTGGTCCGAGCCCATCCGTGCCGGGCAGCCGGTGCCCAACCTCACGGGAGCGGGAGCGCAAGGCGTCATCGACCCGCGCGACGTCGCCGCGGTCGCCGTCGAAGCCCTCCTCTCCGCCGCGTACGCGGGCAACACCTACACCCTCACCGGCCCCGAGCTGCTCACCGCCGCCGACCAAGCGGCCGCGCTCGCCGCGATCCTGGGACACCCGATCGAGGTCGTCGACGTCCCCGAAGAACAGGCACGTCAGCACATGCTGGCCGCGGGCATGTCGGCCGAGTACATCGACGGCGCACTCGCCGGCCAGGCCTACGTCCGCGCGGGCCGCAACGCCGTCCGCACCGACGACGTGCGAACCGTCCTCGGCCGCCGACCCCGCACCTACGCCGACTGGGCCGCCGCCAACATCACCGCGTTCCGCCGCGCGCCGGAACCGGTCGGCTGAGGCAGGGCGACCTCGATCACCCTCACGCTCGCGGCCCAACCCGTGTGAGAACGGCCGATTTTGAATCATCCGCACCCGCCGACTAAAGTTGCCCCTCGCACGGCAACGCGCCCTCGGGGCGCCACGCGGTGCGTGCGGATGTAGCGCAGCTGGTAGCGCATCACCTTGCCAAGGTGAGGGTCGCGGGTTCGAATCCCGTCATCCGCTCTTCCCTCTCTTTCCAGTCGTGCGTGTACGACATCAATCCATCGCCGGGCGTCCGGTGTGTGCCGCGGCACGTACACGAGATCGGCTACGATCACTCCTGCCTCTCGGTCCAGCAAACGGCCGCTGAGTATGTCGGCGTCGCCCGTGGGGTAGCGCCAGTTCGTCGTGATCGGAGGCCGTGGTGTCGTTGCGCACCCACGATCCTGTTATCGCTGTCGATTCCGCCCGGTTGGACCGGGAACCGACGATGCTGCTGGTCGAGGACGACCCCGGCGATGCCCTGTTGGTCGAGGAACTCGTCGCCGATGTCGCGCAAGGTCTGCGCCTGGAGTGGGTGCGGACGCTGGCCGAGGCGGGTGAGCGGCTGCGCGTCTCGGTCCCCGATTGCGTGCTGCTCGATCTGCACCTCCCGGACGCCCAGGGCTTGGAGGCGCTGGCCAGGATCCGCGCGTACAACGATCAGGTTGCCGTCGTGGTGATGACGGGCCTCGACCAGGAGCGCACCGGCTTGGACGCGGTCGCCTCCGGCGCGCAGGACTACCTGGTGAAGGGCCGGGTCGAACCCGAATTGTTCGTGCGCGCGGTGCGTTACGCGATCCAGCGCAAACACGCCGAACGCACCAGCGCCGCACTTCAGGCCAGCCAGATGCGGGCGCAGGAGAACGCCCGGTTGGAGCGCGGCCTGCTGCCGACGCCGCTGCTCGGGCCGGACCGGACCGTCGACGTGGTGTCGCGGTACCGTCCCGGCCGCGCGCATTCGCTGCTCGGCGGCGATTTCTACGACGTGGTCCAGGGCGAGGACGGCACGGTGCACGCCATCATCGGCGACGTCTCCGGGCACGGGCCCGACGCCGCGGCCGCCGGCGTCGCGTTGCGATTGGCTTGGCGCACACTGGTTCTCAGCGGCGTCACCGGCCTGCGGCAGTTGCGTCTGCTGGAGCAGGTGCTGCTCGCCGAGCGCACCGATCGGCAGACCTTCGCGACCGCGACCAGCCTGGTCCTCGATCCGCGGACCCGCCGAGTACACGTCTGGCGCGCCGGGCACCCCGGCATGCTGCGCCAGCGCGGCGACGAGCTGCACTGGCTCGAGGTGCCGGGCGGACCCGCGCTCGGCTTCCTGCCCGGGCGCGCCCAATGGTCGAGTCACGAGGTCGATCTGCCGGACGACGCGGGCTTGATGCTGTTCACCGACGGCCTCTTCGAGGGCCGCGTCGGCGCGGGTGCGGAGCGACTCGGCGAGCAGGGCCTGCTGGAACTAGCGGGCACGGTGTCCGCGGAACGGACCGAACCGTTCGTCGACGAGTTGATCCGCCGGGTCGAGGAATTGGCGGGCCCCGCGGGCGGTTTGGACGACGACGTGGCGATCTTGTATCTGCGCTGGGCGAGGGACGGGAGGCGCGACCGATGACGAGAACGACTGTCGGCAGGCTGACCGCGCAGGGCTGGTTCCAGCTCGTGCTCGCCGTGATGGTCCTGGTGGTGATCGTCGGCGCGATCGCGGGCTGGCGGGTCATCGCGCACGCCAACCAGGTCAGCGACCGTCTGCTGAACCAGACCATGCCTGCGGCGGCCGAGGCGTACCGCCTGGAGAGCGCGCTGGTGAACCAGGAAACCGGTCTGCGCGGTTACGCCATCGCCGCCGACCCGCGCTTCCTCGAGCCGTACGACGAAGGCAAACGGGAACAGGAGCGCGCCGCGGCTCGGCTGCGCGAGCTGCTCGCCGACCGGCCTGCCCGGATCGCCGATCTCGAAACGGTGGAGCGGGCGGCCACGCATTGGCGCGACGAGTACGCCGACCCGCTGGCCGCGACCGTGACCTCCGGCACCACCCGTCCGGTCGAGACCACCGCGGTCCTGCGTGGCAAGACCATCTTCGACGAGGTGCGCGCCGCCTCCGCCGCGCAGCAGGACAACATCGCGGCCGAGGTCGCGAAGGGCAACGAGGAACTCGCGCACGCCCGCACGGTGCGCAACGCGGTGCTCTTCGGCATGATCGCGGCCTTCCTGCTGACCGGAGTCGTCTTGACCGAGCTGCTGCGGCGGCTGGTCGCGCGCCCGCTCGGCCACCTCACCGAGTCGTCGAAACGGGTCGCCGACGGTGAATTCGACCATCGCATCGACGCGCACGGTCCTGCCGACCTCGCGCTGGTGGCCGAGGCCGTCGAGGACATGCGCCGCCGGATCGTCGCCGAGCTGGGCGCCTCCCGCGCGCAGCAGGCCCTGTTGGAGGAGCAGACGGCGGAACTCGACCTCCAGGCCGAGGAGCTGCGCCGCTCGAACGCCGAGCTGGAGCAGTTCGCCTACGTCGCCTCGCACGACCTGCAGGAGCCGCTGCGCAAGGTCGCCTCGTTCTGCCAGCTGCTGGAGAAGCGGTACGGCTCGGAGCTGGACGAGCGCGGTAAGCAGTACATCGACTTCGCGGTGGACGGCGCCAAGCGCATGCAGGTGCTCATCAACGACCTGCTGACCTTCTCCCGCGTCGGACGGATCAGCGAGGGCATCGAGCCCATCCGGCTCGACCAGCCGTTGCAGAAGGCGCTCACCAACTTGTCGTCGGCGATCGAGGACTCCGGCGCGACCATCGAACTGCCGGACGAGCTACCCGAAATCCTCGGTGAGCCGACCCCGCTGACGATGCTGTGGCAGAACCTCGTCGGCAACGCCATCAAATTCCGCAAGCCCGACGTTCCGCCGGTCGTGCGCATCCACTGCGAGCGCGCCGCGGAGGAGACCGACGGCTGGCAGTTCTCGGTGACAGACAACGGTATCGGCATCGCACCGGAATTCGCCGAGAAGGTGTTCATCATCTTCCAGCGCCTGCACGGCCGTGACGAATACAGCGGAACCGGAATCGGTTTGGCCGTCTGCAAGAAGATCATCGAATATCACGGCGGCAGAATCTGGATCGATACCGACTATCGCGACGGCACCCGCCTCTGCTTCACCCTCCAGGCCGTCGAACCCGCGAGCACGGAGTCCAGCCCCATCACCGAAGGAGCCAGCGCATGACCACTCCCGGCCAGCCGATCGACATCCTGCTCGTCGAGGACGATCCCGGTGACGAGTTGATGACGCGGGAGGCGTTCGAGGACAACAAGATCGGCAACACGCTGCACGTCGCGCACGACGGGCAGGAGGCGCTGGACTTCCTGTACCGGCAGGGCGAGTTCGCGGACGCGCCGCGCCCCGATCTGATCCTGCTCGATCTGAATCTGCCGAAGTACGACGGCAGGCAGGTACTGGAGAAGATCAAGGCCGATCCGGAGCTGACGCACATCCCGGTTGTCGTGCTGACCACTTCGGCCGCCGAGGAAGACATACTGCGCAGCTACAAACTGCACGCCAACGCGTACGTGACCAAGCCGGTGGATCTCGACCAGTTCGTGGCCGCGATCAAGCAGATCGACGAGTTCTTCGTGCAGGTCGTCCGGTTGCCACGGCAGCACTGAGGGCGTATCTGCGACTTCGCTCAGCCTGTGCGCCGGCAGCGGTGACCAGGCGGACGCCTGCGTTCAGCTCGGGGTGTTGCTCTCGTCCGCGGCCAGCGCGGCGTTCAGCGAGGGGAACACCGAGAGCAGCTCGTCGAGGGCGGTGAGTTCGATCGGGCGGCGCACCGCGTCGGAGGCGACGACGCGCAGTCGGGCCGGCTGCGCTTCGGAGGCGACGAGCAGCACGCTCAGTCCCGCCGAGCCGAGGAAGCCGACGTCCAACATGTCGACCACCAGCGACTTCCCGCCGCTCTGAGCCTCTTCCAAGGCGGCTTGCAGCTGCGGCGCGGAAGCCATGTCGACCTCGCCGTGCACGGTGACGACGGCCACGTCGCCGAATTCGCGCACCTGCACGTCGAGAACTTTGGACGCGCCCTCGCCGCTCACCGCCGACCTCCCAGCTCGCAATTCGCCACTTTCCCACCTCTGCAGCATCGAGCCTCGCCACGCCGGGCGTGACAAGGCTGTGAGCGTCTTCCAAGTCAACTTACCCGATCTCGACTGTCGTAATCGCCGCGCCGAAATACGGAGACGGACGCCACTATCGGCCACCTCATACGGTGTGATCGGGCTTGCCGGGCGCGCGAATGGGTATTGCTCTGGGCGAGAAGGCAATCGACATGGACGTTGCAGGGAGGCAGCGAGGTGACCACGTCCCGCTCACTTCGGCTTCGAACGCCGCCGAGACCGTTGGAGCTGGACTTTCCGGCAACCGCCGATCGTTTGGCCCAGGTCCGGCACACTTTTCAGGACTGGCTGGAGCGTTGTGGCATCGGCGCCGAGCGCGCTTACGACGTGCTGCTCGCGGTCGGTGAGGCCTGCACCAACGCGGTCGAGCACGGACATCGCGGCGACGGCGGCACCGTGTGCGTACGGGCCGCGTGCACCGGCGCCGAGTTGAATGTCACAGTCGCCGACCACGGGCGCTGGAAGCCGCCCGATCCGCAGGCGAGGTCCGTGCGCGGTCGCGGGCTCGCGATCATCCGCGCGGTGATTCCCGACGTCGCTGTGACCACCGGGGAAGGTGGGACCACTGTGGCGATGCGGCTGCCGCTGACCGCCTGATTCCCGGGCATAGGCCCGCGCTTCCCGGTTACCACCTGGATACTGGTCAGGTGATAGAGGGCAGCGAACTGAGCCCGCGTGCGATCGGCGCGCTCGGCAGTGTGATCGGCACCGAGTCGTGCGCGAACGCGGGAGAGTTCCGTTTCTCCTTCGCCGACCAGCGCTGGGAGTGGTCGGACGAGGTCGCCCGCATGCACGGCTACGAGCCGGGCGCCGTGGAACCGACGACGGAGTTGCTGCTCTCGCACAAACATCCCGACGACCGCGAGCTGGTCGAATCGGTGATCGCCAAGGTGGTGGACACCGGCGAACCGTTCTGTAGCAGGCATCGCATCATCGATGCCGAAGGCCGGGAGCATCCGGTCATCGTCATCGGCGACTATCAGACCGACGAGAACGGCGTCGTCATCGGCACGGCCGGGTATTACATCGATCTCACCGATGCGCTCGAGGGCGAGCGCAGGGACGTCGTCGAGGACCTGCTGCCCGAGCTGATCGAGTCGAGGGCGGCGATCGAACAGGCCAAAGGCGTGCTCTCCCTGGTCTACGCCGTATCCGCCGACCAGGCCTTCTCGATCCTGCGCTGGCGCTCGCAGCACACCAACACCAAGCTTCGCGATCTCGCGCAGCGGTTGGTGCTCGACGCGCAAACCATCGACGCCGACCGGTCGGGTCTGCGCACCAGATTCGATCATGTGCTGCTGACCGCGCACGAGCGGGTCGTGCCCGAATGAATCAGGCGAAGCCGCGGGCCTGGTGCAGGGTCAGCGGCGGGAGGTATTCGTCGACGAGTTCGCGGCGCCAGCAGGTGTGGTCGCGTCGGAGTTCGCGCAGGCTGGTGTAGCGGTATTCGTAGAGTCGGGCGCGGATGTAGCGGGGCGGTGCGTCGGGGAAGGGGCAGTGGCGCAGCAGGCGCAATGTCGCGGGGTCGTTCTGGAGCAGCCGCACGACGAAGGGGAGCAGCCAGGATGCCGCGTAGCGCGGTGAGATGGCGGCGAACCACATCAGCCAGTCCAGTCGCAGGTGGTAGGGCGCGTACTGGCGTGGCCAGCGGCGCGGGTCGCCGGGTTTGCCCTTGAATTCGTATTCGCGCCAGACCGTTTCATCGGAGATCGAGGCGTCGGCGGTGCCTTCGATCACCACCTCGTTGCGCACCCGGTCGATGCTTCCGAAGGCGCCGTAGGTGTTGACCAGGTGATACGGGTTGAACGAGGTGTTCATCCGCTGGTTCTTGGAGCACAAGTTGCGCACCGGCCAGTAGCTGAGGCCCACGGTGAGCACCGTCAGGGCTATCACCGCGCCCACGAACCAGAGCGGCGGCTCCGACAAAGCGGGCGCGCCGGGCAGCGGGCCGAAGGCGCGCGCGTCCAGTGCCGTGACGGCGAGCAGGATCGTCAACCAGTTCAGCCAGGCGAAGTTGCCGGAGAGCACCAGCCACAGCTGCGTCACGATGACGAGCCCCGCGGCGATGCTCGCGATCGGCTGCGGCGTGAACAGCCCGAATGGCACCACGAGCTGGGCGAAGTGATTGGCCGCCACCTCCACCCGGTGCAGCGGCCGAGGCAGATGGTGGAAGAACCAGCTCAGCGGGCCGGGCATCGGCTGGGTCTCGTGGTGGTAGTAGAGGCAGGTCAGATCGCGCCAGCACGGGTCGCCGCGCAGCTTGATCAGTCCCGCGCCGAACTCCACCCGGAACAGCAGCCAGCGGGCGAGCAGCAGAACCAGCAGCGGCGGCGCGACGGTGTCGTTGCCGAGGAAGATCGCCAGAAAACCGGTCTCCAGCAGCAGCGACTCCCAACCGAAGGAGTACCACGCCTGGCCGATGTTGACGATCGACAGATACAGCGCCCACAGCACCGTCCACATCGCCATGGCCGCCCACAGCGGCACCAGATCCCCGAGCCCCACGACCATCGCCGCCGACAGCGCCACCCCCGCCCACGCCACACCCGCGAAGAACCGGTCCGAATAGTGCAGGTGGAACAGACTCGGCGAGCGCCGCGGCGAAACCCGCCGAAGGAACCGCGGTGCCGGCAGCATCCCGCGCTCTCCGATCAGCGCACGGAACTGCAGCGCCGCCCCGAGGAAGGCGAGCAGATACACGACCGCCAGGCCACGCTGAAAGAACAGCCTGGCCTGCCAGTATTCGGGCGCCGTGAACCACTCCATGCCCGCAGCTCCTCGGACGGTGGAAGTCCATGGTGCTTCCGTACTACCCAACCGCCCAGCACGGAAACGCCCGCGCCCCACCCTCGCCGCCCCCGCACCCGCCGCGGGCGGTACGGCGAGCGATTTTCTCGTGCGATGAGTTTTGCGGGCGTGCGCCGTCTCTATGTGTGAGATGCTCCGGACGCACCGGGCGCACAGCAACGTACAAGTGAGGTCACACAATGGGCAAGGTCGTTGTCTCCGAATTCGTTTCGGCCGATGGCATCATCGAGAATCCGGCGTGGACGTTCCCGTTCTGGAACGACAGCATCGCGAACTTCAAGAGCGGCGAGGTGTTCGACGCCGACGCGCTGCTGCTCGGCCGCGCGACCTACGAGGGCTTCGCCGCGTCCTGGCCCGAGCACCCGGAGGAGGGCGACTACAAGGTCCGGATGAACAGCATGCCCAAGCACGTCGCGACCACCTCGCTCACCGAGCTGGAGTGGAACGCGACCCGCATCGAGGGCGATGTCGCCGAGGGCGTCGCCAAGCTGCGCGCCGAGCAGAATCTGCTGGTCTTCGGCAGCGGCGCGCTGATCAACACGCTGCGCGCCAACCACTTGGTCGACGAGTACCGGCTGGTGATCTACCCGGTGCTGCTCGGCAAGGGCCAGCGGCTGTTCGACGACGTCGACGCCGAGGAGACCATGGAGCTGAGCAGCTCGGAGGTCCTGGACAACGGCGTGATCCTGGCGACCTACAAGGTCACCGCCCACAGCGTCGTACGCCCCTCCTTCGACTGACCCCGGCGCCGCCGGTGGGCATCCGGCCAAAGGCCACCGTCAGTGGCCGGGCCGCGGTCGGGATCACCTTCAGTGGTCTGGCCCCGGCCATGTTCGGTGGGCAGACGGCCGACCGGAGGTCACCTTCAGTAGCCAGGGCGCGGTGTGGGTCGCCTTCAGTCCAGACCCGCTCGTGTACGCGAAAGGGCGGGACGGCCTTGTGGGGTGCCGTCCCGCCCTCTTCCTGCGCTCGTGTTCGCGCTACTGCGCGGTGGAGCGGAATCCGCGTAGCCGCAGGCTGTTGCTGACGACGAACACCGAGGAGAACGCCATCGCCGCACCGGCGAGCATCGGGTTCAGCAGCCCCGCCATGGCCAGCGGAATCGCGGCCACGTTGTAGGCGAAGGCCCAGAACAGGTTGCCCTTGATGGTGCCGAGTGTCCTGCGGGACAACCGGATCGCGTCCGCCGCGGCACGCAGATCGCCGCGCACCAGGGTCAGATCGCTGGCCTCGATGGCGACGTCGGTGCCGGTGCCCATGGCCAGGCCGAGATCGGCCTTGGCGAGCGCGGCGGCGTCGTTGACGCCGTCGCCGACCATCGCGACCACCTTGCCCTCGGACTGCAACCGCTCGACGGTGGCCACCTTGTCCTGCGGCAGCACCTCGGCGACGACCTCCTCGATGCCGACCTGATCGGCGATCGCCCGTGCCGCGGCCTTGTTGTCGCCGGTCAGCATGATCGGCGTCAAGCCGAGCGCCTTCAGCTGCGAGATCGCCTCGGCCGAGGTGGCTTTCACCGCGTCGGCGACCACGAGCACGCCGCGCGCCTTGCCGTCCCAGCCGACCGCGACGGGGGTCTTGCCCTCCGACTCGGCCGCGTGCATGGCCCGCTCGAGCTCGGCGTCCAGGTGCTGCGACCAGTCGGCGAGCAACCGGGCTCGCCCGACGATCACCGCGTGCCCGTCCACCACGCCCTGCACGCCGAGGCCCTCGATGTTGGCGAAACCTTCGACCGCCGCCAGCTCGCCGACCTTCTCGCGGGCGCCCTTGGCGATCGCCTGCGCGATCGGGTGCTCCGAGGAATCCTCCAGCGCGCCGGCCAGAGCCAGCACCTCGCTCACGTCCTCGCCGTCGGCGGCGATCACGTCGAGCAGGGTCATCTTGCCGGTGGTGACGGTGCCGGTCTTGTCCAGCACAACGGTGTCCACCCGGCGGGTCGATTCCAGCACCTCGGGACCCTTGATCAGGATGCCGAGCTGCGCGCCGCGTCCGGTGCCGACCATCAGCGCGGTCGGGGTGGCAAGGCCGAGGGCGCACGGGCAGGCGATGATCAGCACCGCGACCGCCGCGGTGAACGCCGCCGCCACGGAACCACCGGTGCCCAGCCAGAATCCGAGCGTCGCGACCGCGAGCGCGATCACCACCGGCACGAAGATCCCGGAGATCTTGTCGGCCAGCCGCTGCGCCTGCGCCTTGCCGTTCTGCGCGTCCTCGACCAGCTTCGCCATCTGGGCGAGCTGGGTGTCGGAGCCGATCCTGGTGGCGCGCACCACGATCCGGCCGCCGACGTTGACCGTCGCGCCGACGACGCCGTCGTCCTCGCCGACCTCGACCGGCACCGATTCACCGGTCAGCATCGAGGCGTCGACCGCCGAGGAACCCTCCACGATGACACCGTCGGTGGCGATCTTCTCGCCGGGCCGGACCACGAATTCGTCGCCGACACCGAGCTGTTCGATCGGAATCCGCCGCTCGACGAGGTCTCCATGGCGGCGCTCCCGGGGCCCTCCGTGGTTACGCTCGCTGCCTCCTCCGGGCCCGTCGCTCGCGCCGCGACGCAGCAGCGAGACTTCCTTGGCCCCGAGCTCGAGCAGTGCGCGCAGCGCCGCGCCCGCCCGTCGCTTGGACCTTGCCTCGAAGAAGCGCCCGGCCAGGATGAACGTGGTGACGCCCGCCGCGGCCTCCAGGTAGATGTTGCCGGTGCCGTCCATCCGGGAGATGGTGAACTCGAACGGGTGGGTCATACCCGGCGTGCCCGCGGTACCCCAGAACAGCGCGTAGAGCGACCAGCCCAGCGCGGCCAGGGTGCCCATCGAGACCAGGGTGTCCATGGTCGCGGTGCCGTGGCGCAGGTTGGTCCACGCCGCGCGGTGGAACGGCAGCGCGCCCCAGACCACCACCGGCGCGGCCAGCGTCAGCGAGAGCCACTGCCAGTTGGTGAACTGCAACGCGGGGACCATCGCCATGGCGATCACCGGAACGGTCAGCACCAGCGAGACCAGCAGCCGGGTCCGCAGGGCGGCCGTCGGATCCGCTTCGGCGGACTCGTCGGTCTGCTCCTCGGTCGGCGGCGCGGGCAGCGCGGCGGTGTAGCCCGCCTGCTCGACGGTGGCGATCAGGTCCTCGGGGGAGATGTCACCGGTGAAGTCGACCCGCGCCTTCTCGGTCGCGTAGTTGACGGTGGCGGTGACGCCGTCCAGCTTGTTCAGCTTCTTCTCGATGCGGTTGGCGCAAGACGCGCAGGTCATGCCGCCGATCACCAATTCGACCTGGCCGTTGGCCGGTGATTGCGTCGCGGTCGTCATCGGAATTCCTTTCTCTGCGGCACGTGGTGATCAGTGGCCGTGGCCCGGCTCGGCGGGTGCGCCGTGCCCGGTCTGCGCGTTGCCCGACGGTACCGAGAGCGTGAACTCGACCGTGCGGACCACCCCTTCGTGCTGGAAGTCGAGGAACAGGCGGTAGTCGCCCGCACTCGGCGCCGTCACGAAGAAGGTGATGCCCGGACCCGCCGCGGTGACGCCGTCACCGGGATGGCCTTCGGGGTGAACGTGCAGGTAGGCCAGGTCGGCGGCGCGCAGCGCGACCAGGTGGCCGTAGGCGCCGAGGTAGGGCTGGAGGTCGGTGACGGGCTTGCCGCCCTTGCTCACCGAGAGCGTGACCTTCGAGGCCTGGCCGGGAGTGACCGCACCATCCAGGGTAACTGTGTAGTCGCCCACCGCCGCGGTGCTCGCGGGTGCGGGCAGCGGCCGCGGGTCGTAGGCGCCCGCGACCCGGAGATCGGCGCCGAGTGTCAGGCTCGGGCCGCCCTCGGGGGTGAAGTCGGCGAACACGCGGTAATCGCCCGCGCGGGTGAGGTCGAGCGGGACGCTCCAGGTCCCGTTGCCGTCCAGCACCGGGTGCACGTGCTGGAAGGCGGACATGTCGCGGCGGACCACGATCAGGTGCAGGTCTTTGTCGTGGCTGCGGACGTACCGGGTGACCGGCGCGCCCTGCTGATCGAGGATGCGGAACCGCAGCGTCGAGTTCGGCGCCGCGGCGGTCTGCGCGGTGTCCAGGCTCAGGGTGTAGCCGTCGGCGGTGACCAGCAGGCCGCCGGGCAGCTCCTCGGCGCCGGACCCGCCGTCGGTGGCGGGCCCGGTCGCGTGAGCGTCGTGCGCGGCGGCCTCGGTGGGTTCCGGGCCGATCGCCGCTCCGGTCGCGAGAGCGATCCCGAAGACCGCCGCGAGTCCGAGGGTGAAGCCGGCGAACTTGGTCGTGGCGTTCATCGGGTGCTCCGTTCCGGGTTGTCGTTGTCGGGTCAGTCGGCGAGCTGGAAGCCCGCACGGTCGATCGCGTCGGCGATGGCGGCGCGATCCGCCTGGGCCGGTCCCGAGACGGTCACCGTCGCGCCGTCCAGGTCGACGCTCACCTCGGTGACGCCGGGCAGCGCGCCGACCTTGTCGCGGACCTTGTTCACGCAGCAGCCGCAGGTCATGCCGGTGACGGCGTAGGTGGCTGTGGCGGGTGCGGTGGGGCTCATGGTCTGTCTCCTCGTCTGCTGCGTTGTCGGTTCTACCATACCCCCCTAGGGTATTTTGTCAAACGGTTTCCGATACGGGTTCCGCGGCGGGGGTCCGCATGGTCACCGCCGCGATGCCGGCTCCCGCGAGCGCGATGACCGCCGCGCCCAGGAAAGCGGCCGAGAAACCGCTGGTCAGCTCGGAGACGTCGGCGATCTGGTCGGCACCGAACGCCGCGGCGACGGCCGTCATCGCGGCCAGGCCCACGGCCGAGCCCACCTGGTAGGAGACGTTGACGATGCCCGAGGCGAGGCCGCCCTCCTCCGGACGGGCCGCCGAGATGGCGGTACCGAGGGAGGGTATGAAGGCCAGCGACATGCCGCCCGCGGCCACCAGCGAGGCGGGCAGCACGTCGACCCAGAAGTTCCCGGTGGGCCGTACCAGCGACATGATGCCGAGTCCGAGCGCTAGTACGAGCAGGCCGGTGACGATCATCGGCTTGGCGCCGAAGCGCTGCATGGCGCGCGGGGCGAGCACGATCATGCCGAGCATGATCAGCGTGGTCATCGGGAGCAGCGCCGCGCCCGACGGGAACGCGCTGTAGCCGAGCACCTGCTGCAGATACAGATTCAGGAAGAACCACATCGGCACCCAAGCCGCGCCGAGCAGTAGTTGGGCGATGTTGGCGGCGGCCAGGTTCGGCGCGCGGAAGATGCCGAGGCGCATCAGCGGTTCCCGGCGGCGGGACTGGACGACCACGAAACCGGCGAGCAATGCGCCCGCGATCGCGAGCACGCCCCAGGTCTGCCCGGAGGCCCAGCCGACCTCGGGCGCGCGGACGATGCCGTAGACGGCGGCGGCGAGACCGGCGGTCACCGTTGCCGCGCCGAGCAGATCGACCGAACCCGAGCGGGCTGGTGCGCTCGGCATCAGCGCGGGCACCGCGACGAGAGCGAGCAAAGCGATCGGGACATTGATGTAGAAAACCCAAGGCCAGCTGATGTATTCGGTGATGACGCCGCCGAGGAACACGCCCGCCGTTCCGCCCGCTGGCGCGGCCGCGCCGTAGACGGCGAGCGCCTTGGTCAGCTCCTGCGGTGAGGAACCGAAGAGCATCATCAGCAGGGTCAGTGCCGAGGGCGCGATGAGGGCCGCGCCGCCGCCCTGGACCGCTCGGCCGATCAGCTCGGTCGCGACATTGCCCGCGGCGCCCGCGATCACGGAGCCGACGAGCAGCGTGAGCCAGCCCGCGGCGAACACCCGGCGCGCGCCGAGCAGGTCCGAAAGGCGGCCGCCGAGCAGCAGCAGGCCGCCGAAGGCGATCACGTACGCGTTGAACACCCATGTCAGATTCTCCTGGGAGAAGCCGAGTTCGGCCTGCATCTTCGGCAGTGCGATGCCGATGATCGAGGTGTCCATGATGACCATGAATTGCGCGGCGGCGATCACCGCCAGCGCCCACCATCTGCGGGTGGTGGGCGCGGTTTGCGTAGTCATGACATTTCCATCCTTTCCGTGCGGAAGATCCGTTGCAGGGCGGTACCATACCCCCCTAAGGTATACGGATGTCAAGGAGGAAGTGTCGTGGATCGGTTGGTGCTGGCCTACCTGAGGTCTTTGGGGGCTCGGGTAGTTGTGGGGGTTGCGTTGGGGTGACGGTTTCCGGTGTTGGGGGTGCCCAAGAGGGTGCGCCTACCAGTGCTTTCGCCCAATGTTGCGGGTGCTTGGAAGGGTTCGCCTACCGGTGTTTTCGCCCAGTGTTGCGGGTGTTCAGAAGGGTTCGCCTACCCAGGTTTTCCTCGGAGCGGTGCTGGGCGCGTCGTGTGCCGTACCCGGCTTCCCTCCCGCAGTCGGGTGCGCGGGGTTCGGCTTCCGGCTTGGTCATCTGGCTGTGGTTGCGTCTAGGGAGGGCAAGCGAAAAGAGCTCTCGGCCTGTCAACCTGAGAAGAGCTCTCGGCCTGTCAACCTGAGGAGGGCTGTTGGCCTGTCAAGGGCGCAACCACCATTTGACTACCGTCGATAGAGAAATGGATTCGACGGTAGTCATATGGTGGCTTTTCAAGATCGAATAGCAACCATTTGACTACCGTCGATTTTCGGCGCATCGCACCTGGTGCCGCGGGCTGCGGAATCCGGCCCAGAAGCGGCACGGCTAGCTCAACTCACCTGGGCTCCATGCAAGTTGCGAGCGGTGGGTGAGGTGTCCACCGCGCTGGGGTCCGGATACGTTCCGAAAACGCGGTCCGCGGTTCCGGAGCTCGTGACCGTGAACCAGAAGTGCTCGTTCTTGTAGTGGTGGTGCCGGTGGTTGCGCCAAACAGCGCGGTACAGAGCCCTTTTCGGCTTGTAGTCGGTGTGGATGAGGTAGTGCGTCCACTCGTAGCCGAGTCCGAGCACCGTGATGGTCAGCAGGAAGGTCAGGCCGAGGCCGAGTCGGGGGAACGCGAAGGCGGTGATCGCCAGCAATGCCACGATGACGAAGGCGAGCGAGCGGGTCGGGATGAAGATCAGCGGGATGTTGCGCGGATCGACGTGGTGCTGGCGGTGTTTGCGGGCCAGCTCGCTGTCCAAGGCGATCGGGCCGAGGCGCTTCGGCCGCCAGTGCAGCACCATGACGTGCACGACCCACTCGAACGCGGGGAACACCGCGAGCATCACCAGCGGCAGGAGGGTGTCGCCGAGTTGCCAGTCGCCGACCAGGATTCGGGCGATCAGGGCGAGCACCAGGGCGGTGCCGATCATCCACGGCGAGGGGTGGCGGAGGAACTCGCGGAAGGCGTCGCCGAGGGTGAGGCCTCGGCGCAGCTGGGTTTTGGACATGGTGTCACCTCGGGTGTTGCGTGATCAGCGGCCGCCGAGGGCCTCGATCAGGGCGGTGGTCGCCGGTTCGAGCAGGGCCCGAGCCTTGTCGGCGGCCTTCTTCGGCCGGCCCGCCACGATGGCGGCGGCCAGTTCGCGGTAGCCCTCGGCATTGCCCACTTCGGCGGACATGACGGGGGCCAGCGCCGCGAGCGCGGGTTCGTACGCGGCGCGCAGCATGTTGAACATCAGGCGGAACACGATCGAGTCGGCCGCGTCGACGACGTGATCCCAGAACTCCAGGGCGAGTCGTTGCAGCGCGACCGGATCGGTCTCGACCGTGAGCGCCGCGACGACGCGCTCGAGATCGTCTCGGACCTGTTCGAACTCGGTGATCGTCTCGGTGCCGGACTGCGCCTTGCCGGGCGCGCGATCGGTGCGGCCTGCCGCGCCCGCCCCTGCCGCTTTCGGTGCGATCTGCGCGCGGTCCGTGTCCCGATCGAGCCCGCCTGGCTGGCTGGTGGCTTGCGCGTGGTGCGAGTTTCGATCGGACGGATCCGGCTGGCGGGTGGTCGCGTTGTCCGAATCCCCGGGCGTATCCGAGTGGCGGGTGGTCGCGCAGCCCGAGTCCCGAGCGGACGTGCCCGATGGGCTGGTGGCTTGCGCGTGGTGCGAGTTTCGATTGGGCGCGCCCGACGGGCTGGTGGTCGCGCGATCCGAGTCACCATTGGGCGCATCTGGCTCGCGGGTGGTCGCGTCGCCCGAGTCTCCATCCGGTGCACCCGACTGGCTCGCGCCGCTGTGGTCCAACGACCCCATCCGCGCGGCCGCCAACTCGGCGACCTTCGGCCCGTTGTGCATGCGGACCTCCAGAATGCTGCGCGCGACAGCGGGTTCGAGCATGCCCTCCCGGATCAACAACCGGGGCAGGATCTCCAGCCCGGCGCCGCGGCGATAGTCGAGCACGGTGGTCGCGTCGCCCTGCCGCACGGCGACGAGTCCCGCCGCGGCAAGCCGTTGCAGCGCCTCGCGCACCGCGGGCCGCGAGACGCCGAGCGCCTCCGCCAACTGCCGTTCGCTCGGCAAGGTCGACCCCGGCGCCAGTTCGCCGCTGAGCACATTCGCGGCGATCTGCTCGAACACATCCGCCGACACCGACCGCTTGACCACAGGTTGCAACGCCATGCGTCTACTGTGCGCCTGGAGTGGTCAGCTGGTCAAGTGGTCAGACCAATACTGCGTCCAGAATGCCGGGTGACCTTCATTCAGCCGACCTGCGTGGCCGATGAACCGACCGAGGGTGACCTTCCTCGCGGTGGGCAGACTGACGGTGACCTTCGGTCGGATCGTGCGTCCAACCTTTCTGGACGGGGGACTAGCTCGGGTCGGACCCGCGAACGGCCGCGAGCCAAGTCGCGGTAGCAGCCGCGACGCAGAGCGCGCCGACAAAGGCGACGAGACCCCCACCATCGACGTAAATCCACAGCAACGCGGCAAAGGGCGCGGCGACGGCGGGCTGAACGTCGAACAGCAGCCGCCGCGTCACCCGGCTCGCGGCGAGCACGGGTGCGTCCGGATCGGGCCGGCTCGGATTGTCGACGAGCCGCCCCGGCGGTTCCGTATCCCGCGCGCGTCCCGAGGGATACAGCCGCAGATCCCCCGCCCGAACGACGCGCCCATCGAACTCGGCCGAACTCTCCGTGAAAGTCACCAGCGCCGGATCGAAGTACACCGGCAACCACCGTCGCGCACCGGCCGGACCGGTGACCTCCAACCACGATCGGCTCACCAACCGGTGCTGCTGCCGAACCCGCGCGACCCGGAGAACTCCCGCCTCGGGCAACCCGCAGGACAACAGCCCGAAGGCCATCAGAAGCCGAATCCCGGTGTAGCCCAGTATCCCCAGCGCCACCGTCGCCAACCCGGCCAACTGGTCCACCGTGGCGAACGGCGCCCACGCGGCACAGACCGCGAGGGCGCCGAGCGTCACACCGATCGGATAGGCCAGCGGATGGGCCGACCTCGAACTCACTTCAGGAAGCCGACTTTCGTGTAATCCGGCGTGGCCAACCCGAACGCGCCGTAGTTGGCGAGGTTGTCGCGCACCGCGTAGGTGCCCGAAGCCTGGTGCAGCGGAACCGAATAGCCCTCGGCGAAGATCATCTGATCGCACTGGTTGGCCAGCTCGATCGCCTTGTCCGGGTCCAGCTCCGCGATGGTCTTGTCGATGAGCGCGTTGAGCTCCGGCGAACCGATGCGCGCCTTGTTGCCCATCAGGTTGTTCGGGTCGTAGTAGTAGACCTGCTGCAACGCGCCGAGCGGCAGCGCGCTACCGCCCCAGCTGAACTGGGCGATGTCGAAGTTGCCCGGATCGATCACGTCCTTGAACAGGCCCGTGCCCGGAACGGTCTGGATGTTCAGCTTCACGCCGACCGCGGCCAGGTTCTGCTGCACGATCTGGGCGGTCTGCACCCAGGCGTCCTGCTGGTACATCACATCGCGGAGTTCGAGCCTGCGGCCGTCCTTCTCGCGCACGTCGCCGTTGAGTTTCCAGCCGAGCTCGTCGAGCATCCGGGCCGCCTCGGCCGGGTCGTAGGCGATCGGAGCGGCGTTGTCCTGGTAACCCTTCTGGCCCGCCATGAAGATGTGGTTGTTCAGCGGCTTCGGATTCTCGACCACGCCGTTCTGCGAAGCGGTCACGATGCCCTGCCGGTCGATGGCCTTGGAGATGGCGATCCGCAGCTGCGGATCCTCCAGCAGCGAGCCGGGCGCGCCGTTGAAGGTCAGGTGCGACCAGCTCGGCTCCGGCGCGCGCCGGATGACCACGTTCGCCGCGTAGCGCGCCGCCGTCACGTTCTCGATGCCGGACATGTAGGCGATGTCGAGCTCGTTGTTCTGGATGGCGGGCAGCCAGGCGGTGTGGTCGAGCACGCTGAAGGTGATGTTGTCCAGCTTCGGGGTGTCGCCCCACCATTGCGGGTTGCGGCTCAGCGTGATTCGCTGCTGCGCGCGATCGATGTTGCTGATCACGAACGGGCCAGAGCTGAGCGTCAGCCCGTCCCGGTTGGCGGTGTTGAACGCCTCGGGCGACCCGGTGACCGACTTCGGGTAGAGCGGGCTGAACTGGCCGCGCCATTCACCGTAGGGCTGGCTGAAGGTGACGATCGCCTGCCGGTCGTCGACGCCGCGCTCGACCTTCTCCACCCGGTCGAAGCCGCTCAGCGCCGAGACCAGGTACGCGTTGTCCTTGCCGCTCTGCGCGTTCGCCTGGGAGCGCAGGTCCTCCCAGGTGATCGGGCTGCCGTCGGACCACACGGCCTTCGGATTGATGGTGTAGGTGACCTGCTGCGGACTGGTGTTGGTGAGCTGCACGTCGGTGAAGAAGTTGTGATCCACCGAGAGCTCGCCCGCCGCGTTGCTGACGAACGGGGCGGGCATGGTCGGGCCCGCGACAAGCGCGCCGCTCTCGGTGCCGCCGTCCACTTGGAGCACGTTGAAGTTCTCCGGGAACGAGCTCAGCACCAACCGCAGGTTCCCGCCCTCGCGCAACTGGCTCGGGTCCACCGGGTTGATGTCGTTGGTGCTGCCGATCGTGCTGGTGCCGGGAGCGATGGCGCCGTTGTCGGAACAACCGGTGAGGATCAGGCCGAACGCGGCGAGTGGCACCGCCAATCTGGTGGTCAAGGAACGTATCCGCATCGAGCTGGTCCTTCCGCGTCGGCCTGATCGTCACATCACTGCGTGAACCCGACCTTAGTTGCGTCGGCGGAGGCCAGGCCGAACGCGCCGTAGTTGGCGAGGTTCGCGCGCACGGCGACGGTGCCGGGCGACTGCACGATCGGCACCGAGTGGCCCAGCTCGAAGATCATCTTGTCGGCCCGGTTGGCCAGCTCGATGGCCTTGTTCGGGTCGAGCTCGGAAATCGTCTCCTCGATCAGCGCGTTCAGTTCCGGGCTGCCGACGCGGCCCTTGTTGCTGAGCCGGTTGTTCGGATCGTAGGCGTAGATCTGCGGCAGCGCGCCGAGCGGCAGGATGCCGCCGGACCAGGTGAACTGGCAGATCTCGAAGTTGCCTGGATCGATCACGTCGGTGAAAAGACCGTTGCCGGGGAAGGTTTGGATGGTCATCTTCACGCCGACGGCGGCGAGGTTCTGCTGCGCGATCTGCGCCATCTGCACCCACGTGTCCTGCTGGTACATCACATTGCGCAGTTCCAGCCTGCGGCCGTCCTTTTCGCGCACGTCGCCGTTGAGCTTCCAGCCCAGTTCGTCGAGGATCCGCGCGGCGCCCTCGGGGTCGTAGGCCACCGACTGAGCGTTGTCCTGGTAGCCCTTCTGGCCGTTGAGGTAGATGTGGTTGTTCAGCGGCTTCGGGTCGTCGACGATGCCGTTCTGCGTCGCGGTGGCGATGCCCTGCCGGTCGATGGCCTTGGCGATCGCGACCCGCAACCGCGCGTCCTCGAGCAGCGAGCCCGGCGCGCCGTTGAAGGTGAAGTGCGAGAACCGTGGCGCGGCGGCCCGGCGCACCTGGATGCCCGGCGAGTTGGTCGCGGTCTTCACCTCGTCGATGCCGGACACGGTCGCGTAGTCGAGCTCGTTGTTCTGCAGCGCCGAGATGCGCGCGGAGTAGTCGAGCACGCTGAAGGTGACGGTGTCGAGCTTCGGGGTGTCACCCCACCACTTCGGGTTGCGCTTCAGCACGATGCGCTGCTGGGCGCGGTCGATCGAGTAGATGAGGAACGGCCCCGACGAGATCGGCAGGCTGTTGCGCGCCCAGTTCTCGAAGGACTCCGGCGATTCGGTGGACGCCTTCGGGTACAGCGGGTTGAACAGCCCCTGCCATTCGGCGTAGTGCTGGGCGAAGGTGACGATCGCCTGCCGGTCGTCGACGCCGCGCTCGACCTTCTCCACCCGGCTGTAGCCCTGCGTCGCGCGCACCTGGTAGGCCGTGTCGCGGCCGTTCAGCGCGTTGACCTGCGAGCGCAGATCCTCCCATGTGATCGGGGCGCCGTCGGACCAAACCGCTTTCGGGTTGATCGTGTAGGTGATCTGCTGCGGGGAGGTGTTGGTCAGCTTTATCTCGGTGAAGTAGTTCGAGTCGGTCGTCAGCTCGCCCGCCGCGTCCGAGTTCACCGTGCCGGGAAGCGTCCAGCCGACCACCTCGGAGACGTCGCCCGACGCGTCCACGTGCGAGGAGTTGAAGGTCTCCGGGAAGGCGGTCAGCGCCAAGCGCAGGTTGCCGCCCTCGCGCAACTCGCTGCGATCGCGGGGATCGATGTCGTTGCTCGTGCCGATCGAACTCGAGCCGGACTGCACATCGGCTCCCGCGCCGCAGCCCGCGAGCAGCAGTGCGATGGCCAGCGCGGGCGCGGCCACCCCTAGGCCGAGCCGACGACGAGAGTGTATTGCGGTCATTTCACGAATCCGATCTTGGTGTAGTCGTAGGACGCCAGGCCTGGGGAGCCGAAGTTGGCCACCTCGGCGCGGACGCCCCAGCTGCCGTCCGACTGGGTGAGCGGCAGCGAGTGCCCCTCTTCGAACACTTTGCGGTCCACCTCGTTGGCCAGCTCGATGGCCTTGGCGGGATCCAGCTCGCGCAGCGTGCGCTCGATGAGCGCGTTCAGTTCCGGCGATCCGATGCGACCGAAATTGCCCTGCAGATCGTTCGGGTCGTAGTAGTAGATCTGCTTGATGCTGCTGAGCGGGAAGGCGTCACCCTGGAACGTGAACTGGGCGGCGTCGAAATCGCCGGGCTGGATGACGTCGGTGAAGTAGCCCGCGCCCGGCTTGGGGTCGATGACGAGGCCGACGCCGATCTGGGCCAGGTTCTGCTGGATGATCTGCGCGACCTGCACCCACAGCGCGTCGTTGTACATCACGTCGCGGATGATCAGCTTGCGGCCGTCCTTCTCGCGGACGTCGCCGTTGAGTTTCCAGCCGAGCGCGTCGAGTTCGCGCGCCGCCGCGGCCGGATCGTGGGGCAGGCTGTTGTCCTGGTAACCGCGCTGGCCCTGCAGGAAGATGTGGTTGTTCAGCGGCTTCGGGTTCTCCACCAGGCCGTTCTGGATGGCGGTCGCGATGCCCTGGCGGTCGATCGCCTTCGAAATGGCCACTCGCACCGCCTGATCGGCGAGGATCGAGCCGGGCGCGCCGTTGAACGTGATGTGCCGCCAGCGATTGCCCGGCGCCCGGCGCACCACCAGGCCCTCGGTGCCGCGGACGTTCTTCACGTCGTCGATGGAACTGAGCAGCACCGCGTCGATCTCGTTGTTCTGCAACGCGGCGACCCAGGCGCTGCGATCGAGCACGGAGTAGGTGATGGTGTCGAGCTTGGGCTGTTCGCCCCACCACTTCGGGTTGCGGCCCAACACGATCCGGCCTTGGCCGCGATCGGTCGACTGCACCTGGAACGGGCCCGCGGTCGGACCCATCGCGTCGGCCAGGCTGTTGTTGAACGACTCCGGATCCTGCGTCACCGACTTGGGGAACAGCGAGGCGTTGCCCGCGAACTGGCCGCGCCATTCGGCGTAGGGATGGCTGAAGGTCAGGATCGCCTGGCGATCGTCGACGCCGCGCTCGACCTTCTCGACGAACTCGAATCCGTTGGTGATGGCGATCAGGAAGCGCTTGTCCTTGCCGCTGAGCGCGTTCGCCTGCGAACGGATGTCCTCCCAGGTGATCGGTGTTCCGTCGGACCAGACGGCCTTCGGGTTGATCGTGTAGGTGACCTGCTGCGGGTCGGTGCTGGTCAGCGCGACATCGGTGAAATAGTCGTGATTGATCGACAACTCGCCCGCCGCGTCGGTGTGGAACGCGCGCGGCATCATCGGCCGTTCGATGTCGGCGATCTCGCCCTCGTTGCCGTCGTTGGACAGCGTGTTCCAGTTCGCCGGGTACGAGGTGGTGGCCAGCCGCAGATTGCCGCCGTCGCGGATCTCCTCGCGCGGCTTGGGATTGATGTCGCTCGTGGTGCCCAGCGCGTCGGACAGACCAGCCGCCGAGTCGTCGGCCGTACCGCACCCGGCGGCGATCAACCCGGCCGCCACCGCTCCCGCGACCCAGCGCATTCCGCTCGAACGGATCCGCATGCTGCCCTCCTGACTATCGGCTGACGACCGGCACGGGCACCGCGTCGATCAGCCTGCGGGTGTACTCGTGGCTCGGATCGGCGAAAATCCGCTCGGCGGGCCCGGATTCGACGATCTTGCCGCGATACATCACCGCGATGTCGTGCGCCAGGTTGCGGACCACCGAGAGATCGTGCGAGACGAACAGATACGACAGGCCGCGCTCGGTCTGCAGGTCGCGCAGCAGATTGAGCACACCGGCCTGGATCGAGACGTCCAGCGAGGACACCGGCTCGTCGAGCACAAGCAGTTCCGGATCGAGCGCGAGGGCCCGAGCGATGCTGATGCGCTGCTTCTGGCCGCCGGAGAAATCGGCGGGATAGCGGTCGGCGTGCTCGGGACGCAGACCGACCTGCTCGAGCAGTTCCGGCACGCGGCGGGCGATCTCGGCGCGCGGCCGGCCGTCGATGCGCAGCGGTTCGGCCAGCGCGTCGAAGATCGGCAGGCGCGGGTCCAGCGAGGCGGTCGGATCCTGGAAGACGATCTGCATCGTGCGCCGGATCTCGCGCCGCTGGGCCTTGGTCAGGGTGGACACGTCACGGCCCATGATCTCGATGGTGCCCGCCTGCGGCCGCACCAGGTCCAGAATCTGGGTGAGCGTGGTGGATTTTCCGGACCCCGACTCGCCGACCAGCGCCAGCGTGCGCCCGGCGCGTACCTCGAAGCTGATCCCGTCGACCGCGCGCACCTCGCCTTTGCGGCGCTGGAACACCACGCCCGAGGTGATCGGGAAGGTCTTGACCAGGTCGGTGACCCGGAGCACCACGCGAGAGTCGGTCTCGATCTCGGCCTCCGGCTCCTCGATCTCGGAGCGGTACGCCTCGAACAGCCCCTGCGTGCCGACCTCCTCGGTGCGGATGCAGGCGGCGGCGTGGCCGGGATCGGTCATCTCCAGCGGTGGCTCGGCGGCGCGGCAGTCGTCGATCGAGATCGGGCAGCGCGGCGCGAACGAGCAGCCGGGCGGCAGCGCGTGCATGGCGGGCGGCGCGCCGACGATCGGGATGAGCGGTCGGCGCGGCGGCCCGTCCATACGCGGGATCGAGCCGAGCAGACCCACCGTGTACGGCATCCGCGGCGCGTTGAACAGCGCACTCGCCGTGGCGGTTTCGACGATGCGGCCCGCGTACATCACCGCCACGCGATCGGCGAGCGTCGCCGCGATGCCCATGTCGTGGGTGATCATGATGACCCCGGCGCCGGTGATGTCGCGGGCTTGGCGCAGCAGATTCAGGATCTGCTTCTGCACCGTGACGTCCAGTGCGGTGGTCGGCTCGTCGCAGATGATCAGCGCCGGATCGTTGGCGATGGCCATCGCGATCACCACGCGCTGGCGCATGCCGCCGGAGAACTCGTGCGGGAACGCCTTGGCGCGCACCTGCGCGTCGTCGATGCCGACCAGTTCCAGCAGCTCGACCGCCTTCTCGGCGGCCTCCTTCCTGCCCATCCCGCCGTGCGCGAGCAGCGCCTCGGCGATCTGATCGCCCACCCGGTACACCGGGGTCAGCGCGGAGAGCGGGTCCTGGAACACCATGCTGATCGAGCTGCCGCGCAACCGCGACAAGTCCCGGTCGCCGAGGCCGAGCAGTTCGCGACCGCGCAGCCGGATCGAGCCGTTGATTCGCGCCTGCTCGGGGAGCAGACCCATCACCGCCAGCGACGACACCGACTTGCCCGAACCCGATTCGCCCACGATCGCGAGCACCTCGCCGTCGGCGACGCTGTAGTTCACTCCGCGCACGGCATCGATGCGGCCCTCCTCGCTGGGGAAGGAAACCCGCAGATCGGAGACTTCGAGTAGCGGCGCTGTGGAGTTGGCGCTCGCTGCGGAGCCGGCGCTCGCGGTCGAGTTGGCGGACGCGGTCATGCCTCTGTCTTCTCCTTCTTGCGCGAGCGAGCCCGCTTTGCGCTCGGGTCGAACGCGTCGCGCAGGCCGTCACCGACCAGGTTCGCGCACAGCACGGTGATGATCAGCAGGCCACCGGAGAACATGAACAGCCACGGGTAGGTCAGCGCGGACTTGGTGCCCGCCGCGATGAGCGAGCCGAGCGAGACGTCCGGCGGCTGCACGCCGAAACCGAGGAAGCTCAGGCCCGTTTCGGCCATGATCGCCGAACCGACGGTCAGCGTGGTGTCGATGATCAGGATCGACGCGATGTTCGGCACGATGTGGCTGACGATGACGGTGCGCGTCGGCGCGCCCATATACCGTGCGGCCTTGACGAATTCGCGGTCCCGCAGGCTCAGTGTCAGGCCGCGCACGATGCGCGCGCTGATCATCCAGCCGAACACCGCGAGCAGAACGATCAGCAGCGCGATCGAACCGCTGCCCTTCGTGCGCGGCGCGAACAGCGCGATGATGATGAAGCTGGGCACCACGAGCAGCAGGTCGACGAACCACATGATGGCCCGGTCGGTCCAGCCGCCGAGCAGACCGGCCAGCGCGCCGGCGGTGGCCGCGATGGTGGTCGAGATGACCGCCACGCACACGCCGATGACCAGCGACTTCTGCAATCCGCGCAGGGTCTGCGCGAGCACGTCCTGGCCGATCTGGGTGGTGCCGAAGGGGTGTTCGGCGCTGGGCGGTTGCAGCAGCGCGGTGTAGTCCATCTGCTGGTAGTCCCAGGGCAGGAAGGGCGGCAGCGCGAAACTCGCGACGAACAGCAGCACCAGCACGACCGCGCCCGCGACCGCGGGCTTGTTGCGCAGGAAGCGCCGCAGCACCAGCTTGCGCCGCCCGGCCGCGGCGACCTCGGGCGCGCCTTGGACGATGATCTCGGCTTCGGTCATGCCGTTCTCCCCCTGATGAGAACCCCGTGGTCACGCAGGTTCATCCCACACGCACCCGTGGATCGAGAATCGCGTAGACGATGTCGGAGAGCAGGCCGGACACCAGCACCACCAGGCCGGCGAACGCCGTCACCGTCACCACCACGTACAGGTCCTGGGCGTTGATCGAATCGACGAGCCACTCGCCGACACCGTGCCAGCCGAAGATCTTCTCGGTGAACGTCGCGCCGGTGATCAGGCCGCCGAGGCTGTAGGCGAACAGGGTGGCCATCGGGATGAGCGCGGTGCGCAGGCCGTGCTTGTACAGCGCCTTGTTCCTGGTCAGACCCTTGGCGCGGGCGGTGCGGATGAAATCGCTCTGGAGCACGTCGAGCATCGCGTTGCGTTGATATCGGCTGTACCCGGCCATACCGCCGAGCGCGAGCGCCGCGGTGGGCAGCACCAGATGCTGGAGCCGGTCGACCAGCTGCGGCCAGAAGCCCTCGATCGCGCTGGCCGAGGTCTCGCCGGTGTAGAGGAATATCTGCGATCCGGTCGCCGAATTGATCTCCAGCGCGCCGTATTTCAGCAGCGTGGCCAGCAGGAATATCGGCGTGCTGAGAATCAGCAGCGAGACGACCGTCGTGAAGTAATCGCTGAATTTGTATTGCCGAATCGCGCCCGCCGCGCCGATCAGCACACCGAGCACCGTGCCGACCAGCGAACCGATGATCAGCAGCCGCAGGCTCACCGCGACCCGGCGCGGCAATTCCTCGCTCACCGGCTGACCGGCGAGCGTGGTGCCGAAATCGCCGCTGGGGATGCCCTTCAGCCAGGTGATATAGCGCTCCGGAATCGGATCGTTCAGATGCAATTCCTCGGCCTTGGCATCGATCACCGCCTGCGGCGGGCGGGGGTTGCGCTGTTCGAGACTGTCCAGCGGCCGAAATGTCAGCGACGCGAGGCTGAACGTCAGGAACGAAGCCAGCAGCAACAGCACGACATAATTGAGCGCGCGTCGTAGCAGGAAGCCGGTCATCAGTCCTCTGGTTCTCCAGCCGGCTCGGCCGGCATTCGAGTGTTAGCCCCTGATCATAAGGACGCCGCCGCCGACGCGCGTGCCACACATCTTTCGGCATGTCCGGCCAACCCACGTAGACCGCGACCGCGCCGAGACGGTTTTCCGGCAGGATGGAAGAGGTGACACGCCTGCACCTGCCCAAACCGAAGATGGTTGCCACCGATGTGGACGGCACACTGATCGATCACGACGAACGCGTGACCGCGCGCACCAAGGCCGCGGTCGCCGCGCTGATCGCCGACGGTGTGCCGTTCGTGCTGGCCACCGGCAGGCCGCCGCGCTGGATCGACCCGGTGGTCGAGGGTCTCGGCTTCGCGCCGCTGGCCGTCTGCGGCAACGGCGCGGTGATCTACGACAGCGCCGCGGACCGGGTCCTCGCGAGCCGCGCACTCGACGTCGAGACGCTGAGCTGGATCGCCGATCTGGCCGAACGAGCGCTGCCCGGCTGCGGACTCGCCGCGGAACGCATCGGCGCCAGCGCGCACGACGCGGCGACGCCCCAGTTCGTCAGTTCCCCGGAGTACGAGCACGCCTGGTTGAACCCGGACGACACCGCCGTCGCCCGCCACGAGGTGATCGACACACCCGCGATCAAGATGCTCATCCGGTTGAGCGGCGCGCTCAGCGGCGACATGCGCGCGGTGCTCGCTCCGCTCATCGGCGATCGTGCCGACATCACCTACTCCACCGACCACGGGCTGATCGAGCTGTCGGCGCCCGGCGTCACCAAGGCCTCCGGGCTGGCCACCGTCGCCCAGCGGCTCGGCGTGCAGCACTCGGCGATCATCGCCTTCGGCGACATGCCCAACGACGTCCCGATGCTCGCCATGGTCGGGCACGGCGTCGCCATGGCCAACGCGCACCCGGAGGCGTTGGCCGCGGCCGACGAGGTGACCGCGACCAACGCCGAGGACGGCGTGGCGCAAGTGCTCGAACGTTGGTGGGTCTGAGCGGGTTTCGGCTTGGTACAGCCGCAGCCTGAACTGCGCCGTAGCTCCCGCGACCGCCAGAGCCGGTGATGCCGCTGCCGATGGGGAAGCGGTGCCAGTTGCGGCTATTGGTTTCCGGAGCCGGTGCGAGCCGGTGCCGGAGCCGCTGCGGCCGTCTGAACGCGATGCGCGGCGTCGAACCCGCGGATGGCTACGGCCCTGTCGGTGCTGCGCTCGCCGGGGCTACTGCCCGGCTGATTCGGGAGCCATCGTGCCCGCGGGATCCTGCGTGGCGGGAGCGGGTGCGGGCAGCGCGGCTGGTGTCGGAGCAGGCGCCTCCGCCGGTGCCGGGGCGAGCGCTGGTGCGGGAGCGCTCGCCGGTGCGGGGGCCGGAGCAGCGGCGGGGGCCGGAGCGAGCACCTCCGCAGGGGCGGGGGCAGGAGCGGCGGCCGATGCGGGGACGGGCCCGGCGGCCGGTGCGGCAGGCAGCGGGGCGGCGACTTCGGCGCCCTCGTTGCGGCGCATCTCCTGCTGGTAGGTCTCGTTGTAGGTCTTCCACACCGTCGTGACGATGCCGGTGAGCTGGTTCAGGATCAGTGAGCCGTACTGGAAGTCCGAGCGCAGACCGTCCGGCACCGGGTAGGCGTCGGTGAGCGGCAGGCCGAGGATGCCCGAGTCGGCGCCGAGTTGCAGGAAGCGATCCAGGATCGCGCCCATCACCTCGACGACCCGGCCGTCCGGCGCGGTGTAGACGTAGCCGTTGGCGAAGCGGGCGTACTGCTGGCCCTGCGCGGCGGGCATCGGCTCGGACAGCGCCTGGCCGAGCGGGCCGTCGGGACCGCCCTTGGCCGAGTAGTGCTTGGCGATGATGTTCTCGTTCACCATGGTCAGCAGCTTGGCCGTCAGCGCGGCGAGCGTCGCGAGATCGGACTCGGTGCGCTGCGGCGCTTGCGGACTCGGCCGACCCTGCGGCGTGGGCGCGGCGCCCGCGACGCCCGCGGCGATGTCGCGGATCCGGTCCATCAACTCGTAGGCGGCGTCGCCGGGGCAGGTGGTGTTGCCGACGTCGCGATGCGCGAACACGATCGGCAGGCGCACGGCCTCGCCCTGCGCGTACGGGGTGTACTCGGTGCCCTCGGAGTACATCGTGGTCTGGCCCTTGGGGTCGAGGCCGGCGACCCGCGCCCGCCAGCCGACGAAGTTGCCGACGGCGTTCACCGCTTGTTCGGACGGAATCTCCGACTCGTGATTGCCCATGAACGCCACACCGGAGGTGTTCTCGTTGAACCCGCCCGCGTGCGCGCCCTGCACCGGGCGATCCAACCCGCCGTAGCGGCCTTCGAAGATCTGGCCGTACTTGTCGACGAGGGCGTTGTAGCCGATGTCGCACCAGCCCAGCGTCTGCGCGTGATAGGTGTAGATCGCGCGGACGATGCCCGCCGATTCGGCCTTGCTGTAGTCGTTGCGGCCAGCGGTGTGGTGCACGGTGACGCCGCCGAGTCCGTCGTCGTAGGTGGGTTCGTCGCAGCGGATGGATTCGTCCGCGCCCCACTGGGATCGGGTGATCACGTTCGGCCCGCCGCCCGGCAGCGGGGAGGCGACGTTGTTGAGCGCGCCGTCGATGGCGCCGCGACCGGGATCGATCAGGACCGCGGTGAGCGACGGCGGCGCGAACTGCGCAGGATCGTTGTCGCGCGGGGCTGCGGCCGGGACCGGTTGCAGGGGACCGGAACTCGGTGCCGCACCAGAAGTTTGCGGTGCCGTAGCAGCGGGTTTGCGGGTGACCAGGATCTGGACCGCGGTGGTGTTACCGACGTAGATCGGCTCGGTGCCCGCGGTGCCGTCGGCCGGTGCGCGGTCGTTGCGGCGGGTGTCGATGGGTTCGGACTCGTACCAAGGCCCCCATGTCCCGTTGGGCTGGCGCGCGCGGACCATCGCCCTGGTGTTCGCCAGATCGCGCGCGGTGAGCGCGACGACGCTGAACGGTGTGTCCCTGGACAACTCCTTCACCTGCGCGCCCACCTGGTCGAGCAGCTCGGGCGGAAGTGCGCCGGGCGCAAGTGCGGGTGTGTCGGGGGTGGTGCCTTCCGGCAGGTCGGCCGGGTCGGCGATGAACTTCACGCCGGGCTGCGGTACCGGGCTGGGCGTCGCGGGCGCGGGGACGGATTGGCCGGGGTTGGGCTGCGCGGGCGGTTGGACCGTTTGGCCCGGGACGGGCTGGGCGGGGATGGGCTGCGCCGGTGTCTCGACCGTCTGACCGGGGATCGGCTGCGCGGGCGGTTGGGCGGTTCGACCTGGCAGGGGCGCGGTGGGCTGGGCTTGTGCCGGGAGGGATTGCGTCTGCGCGGACTGACCGGGGACGACGGGATTGGTGGTCGGCGCGGTGAACGCGGGAGGCACGGGCTTCGGTACCTCGGGCGAGCCCTGATTCAGGCGGGGGAGCGGGATCTCCTTCGGCAGCTGCACGCCCGGCGGCACCGGGAGGCCCTCCGGTATCGGAATGGCGGACGGGATCGGCAGCATCCGTAAATCGGATAGTCGCAGGTCGGGGAGTTCGAGGCCGGTCAGTTCGCGCAGCGGGAGGGTGATGTCGGGCGCCTGGGTGAGCATCACTTCCGCCAATTGCGCGGGCACCGCGGCCAGCTCGGCGTCGTTGGCCGTGCGGTAGTCGGTCGAATCGCCCTGTGCGAGCGTCGCGAGCGGGGCCGCTACCGCAAGTGTGGTCACCATCGGGAGCACGTAGGAACGCTTCGGTTTGCGGTACGGCACGAGCATCTCCAATCAGGTCGAACCGGTGATCAGGTGCGGAAAACAAGGCTTGCTTCCTGATGCATCAACGATCACACTAGTTCACATCTGTCACATATCTAAACCTCTTGTTGAGGATTAGAACACGTGATTGCTCGAATGTAGCTCTCGAAATGCGACCGGATGGCACGACATGCCGACAGGTATCGAAACCGATCCGGTCCCGGAAAACGGTGGGAGAGACGAATGCGACGAAGAATTCGGCCCGCCCCGATCTCGCCGCGGTCGGTGCTCGTCACCGGGTGTGCCGCGGTTGTGGCGGGAACTGCCCTCGCGATGTGGAGCTGGCCCGGCGACACGCCCGTCAGACCACTCGCCGGTCCCGGCCACGGCCGGGGGATGAGCCAGGTCGGCGCCTTCGACAGCGCCAAGCAGGGCTGGCTCGCCGAACGAATACTCGAGCACTACTACCCGGGCGCGACACTCGGGACCATCCCGCCGACCAATCTGGCGGTGCGGCTCATGGAACAGGACGATTCCACCCTCGACGCCTACGCCGAGGCCGGATTCCGGGTGGCGGGCCGCGAAGTGGCGGCGGGCCAGGTCGCCCATCTCACCCCGCTGCCGGACGGCGGCGCGAACGTTGTGGTCACCGTCGGATGCGATGGCGAAGTCGTCTGGCAGACAGCCACTTCCGATCCGTGGATCTATCCCCTCGATCCCAAACCGAACCGGCCCGCGGCCGAACATCTCACGCTCTGCGGCGGCACGGCCTATCGCGGCTCGCTCGGCGTCGCCACCGAGAACGGGCAAGCGCGCACGATCAACCGCGTCGACGTGGAGGACTATCTGCTCGGCGTCGTCCCGGCCGAGGTCCAGGCGAACTGGGTCGACAAGGGCGCGGGCGAGGCACTGCGCGCGCAGGCCATCGCGGCCCGCTCCTACGCGCTCGCCGAGCACAGGTATCCGTACGCGCAAACCTGCGACACCACCGACTGTCAGGTGTATCCCGGCACGGCCAAAGAGGATCCGCGCACCGCCGCGGCCATCGCGTCCACCGCGGGCACCGTTCTGCTGCGCGACGGCCGCATCCTGCGCTCGGAGTATTCCGCCGCGCCGGACGGTGGCGAACCCGCCGACATCTACGCCTTCGAGGTGGGCCCGACGCCCGCGGAACTCGCCGTCGGCCGTCCGCCGACGGATCCGCGGACCGACCCGCGCACCAGGGCCGCCTCGACGCCGTCGGCGATCGAGCTCGAGTACCAGCGCGTCGGCGGTGAGACGGGTTCGCTCGGTGCGCCGCTCGGACCGGAGATGCTGCTGCCGCAGCGCGCGGGCACCTACCGGCTGTTCACCAACGGCGTCATCATCGCGACGCCGACGCTCGGTGCGCAGGTGGTGGACTTCACGACGCTCATGCAGTTGGTGCCCGATCCGGCGATTCACGAAGGGCTGCCAGCGGATTCGGCGGCGCTGCCCGGCGGGACGTTCGCGCCGACCACCGCGTCCACGCCGACGCCCCGGCCGGAGCCAGGGGTCGTGCCGTCGGGTGGCGGTGCGTTGCCCGAGTTGGCGTCGCCAGGTGCGGAGATGCCCGCCGGGTCGGGGACGCCGGAGTCGGGTCAGGCGCCGAGCGCGGGGCTTGTGGTGCCGTCCCTCGGGGAGGTGTTCGGCGACCGCTGATCGGGCGCGCGTCTGTGTCGCAGAGTCTTCCGGCCGCCGTGAGCTGCCGGACGCGGCGTCCACACGCGGGCTGGTCGCACTGGTTTCGGCTGTGACCCAGCGCCAGTAGTGCAACGGCTGCCGGGTGCGCGGCGCGATCAGTCCAGCGCGGTGTCGCCCAACGACTCGGCCAAGCGGCGCAGCAGGGCGGTCAGCTGGTCGCGAGCCTGAGCGTCCAAGGCGTCGAGCAGGCGTTGTTCGTTGGCGATGTGCAGCGGCAGCAGTTCGTCGACCAATTTCCTGCCCTCGGCGGTGAGGCGAACCCGGACGGAGCGCCGGTCCTCGGGGCACGGCATCCGTTCGACGAGGCCCTTGGCCGCCAGCCGGTCGATGCGGTTGGTGATCGCGCCCGAGGTGACCATCGCGGCACGGTTCAGCGCGCCGGCGGTGAGCCCCTCCGCGCCGCCGGAGCGGCGCAGCGTCGCGAGCACGTCGAACTCCCAGAATTCCAGGCCGTGACCGGCGAAGAAGCGCTTGAGGTCCTGCTCGAGGACCCGGGACAGGCGGGTGATTCGGCCAACGATGTGCATCGGCGAGACGTCCACGTCCGGACGCTCGCGGTGCCAGTGCGCGGTGATCAGGTCGACTGCGTCGCCCATCGCGACTCCTCTCTGTCCTAAGAATCTCAATGTTCATCTACTTGACGATGAGACGCCAAGCGGAGTAGATATTTCAACGTTGAGATTATCAATGAGGAGCGACCGACATGTCCATCACCACCGCGGCGCGGAACCCCTACGCGGGCACCCTCGCGCTCACCGCCCTCACCCCGATCGTCTGGGGCTCCACCTACGCCGTCACCACCGAGTTCCTGCCGCCGGACCGTCCGCTCTTCACCGCGCTGATGCGCGCGCTGCCCGCCGGGCTCGTGCTGCTAGCGCTCACCCGCACACTGCCGAGGGGAATGTGGGTGAGCCGCGCCGCCGCGCTCGGCGTGCTCAACATCGGCGCGTTCTTCCCGCTGCTGTTCCTCGCCGCCTATCGGCTGCCGGGCGGCGTCGCCGGTGTGCTGGGCGCGGTCGCGCCGATGTTCGCGCTGGTCTTCGCCACCGGGGTGCTGAACGAAAGGCCAACCGGCCGTAAGGTTCTCGCCGGTGTGATCGGCGTGTTCGGTGTCGCGCTCGTGGTGCTGCGCGCGACCGCTCAGCTCGACACCGTCGGAGTGATCGCCGGACTCGTCGGCGCGGCCTCGATGGCGCTCGGCACCGTGCTGACCAAGCGGTGGGGGCGGCCCGAGGGTGTCGGCCCGCTGGCCATGACGGGCTGGCAGCTCACCGCGGGCGGCCTGTTCATCCTCCCGCTCGCCGCGCTGATCGAGGGCGCGCCGCCCGCCATGGACGGCCGCGCCGTAGGCGGCTACCTCTACCTGGGCGTGATCGGCACCGCGGCCGCCTACTGGCTGTGGTTCCGCGGCATCGCGAAGGTGCCCGCCACGTCGGTCGCGTTCCTCGGACTGCTCAGCCCGGTATCGGCGGCGGTCATCGGGTGGGTCGCGCTCGGGCAGGCGCTCACCGGATTGCAGATCCTCGGCATGGTGATCGCGCTGGGCGGGACGTTGCTCGGGCAGACCACCGCGCGGGTTCGAATCGGCCGGACCGCTGAGTTGGGCGGTGCGGCGCAGGTCGGCAGGACCGATGTTGCCGCCGAGCTCGGCGCGGCTGCCGAGCCGGCCCCGGTGGGCGAGGCCGGCGGTGCTGAGACGGTCGGCTATGTCGTGACCGTCGAGGGCTCCGAAAAGGACGGGCGGACGACCGGCGAGTCGCGCATTCTGGTGGGAGCGAAGAGCTGAGAAAGGCGGGTTGACCTTGACGTAACGTCAACTTGCAGACTGGTCTCACCGACGAGAAAAGGAAGGAGTCCCAGGTCGTGACCGCGGGCACCCGGGCGGGCGAATGGTCCATTCAGGATCTGGCCAAGGCGGCCGGTACCACCAGCCGCACGCTGCGCCACTACGGGCAGCTCGGGCTGTTGCCGCCCAGCCGGATCGGCGCCAACGGGTACCGCTACTACGACCAGGACTCCCTCGTGCGGCTGCAACGCATCCTGCTGCTGCGGGAACTCGGCCTCGGCCTGCCGGTCATCGCCGAAGTGCTCGCGGGTGAACAGGACACCGCCGCCGCGCTGCGTACGCACCTGGATCTGCTTCGGCAGGAACAGGATCGGATCCGACGCCAGATCGAATCGGTGCACACCACGCTGCAGAAGACGGAAAGAGGTGAACAACTCGTGGCAGCAGAGGTTTTCGACGGGTTCGACCACACGCAGTACAAGGACGAGGTGATCGAACGCTGGGGCAAGGAGGCCTACGAGAGCAGTGACCGCTGGTGGAGTTCGCTGAGCGATCAGCAGAAGAACGACTTCCAGCAGACCCTCCTGGATATCGCCGCCGACTTCGGCCGCGCGCACGCCGCGGGCCTTCCGGTGGACGGCGACGAGGTCCAGGCCATCACCGCCCGGCACCACGCCTGGGTCGGCGACGGCTGGGGTGGCCGTCCGGTGACGGCCGACGCGTTCATCGGGCTCGGCGAGATGTACGTCGCCGACTCGCGATTCGCGGCCAACTACGACGTGCACGGCGAGGGCACCGCCGCCTTCGTGCGCGACGCGATGAGGGTCTACGCGGAGGCCAACCTGCGCTGAGGCGGACGCCGCCTTGCTCCCCCACGGCGCGGGGATCACGGCAGGGCGAGTGAAAACCGAGCGCCCGCACGCGGATTCGCGTGCGGGCGCTTTCTCGTGCATGATCATCGGTTCGCTCCAAGCGGCAGGGATGACGCGCCGGGATCGGGATGTCGGCCGCGCTCGGTGCCAGGGGGAGTGGATCGCGGCGGGTCGATCGCCGCGCTGAGCGATCACCGCGCGCGGGGTAGTTCGTGCGCATACTTTATGTGTTCGACCGGCGAATTCGGAGGGACGAGACAGATGCTCTACAGCCAGGAGAGTCCGGGCGTGCGGCGGGCCGAGCCCGTGGGAGCGCTCGCGACCGCGGTGGCGCTGTTCGCGGCCATCGGCGCGGCCGCGAACCTGGTCGGGCTGCTCGTGCTGGCTTTCGGCTTCTTTCCCGATCCCGGGCGATACGACGATTCGCTCGCGGTCTCGACCGCGCTCGGCACGCTGCTGCTGGTGTGCGCGCTCGGCTACGGTGCGGTGCTGACCGTCCGAGGTGACGAGGACGGGCGCTTCACGGTCCTCGTCGCGGCCGGTGTCTGGACGGTCGTCGGTGTCGCCGGACTGTTCGCCGCGCTGCTCGGCTATCGGTCCGAGTACGGCATCCACTGGTCCGAGGAAGGCGGTCTCGCGGTGGACATCGCCACGTCGACCGCGGGTCTGGTCGGCTCGGTGACGGCCATGGTGCACGGCGATTGGCTGGTGAACCTCACGGGTTCGGTGCTGCCCGCGGTCATCGTGATTCTTGCCGTGTCGGCGACTCCGTCGGCCGCGCCTTCGCCGAGCACACCGCCGCCGGGCGGCGGCACCCCGATCGACGAGGTGGTGGCGAGCCCCACGGCAGGTGGGCCGGTGCCGGACGCCGACTCGCGCCCGACGGCCAAGTGGCGACGGCTGATTCGCCGTCGAGCGGCGCGGTAGAGTTCACGGCGCGGCTACGAGGGGGGTTTCGACATGTATCCAGGACCGGGTTATCCGGCGTATCCGCCGTATGGGTACGCCCCGCCGCCGCCCAGCGGAGGTACCGCGATCATGGCGGGGGTGCTCGCCCTGCTCGCGGGCGCGTACAAAGGCTTCACCGCCCTCGGCGGTTTCCTCGCGCTGCAACGGCTCGCGGACGCGCGCCGTGCGATCGGCAGCTCGGCCACCGGCCCCACCGAATCCGAGCTCTACGCCATGGTCGCGACCTCGGCGGCCATCGCGGCCATGCTCCTGCTCGGCGGCATCCTGCTGCTGGCACGCAAGAGCGCGGGGCGCACCCTCATCGTGGTGGCCTGCACCCTCGCGGTGATCCAAGGCTTCGTCAGCGTCGGTGTCATCGCCGACGCGGGCATGATGAGCGAATCCGGGGCTGCCACAGTCGGTTTGGCGCTCGGCGTCAGCCTGCCGCTGCTCATCGGAATCCTCGCCGCCGTCGGCCCCACCGCCCGCTGGATCGCCGCGGGCCGCACCCCGACCGCCCCGCCGATGTACGGCCAGCCGCCGTACCCGTACGGCCACCCGCCGAATCCCTACGCCCCGCCGCAGTATCCGCACTACTGACCACGAGCGGATCGGGTCGTCCAGCGATCCTGTCGGCGGGACGCGGTACCGTTTCGATGCATCGAAGGGGGAGTTCCATGAGCTATCCGTACGGGCCGCCTGGCTATGGCTATCCACCGGCGCAGCCCGCGCCGAGCGGCGCGACGGCCATCACCGCCGCGGTGCTGTCGACACTCGTCGGCTTGCTCGGCTCCGTCGGCGTGTGCATCGGCCTCGTCGAAGCGCTCGACCCGGACAACGAAGTGGAGCCCGCCGCCTTCATCGGCATCGGGGTCGGCGCGCTGATCGCGATGCTCTGGCTGCTCGGCGCGCTGCTACTGTTCATGCGCCAGACGGCGGGACACGTCATCATCATCGGCCTGTCCTCGATCGCCCTGCTCGGCGCACTCGTCCTGGTCGCCATCGGCGGCCCCGCGGGCGGACTGCCACTCGTCCTCTCCGCCACCATCTTCGGCCTCACGGTCGCCGGCCCCACGGGCCGATGGATCGCCGCCCGCCGTCGATCCGCCTACCCGCCCCCGTATCCGCCCGTCCCGCCCTACGGCCACCCGCCGTACCCGTACTACTGAGCGCTACGACCGGCTGCCCGGAGTAGCAATCCGCGACTTGTGTTGCCGAGGTGTGGAGGGTGGCCGACGCTACTTCCGAAGGGCTTGCATCAGTTCGGCTTCGGTGAGCGGCGGGGCCGGGAGGGGGTGGGCCGCGGGGGCGCGGAGGCCGTCGAGGGTGAGGGCGAGGTTGCGGCGCCAGGCTTCGGGGGCGATGTGGGCGGTGGCTTCCAGGACGCGGGTGTGCGACCAGGTGATGAAGGCGATGTCCTCGAGTACCCAGTCGGTGCGCAGGACGCCCGCTCGCTGTGCGCGCGTGATGATTTCGCGCATCAGGCCGTGGCCGTACTCCTGGGCGCGGGCGACGGCGGGGCTCGGGGCGGCCCGCAGGGCGAGGTCGCTGAGCAGCCGGTCGGAAGCCTGGAGTTCGCAAACCTTTTCGACCAGATAGGCGAAAGAGTCCCAGGGGTCGTCTATTTCGCGCGCCTGTTCGGCGATGCGGCTGCCCGCTTCGAGCCGGTCCTCGACGGCGGCGGCGATGAGGTCGTCGCGGGTGGGGAAGCGGTTGTAGAGGGTGCCGATCGCGACCCCGGCCCGGGCGGCGACCTCCTTGAGCGGTGCGTCGAGTCCGCGCTCGGTGAACACTTGCCGCGCCGCCGTCACCAGCGCGTCCCGGTTGCGGCGCGCGTCGCTGCGTAGCGGCTTGTCCTCGGGCACCGGCCGATCCTACAAATCTCCGCTTCGGAATATCTCGAGCATAGGCTCGAGTTATTGTTCGTGTTCGGAACTTGAACCACTGCTCAACTTAGTCAGGATGGGTGAAATGACAAGGACCCTCGCGATATTCGGCTACGGACCCGGCCTCGGCGTCGGCACCGCACGGCGCTTCGGCAAGGAGGGCTTCCGGGTCGCCGTCGTCGGCCGCGACCGGGAACGCGCGAATCGCCACGCCGAGCGGCTCGTCGCGGAGGGCATCGAGGCCGCCGCCTTCGCCGCGGACATCACCGACGCGCGGCAACTACAAACCGCCGTCGACGACATCACCGCGACCCTCGGCCCGATCGATGTCGCGATGCACGGGGCGGCCGCCGATCCCTCCGCCCGCACCCCGTCCACCCTCGAAGTGGACGTGGCCGCCCTCTCCGTCCCGATCACGCTGAAGCTGCACTCGCCGATCCTGCTGACCCGCGCGCTGGCCCCCGCCATGATCGAGCGCGGCGACGGCGCGCTGCTGTTCTCCTCTGGCTACTCCGAACGACACCTGCTGCCCTACTTGGCCAACTTCGGCGTCGCCCTGGCCGCGCAACGCGCTTACATCCGCCAGCTGCACGCCGAACTACGCGGCACCGGCGTCTACGTCGGCCTGCTGAACATCGGCGCGCTCATCGGCGACAGCAAGGCCGAGCGCATGGTCGACGAACACCCGGAACTCGTACCGCCCGGCGTCGACCTCCCGCGCATCACCAACGCAGAACTGGGCGAACACTATTGGCGCATGTACACCGAGCGCACCCACGACGAACTCGACGTCGGCTTCCCGTCCTGAACCACCGCGGACCTTCCGTACGCCTCGCATCGGCCGCGAAGCGTACGGAAGCCCGCTGTGAGCCTCAGGCGGCGCACATCGACTGCATGACCCCTTCGAGGATCGGCGCGCCGTAGGTCGCGGGCGAGAAGGCGAGCGTCTGGATGACCGACAGCGGTGTCGTCACGCTCGAGCCGACGCCGGTGAAGCCGAGCGCCATATTGCCCGCGGTCAGCAGCAGGCTGGTGACGTCCAGGGTGAGCGTCGCCAGATCGAATGCGTGCTCGACGCGCACCTCCGCGAGCGGCACGGTGTTCAGCGCGCGGCCCTCGTTGAGGCTGAAGCCGAGGTTGGTCAGGAAGGTCAGCGTCCCGTAGTCGAGGGCGTGCACCAGCGGGCCGAGTTCCTCGGTGCGGCGCAGTAGTGCCAACTCGGCGACCCGGTTCCGGCCGAGGAACTGGAGTGCGTCGGCGGTGGCGTGCATCGCAGGCCGGTCCAGCGGCAGATCGGCGGCGTCGAGGTAGGCCCTGGTGCGTTCGACCAAGCTGGCGATGGTCAGCTCGGCCATCTGGGTGCAGGTGTCGTCGGCGCGCACCGGCGCGTTGGCCAAGTCGATCAGCGGCATGGTCTCGTGGACGCGGCCGCTGCGTATCGCGTCCAGCCCGTCGACCAGATAGGTGACGATCGGGCCGTCGAGGAACTCGGGCCGCTCGCCCACCGGGCCAGGGTGCTTGGGCAGACCGTCGCGGTGCACCCGCACGGCGGCGAGGGTGGCGCGGAAGTCGGCGACCTGCCGGTCGTAGCCCGCGACCTGCTCCGGCGGGAGCAGTGTGCGCACGGCGGTCACGACATCGTCGAAGGTGGGGCCGCCGGTGACGCACAGCGTCGCGGTGTCGGTGATCGGCGTCGAGGCGAGGGAATCCCGCTCGGCGTGGGCGGTGGCCGGAAGAGAAATTCCGGTTGCCGGGGTCCCCCGCCGCCTTCCCCCCGGACCGCACGCGGACTTCCGATACTCTGGGCTCCCGTGACCGTCGCATCGTCCCCCGGTAACTCCGCCACCCCTTCCGCCCAGTTCGATCTGATCGTCGTCGGCTCCGGCTTCTTCGGGCTGACCATTGCCGAACGCGCCGCCAACGTCCTCGGCAAACGGGTGCTAGTGCTCGATCGCCGCTATCACATCGGCGGCAACGCCTACTCGGAGCCGGAACCGGAAACCGGGATCGAGATCCACAAGTACGGTGCGCACCTGTTCCACACCTCGAACAAGAAGGTCTGGGACTACGTTACGCAGTTCACCGAGTTCACCGGTTACCAGCACCGCGTGTTCGCGATGCACAAGGGGCAGGCCTACCAGTTCCCGATGGGCCTCGGCCTGATCTCGCAGTTCTTCGGCCGCTACTTCACCCCCGACGAGGCGAAGGCGCTGATCGCCGAGCAGGCCGCCGAGGTGGAGACCAAGGACGCGCAGAACCTCGAGGAGAAGGCCATCTCGCTGATCGGCCGCCCGCTCTACGAGGCGTTCGTCCGCGACTACACCGCCAAGCAGTGGCAGACCGATCCGAAGGAACTGCCCGCGGGCAACATCACCCGTCTTCCGGTGCGCTACAACTTCGACAACCGCTACTTCAACGACACCTTCGAGGGCCTGCCCGCGCAGGGGTACACGAAGTGGCTGGAGAACATGGCCGCCTCCGACCTCATCGAGGTCCGGTTGAACACCGACTGGTTCGAGGTCCGCGACGAACTGCGCGCGCAGAACCCGGACGCCCCGGTGGTCTACACCGGCCCGCTGGACCGCTACTTCGACTACAGCGAGGGCGAACTCGGCTGGCGCACCATCGACTTCGAGACCGAAGTGCTCGAAACCGGTGACTACCAGGGCACCTCGGTGATGAACTACAACGACGCGGACGTGCCGTACACCCGCATCATCGAGCCGCGCCACTTCCACCCCGAGCGCGAATACCCCACCGACAAGACGGTGATCATGCGCGAGTACTCCCGCTTCGCGCAGACCGGCGACGAGCCGTACTACCCGATCAACACGCCGGAGGACCGCGCCAAGCTGCTCGCCTACCGCGAGCGCGCGAAGCAGGAGACCGCGTCGGCGAAGGTGCTTTTCGGCGGTCGCCTCGGCACCTATCAGTACCTCGACATGCACATGGCCATCGGCTCCGCGCTGAGCATGTTCGAGAATGTGCTGCGACCGCATCTGGAGTCGGGCGCGCCGCTCGTGGATCAGGAGGCGTAGATGAGCGAGACTCGCCAAGCCCTGATCGTCGACGCCGACCGGGTGCGGGTGCCCCGCACGGACACCGAGAGTGCAGAATGACCTCCTCACCGATGTTGGAAGAGATGACGACCGAGACCCGCGCGAAATCGCTGCTGCAGCGCATCATCCTGCCCAGGCCGGGTGAGCCCCTCGACGTGCGCACCCTCTACCTGGAGGAATCGGCGACCAACGCCAAGCGCGCGCACGCGACGACCCGTACCTCGCTGTCCATCGGCGCGGAGTCCGAGGTCTCGTTCTGCACCTACTTCAACGCGCTGCCCGCCAGCTACTGGCGCCGCTGGAGCGTGCTGACCTCGGTGGTGCTGCGGCTGGAGCTGGCCGGGCACGGCCGGGTCGACATGTACCGCTCCAAGGCCGACGGCTCGCGAATCCACGTGCAGGGCAGCGAGTTCGCCGTCGCTGCCGGCGCGGACTCGACGACGGTGGAGTTCGAGACCGATCTCGCCCCGTTCGAGGACGGCGGCTGGATCTGGTTCGACATCACCACCGACACCGCGGTCACGCTGCTCTCCGGCGGCTGGTTCGCGCCGATCGATGCGCCGGGCGACGGCAGCATCGCGGTCGGCATGCCCACCTTCAACCGGCCGACCGACGCGGTGAAGACGCTCGGCGCACTCGGCTCCGACCCGCTGGTGCTGGAGAAGATCAAGGCCGTCATCATCCCGGACCAGGGGACCAAGAAGGTCGTCGACGAGCCCGGTTTCGCGGAGGCCGCCGCCGTGCTCGGCGACCGGCTCGCCATCCACGACCAGCCCAACCTCGGCGGCTCCGGCGGCTACAGCCGGGTCATGTACGAGGCGCTGAAGACCACCGACGCGCAGTACATCGTCTACATGGACGACGACATCGAGATCGAGCCGGATTCGATCCTGCGCGCGCTGGCCTTCTCCCGGTTCAGCAAGTCGCCGATGCTGGTCGGCGGGCAGATGCTCAACCTCCAGGAGCGCTCGCACCTGCACACCATGGGCGAGGTGGTCGACCGGAGCATCTTCATGTGGACGGCGGCGCCCAACGTCGAATACGACCACGACTTCTCCAAGTACCCGCTGCGCGATCGCGACAATTCCAAGCTGCTGCACCGCCGCATCGACGTGGACTTCAACGGCTGGTGGACCTGCGTGATCCCGCGCCAGGTCGCCGAGGAAATCGGCCAGCCGCTGCCCCTGTTCCTGAAGTGGGACGACGTCGAATACGGCCTGCGCGCCCGCGCCGCCGGTTACCCGACCGTCACCCTGCCCGGCGCGGCGGTCTGGCACATGGCGTGGAGCGACAAGGACGACGCCATCGACTGGCAGGCGTACTTCCACCTGCGCAACCGCCTGGTGGTCGCCTCGCTGCACATGCCGGGTGACGGGCGCGGCATGATCGTCAACACCGTCAAGGCCACGCTCAAGCACCTGCTCTGCCTGGAGTACTCGACGGTGGCGATCCAGAACCTCGCCATCCGTGACTTCCTCGCGGGCCCGGAGCGGCTGTTCCAGCTGCTGCCGAGCGCGCTCGGCGCGGTGCACGAGCTGCGCAAGCAGTACCCGGACGCGGTCATCCTGCCCTCCTCCACGGAACTGCCGCTGGCCAGCCACATCGGCGTCGGCGCGGTGGGCGAGCCGCCGAACCCGATCGCGAAGGTCGTCCGGCTGGTCAAGGGCGTGGTGCACAACTTCCGCCCGGCGCACACCGAACACCACCAGATCCCGCAGCTGAACGTGCCGACGCTGGACGCGCGCTGGTTCCTGCTCTCGCAGGTCGACGGCGTCACCGTCACCACGGCCGACGGCCGCGGCGTCGTCTACCGCAAGCGCGATCCGCGCCAGGCCCTCGGCCTGTTCAAGGAGGCCATGCGGCTGCGCAAGGAGCTCGCCGCCCGCTTCCCGGAGATGCAGCAGCGCTACCGTGCCGCGCACCCGCGGCTCACCAGCACCGCGGCCTGGGAGAACGCCTTCGGCATCGATCAGAACGGAAGCAAATAAGTGAGTGCGGTCAACCCCAGCCTCCAGAATTCGGCCACCAGGCCACCGGAGGTCGCGATCATCAACGCCGTGCAGGCGAGTATCGGCGCGAATCCGTCGGTCGTCTCGGCCGCAAGGGGGATGTCGCACTTCGGCGAGCACGCGCTCGGCTGGATCGGCATCGCGGCGGCGGGCTGGTTGGTCGACAAGCCGCGGCGGCGGCAGTGGGCCGGGGTCGCGGTGGGCGCGGTCGGCGCGCACGCGGCCTCCATCGTGATCAAGCGCGTGGTCCGGCGCCCGCGCCCGAACGACCCGTCGGTGCAGGTCAACGTGGGGACGCCGAGCAAGCTCAGCTTCCCCTCCTCGCACGCCACCTCCACCACCGCGGCTGCGGTGTTGCTCGGCAGACTCACCGGGCTACCCTTGCCTGCGGTGCTCGTACCGCCGATGTTGCTCTCCCGAGTCGTACTCGGGGTGCACTATCCCTCCGACGTGCTCGCCGGATCAGCGCTGGGCGCCGCGTCCGCCGCTGCCCTGCTTGCCGCCGAAAAGAGACTCGACAGTGACCGCACAAGAAAAGGCCTTGGTTGACATGAGTGAAGAGCCGACCGGCGCCGATCTGGCAGAGGCCGTTGTCAAGGGTCCGCCCAAGACGCTGGCGGGTGGTTTGATCAAGGCCGTCCGGCCGCGTCAGTGGGTCAAGAACGTCCTCGTGCTCGCCGCCCCGCTCGCCGCGGGCTCGGTGACCGAGATCGACGTGCTCGCCCACGTCGGTGTCGCCTTCGTGGTGTTCTGCATGGCGGCCTCGGGCATCTACCTGGTCAACGACGCGCTGGACGTGGAGGCCGACCGGGCCCACCCGACCAAGCGGTTCCGGCCCATCGCCGCGGGCATCGTCCCGGTGAACCTGGCCTTCGGCCTTTCCGCGGTGCTGCTGGTCGGCTCGATCGTCGGCTCGTTCCTGGCGGCCTGGCAGCTCGCCGTGGTGATGGCGGTCTACATCGGCATCCAGCTGGCCTACTGCTTCGGGCTCAAGCACCAAGCGGTGCTGGACATCTGCATCGTGTCCAGCGGCTTCCTGCTGCGCGCCATCGCGGGCGGCGCGGCGGCGGCCATTCCGCTCTCGCAGTGGTTCCTGCTGGTCATGTCGTTCGGCTCGCTGTTCATGGCGGCGGGCAAGCGCTACGCCGAATTGCAGATCGCGCTGGGCACCGGCGCCAAGATCCGCAAGTCGCTGGAGTACTACACGCCGACCTACCTGCGCTTCATCTGGACGCTGGCGGCCACCGCGGTCGTGGTCTTCTACGGGCTGTGGGCCTTCGAGCAGGACCGTGACAACGACACCACCTGGTTCGCGATCTCGATGATCCCGTTTACCATCGCAATCCTGCGTTACGCGGTCGACGTCGACGGTGGCGAGGCCGGAGAACCCGAAGAGATCGCGCTGGGGGATCGCGTCCTCCAGTTCCTCGCAATCGCCTGGATCGGAGCGGTAGGTGTCGCTGTCTATCTCACCTGACGAGATGTTGGTAGAGGGAGCGGAGCGAACTGAAGACGAGGCGGAACGCACTGCCAACGCGCAGGCGCGGTCCGCTTCGTCTTTCCAGCGCCTATCCCGAGCCACGTTCGTCGGTGGGATCGCGCTCACCGCGGCGCTTTTCACGATCGGCGGATGGCAGCGTCGCTGGATCGCCGATGACGGTCTCATCGTGCTGCGCACCGTGCGTAACCTGCTCGCGGGCAACGGCCCGGTGTTCAACATGGACGAGCGGGTCGAGACCAACACCAGCACGGCGTGGACCTACATCGTGTGGTTCTTCAGCTGGCTGACCCAGGCGCGGCTCGAGTACGTGGTGCTCGGCATCGCGCTGACGCTGTCGGTGGCCGCGATGGTGTTCGCCATGCTCGGCACGGCCCGGCTGTGGGGCGGCGCCAAGTCGGCGCTGCTCTTGCCCGCCGGCGTGCTCGTCTACATCGCGGTGCCGCCCGCCCGCGACTACGCCACCTCCGGTCTGGAGAGCGGACTCGTCATCTGCTGGCTCGGCGCGCTGTGGTGGCTGATGCTGCGCTGGGCGCAGGCCGAGCGGGTGCGCCTCGCCGGGCTGTTCGGTCTGGTGTTCTTCGCCGGACTTGCGCCTTTGATCCGTCCGGAGATGACCCTCGTCGGCGCGCTCGCGCTGCTGATGATCTTCTTCGCGCCGCTGCCCGAGACCCGCTTCCGCCCGATCGTGCTGCGCGCGGTCATCGTCGGCGTGGCGGGCCTGGTGCCGCTGGGCTACCAGATCTGGCGGATGGGCTACTACGGTCTGCCCTACCCGAACACCGCCGTCGCGAAGGACGCGGGCGGCGCGAAGTGGAGCCAGGGCTTCACCTACCTGTGGGATCTAATCGGGCCGTACCTCCTGTGGATTCCGCTGCTCGTGCTGCTGGTCGCCGGCGTCGTCGCGGCCCGTGCCATGGGCGCGCCCGCCGCGAGCGGTAAGCCCGCCGCGACCGAGGGACGCCTGCGCCGGTTCAGCGCTTGGCTGCGCTCACCCGCCGCTGTGGTCACCCTGGTGCTGGTCAGCGGTTTCCTGCTGACGATCTACGCGTTGCGCGTCGGCGGCGACTTCATGCACGGCCGCATGCTGCTCCCGCAGCTGTTCCTGCTGCTGCTCCCGGTCGCGGTGCTTCCGATGCGGTTGCCCGAAGGCGGCCTGCGCGCGGCGAACTGGTCGTTCGCGGTGATCCTGATCGCCTGGCTCGGCACGCTCGGCTGGGCGCTGTTCGCCTCGGGCACCACGGCCATCGAGACCGGCACCAAGATCAGCTCGTCCGGCATCGTCGACGAGCGCGTCTACTACGTGCTCAACACCGGCCACGACCACCCGATCCGGGCCGAGGACTACCTCGACTACCCGCGCATCCGGGCCATGGTGAACAACATCCAGGAGACGCCCGACGGCGGCCTGCTGCTGAACTCGCCCTCGTTCATGTTCTGGTACATCGCGCCCCCGCCCCAGCCCATCCCCGATGGCGGCGCCGGCCACACGGTGTACTTCCTGAATCTGGGCATGACCAGCATGAACGTCCCGCTCGACGTGCGCGTCATCGACCAGATGGGCCTGGCCTATCCGCTCGCCGCGCACACCGAGCGGCTGGCCGACGGCCGCATCGGCCACGACAAGAACCTGTATCCGGACTGGGTCGTCGTGGACGCGGGCATGGTCGACAAGAAGCCGTGGATGCCTTGGTACCTGGACGAGAAGTGGGTTACCCAGGCCCGCACGGCCATGTCCTGCCCCGAGACGCAGGCGCTGCTGATCTCCTCGCGCGATCCGCTGACCTTCGAGCGTTTCCGGCACAACCTGCGCAACGCGCTGTCGTTCGCGAAGTACCGGATCGAGCGGGTGCCGAAGTACGAGATCCAGCGCTGCGGGCTGGTCGACCCCTTCCCGCAGCCGCCGAACTGAGCCTCTGGAGTCACACTGGGCCCATGGACCTCCGTGGGCCCAGTGGTTTCTGGTGAACTTCTCATAAACGTGTCGTACGCCGCTTTATCTCTTTTTGATAACGCCCTTGCATCGATGGCGGGTTAGGCTCTTCCGGTACGCCCGCCGGGGTGTCCACTCGACATGGACGGGGACCGGCGGTCTCCGTCGAGGCGCGGCCGTCTCCGGTCGCATGTAGCGAAAGGCCTAAAAAAATAATGCGAGGCGTGATCGGGCGCAGCGCGCAGGCTGGTCGCCTGCGTGCTCGAAGAGCCGGTGGATGGCTCAAGAAGTCGGTCTTGGTGTCGATGGCAGTCGTGCTACCGCTCGGGGCGTCGGTGGCAGGCCAGGGCGCCACCGCGTCCGCGGCGTTCAACCCGGAGGGCTTCGACTTCTGGGTCGACTCCAGCATGGGGCCGATCAAGTCGCGCATCTTCCGCGCGGCCGACGGCAACACCAATCGCGTGGTCTACGCCCTGGACGGAATGCGCGCCCGCGGCGACCTGAGCGGCTGGGAGATCGACACCGAGGTCGCCCGCGAGCTGACAAAGTGGAACATCAACGTGGTCATGCCGGTCGGCGGCCCGTCCAGCTTCTACGCGGACTGGAACGCGCCGAGCACCTTCCTCGGCATCCCGACCGGCTCGGGCCCCTCCGGCTCGTCCTCGGGCTCCTCGATGACCGGCTCGTCCGGCTGGAACGAGACCGTCGGCAAGGTCAGCACCTACAAGTGGGAGACCTTCCTGACCCAGAACCTGCGCTGGGCGCTGCGCGACCGGCTCGGTTTCAGCCCGAACCGCAACGGCGTGTTCGGCCTGTCGATGGGCGGCTCGGCCGCGCTGACGCTCTCGGCCTACCACCCGGATCAGTTCAGCTTCGCCGGTTCCTACTCCGGTTACCTGAACATCTCCGCGCCGGGCATGCGTGAGGCGCTGCGCGTCGCGATGCTGAGCGCCGGTGGGTACAACATCGACGCGATGGCGCCGCCGTGGGGCCCGCAGTGGCTGCGTATGGACCCGTTCGTGTTCGCGCCGCAGCTCAAGGCCAACAACACCCGCCTGTGGATCGCCGCGGGCAGCGGCCTGCCCGCCGCGGGTGACGTGCACTCGCCGATGGACGTCGTCCAGGGCGTGCCGCTGGAAGCGCTCGCGCTGGTCAACACCAGGGCTTTCCAGGTGCGGATGATGACGCTCGGCGCCAACAACGTCACCTACAGCTTCCCGTCCGTGGGTATCCACAACTGGCGCAACTGGGAGTCCGAGGTCTACCGGATGATTCCGGACCTCTCGGCCAACATCGGCTGATTCCAGGTTCGACCCGAAACCGCCCGGCGCAACCCGCGCCGGGCGGTTTTCTTCTGTGCCGAGCGGGCATCCGCAAGCGGGGTAGACAACGAATCGGTAGCGGGGAAACCATGAATCCTTGTGGGCTGGATCACTTTCCAGCAACATAGAAGCATTCGTTGCCGATTGATACACAGTGAGCATGGGCGGGTGAACTTTTCCATGTCGTGCTTCTCCGGAGGAGTGCCTGCCACGGGAAGAGGCGGTCTGCTCGTGTGCCTTCCAGGCACGTGGGCACCTGCCGCACATGCCGATGAAGTGGCCGGTGGAGTTGCTTGCTGTTTGCCCTCCTTTGGTCGTTGAGGAAAGGTCGAATCGAATGCGAACTGTCCGTTGGAAACACCGTTCCCGTAAGCGCGCCTTTGCTCCCGACGGGCCGCGGCCGGCGTCGCATCGGTCATCGGTGTCCGGATCGCGGATGCGCAAGTGGGCGCTCGCGGTCACGCTCGCGGTGGTGGCGCCACTGGGAGTTTCCGTGGCGGGCACCGGAGCGACGGCCTCTGCGGGATTCAACCCGGCGGCCTTCGACTTCTGGGTCGACTCGGGCATGGGCCCGATCAAGTCTCGCGTCCTGCGCGCCGCGGACGGCAACACCAATCGCGTCGTCTACGTCCTGGACGGCATGCGCGCTCCCGAGACCCTCAACGGCTGGGAGATCGAGACCAACATCCCGGAGCTCCTGGCCAGCTGGAACATCAACGTCGTGATGCCGGTCGGCGGCATGTCCAGCTTCTACGCGGACTGGAACGCGCCGAGCGAGATCCTCGGCATCCCCGCCGGTTCCGGCTCCAGCTCCGGCTCGGGTGCGATGAATATTCTCGCGGGCGGTCCGGGTAAGAGCTACCGGTACCAGTGGGAGACCTTCCTGACCGACAACCTGCGCTGGGCACTGCGCGACCGCCTCGGGTTCAATCCGAATCGGAACGGCATCTTCGGTCTTTCGATGGGCGGCAGCGCCGCGCTGACCCTGGCCGCCTACCACCCGGACCAATTCAGCTTCGCCGGTTCCTATTCCGGCTACCTGAACATCTCCGCGCCCGGCATGCGCGAGGCGATCCGCGTCGCCATGCTCGACGCGGGCGGCTACAACGTCGACTCGATGGCGCCGCCGTGGGGCCCGCAGTGGCTGCGGATGGACCCGTTCGTGTTCGCGCCCAACCTGATTCGCAACGGCACCCGCCTCTGGATCGCCGCGGCGAGCGGCCTGCCCGCGGCCACCGACCCGCCGAGCTTCAACACCCTCAACGGCATGGGGCTCGAGGCGCTCGCCCTGGCCAACACCAGGGCCTTCCAGGTGCGCATGGCGACGCTGGGCGGCGGCAACGCCGTCTACTCCTTCCCGGCCTACGGCATTCACGCCTGGAACAACTGGGCCGAAGAGGCGAGCCGCATGCTTCCGGACCTGTCCGCGAACATCGGCTGACGAACCACCGAGGGACCGCTCGGGGCCGCCACGGCTCCGAGCGGTCTTTCGCGTTGGCTGAACGATCGCTGGCGGACCAGCGAGGATCGACCCCCTATATAAGGAAGCGCCCCACCGGGAGTGGAACCGGCCCCCATCCGGTTTTGATCACGATCCGATATAGGAGCGCGTCTCGCGACGGTTTGCTTCGAATATGCACATATAGAAGAGCAGTACCGCTCAGGAACAGCAGTACCGCCGAAACCCGTGCTAGTCCGGTTCTCGGCGTCAGTGGCGATCCTCATGCACGACGGTTGCGGTCGACGGAGACCGCGCGGGCGAAAGGTCTGGTCGATGCGAGTTGACGGGTTGAGCGAACGCAGTGAGCGAATCATGGACCGGCGCGCACCGCGCACGCTGGTGCTGAGCGCGGACGAGGTGCGGGCATGAGCCGGGGGGTTGCCGGCGGGCGTTCCCCGCGGCGGTGGTTGCGGCGTTCGGTCGCCGGTCTCGCCCTCGCGCTCGCGGTGCCTTTCGGCGCCGCTACCGCCGGGCTGACCGCACCGGCCACGGCGGGTTTCAATCCGGCCGGCTTCGATTTCTGGGTCGATTCCAGCATGGGACCGATCAAGACGCGCATCTTCCGCGCCGCGGACGGCAACACCAACCGCGTCGTCTACGCACTGGACGGCCTGCGCGCACGAAACGATCTGAGCGGCTGGGAGATCGACACCGACATCTCCCGGATCCTGACGCAGTGGAACATCAACGTCGTGATGCCGGTCGGCGGTCAGTCCAGCTTCTATTCGGACTGGATCGCGCCGAGCAACATCAACGGCCAGACGGTCACCTACGCATGGGAAACGTTCCTGACCGAGAATCTGCGCTGGGCGCTGCGCGACCGGCTGGGTTTCAATCCGAACGGCAACGGCGTATTCGGCCTGTCCATGGGCGGCAGCGCCGCGCTCGCGCTGGCCGCCTATCACCCCGATCAATTCCGTTACGCGGGTTCGTATTCGGGATATCTGAACATTTCGGCGCCCGGCATGCGCGAGGCATTGCGGCTGGCGCTGCTCGACGCGGGCGGTTTCAACATCGACGCCATGTGGGGCCCGCCGTGGGACCCACGCTGGCTGCGCCACGACCCGTTCATGTTCGCGCAATTGTTGCGGCAGAACGGAACTCGGCTCTGGATCTCCGCGGGCAGCGGCCAGAACGGACCGCGTGACGTGATCAACGCGCCGATCGACGTCTATCACCTCGGCAACGCCATGGCATTGGAGACGCTCGCGCTCGCCAACACGCGCGCGTTCCAGGCCAGGCTGGACAGCCTCGGCGGCGGGAACGCGGTCTACAACTACCCGGCGGTCGGGGTCCACAACTGGCATTACTGGCAGGATCAGGTGCTCGCGATGCTGCCCGATATGAGCGCCCATCTTGGATGACGTAACAAATTGACCCTTCGGGGACGACATCACTGCTGGAACGCGGTAGGGTCACCGCACGATCACAGATTGTGCGCGGGCGGATTTCGGCCACCCGGTCGACCGCAGCCTTGCTAAGGATTCGGACGTCGAATATCCTCCTGCGAGCGTAAGTGTGACCATATCGTTGTAGCGCCGTCGATTGATGCCGGAATGTCGGGAACCGGTATCGGTGTGACGTGCGTCTCGTTGGCAGCACGGGTGTCGTCCCGCCGGTTCGGCGCGGCGGCACCGCAACAGCAGAAAGTGAGCAGGATTCATGCGTTTCGGCAGGGCCGCCGCGCCGAAGAGTGTCAAGTCGGGTCGGCGAGGCGCACCTCGTGGTTGGCGTAATCGAATTCTGGCTGTCGGTGCCGCTGCGCTAGCGCTACCGATCGCCGCCGGACTGGCTTCCCCGACCGTCGCCACAGCCGCTCCCGCGCACGCCCCGGTGCTGCGCGCGCCGGCCGGTGGTTACGAGGAGTTGATGGTCCCGTCGCAGATGGGTCCGATCAAGGTTCAGGTCCAGTGGGCATCGCGCGGCGGCAACGCGGCGCTGTACATGCTCGACGGCCTGCGCGCTCGCGACGACCGCAACGCGTGGTCGTTCGAGACCAACGCGATGGACCAGTTCAAGAACGACAACATCACCCTGGTGATGCCGGTCGGCGGTCAGTCGAGCTTCTACACCGACTGGTACGCGCCGAGCAACACCAACGGTCAGAAGACCACCTACAAGTGGGAAAGCTTCCTGACCAACGAGCTGCCGAACTTCCTCGCGGGCTACGGCGTCTCCAAGAACAACAACGCGGTCATCGGCCTGTCCATGGGCGGTAGTGCCGCGCTGGCGCTGGCCGCCTACCACCGCGACCAGTTCAAGTTCGCCGCCTCCTACTCCGGCTACCTGAACATCTCGGCGCCGGGCATGCGCGAGGCGATCCGCATCGCGATGCTCGACGCGGGCCGCTACAACGTGGACTCGATGGCCGCGCCGTGGAGCCCGCAGTGGCTGCGCATGGACCCGTTCGTGTTCGCGCCGCAGCTGAAGGGCCTGCCGATGTACATCTCGGCGGCGTCGGGTCTGCCCGGTCAGTTCGACCGGCCCGCCTCGCCGGTCGGCCTGTTCAACACCGGTAACGCGATGGCGCTCGAGGCTCTGTCGCTGGTCAACACCCGCGCGTTCCAGGTCCGCCTGAACTCGCTGGGCATCCCGGCCTTCTTCGACTTCCCGGCCGCGGGCACCCACTCCTGGAAGTACTGGGAGGGCCAGCTGTGGAACTCGCGCAAGGGCATCCTGGACGCCACCGGCGCCTGGTGATCACCGCGCACTGAACAACCGCACGACGCCGTCGCTTCCTCGCGAAGCGGCGGCGTCGTCGTTTTCCGACACGCGGGTGCGCTATGGGCGCGGCTACCGGAAACTGGGGGTTTGCCGGAGTAGAAAGCTCATGTGGCTGGAGTTGCGTGTGGTAGATGGGGGAAAGCCCGACGGCGCGGCGGACGCACGGCGCGCGGCCGTTTCGCCTTGCTCGCCACCGCCCTGGTGCTACCCCTCGCCGCGGGAATCACCACCCCGCTGACCGCGCCCGTCGCCGCCCAGCCCGCGGCCGCCCTCGCCGAGGCCACCGTGCAGAACGTGGTCTGGCTGAGTGACCGCCGGGTGGCGCTGTGGGTGAACTCGCCGTCGATGGGCACGCAGGTGCAGGTGCAGTTGCTGCTGGCCAGGGATTGGAACACCCGGCCCGACGCCAGGTTCCCCGTGCTGTTCATGCTCGACGGCCTGCGCGCCACCGAGGACGAGAGCGGCTGGACCAAGGACGCGGGGGCGGCGGGCTTCTACGCCGACAAGAACGTCACTGTGGTGTTGCCGGTGGGCGGCCAGTCCAGCTTCTACTCCGACTGGCTGCAGCCGAACAACGGCAAGAACTACAAGTGGGAGACCTTCCTGACCAAGGAGTTGCCGCCGCTGCTGGAGAACCAGTGGCGGGCCACGGAAGTGCGTGGCATGGCAGGCCTTTCGATGGGCGGCACCGCGGCCATGTTCCTCGCCGGACGCAATCCCGGTTTCGTCAGGTACGCCGCCTCGTACTCGGGCTTCCTCACCACGACCACGCTCGGCATGCCACAGGCCATCGAGTTCGCCATGCGCGAGGCGGGCGGGTTCGACGCGGCCGCGATGTGGGGTCCGCCGACCAGCCCGGAGTGGGAGAACCACGACCCCTACGTGCTCGCCGACCGGCTGAAGGGCACCAGCATCTACGTCTCCAGCGGCAGCGGCGCCACCGGGCCGTTCGATCAGGCCTCCGGTATTCCCGGCGTGAGCACCAACTACGCGGGCATGGGTCTGGAGATCCTGTCCCGGCTCACCTCGCAGAACTTCGTCACCAAGCTGGCCGAGTTGTCCATCCCCGCGCAGGTCAACTACCGGCCATCGGGCACCCACTCCTGGCCGTACTGGGACTTCGAGATGCGCCAGTCCTGGACCCAGGCGGCGGTCGCGCTCGGGGTCGAATCCGACAAGCCCGCGTGCGCGCCCGCCGAGACGGTCGGCGCCGCCGTGTCCGCCAACGGCTGGCTCGGCGAATGCGTCACCGGGGAGTACCAGGTGGCGGGCGGTGTCGCGCAGGACTTCCAGGGTGGCCGAGTCTTCTATGGGCCCGAGAGCGGCGCGCACGCGGTCGGCGGCATGATCGGCGGCGGCTACCAGGCCGCGCACGGACCCGCGGGCCCGCTCGGCCTGCCGACCGGAGGCGAACGCGCGTTGCCCGACGGTCGCGGCCGGTTCCAGCCGTTCCAGCACGGCTCGCTGTATTGGACGCCACAGACCGGCGCGCAAGTGGTGCGTGGCGCGATCCTCGACGAATGGGGCGCGCAGGGCTTCGAACGCGGGCCGGCGGGCTATCCGACCGCGCCGGAGATCAAGACGCCGAACAAGGACGGCGCGGTGCAGGCCTTCGAGGGCGGCCCGTTCTATTACAGCGCCAAGACCGGCGTGCACCGGGTGCACGGGCTGATCCTCGGCAAATACGCCCAGCTGGGATACGAGAACAGCTGGCTCGGTTTCCCTGCGGCGGAGGAACTTCCGCTGAAGGATCTCGGCCGCTACAGCCGATTCGAGGGCGGCAACATCTATTGGAGTCCGCTCTCCGGAGCCTGGGCGGTGCGCAACGGGCCGATGATGGACGCCTGGCAGGGCGTCGGCTTCGAGAACGGCAAACTGGGGTATCCGATCAGCGACGAGTTCGCGATTCCGGGCGGCGTGCGGCAGAACTTCCAAGCCGGGTTCATCACGGTGGTGAACGGCAAATCGGAGGTTCACGGTCTTTGATTCCGACCGGTCTGTCGGCTGACTCGCGCCGGTCGGCCCGTCGTTGCCATTACCCTGGGGGCGACCGATCCCCCTTGCCCAATAGATCGAGGACAGAAATACATGCATCGGACCCGAGGAAAGGTACTCGGCGTCGCCGTGGCGATCGCCGCGACCGGCCTGCTCAGCGCCTGCGGTGACAACGACTCGACCGCGACGAGCACGCCGACTCTGAAGCCGACGACGACGACCTCGTCGCCGGCCGCCGCCGCGCCGACCAGCCCGGCCGAGACCGGCCACGAAGGCCACGAGACCGCCCCGGCTCCCGCGCCCGAGCAGGCGCCGCCGCCCGCCGAGACCGTCGCGCCGGAGCGCCCGGAGCCGGTGCCGACGAACGTGGTGCCGCCCGCCGACACGTCGAACCTCACCGAGAAGGACCGCAAGTTCCTCGACGCGCTGAAGGCGCAGGGCATCACCCCGTCCAGCCCGGATATCGCGCTGAGCATCGGTAGCTACGTCTGCCAGGGCGTCGCCTCGGGCGCGTCCGAGCAGGACCTGACCACGTTCGTCAACGCGATGGCCGGTTCCGACCCGTCCTTCGACCCGGCCAAGATGCCGGTCGAGCAGGCCGGTCAGATCTACATTCAGACGGCCAAGCAGAACTACTGCCAGTGAGCGCGCGCGGTTCGAGACCCCGCCGGCTTCGGCCGGTGGGGTGCCTGGTCGCGCTGGCGGTCGTCGCGCTGATCGTCGTCGTGGTGATCTTGCTGTGGTTCCTGCTGGCCGGACGGCTGCGGGTGCCAGAGCCGGGCCCCGAACCGCCGCCGAAGCCGCCGATCTCGCAGCCGGCCACCTGCCCGGACGTGCAGATGATCTCGGTGCCGGGCACCTGGGAGTCGAACAGCACCGACGACCCGCACAACCCGGCGGCCAACCCGCTGTCGCTGATGCTCAACATCTCGGGGCCGATTCAGCAGCAGTTCCCGGCCGAGCGGGTCGACGTCTACACCGTGCCGTACGTGGCCCAGTTCTCGAACCCGATCGCCATCCCGCCGGACGGCCAGGAGTCCTACAACAACAGCCGTTCCGAGGGCACCCAGCGGATGGTCGACATGATGACCGAGCGGTCCCGTGAATGCCCCTTGACGACCTACGTGATCGCCGGGTTCTCCCAGGGCGCGGTGATCGCGGGCGACGTGGCCGCGCAGATCGGCGCGGGCAAGGGACCGGTTCCGGCCGACCGGGTGCTCGGCGTGACGCTGATCGCCGACGGCCGACGCACACTGGACACCGGCCCGGGACGGGCCATCCCGATCGGCACGCCGCCGCCCGGCGTCGGCGCGGAGGTCGCGCTGGCAGGCCTGAAGGTGCCCGGCATCACTATGACGGGTCCGCGTGACGGTTTCGGAGCACTCGCCGACCGCACCTACACCATCTGCGCACCGGGCGACATGATCTGCGATTCGCCGCCGCAGGCGCTGAATCCGGTGAACTGGATCCCCAGCGTGCTCGCGCTCGTGCGGGCGGTCGGAAATCCCGTGCACGCCTTGTACAACGGATACGTGGTGGACGGCAACGGCACCACGGCGACCCAGTGGACGGCGAGCTGGGCGAGCGGTCTGATCGAGGGCGCCCCTCGACCGCCGCATTCGTGAGATGGCACAAACCACGCCGATGTGGTCGTGTGTTCGGCCAGCCACTGGCGCAGCAACCGTACGGGAGTTCGTCGCTACGTTGTAAAGTGCGCTGATGATCGCGACTACCCCCGAGTATCAGGGGCGCGAGTCGCGCCGCATTTTCCTTACAGCCAGGAGCATGAGTTCATGACACAAGCCGCCGCCACGGCCGGTGAGCTGACCGCATTGGGCACCCCGTTGCGTCCTTTTCGCTTCGCGGCTGCGGGCGAGGGAAACAAGCAGGAGGGCGGCGCCCGCAAGTTCGTTCAGACGGCGCAGCAGGCCGAGGAGTACGGCTACGACACCTTCGTCGTGCCGGATCACCTCGGTGACCAGATCGGTCCGATCGCCGCGCTCGGCGCACTGACCCAGGCCACCGAGAAGATCCGCCTCGGTACGTCGGTGCTGGCCAACGGCTTCCGCCACCCCGTGGTGCTCGCCAAGGACCTGGCCACCATCGACGTGTTGTCGAAGGGCCGCCTCGAGGTGGGGCTCGGCGCGGGCTGGAAGCAGGACGAGTACCAGGCCGCGGGCCTGGTCTACGACTCCCCGGGCGTGCGTCTCGCCAAGCTGGACGAGGCGCTGACCATCCTCGACGTGCTACTGCGCGGCCAGGAGTGCACGTTCGAGGGCAAGTATTACCAGGTCAACGGCATCAAGGGCACCCCGCGTCCGCGGCAGGGCCCGCGCCCGCCGATCTGCACCGGCGGCGGCGGACCGAAGATGCTGCGCCTGGCCGCCAAGCACGCCGACATCATCTCCGTCGTTCCGGTCACCACCAAGAACGGCAAGGGTCTGCTCTCCGGCATCACCATGGAGAAGACCATCGAGAAGGTGAATCTGATCAGGGAGGCCGCGGGCGAGCGGTTCGACCAGATCGAATTGAACTGGGCCATCACCGCGATCGTCATCACCGACGACCGGGAGAAGACCGCGGAGATGGCGCTCTCGGCCATCGATCGCGGTCTGCACCCCGATCTCGAGGTCGACACCAAGCTCTCGGTCGAGGACATCCTGAATTCGCCCTACGTGGCGATCGGGACGTTCGAGGAGATCGCCGAACAGATCCGTCGTGTGCGGCAACTCACGTCGATGTCGTATGTCGGCGTCTTCCCCACCCAGATGGACGCGTTCGCACCGGTTATCCCCCTGCTGCGGGACGAGTGACCCGGTCTTCTCTGTAACATGACTCTGGTTTGAGAACATTTAGCCGATAGCGGTCACCGCGCAGACCGCGTGAAAATCTGCAGGTTCGGCTCTAGGACGACGAGCACCCGCGGGCGAAAGCGAGTCGGGGCCTCACAGGTAACAAGCGGCGGTACCGCCGTCTTGCTGCGTGTGCCTCGGAGGAGAAGAAGGAATGGAAGAGACTTTCGACGACTACCTGGACGAAACCGGGAACATCCGTATTCCCGAGGATCACACCCTGGTTGATCACGTCGAGAAGCACACCCGCAACGACGCGAACACGCTCGCGTACCGCTACATCGATTACTCGCGGGAACTCGATGGCGAGGTACACGAGCTGACGTGGCAGCAATTCGGTGTTCGGCTGCGCGCGGTGGCCGCCCGTCTGCAGCAGGTCACCAAGCCGGGCGACCGGGTTGCGATCCTGGCTCCGCAGGGCCTCGACTACGTGGTCTCCTTCTTCGCCGCCATCTACGCGGGCACCATCTCGGTGCCGCTGTTCGACCCGGACGAGCCCGGCCACACCGACCGCCTGCACGCGGTGCTCGGCGACTGTGAGCCCTCGGCCATCCTGACCGCGAGCTCCTCCGCGGCCGGGGTGCGTCAGTTCTTCCGCGCGCTACCCGCCGCCCAGCGCCCGCGCATCATCGCGGTCGACGCGATCCCGGACAGCGTCGGTGAGACCTGGGTCCGCCCGGACATCAAGATCGACGACATCGCCTACCTGCAGTACACCTCGGGCTCGACCCGGGTTCCGGCCGGTGTGGAGATCACCCACCGCGCCGTCGGCACCAACCTGCTGCAGATGGTCCACTCCATCAACCTGGACTGGAACTCGCGCGGCGTCACCTGGCTGCCGCTGTTCCACGACATGGGTCTGCTGACGGTGATCCTGCCCGCGGTGGGCGGCAAGTACATCACCATCATGTCGCCGAGCGCGTTCGTGCGCCGGCCGTACCGGTGGATCAAGGAACTCGCCGCGGTCTCCGACGGCGCCGGGACCTTCGCCGCAGCACCGAACTTCGCGTTCGAGCACGCGGCGGCGCGCGGTCTGCCGAAGCCGGGCGAGTCGCTGGACCTGTCGAACGTCATCGGTCTGATCAACGGCAGCGAGCCGGTCACCACGTCCTCGATGAAGAAGTTCAACGAGGCCTTCGCGCCGTACGGCCTTCCCAAGACCGCAATCAAGCCCTGCTACGGCATGGCCGAGGCGACCCTGTTCGTCTCCGCGACCAAGGCCGAGGACGAGGCGAAGGTCGTCTACGTCGACCGCAACGAGCTCAACGCCGGTCGGATGGTGAAGGTCGACCAGAACGCCGAGAACGCCATCGCGCAGGTGTCCTGCGGTTATGTGGCGAAGTCGCAGTGGGCCGTGATCGTGGACCCGGAGACCGTCGAGAACGACGGCGGCGGACACGAGCTGCCCGACGGCCGGGTCGGCGAGATCTGGTTGCACGGCAACAACATGGGCATCGGCTACTGGGGCCGTCCCGACGAGACCGCGAAGACCTTCCAGAACAAGGTCACCGAGCGGCTCGCCGAGGGCAGCCACGCCGAGGGCGCCGCGGCCGACGGGAACTGGATGCGCACCGGTGACTACGGCGTGTACTTCGAGGGCGAGCTCTACATCACCGGCCGGGTGAAGGACCTGGTGATCGTCGACGGCCGCAACCACTACCCGCAGGACCTCGAGTACTCGGCGCAGGAAGCGAGCAAGGCGCTGCGCCCCGGCTTCGTCGCCGCGTTCTCGGTGCCCGCCAACCAGTTGCCGCCCGAGGTGTTCGAGCAGGGCAGCCACTCCGGCCTGAAGACGTTCGACGCCGACGACGCCTCCGAGCAGCTCGTCATCGTCGGCGAGCGCGGGCCGGGCGCGGGCAAGGCCGATCCGCTGCCGATCGCCGACGCGGTGCGCGCGGCCGTCTCGCAGCGCCACGGCGTGACCGTGCGCGACGTGCTGCTGGTTCCCGCGGGCTCGATCCCGCGCACGTCCAGCGGCAAGATCGCCCGGCGCGCCTGCAAGACTGCTTATCTGGAGGGAACCTTGCGCGGTGGTTACACCCAGCAGGCTTTCCCCGATGCACCGGAAGAGTAATAGCCCAGGGTGAGCTAGAGGCCGACCAGCGACGCTCGGCGCGGATCTCATCCACGCCGAGCGTCAATTCACGGCGCGCCCGGTTACGCAGACAGGTAGCTTGAGGAATTGATGGCTGACAACGAGGGCACGCCCACCCAGACGACCGAAACCGCGTCCGCCGCCACGGAAGGCACGGCCGCTCCTGCTGCCACGGACATCTCGGTGGCCGAACTGCGAGAGTGGTTGCGCCGCTGGGTCGCCGACGCGACCGGGCAGCCGATCGAGCAGATCACGGTGGATCGGCCGATGGAGGAATTCGGGCTCGCCTCGCGCGATGCCCTCGCCCTCGGCGGCGACATCGAGGAACTCACCGGCGTCGTGCTGAACGCGACCGTCGTCTACAAGCACCCGACCATCGCGTCGCTGGCCGAGGTCATCGTGCACGGTGAGCCCGAGGCGCCCGAGGAGTCGGCGGACGACGCTTTCTACACCGCCGGTTACACCCCGGGCGAGGCGCACGACATCGCGATCGTCGGTCTTTCCACCCGGCTGCCCGGCGCGGGCGATACCCCGGAGTCGACCTGGGAGTTCCTGATGAATCGCGGCGACGCGATCCGGGAACTGCCGGAGGGCCGTTGGTCTGAGTTCACCGCCAGCCCGAACATCGCGAAGATCGTCGAGGAGAGCAACACCCGCGGCGGCTACCTGGACCAGGACGTGGTCAAGGGCTTCGACGCGGAGTTCTTTGCGATGTCCCCGATCGAGGTCGAGCGGGTCGACCCGCAGCAGCGCCTGATGATGGAGCTCACCTGGGAAGCGCTGGAGCACGCCAGGATTCCGGCCAGCGAGCTCAAGGGTGAGTCGGTCGGCATGTTCATCGGCTCGTCCACCCAGGACTTCCAGCTGATCGCCGCGCTCGGCCTCGGTGATCGCGACCCGAATCTGCCCATCTCGGCGGAGGCCTACGCGCTGCTCGGCGCGTCGACCGGCATCATCGCCAACCGGGTCTCCTACTTCTTCGACTTCCGTGGTCCCTCGGTCACAGTCGACACGGCGTGCTCGTCCACGATCGTCGCCGTGCACCAGGCCGTGCGCGCGCTGCGTGACGGAGACGCCGACCTGGCGCTTGCCGGTGGCGTGAACATGATCCTGGCCCCGGTCGCCACGCTCGGCTTCGAGAAGAACGGCGCGGTCGCCAAGGACGGCCGGATCAAGGCGTTCTCCTCCGACGCCGACGGCATGGTTCGCTCCGAGGGCGCCGGTCTGGTCGTGCTCAAGCGCCTGGTCGACGCCGAGCGCGACGGCGACAAGATCTATGCCGTGATCAAGGGGTCCGCGGTCAACAGCGACGGCCGCTCCAACGGTTTGTTCGCGCCGAACCCGGATGCGCAGGCCGACGTGCTGCGCGCCGCCTACCGCGACGCGGGCATCAAGCCCTCCACCGTCGACTACATCGAGGCGCACGGCACCGGCACCCCGATCGGCGATCCCATCGAGGCCGACGCGCTCGGCCGGGTGATCGGTCGCGGACGCGATGCCGACAAGCCCGCGCTCCTCGGTTCGGTGAAGACCAACTTCGGCCACTTGGAATCCGGCGCGGGCGCGCCCGCCCTCGCCAAGGTCGTGATGGCGTTCCAGCACAACGTCATTCCGCCGAACATCAACTACGCGGGCCCGAGCCCGTTCATCCCGTTCGAGCAGGCGCGGCTGAAGGTCGTCGACGAGCCGACCGAGTTCCCGCGCTACAGCGGCGTCGCCACCGTCGGCATCTCCGGCTTCGGCTTCGGCGGCACCAACGCCCACGTCGTGCTTCAGGAGTACGTGCCCACCGCGGCCGCGCCCGCCGAGGCTCCCGCCGCGAACCTGGACGACGAGAACACCGACGTGGTCGCCGAGGCCACCGAGATCGTCGCCGCGGCCGAGGCGGAGAACGCCGAGGTCGAAGCCGCCGAAGCGTCCGCCGAATGGTCGACCGACCGCGAAGAGCCGCTGCCGGTGATCCTCGCGGTGTCCGGCTACCTGCCCTCGCGCCGTAAGCGCGCCGCCGCGGTGCTCGCCGACTGGCTGGAGTCCGACGCCGGTCGCGACGTCCCGCTCGCGGACGTGGCCCGTTCGCTGGCCAAGCGCAGCCACTGGCGTTCGCGCGGCGTCGTGATCGCCAAGACGCACGAGGAGGCCGTCGCCGGTCTGCGCGCGATCGCCGCGGGCAAGCCGGGCAACGGCGTGTTCACCGCCGACGCCCCCGCCGCGCAGGGCCCCGTCTGGGTGCTCGCCGGATTCGGCGCGCAGCACCGCAAGATGGGCAAGCAGCTCTACCTGGAGAACGCGATCTTCCGCGCCACCGTCGACCAGGTCGACGAACTGGTACAGGACGAGGCCGGTTACTCGATTCGCGAGATGATCCTGGACGACGCCCAGGACTACAACGTCGGCACCTCGCAGGTCGGCATCTTCACCATCCAGATCGGTCTGGCCGCGCTGCTGCGCGCGCACGGCGCCGAGCCCACCGCCGTCGTCGGTCATTCGATGGGCGAGGTCGCGGGCGCCTACATCGCGGGCGGTCTCGCGCTCGAGGACGCGGTGCGGGTGATCTGCGCCCGTTCGCGCCTCATGGGCGAGGGCGAGCAGATGATCAGCGACGACGACGTGCGCAACATGGCGCTGGTCGAGCTGAGCGCCGCCGACGTCGAGGCCATGCTGCCGGAGTACCCCGACGTGGAGGTCGCGGTGTACGCCGCGCCGACCAACACGGTGATCGGCGGCCCGACCGAGCAGGTGCAGGCGATCGTCGCCAAGGTCGAGGAGGCGGGCAAGTTCGCCCGCGTGCTCCAGACCCGCGGCGCGGGCCACACCTCGCAGATGGACCCGCTGCTCGGCGAGCTGGCCGCGGAGCTGGCCGGTATCGAGCCGACCCGCATGAAGGCGGGCCTGTACTCGACGGTGAACAAGGAGCAGTTCTACCGTCCCGGCCACGACCCGATCCACGACGAGGACTACTGGGTCAAGAACATGCGCCACAGCGTGTACTTCACCAACGCGGTGAAGCTCGCGGTGGACTCCGGGCACACCACGTTCCTGGAGCTCGCGCCGAATTCCGTTGCGCTGATGCAGGTTCTGGGCACCACCTTCGCCGCCGGGCTGCACGACGCGCAGCTCATCCCGACGCTCAAGCGCAAGGAAGACGAGTCGGCGGGCGTGATCTCCGCGCTGGCCCAGCTCTACGTGCACGGCCACGCCGTCGACCTGCCCTCGCTGCTGCCCGCCGGTGACTACGCCGACGTGCCGCGAACGGTGTTCCTGCGCAAGGAGTACTGGCCCAAGACGCAGATCAGCAGCGGCAGCGGCAACACCAAGGTCCCTGGCGCGCACGTCGCGCTGCCGGACGGCCGCCACGTCTGGGAGGTCCAGGCGGGCGTCGTCACCGAGCTGCCCGCGCTCGTGCGTGCCGCGGCCGCGCAGGTGCTCAGCGATGTCGCCCTTGGCGCGTCCGTGCCGCACGGCGCGCTGCCCGCGGCGGGCACCCTCACCACCACGCTGACCCCGCACCTCGGCGGCGCGTCGGTGCAGGTGCACGCCAAGGAGGGCGACGCCTTCCGCCTGCTCTTCGAGGCCGTCGTCACCTCCGGCGCCGCGCTGCCGGAAACCGCTGTCGCGCAGCCGGTTACCGAGACCGCGGTCGCCACCGTCGCGGCGGCCGAGGTCGTGGAGACCTTCGGCGACCGCTGGGATCCCAACGGCAGCCAGACCATCGAGGAGCGGCTCGCGATCATCGTCGCCGAGTCGATGGGCTACGCGGTCGAAGACCTGCCGATGGAGATCCCGCTCATGGAGCTGGGTCTGGACTCGCTGATGGCCATGCGCATCAAGAACCGCGTCGAGTACGAATTCGACATCCCGCAGCTGCAGATCCAGGCCGTGCGCGACGCCAACCTCAACGAGGTCGGCAAGGTGCTGCGCTATGCCATCGAGCACCGCGACGAGGTGCAGGCCATGGCCGACAAGCAGGCCGCGGGTGAGGAGATCGCCGTGGACGGCGACTTCATCGCCGCGGCGCGCTCCGCCCTGGAGGCTGGCGAGGACCCGGCCGCCGCGGTGCAGGCCGCCGGTGCGCCGGTGCCGGGGCTCGACGCCGAGAACACCACGATCGAGGCCGAGGCGGAAAAGATCGTCGCCGAAGCGGAATCGGCCGCGGCGCCGACGGTCGCGGAGCCCGAGGAAGACGCCGCCGCCGCGCTCTTCGGCGAGCAGCAGTCGCAGGCCGACGAGGACGGCGTGCCGCCGCGCGACGCCGCCGAGCGGCTGACCTACGCGAGCTGGGCCGTCGTCACGGGCAAGTCCGCGGGCGGCATCTTCAACACCCTGCCGATCTTGGAGGAGGAGGTCGCCGAGAAGCTGGCGGCCCGCCTCACCGACCGGGTCGGCGCCGAGGTCACCGTCGACGACGTGCTCGACTCGGAGACCATCGAGCAGCTCGCCGATATCGTGCGCGGACTGCAGGACAGCGGGGCCGACGTCGAAGGCTTCATCCGTCCGCTGCGCCCGCGTCCCGAGGGCTCGAATGCCGTGCCGGTCTTCGTCTTCCACCCGTCGGGCGGCAACACGCTGGTCTACGAACCGCTGCTGAAGCGGCTTCCTGCCGACACCCCGATGTACGGCTTCGAGCGGGTCGAGGGTGATATCGAGGAGCGCGCGCGGCAGTACCTGCCCGAGCTGCGCAAGATCCAGGGCAACGGTCCCTACGTGCTGTACGGCTGGTCGCTCGGCGCGGTCTTCGCGCTCAAGGTGGGTCAGCTGCTGCGCGCGGAAGGCGCCGACGTGCGCTACGTCGGCCTGATCGACCTCGCGATCCCGGCCGAGCCGGAGGACAACAGCCCCGCCGAGCGTGTCCGGCGCATCCAGCGCTACCAGGAATTCGCGAAGAAGACCTACGGCATCGAGGGTGAACTGCCCGAGGAGCAGCTCATGGAGCTGGCCGACGCCTCGGACGAGGAGCAGTACACGATCGTCACCAACCTGATCAAGCTGACCGGCGCCAAGATCCCGGGCGGTGTGCTCGAACACCAGCGCACCTCCTGGATCGAAGGACGGCACCTGGCCAAGACCACGCCGACCCGCTACGACGGCAACGTGGTGCTCTATCTCGCCGATCGCTACCACGATGGGATGATCGAACTCGAGCCGCGTTACGCGGACCGGCGCCCCAACGGCGGCTGGGACGAGTACATCCCCAACCTCGAGGTCATCCACATTCCGGGTGACCATCTCCAGATCGTCGACGAGCCGCGGATCGGCAAGATCGGTGCCGACCTGACCGCGAAGCTCGGGGAAATCGAGGCGAAAGGCGCACAGTGAGCACTACTGCCGAGAAACTCGCCGACCTGCGGAAACGTCTGGATCTGGCGCAGGAACCGGCGGGTGAAGCGGGGGTCGCGAAACGGGCCAAGAAAGGCATCCCCAGCGCCCGCGACCGGATCAACATGCTGCTCGATCCGGGGACCTTCGTGGAAATCGGGGCCCTGGTGCGCAAGCCGGGTGATCCCGCCGCGCTGTACGGCGACGGCGTGGTCACCGGCCACGGCCTGGTGGACGGTAGACCCGTGGCGGTGTTCTCCCACGACCAGACCGTGTACGGCGGGTCGGTCGGCGAGATGTTCGGCCGCAAGGTCGCCTACATCATGGAGTACGCCGCCAAGGTCGGCTGCCCGGTCGTCGGCATCAACGACTCCGGCGGCGCGCGCGTTCAGGAGGCGGTCACCTCGCTGGCCTGGTACGCGGAGCTCGGCAGACGCCAGGAGCCGCTGTCCGGCCTGGTGCCGCAGGTCTCGATGATTCTCGGCAAGTGCGCGGGCGGCGCGGTGTACGCCCCCATCAACACCGACGTGGTGGTGGCGACCGAAGAGGCGTACATGTTCGTCACCGGTCCCAAGGTGATCCGCGAGGTCACCGGCGAGGAAGTCAGCCTGGAGGAACTGGGCGGCGCGCAGAGCCAGGCCGAGTACGGCAACATCCATCACGTCGCCAAGGACGAGCAGGCCGCGTTCCAATGGGTGCGCGACTATCTCGGCTTCCTGCCCACCAGCTGCCAGGAGCGGGCGCCGATCGTGAACCCCGGCCTGGAGCCGGAAATCACCGATTCCGATCGCGAACTGAACTCGATCGTGCCCGACTCCGACAACGCGGGCTACGACATGCACGAGATCCTGCTGCGCATCTTCGACGACGGCGATTTCCACGAGATCGGCGCGACCGCGGGCCGCAACGTCATCACCGGATTCGCCAGGGTGGACGGTCGCAGCGTCGGCGTGGTCGCCAACCAGCCGATGGTGTACGCGGGCGCGCTGGACGCCCGCGCCTCGGACAAGGCGGCGCACTTCGTCCGCCTCTGCGACGCCTTCGAACTCCCGCTGATCTTCGTGGTCGACACGCCCGGCTTCCTGCCCGGCGTGGAACAGGAGAAGATCGGCGTCATCAAGCGCGGCGGCCGCTTCCTGTTCTCCTTCGTGGAGGCGACCGTCCCCAAGGTGACGGTGGTGATCCGCAAGTCCTACGGCGGCGGCTACGCGGTGATGGGCTCCAAGCAGCTCGGCGCCGACGTGAACCTGGCCTGGCCGACCGCCCGCATCGCGGTGATGGGCGCGGAGAGCGCGGTGAGCCTGATCGGGGCGCGACAGATCGAGGCCGCGCCGGAGGAACAGCGCGCCGCGATGCGCCAGCAGATGATCGACTTCTACAACGCGACCGTGGCGACGCCGTGGGTGGCCGCCGAGCGCGGGTACATCGACGCCGTCATCGAGCCGGCGACCACTCGCCTGGAGCTCCGCCGCGCCCTGCAGCTGCTGCAGGACAAGCAGCTCGAGCGCAACCCCCGCAAGCACCACCTGCTGCCGCTGTAATCTCCTCGCGAACCAGGATCGGGCCGTACTCCCTTGGGAGACGGCCCGATTCGCGTTCCTTCGATCGGTGCTCAGCCGATGGTCGCGGAATTGATGACGACCGCGTCGAGCGGCACGTCCTGGTGCATGCCCGCCGAGCCGGTCGCCACGCCCGCGATCTTGTCGACCACCTCGTTGCCGTCCACGACGGCGCCGAACACGGTGTAGCCCCAGCCGGACGGCGTGGGCGCCGAGTGGTTCAGGAAGTCGTTGTCGGCGACGTTGATGAAGAACTGCGCGGTGGCCGAGTGCGGGTCGTTGGTGCGGGCCATCGCGACGGTGTACTTGTTGTTCTTCAGGCCGTTGTTCGCCTCGTTCTGGATCGGGGCGTTGGTGCTCTTCTGGCGCATGTTGGGCTCGAAGCCGCCGCCCTGGATCATGAAGTTCGGGATCACGCGGTGGAAGATCGTGCCGTTGTAGTGGCCGGCGTTCACGTAATCCACGAAGTTCTGCACCGTCTTCGGCGCCTTGTCCGCGTCCAGCTCCAGGACGATCGTTCCGAAATTCGTCTCGAGATTCACCTTGGTCATACCCACACCTTTCCATTCGACCGGTAATGGGTCGGCACGTCGGGTCGACTTTCGGGGTGAAAAGGACCCCGGCCCGGAATTCGGCGAACTCACAGCACGCTTCCGGGACCCGGTGCCGTCCCTTTACCCGCTAGCATTGCCAACCGTGTCCGACGCCGCAACTGCTGTCCTGACGAAGCCTCCCGCCGAGCCCGAGGTCCGCCCGAAGGATTTTCGGACGGCGCGCATAATCGCGCTGGTGGCCGGGCTGATGGGGGCGCTGCTGGCACTGGCCACGCCGTTCCTGCCCGTCGAGCAGACCACCGCGGTGCTGAAGTGGCCGCAGGGCGGCACGCTGGGCAACGTGCAGGCGCCGCTGATGTCTCAGGTGCCGACCGACCTGCGAGCCAGCATCCCGTGTTCCACCGTGGCGACGCTGCCCGCGCAGGGCGGCATGCTGCTGGCCACCGCGCCGCCGCAGGGCGACCGGGCGGCGCTGGAGGCCATGTTCGTGCGGGTCTCCGAGTCGTCCGTCGACGTGGTGGACCGCAACGCCGTCGTCGCGTCGGCCGAGCGCGAGCGGATGGGGGAGTGCTCCTCGATCGTCATCACCTCCGATCGCGAGCGCACCCACGCCGCGTTCGAGGGGCTGACCAGGACCGTCGAGCAGCCGGTCGAGGGCGGACGCGGCGTCGAGAGCGTCCAGGCTCCGGTCGAGGGACAGCTGATCGGTGATCTGCGCCCGCAGGTGGTCGGCGTCTTCTCCGATCTGAAGGGCGCGGTTCCCGCCGGTCTGTCCTTCGACATGACCGTGGACACGCGGTTCAGCTCCAGCCCGACGCTGGTCAAGATGATCGCGATGATCGCGGCAGTGCTGTGCACCCTCGTCGCGCTCGCGGCGCTGGCCCGCCTGGACAGCAGCGACGGCCGCGGGCATCGCCGCTTCCTGCCCGCCAACTGGCTGAAGCCGACCTGGGCCGACGGCGCGGTCATCGGCACGCTGCTGCTGTGGCACTTCGTCGGCGCCAACACCTCCGACGACGGCTACATCCTGAGCATGGTGCGGGTGGCCCCGGAGGCGGGCTACATGGCCAACTACTTCCGCTGGTACGGCGTGCCGGAGGCGCCGTTCGGCTGGTACTACTACGTGATCCAGGTGTTCGCCGAGATCTCCACGGCGAGCCCGTGGGTGCGCCTGCCCGCGCTGGCCTGCGCCATCCTCTGCTGGATGGTGATCAGCCGCGAGGTGGTGCCGCGCCTCGGGCGCGGCGTGCGCCACAGCAAGGTGGCGCTGTGGACCGGCGGCCTGGTGTTCCTCGCCTTCTGGCTGCCGTTCGACAACGGCCTGCGCTCGGAGCCGATCGTCGCGCTCGGCGCGCTGCTGACCTGGGTCTCCATCGAGCGCGCCATCGCGACCGGACGCCTGCTGCCCGCCGCGGCGGCGGTGCTGATCGCGGCCTTCACGCTGGCGGCCGCGCCGACCGGTCTGATGTGCGTCGCGGCGCTGCTCGCCGGTATCCGGCCGCTGGTGTGGATCGTGGTGCGCCGTCACCGCGAACACGGCACGCTGCCGCTGCTCGCGCCGATCGCGGCGGCGGGCGTGCTCGTGTTGACGGTGGTCTACAGCGATCAGACCTTCGCGGGCATCCAGGAAGCGAACCGGGTGCGCCAGGCGACCGGCCCGAACCTGGCCTGGTACGAGGACTACCTGCGCTACTACTACCTGTTCGTGGAGACGGTGGACGGCTCGCTGTCGCGCCGCTTCGCCTTCCTCGTCATGCTGCTGTGCCTGTTCACCACGATGCTGGTGCTGCTGCGGCGCAGGCGGGTGCCCGGCATCGCGAGCGGCCCGACCTGGCGGTTGATGGGCATCGTGCTCGGCACGATCTTCTTCATGATGTTCAACCCGACGAAGTGGACCCACCACTTCGGCGCGTACGCGGGCATCGCCGGTTCGCTCGCGGCGGTCACCGCCGTCGCGGTCTCGGCCAGTGCGCTGCGGGCGCGCAAGAACCGGGCCATCTTCCTCGCGGGTCTGCTGTTCGTGCTGGCGATCGCGTTCTCCGGCATCAACGGCTACTGGTACGTCTCCAGCTTCGGTGTGCCGTGGTTCGACAAGCAGATCTCGCTGAGCGGTTACCAGTCCAACACGCTGATGCTCGTCCTGTTCGGCCTCGCGCTCGCGCTGGTCGCCTGGTTCGCGCTGCGCGAGGACTACACCAAGCCGCAGCCCTCCGCGAAGACGGTGCGCGGCAGGCGGATTCGCAAGTTCGCCGCGATCCCGCTGACCGTCGTCGCCGCCTTGATGGTGCTGCTGGAGGTGGCGTCGCTGGCCAAGGGCGCCTACTCGCAGTACCCGGCCTACTCGCTGGCGCGCTCCAACTTCGACGCGCTCGGCGGCAACATGTGCGGCCTGGCCAACGACGTGCTGGTGGAGTCCGACCCGAACGGCGGACGGCTGAACCCGATCATCGATCCGGCCGACCCGCCCGCCAACGGCGACCCGCTGGCGGGTGCGAAGCCCGTGGGCTTCGATCCCAACGGCGTGCCGGACGACCTGTCCGCCGACAGTGTCGAGGTGAAGCCGGGTACCGGCAACACCTCCACCCAGTCGGTCGGCGCGGCCTTCGCCGAGGGCGAGAGCGCGGGCACCGGCGGCGGTCAGGGCGCGCTCGGCGTCAACGGCAGCACCGTGGCCCTGCCCTTCGGACTCGACCCGGCGACCACGCCGATCATGGGCAGCTACCAGGAGGGCGTGCAGCAGCCCGCCAACCTGACCTCGAGCTGGTACGAGCTGCCCGCGCGCTCGGCCGACCGACCGCTGGTCGTCATCTCGGCCGCCGGACGCATCCTCTCCTTCGACGACACCGGCTCGATGAAGTACGGCCAGTCGTTGACGGTGGACTACGGCCGCCGCCAGCCCGACGGCAGCGTGCAGAAGCTCGGCACGTACCTGCCGCGCGACATCGGCCCGTTCCCGTCCTGGCGCAACCTGCGGGTGCCGCTGGACGAACTCGCGCCGGACGCCGACGCGGTGCGCATCGTCGCCAACGACCCGATTCTGATCGGTGACCAGTGGCTCGCGTTCACCCCGCCGCGAATGCCGAAGCTGAACTCGCTCAACGACTTCCTCGGTTCCGAGCAGCCGATCCTGCTGGACTGGGCGGTCGGCCTGCAGTTCCCGTGCCAGCGGCCGTTCTACCACGAGAACGGCGTGGCCGAGGTGCCGAAGTACCGCATCCTGCCGGACCGGCCGCTGGCCATCAGCTCCACGAACACCTGGCAGGCCGAGGAATTCGGCGGCCCGCTCGGTTTCGCGCAGATGCTGGCCAAGTCGACCACCCTGCCGACCTACCTGAAGGACGACTGGGCGCGCGACTGGGGTTCGCTGGAGCGCTACGACCAGTACGACCCGAATGCCAAGCCCGCCCGCCTGGAGACCGGGACGGCGAACCGTTCCGGCATGTGGTCGCCGGGCGACATGCGGGTGTTCTGACCCCGACAAATAGGCAGGGCCGTGCCGCAGGTGAGAATTCACCGGCGCACGGCCCTGTGCGTTTTCGGGGGGACGTAGTAGGGATTTCGGACAGACTCGTACTCACGGCTTTTCGGCGTTCGCCGGGCTGCCGCGGGTGAGGTTTCGGGGGGTCGGCTCAGACCTCGAGCATGCGGCGCCCGAGTTCCCGGCGCAGGACCTCCTGGGAAGGGAGGCGGCCGAGTACCCGCTGCACCGCAGGGCGTATTTCGCGCTTTTCCTCGTCGGTGAGCAGATCGACGAGATCGCGCAGATCCATGTCATCGAAGGCTGCTGTCATACCCACAAGATTACGGTCCAAACGCGGCGGCGTCTCGTATTCGAATCATCGGTTACGGAGGTGTCACCTCATCGAAACCGACAGTGCGTCAGGAGGTTTCGCGGACACCGCAGGACGGGGGTTCGCCGCCGGACGGCGGTTCGAAACCGACCGTCCAGCCTCCCCGCCGGTACGCGACCGGCGACCCGTTCGGCGTCGAACTCGCCGTCGTCCCGGCGGATCGGCAGCTGGGACGAAGGCGGAGGAACGCTTTACTTCACCCGAATCGGGTCGTCCTGCGCGATGCCGCCGCGCGTCACGGTGGTGACCTCGATCGACGCGGGCCGCGCCTCGGGATCATACGGCGTGAACTGTTCCAGCGAACCCCAATCGCGTGCCCAGTCGTGGTCGAGATAGCTCGGCACGGTCTCGGCCTTCAGCAGCAGTCCGGTCCAGCCGAGCGGGCCGCCGCCGATGTCGTCCTGCCAGGCGTTGGAGGCGTCGGAGCCGACCCGGTCTGGCAGGATTCGCCACTTCGGCGCCTCGGCGACGCCGTCGTGGTGGTCGAACGGCCGCTGGCACGGGAACGCCAACCCGACGTGCCAGTCCAGCAGCACCGGGTCCGTTTCTCCGACAACCGAATTCAGCGTCGCGAGGCGCGGCAGGCGCGGCGGGGTGACGGCGAGCCACTGCCGCGCGGTGATGTCGTTGTCCACCGCGACCAGGCGCACCGCGTTCGCCTCGACGGGCAGCCGATCGAGCGGCACCCGCAGATTGCGCCAGGACGGTGCCCCGCCGATGTCGAGCGGGTTCACCGAGCCCAGCGTGGTCACCGCGCCGTCGGTGCCGCGGGTGCCGTACTCCAGGTGCAGGTCCTGGCCGTAGGTGACCACGCCGTCGGCGTCCACCGACCTGATCCGGCCCGCCGCGGTGATGGCGAGCACCCGGTAGGCGGGGTCCTGGCGCATGCTGTCGGTGAGCTCGAGGCGGTACCACTGCGAGGTCAGCGACGACTGCTTCTGCTCGCCCTCTTCGTAGGAACCCATGACCGGGGTGCGCGCGGGGTCGAGGCCGAACGGCAGCGCCACGGTGCTGCCGTTGATGCCCGCCTGCTCGGTCGAACCGCCGCCGGTGCCCGCGCCGGTGGTGTTGGTGGTCTTGTTCTTCGAGTCCTTGTTCACCGTGTTCGCGCCGCCCGTGGTCGTCTCCTCCGCGTCGGCGGTCAGGTCGCTCGCGACGCCGTTGGGGGAGAAGCCCTTCGACTCGGCGTTCAGGCCGTCGGCGGGCGCACCCTCGTAGGGCAGCAGCAGCGAGTCGGCGGTGTCGGTCTCGACGAGCACCTCGTCGGCCAGCGCGCACGGATTGCCGCGCAGGGATTCGACATTCGACTTGGCGATCGAGTACGCCGGGTACTGGGTCGCCGCGGCCTTGGCGAGCGAGGCGAACTCGAACAGCACGAGCAGCGCGGCGGCGATGGTCAGCGGCGCGGACGCCAGCCGGTCGAAACCGTTGGCGGGCTTGGTCCTTTCGCGCCGGTAGGGCTCGCGGTAGTGGAACCAGAGCGCGAGCAGCAGCGCGACGCCGGTCAGACCGAGGAACAGCGTCGAGATGCCCTTGCCCGCCACCAGCGGCGCCTTGTCCCACCACGGCACGCCGTAGCTGGAGACGTACCACCAGCCGTTGGAGCCGGTGAAGGTGATCGCGAGCAGGAACAGCACGGCGGCGGCGAACAGCGCACGGTTGCGGGCGGAGCGAATCGCCGCGGTTCCCACCGCGACGGCGGCCAGCGCCGCGAGCGATCCGGCCAGGCCCGCGTAGACGCCGAAGTGGTGAGTCCACTTGGTCGGCGTGAACATCATCAGGAACAGCGAGGCGAACACGATGCCGAGGATGCGCACCGAAGGACCGCGCGAGGTGCCGGGTATGCGGCCCTTGCGCAGCACTTGGAGCACGCAGACCAGCAGGCACAGCAGCATGAGCAGCACGCCGAAACGCCGGGACAGCGAGCCGTCCGGCGCGAGCATGAGCAGCGAGTCCCAGCGGGTTCGCTCGTCGAACCAGGCCACGTTCGGGCCGACGACGGTGCGCACGCGGGTCGCCTCCATGACCGTCGACAGCGTCTGATCGGCGAAAACCGCGATCAGCACGAGGGTTCCGGCCGCGAGCCCCGGAAACACCAGCGCCGAGTAGCGGAAGACCTTGGCGCCGAACGAGTCCGTCGCGGAGCCGCGCGCCCGCTTCACGATGATCTCGAGCACCGGCCGCGATCCGGCGATCAGCGCGGCGACGCAGATCAGGCCGGTCGGACCGGCCGCGAGCGAGAAGGCCGCGATGAGCACGGCGACGGCGGCGGGCAGCAGCCTGCCGGTGGCGATGGCGCGCTCGATGGAGCACCAGGTGAGCAGCGCGCCCGCGGCGATCAGCGGTTCCGGGCGCAGTCCGTTGTCGTAGGGGAGCCAGAAGGCGAGGAAGACCAGTCCCGCCGTCCACAGCGCGACCCGGTCGCGGCGCACCCGAGCGCCCAGGCGCGGCAGCACCTCTCGGCTGATCACCAGCCAGGACACGATCCCGGCGAGCAGCGTCGGCAGGCGCATCCACGGGCTGGCGTCGGAAATCTTGGTCATCCAGGCCAGCACCTCGTAGGACCAGCCGAACGGGGCCTCCGGCACCGCGAACCAACGGTAGTAGTTGGCCATGTAGCCCGAATGCTCCGAGGCGCGAGCCATATTGAGGATGTAGCCGTCGTCGGAGGTGTTCGCGCCGATGACGTGCCAGGCCGCCAGCGCGCCGAGTACCACGGCGTCGGCGGGGGAGAAGCGCCACCAGTGCGCGGGCAGGAAGCGGCGCGCTCGCCTGCCGTCGCCGGTGTCGAGCAGGTGCAGTGCGACGAGCGCGATGATCGTGCAGACCGCGGCCGCGATCATGGCGGCCAGTTTCAGTGCGCTCGGTGTGGAGGAGAACCGGGAGTCGATGTCGGCGCGCAGCTTCGCGCCGCCGAGCTGTTCGGCGGTCAGATCGGTGAACACGCCGACCACCTGCGGGCGGATGTCACGGTCGATCGTGTTGCGGAAGGCGGTGCCGTCTTCGCGTCGTACGCCGGTGAACTCGACCGTGGTCGCGGCCGCGGTCGAGACGATCTCGATCCCGCCGCACGCCCCGATCTCGGCCACCGGCGCGGACAGCAGCGGAATGTCGCGTTGCAGCACCGAGAGCGTGCCGTCCGCGATCGAGACCACCAGGCCCTTGCTGTTGGCCTGGCCGGAGGCGGCCGGGATGGTGGACAGCAGCGTGGCGGCGCCGGACTGGAGCGTCGAGCACGGCAGCGTGGCCTCCAGCCGCATCGGCACATACGACACCAGCGGCGCCTCGACGTCGGTGGCGCCCGGCTGGGGCCAGTCCAGCGTCGCCCGGTCCTGCTCCACCGGCAACAGCGGCGTGAGCAGGGCCAGCACGAATCCGAGAAGTCCGGAGACGAGGGCGATCAGGCGGTATCGGGTGAACGCTCGAGTAGATCGGTCCGGTCGCACGATCGTTCATGCTAGGCGTACCTCCGCATTCGCTCCGGCCGTGCGCGGGTTTCGGACGGACTTCGTCCGGCTGCGCCTATTCGGCGTACCTCCGCATCCGCTCCGGTTCAGTCCAGCGCGCGGACGTCCCAGATCCACACGTCGTCGACGCGCGCCGGGGCGAAGCCCAGCAGCTGGGTGACGGCGCTGGCGAGCACGTCGGAATTCTTCGCGGTCGGTAGCACGAGCACGTCGGCCCGCCAGTACCGCAGATCCGCCAGCGCCGCGGCCCGCTCCTCGGCGCCGATCGGCGGCACGGCCCCGGTGTCCTGCGCTTTCACCAGGAGCATGGCGGTCCGCCGGGCCTCGGGTCCGTAGCTGCCCTTCTTCTCGGCTCCGGTCGGTCCGACGAAATAGCCGTCGGCGAGCGGGAATACGAAGTTCGCGTCGGCCTGCCAGCGCAGCGCTCGCGCGTCGGGCGGACGCGGGGGCGGGATCACGACGACCGAGCCGTCGTCCACGTACTGCCGCACCGCCCCGTCGGTGAAGAAGCGCGGCGCGGGCGCGCGTTCGGTCACGGGCAGGACGGTCGGCGTCAGCGGCACCAGCGCGAAGGTCAGCGCCGTGAACCAGGCCAGCGGCTTCCAGTCCGCCGCCGACTGTTTCCAGGACGCGACGGCGCGATCGGAGGCCAGCGCGAACACCGCGGCGATCGCGGGCACGGCGGCCATCGTCAGCCGGGTCTCCAGCACCGAATTCAGCAGCGGGACCCGCTCGGCCAGCGCCCACGGCAATTCGACGCCGGTCGGGCGCTTGCCGACGGTGGCAACGGAGCCGAGCGAGAGCACGCCGAACACCGCGATCACCACGGCCGCCGCGCGCACCACCCGATCGCGCCAGAGCAGCGCCACGGTGGCGGTCAGCACCAGCAGCAGCGGCCAGCCGAAGTAGGCGTTCTGTTCGGTCTCGTTGATCGCCACGTACTGGCCGGGAGCCCACGCGCCGCCGAGGGATTCGGACGGGAACTGCACCAGGGTCTTCAGATCGTTGCCCATCGGACCGTGGTCGATCGAGCGATAGCTCTGCGGACCGAAGAACTGCCACCACAGCGGGACCGCCGTGAGCAGCAGGGTGAGTCCCGCGGCCGCGGCGACCGTCGGGGCGAGCGCACGCAGCACGCGCGCGCCTTGCCGGGGCTCGTGCAGGTGGTACACGACCACGAACAGCCCGAACGCGAGGGCGAAGATCAGCAGCGGCTCCTCGCCGAGCGCGATCTGCGCGGCGACGAGCAAGGCGAGCACGATCGCGTCCCTGATCCGGTTGCGCGGCGCGGCATCGGTGACCGCGCGCGCTAACCGTATGAGCAGTCCGGCGATGATCGGCAGCAGCGCCAGCGCGACGAAGTTCGGGTGCGCGTTGGCGTGCGAGATCATCGCGGGGGCGAACCCGCAGAACAGGCCGCCGATCGCCGCGGCCGCGCGCGAGCTCACCAGTTCGCGCGCGAACAGCCAGTACCAGGCGTAGGCCGTCGTGGCTAAGCCGAGGGTGAGCGCGAGCACGAACGTGACCGTCGGACCGAAGAGCAGGGTGACCGGCGTGAGCGGGACGCCGACGCCGAACATGGCCGTGTTGGCCATCATGTTCACCCCGGCCGGGAAATTCTGCAGGTTCGTCCCCAGCGGGCTCTCCAGCTGTGCGACCGAATGCGCGGTCACCGCGAAGAACCACTCCCACATGGTCTGGTCCTGACCGCTCTTGATCAGGTAGCCGCTGTCGGTGTCGCGCCATTGACCGGAGAGCACGGCGGTGGCCAGGACGAGATAGCCGAGGCCGGCCAGCAGATCCGCCCGGTTGGCACGCAGTCGCGCGATCGCGGGGCGCTCGAGCAGGCCCGGCCTGGCGGCCGCGCTACCTCCCGCCGATCGCTGTGTCGTATCCCGATCGGCGCTGTCCAAAAGCACGCGCGAACTCTCCCTCTGCCCTGCCGGAAATCAGCCGCCAACGTATCGCCGGAGGCCGGGAGCGCACGCTCACCGAGCCCGGGCGGAACCTGGCAACAAGAGTTCGGTTGCCCAGAAGTCGCCGCCTCGACACATTTGTCTGGCCGCCGAGCCTGTGACCTGCTTGTTTTATTCGCTGGGCGATCAGCGCCGGACGGTGATCAGCGTGAAGGGGCCGATATCGGTGGTGGTGAAGGCCGGGTCCTCGAACAGTTCCTTCGGGAAGCTCACCGAGTAGCGCTTGACGTTCGGGTCGTTCGGGTAGACGTCCTCGGCCAGGCGCAACGTGTAGGCGTCGCCGCCGCGGCGGAACAGGAAGGCGTCCGGCGCGCGCCACGGGCTCTTGTCCATCGCCTCCAGCAGCTTCGCGGGCGAATCCAGTTTGCTCCAGTCCTTGATGGTCGCCGCCCGGCCGGCGAAATGGGCGAGCGGGTTCGCGTAGTGCGAGGTGAGGGCCTGGAAACCCCAGTACGGATAGAAGGAGAGGAAGCTGGTGTCGGCGGTCAGGACGACCGACTCGTCGCGCGGGCGGCCGGTCTGCGCGAGCAGCGCCGCGTCGATCTCGTCGTAGTAGGAGACCGCCGAGGGCGGGCGCTTGTCGGCGCGGTTGCCGTCGCCGTCGGTGTCGGTGTAGGCGGTGGTGATCTCCGGGGTCAGCACGTGCGGGATGTCCTGGACGAACGCGAGCGCGCCGACGATCGCGAGCGCGACAACGGCGACCCGGAACCGCGCGGGTTCGTTGAACGCCTGGTACGCGGCCCGCGCCCCCTCGACGAAACCGAACGCGCCCGCCGCCGCGAGCAGCACGAGCAGCGGCGCCTCCAGCCGGAACGACAGCAGCGTGGTCCCGGCCGCAGTCGCCAGCATGGACAGCAGGCTCCACAGGTAGATCGCGACCACGCCGATGCCGAGCGCCTGCGCCCGCCGGGAGGAGCCCGCGCGCACCACCAGCCACACGGTTCCGATCAGGCACAGGCCGCCGAGCAGGGTGAACTCGGTCATCGGCAGGGGGAGTTCCGCGCCCGACTCGGGGAGATAGTGCAGGGCGGTGCCGGAGCTGGGGGTTGTCGTCGTGAGCGACTCCAGCAGATACGGCAGCCAGACCACCGACGCGACCAGACCGGAGATCACCGCGATCGCCGCGAGACGCACCAGCGGCGGCACGGCGGCCCGCCACGCCGGTCCGGACGGAACGGCGGTCGGCGAGGTCGCCGCGCGGCGTGCGGCCCTGGGGTGTTGCGCGGCCCGCCGCTGGTACACCTCGGCGACCGCGGCGACGAGACCCATCAGCGCGATCGCGAAAGCGGCCACCAGGAAGTGCAGGGTGTAGAACGTGGCGGCGACGCCGAGGAACAGACCCGCGCCGACGACCGCTCCCCAGCCTCCCGCGGTCCGGGGTGCGCGAGTGACCGGGGCGGCTGGTGCCGTCGCGGTTGCGGCTCGATCATCCGTCTCGACCTGATCGGCACCGACCGCCCCAGGTCCGTTCGGCGGGTTCGTGCCGTCCGCGCGGACGGCGGTGGCGCGTGCCGCGTCCTCGACCGGCCGATAGAGCGCACCCCAGGCCAGCACCAACGCGGGCGGCAACAGCACGACGATCACCGCGCTGTACGCCTCGGGCGACGCGTACGTCACCGTGACCGCGGTGGTCGCCGCCGTCACCGCGACGGCCCAGTCGGCGCGAATCAGTCGCGTCCACAGCACCAGCGCGAGCACGGCCGCCACGGCCAGCGACCCGATCGCGTACGGCTTGAACGCCTCCCAGCCGTCCATGCCGAGCACATTCGCCACGCGCCCGCCGACCCAGAACCACCCCGCCGGATAGAACGGCGGCACATCCGCGTACGTCATATCCCGCAGCGCCGCACTGTCGGTGAGCCGCGTCAGATACTCGGTCCGAAACTCCTGATCCACCGAAACGCCGAACAGGTACAGCTTCGTCGCCGCCAACGGCATCCCGAGCGTCACCGTGACGAACGCCGAGATCCCCACCCACGAAAGCACTTTCGCCACCCACGGCCACCGCCGCACCCGCAACAACCACACCGCGGCGACAACGAGCACCGCCGCCCCCACCTGCCCCACCGTCGTCAACGCCCGCGTCACATTCGACGAATTGAACGCAGGCCACTCCACCAACGAAAACGCGAACAACCCCACGGCAGCCACCACCCCGGCCATCCCCGCCGCAACCACCCCTTCCCCCACCCCGGCCCCAACCTGCCGGGCCAGCGCCGCGATACGGCTGCCCTCCCGGCTCGGCGCGGTCTGCGGTTGTGTGGTGGCGCTCAACGAATCACTCCGTTCGTCTTCCGAATGCCCGCCGCGCACGGTCTGCTCCGCGGGCGCGGGACCGCGACGATGGTATCCAGCGGAGGTCACCGCGGCCCGACAAGCGTCGAGCCGCGCCCGTACCGCGCCTCGGGGCGGTGACGAACGCGGCTCGATGGAACAAGCTCAGCGCGCCTCGAAGACCGGGCGCGATCCGAAACTCAGAGGGGGAGTTTGCGGAAGATGGGGCGGGGGATGTGGCGGATGATGGACATGAGGTAGCGGACGGGGCCGGGGGCCCAGATGAGCTCCTTGCCCTTTTGGGAGGCCGCTACGGCGAGTGCCGCCACTTCTTCCTTGTCGACGGTGAACGGGGCTTCCTTGGCGCCGGTGGCCTTCCAGTGGTCCAGGGTCGTCTTGGTGCGCACCTGGCCGGGGCGGATGACGAGGACGCGGGGGCCGAAGGGGCGCAGCGCCTCGCCGAGGCCGAGGTAGAAGCCGTCCAGGCCGGCCTTGGTCGAGCCGTAGACGAAGTTGGAGCGGCGCACCCGCTCACCGGCCACCGAGGACATGGCGATGATGCGCCCGTAACCCTGCGCCTTCATCTTCTCGCCGACCAGCACGCCGACGGAAACCGCCGCGGTGTAGTTGATTCCGGCGATCTGCACGGCCTTGCGCTGGTCCTGCCACAGTTGTTCGGCGTCGCCGAGCAAGCCGAAGGCCACGATGGCGACGTCCACGTCACCGCCGGACCAGGCCGCGTCGATCACCTTCGGGTGCGAGTCGGTGTCGAGCGCGTCGAAGTCGACGACCTCGACCTTGCTCGCGCCCGCGGCCTCCATCTGAGCCACCGCGCCCTCGCGCAGCGGATCGTTGGGCAGGGTCGCGAGGACGATCCGCGCCGGCCCCTTCTTCAGGTACTCGGCACAGATCGCGAGCCCGATCTCCGAGGTACCGCCCAGCAGCAGGATGGTCTGCGGGTTGCCTACGGCATTGATCACTGAAGCTCCAGCCTTCTCGCCATATCGGACATGAAAACGCCTGTGGGATCAACACTTCGGCGGACCTTGATCCACTCGTCGATCCGCGGGTACATCTGGTGGAAGGTCTCGGCGGTGGTGCGCGAGTCCTTGCCGGTGTAGAGCCGCCCGCCGAATTCGAGCACCCGGCGGTCCAGATCGGTGACGAACTCGTTGAGGCCCGCCGAGATCGGGAAGTCGACGCAGATGTTCCAGCCGGGCATCGGGAAGCTCAGCGGCGCTTGGTTACCCGGGCCGAAGAGCTTGAAAACATTGAGGAACGAGTAGAACCCGGACCGCTGGATATCGATGATGATCCGCTTGAACTCGTCCACCGACTCCGGCGGCACCACGAACTGGTACTGCAGGAAGCCGTTGGAGCCGTAGCCGCGGTTCCATTCACCCAGCATGTCGAGCGGGTGATAGAACTGCGTCAGGTTCTGCACCTTGCCGCGGTAGGTGCCCGACTTGCGGTACCAGAGCTCGCCGATCGGGGTGAAGGTGTACTTGTTGGCCAGCCCGTTCGGGAACACGTCCGGCAGCGTGAAGAACGTCTTGCCGTTGAACCGCAGCGGATCCTTCTGCAACTTCTTCGGCAGCTGATCCAGCTTGGCCAGGTTGCCGCGCGAGATCGCGGCCCGGCCCAGCTTGGGTTCGGGGCTGATCGCGTCGAACCACGCGGAGCTGTACTCGTAGCGGTCCTCGGAGCCGTCGCTGTGGAAGGCGATGGTGTCGTCCAGCGTCGGCGTCACATCACCGTCGGCGATGAAGTACGCGGTCTCCGTCGGCGTCATCTCGATGGTGGCGCGCAGGATGATGCCGGTCAGACCGCAGCCGCCGATGGTGGCCCAGAACAGCTTGGCGTTCTTCTTCGGCGTGATGTGCTGCACGGTGCCGTCGGCGGTGAGCAGCTCCATCGAACGCACGTGGTTGCCGAAGCTGCCCGCGCTGTGATGGTTCTTGCCGTGGATATCGGAGCCGATCGCGCCGCCGATGGTGACCTGCCTGGTGCCGGGCAGCACCGGGACCCACAGGCCGAACGGCAGCGCGGCCTTCATCAGCTGGTCGAGGTTCACGCCCGCGTCCACGTCGACCAGGCGGGTGTCGCGGTCGATGCGGTGGATCTTGTTCAGCGCGGTCATGTCGACGACGAGGCCGCCCGCGTTCTGGGCGTTGTCGCCGTAGGAACGGCCTAGCCCGCGGGCGATCACGCCGCGGCGTAGATGGGCGGGCTTGCCGTCGTTGTCCTCGGCGACCATGGCGACGGCCTTGGCGATCACTTCCGGATCGCTGGTCGAGAGCACTTCGGCGGAGGTTGGCGCGGTGCGACCCCACCCGGTCAGCGCCAGGGTCCGGGTCGGCAGCGCGAAGCTGTCGGCGCTCGCAGCGCCGTTGTCGGTGCTACCTGCGGTCCCGCTGACACCGTTCGTCGTGGTGGCGGTCGAAGCTTTCGTGGACATCGGCATAGAGGCTACAGGCATGACGGCGAGAGGGGTCGATCTCACCGTACTCGTCAGTATGGGAGCACCTCCGCCTGCGCTCCGGCCGTGCGCGGACTGAGGGCGGAGTTCGTCCGCCGGCGCTCACTGGGATGAGTCTCTCCAGCGTTCGCGCCCTGCGCGGGCAGACGACGGACGAGGTCCGGCCGCGCCCGTTACGCTCGTGCGCGTGCAAGCCGAACCCCACCTGCCGCTCCCGGCCGAACTGCCGCTGGTCGACGAGCCCGCCGGTACCGATGTCGACCTGAAGACGCAGATCATCCGGTTCACCGTGACCGGCGGCCTGTCGGCGATCGTGGACTTCGGGCTGTACGTCCTGCTGTACGCGCTGGGCCTGCCGGTCTGGCTCGCCAAGTCCATCGGCTTCATCGCGGGCACCACCACGGCGTACCTGATCAACCGCAGGTGGACGTTCCAGGCGCCGCCGAGCCGCGCCCGCTTCGCCGCCGTCGTCGCGCTGTACGCCACGACCTTCGCCGTGCAGGTCGGCATCAACCAGGTGCTGTACTACGCGATCGGCGAGCAGTGGTGGCGGGTGCCGCTGGCGTTCGTCGTCGCGCAGGGCACCGCGACCGTCATCAACTTCGTCGTGCAGCGGCTGGTGATCTTCAAGATCCACTGAGGCGCCGTCCGAAGACGCGGTCCGTCACCGGCCGCGCACGGCCGAACGAATGGGAAGGGTTCCGCTTGCCTGCCGGACGTAGCTCGTCACCAGCCGCGCACGGCGAACGCGAGAGTTCCGCTCATCTGACGAGCGCGGGCGCCGAGTCCGGTAGGTCCGCGAGTTCCGCGCGCGCCTGGGCTTTCACACCGAAGTAGTCGCCCCCCTTGGCCCGTATGTTGTCGGTGCCCCAGTCCCGCTGCTCGCGTTCCGCGGGCACCAGGTGCGGAATGTGTTTGCGGCAGTGGATGTATGCCTCCTCGACGTCGACCACGACCCAGAGTTCCGCGGTCCTTCCCTTGACGTTCGAAGGTAGGCCGGGCACGCTGCGCCGCAGCGTCTCGTCCTCCACGATGCGGGCCGACCCGTTGATGTGCAGGCCGATGAGATCGCGCACGAAATCCATTAGCAGGATGCCTACGTGCGGGTTCTCCAGAATATTGCCGAGACTGGCCATCACGCCGTTGCCGCGGTACTCCGGATAAGCGACCGTACGGTCGTCCAGCACGTGCAGAAATCCGGGCGGGCCGGCGCGGAAGCTGGTGTCGCATTCACCGTGTTTGTCGGCGGTGGCGATGAACGCCATGTCCATCCTGCCGATGAATTCGATCATCGTCTCGTTGAGTCGATCGACCACCTGATCTGCGTAGAATCGGTCGGCTCTGCCCTGTGTACCGTATCTTTCCTGTAGTTCGTGCTCGCCGTCGCTGCCACATCGTGTACCGGGCATCGCGCCCCCTCTGGTCGCCGGAATCCGGGTACCGCGCGACTCGACGCTGAACCGCGACTTGACCGAAATCCTGTCCATTTTAATGGGATCGGGCATGGCAAATCTGCGAAACCGACATCGAGGATGCACTCGATGTGAAGTTAGCGCAAGGCTTTCCACAAGTTTGCTGAATTCCGACCGGCCGGAATCGTTTCCGGCCGGTCGGCGCCGCGACAGGCGCGGCGTGCGATTTCACGCGGGCGTCAGCGTCACCGGCACGCCGTTGAACACCGCGTTCCCCGAAGGCACGTCGACCACCGAATCATCGGTCAGCGCATTGGCATTCACCCCGGCGTTGGCCTTGGCCACCGTCTGGGCGCTGCCGTCGTGGCCCCAGCCGTGCGGCAGGCTCACCACGCCGGGCATGATCGCCTCGGTCGGCTCGAGCGGCACGGTCAACGTGCCCGCCGCGGACTTCACCACGGCCTGGTCGCCGAGTCCGAGTCTGCTCACGTCGTCGGGGTGAATCTGCAACGTGCACCGGTTGGTACCGCTCACCAGACTCGCGACGTTGTGCATCCAGCTGTTGTTGGAGCGCAGGTGCCGCCGCCCGATCAGCACGAAATCCGGTGCGTCCTCGGCCAGTTTGGCGCGCAGCCGCGCCACGTCGGCGAGCAGCGGTGCGGGCGCGAGCTCGACCCGCTTCGAAGCGGTGCGCAGCGCCTCCGGCAGCCGAGGCCGCAGTGGCCCGAGATCGATGCCGTGCGGATTGTCCAGCAGCACGCGCAGATTCAGCGTGCCGCCGTTCCATTCGCCGTAGGGACCGAGCCGCAGCATCAGATCGAGGCGCTGCTCGGTGCTGGTCTCCCCGTGCAGTTCCGGCCGACGCTCCGGAATGCCCGCTTTGTGCAGCATGCCGGCGATGATCAGTTCGTCCACCATGGTCAGCGGATCGCTGTCCCCGGTTCCGTTGTGCGGCTTGCCGGTGAGCGCGGCGCCGAGCCGGGCGAGCACCCCGGCCTCCGACGGGCGGTCGCCGAGCGGCACCAGCGGTCGCGAGTAGCGCGCGTAGTTGCGGACCGCGAATTGGAGCAGCGCGAAATCGTAATGCGGGGACTGGAGCGGGCGCGGCGGCGGCAGGATGACATCGGCGTGCTTGGTCGTCTCGTTGACGTAGCGGTCAACGCTCACCATGAACTCCAGCCCGGCGAACGCCTCGTCCAGGCGTGCCCCGCTCGGCGCGGAGAGCACCGGATTGCCCGCGACCGTCACCATGGCGCGTACCTGACCCTCACCCGGCGTGCGGATCTCGTCGGCGAGCGTGGCCACCGGAAGTTCGCCCATGGACTCGGGCAGCCCGCGCACCCGGCTGGTCCAGCGCCCGGTGCGGAACGGTTTGGTGCGGGTGATGCCGCCCGCCGCGGCGGTGGCGAACATGGCGCCGCCGGGGGAGTCCAGATTGCCGGTGAGCACGTTGAGCACGTCGACGAGCCACTGGGTGAGGGTGCCGAATTCGGCGGTGCAGGTGCCGATCCTGGCGTAGACCGCCGCGGTCGGTGCGGCGGCCAGCTCTCGGGCGATGCGGACGACGGTCTCGGCGGGCACCCCCGTGCGCGCCGCGACGACGTCCGGCGTGAAATCGGCGGCTGCCGCGCGCACTTCGTCCAAGCCGGCCACCTCGACCCGCACGTCGGTCAGTCCCTCGGCGAAGAGCGTGTGCACGATGCCGAACAACAGGTACGCGTCGGTGCCCGGCCGGACGAAAAGGTGCTCGTCGGCCAGCTTCGCGGTGCGCGTCAGCCGCGGGTCCACCACGACGAACTTCCCGCCGCGGCGGCGCAGCGCCTTCAGGCGACCTGGGAAATCGGGCGCGGTGCACAGCGATCCGTTGGATTCGAGCGGATTGGCTCCGAGCATCAGCAGATAGTCGGTGCGGTCCAGGTCCGGCACCGGCACGGTGAGCGGATCACCGAACATCAGTCCGCTGGCCACCTGCTTGGGCATCTGATCGGCGGTGCTGGCGGAGAACAGATTCTTGGTGCCGAGCGCGCGGATCAGCACCGGCAGGTACAGCGCGCCCGCCACGGTGTGCGCGTTCGGGTTGCCCAAATAGAGTGCGGCCGCCTGGTTCCCGTGCTCGGCGACGATCGGCGGAAAGCGCTCGGCGATGTAATCGAATGCCTCGTCCCAGGTCGCGGTGCGCCGTTCGCCGGTCGCCCGGTCGCGGATCAGCGGTTCGGTGACGCGGTCCGGGTCCTCGTCGAGGTGTCCGAGGCTGGCGCCTTTGGGACAGATGAAGCCTTTGCTGAAGGGGTCCTGCTTGTCGCCGCGGATCGAGGTGACGTGATCGTCGCGGTCGAGGGTGATCTCCAGCCCGCATACCGCTTCGCACAGCGGGCAGGTGCGCAACAGGTTGCGGGAGAGCTCTGTGATCGGGGCCATACCCCATCTTGACCCGGTGGCCGTCCGGAAGGGAAGGCTAATTTGCGACATTTTTGGTAAATGTCGCATAGCCGCGAGGCGGCGGTGGAAATGAGGACGACCGGCATCCGTCGGGCGGATGCCGGTCGTTCAGGGTCGGTAGTGCGGGCCGTCCCCTACCTCGGGGAGCGGGTCAGCAGGCGACGCTGGTCAGCTGAGCCCGGCGACGGATGCCCGCCGAACGGACCGCGGCGCTGATCGCGACCACCGGCGGGACCCAGCGGGCCTCGTGCGGAGCGACGCCCCAGCAAGCCGAACCGGCCGAGAGCTTGCTCGGCGGCAGCGGGATGCCCGCGCCGTCGGTGTACACGATGGCGCCCGCCTCGCGCAGCGCCTCCAGCGCCATCGCGGCCTTGCGCAGGCCGGTGACGAGGTGGATCTCGCGACGGTCGGCGCCGGGGTACTCGATCACCGGCCCGGACAGGTTGTTGGCGCGCAGGAAGCGGCGGACCGCACCGGCCAGCTCTCCGCTGACCTCGATGCCGGAAATCTCGTCATCGGTGATCAGGCAGATCCCGTTGGCCGTTTCGGCGACCGTCCACCCGCGCTGGATGTAGTCCTGCGCCGCGGCGTCCATGTCGGCCGCGGAGACGGAAGTCGGAAACGAGGTGCGCACTGTTTTCTCCATTCCCCGATAGATCTGGGTCCTGCGTTCATGGTTCGTATCGAGGGGCGGTGGCCCCGGCGTTACGCGATTCGGCAAAGTTTCTCGAACTGTGGACTAGGTCTCATTCGGCGGAGGTTCGGTCGGGGTCGTTCGGGTCGCTGCCACGGGCCAACTTTCGGCCACCTCCCTGTCGCGCCGCTGAGACCGAGCTGTGTGGTTCCTGGGGGCTGGTTCAGGGAGCGGAATGCGGGGAAGATTCGCGACATGACCGACGAACCGACCACTCCCGCGGAGCTCGACCCCGAGGAGTACGAGACCGAATCTCGTTGGATCACTTGGAAAGAGTCGGCCGCCAAGCGCTTCCGGGCGCAGCAGCGCGACGAGGAGCCCGCCGAGCCGTTCCGCAGCCCGCGCGCCTTCCGGCAGTGGAGCGCGGAGACCGCGCGCGCCTTGGTCGATGTGCAGTTCCACCGCACCGCGACCACCACGCTGCTGCCGCTGGCCTACATGCTCGGCCTGATCTTCGCCATCGCCCTGCCGATCGCGATCACGGTGTGGATGTGGCAGATCTCGGCGGTGCTCGGCGTGCTCGCCGGCCTGGTCGCGGTGCCGCTCGGCCTCTCGATCGCCGCCGCCGTGCGCCTGATGCTGGAGTTCCTGGTCAACGCTTCGCGATTGGCGACACGAGTGGAGCACATCAGCGAGCTGGCCGACGATCTGTTCCAAGCGCTTTCGGATGTCGCCGAGCCGGTGAACCAGCTCTCGGAGGACGTGCGCGCGGTGCAGTTCTGGCGCTTCCGCAAGCGCGGTACCCGCAAGTAGGCAACCAGACAGAGTTTCCACGTGGTGACCCTGCCGAACCTGATTGTCTCTCTTGCGACATCGACCTGCCTGTGACAGCAATCCTGCACTATGTCAGTTTTGCTGTGAAACAATGCTGTTCGAGCGTCCGGGATGGCTCCGGGCACTGGGTAGGGAGCGTCGATTTCGGGTGACACGGGAGGTTTCGCCGTGTCTCGTCGGCGCATGGCGCGAGGGGGAAAGCATGGCTTTACCGCAGGCAACAACCGGATCGACCATGCCGCGTCGGCAACTCGGCCGACACCTGCGCGACCTGCGTAACCGCGCCAGGATGACCACCAGGATGGCCGCGCAGCAGCTGGAGTGGTCGGAGGCCAAGATCTGGCGGATCGAGACCGGCCAGACCTCCCTGCGCAGCCTGGATGTCGAGGCGATGTGCAAGATCTACGGCGCCCCCGGCGATCTCGTCGGCCCGCTCACCGCGCTGGCCAAGGAGACCAAGGCCAGGGGCTGGTGGACCGCCTACAGCGATGTGCTCGGCGAGGGTTTCGAGATCTACATCGGTCTCGAGGAGGCGGCGCGCCAGCTGTCCACCTACGAAAACGAGCTGGTGCCAGGTCTTTTGCAGACCGAGGAGTACGCGAGGGCGCTGCTGAGCGCGGCGCGGCCGGACGCGCCGCCCGCCGAGATCGAGCGCCGCGTCCAGTTTCGCCTGGCCAGGCAGGCTTTGGTGACTCGAGGCGAATCGCCGGTGCAGCTCGAGGCCGTGATCAGCGAGGCGGTGCTGTGGCGGCGCGTCGGTGGCGCAGATGTGACGGCGGGCCAGCTCGAGCATCTGCGGAGCATGTGCGACCTGCCCAACGTACGGATCAAGACCGTGCCGCCGGAGTCCGGGTATCACGCCGGGATGGAGTCGGGCCGGTTCGTGATGCTCGAATTTCCCGAGGGGCGCATGGGCGAGGCGCCCGAGCCGCCGGTGGTCTACGTCGAGGCCTTCACCGGCCCGGTCTACCTGGACAAGGACAACGAAATCGACCGGTACCGGAAGGCTTTCGCCGACATCAAGTCGGTCGCGGTCGACGCGCGCCAGGTGCTCGACGACGCACGCGCGGCGATCGCCTGAGTTACCGCCAGGTGCGGCCCAGAATCTCGCGGTGGGTGGGTAGCGCCTCGTCGTAGGCCTGCTTGCCCTTCTCCGTCATGCAGACGAAGATCGCGCGCCGATCGTCGGAGCACATGCTGCGCTCGACGAGCCCGTCGCGTTCCAGGCGCGCCACCGCGCGCGAGAGCGCGCTCTGGCTGAGATAGATGTCGTTGGCCAGGTCGCTCATTCGGTACTTGCCGCAGGCGGCGTCGACCAGCCGGTCCAGCGTCTCGAACTCGCTGAGGCCCATCTTGTGCTTGCCCTGCAGGGCTTTCTCCAAGGCACAGCTGACGGCGGCGTGCCGATCGAGCAGTTCGCGCCATTCGCCAACCAGCTCGGTGGGCGCGACGCTGCGCCGAGCGGTGTCTGTGGTCGGCTTCGACATGGCCCCATCTTAGTGGTCCGCGCCAATCCATGCAACGGCATTTAATGTGTTGGCATTTAATGCGTGTGCATGTAATGTCCTCCGCATGACTTCACCGGCAACGCTTTCGGCCGCCGCCGCGACGGCGACCGATCCGACCAGATGGTCCGCACGGCTCTGGGGCATGCTGATCACTCTCTGCATCGTGTTGTTCCTCGACGGCCTCGACGTTTCGATGATCGGTGTCGCGCTGCCGTCCATCGGCGCCGAACTCGATCTGTCCACCTCGACCCTGCAGTGGCTGGTCAGCGGCTACGTGCTCGGTTACGGCGGCCTGCTGCTGCTCGGCGGACGCACCGCCGATCTGCTCGGGCGGCGCAAGGTCTTCCTCATCGCGCTGGCGGTCTTCGCCCTCGCCTCGCTCGCCGGCGCCCTGGTCAGCTCCGGTCCGCTGCTGATCCTGACCCGTTTCATCAAGGGCCTCGCCGCCGCGTTCACCGCGCCGACCGGTCTGTCGATCATCACCACCAACTTCGCCGAGGGCCCCGCCCGCAACAAGGCGCTGTCCATCTACACCGTGTTCGGCGCGGGCGGTTACTCCTCCGGCCTGCTGTTCGGCGGGCTGATGACCGGCGTCGGCTGGCGCTGGACCTTCCTGCTCCCGGTGCCGATCGCGGTGGCCGCGCTGGCCGCGGCGTGGGTGCTGGTGCCCAAGGACAAGCCCGCCGAAGAGGGCGGCCACGACATCCTCGGCGCCGTGTTCTCCACCGCCGCCATGCTGCTGCTGGTCTACACGGTGGTCACCGCTCCCGAGGTGGGTTGGGGTTCGGCGCGCACCATCGTTTCGTTCGTCGCGGTGATCGCGTTGTTCGCGGCCTTCCTCGCCGTCGAGCGGCGGGTCGCGCACCCGCTGGTCCGCCTCGGCATCCTGCGCAAATCGTCGCTGGTCCGCGCCAGCCTCGCCATCGTGGCGGTCGCGGGGTCGTACTTCAGCTGGCAGTTCATCGTGACCCTGTACATGCAGGACACCCTCGGCTGGTCGCCGTTGAAGCTGGCTATGGCCCTGCTGCCGGTCGGTCTGCTCGTCGCGCTCTCGGCGGTGTTCTCCGACAAGCTGGTCGACCGCTTCGGCACCGGCCCGATCATCGCCGTGACCATGGTCGTGATGGCCGTCGGCTACCTGCTGTTCCTGCGGCTGGACACCGACCCGTCCTACCTGACGGTGATCCTGCCCGCGGTGCTGCTGATCGGCATCGGCTGGATCGGCTTCCCCGCCATCAACATCCAGGCCACCAACGGCATCGATGACGAGGAGCAGGGTCTGGCCGCGGGCGTTCTGCAGACCTCCATGCAGGTCGGCGCGGCCATCGTGCTCGCGGTGACCACCGCGATCATCTCCTCCGGCGGGCACAGCGCCTCGCCCGCGGACATGCTCGACACCTACCGTCCCGGTTTGGCATTCGCGGGCGGTGTCGCCATCGTCGGCGCGCTGGTCGCCCTGCTGGCCTTCGTGCCGAAGCGCGGCAAGCGGCCCCAGGCTGCCGCCGAACCGGAACTCGAGCTCGTCGGCTGATCCGCAGCGGCCGGCGAAAAATCGGAAGCCACGTCCAGCGGCCCACTGCCGCCGGACGTGGCTTCCGGCTATGTACCAGGATTCAGGAGAACGGCGGCGCGGCGGCGTCCTTGGGCGAGCGCAGGTAGGTCAGCGGTGTGCCGTCGCGGCCGACCTTCGGCCACTCGATCGCCAGCCGCGGATCGAAAGCATCCAGGTCCCTGTCGAATTCGGGGGTGTACTCGATGGAGCACAGATAGGTGACCGTGGACTCGTCCTCCAGCGAGAGGATGGCGTGCCCGAGCCCCTCGGACAGGAAGACCGAGCGCCGGTCGACGTCGTCGAGCAGGACGCTGTCCCAGCGACCGTAGGTCGGCGAGCCCGGCCGCAGATCGACGACCACGTCCAGGAACGCGCCGCGCACGCACGTCACGTATTTGGCCTGGCCGGGCGGGTCTTCGGTGTAGTGGATGCCGCGCAGCACGCCCGCCGCCGAGACAGAGCAGTTCACCTGGTGCAGCTCGAACGGACGTCCCGTCGCCTTCTCGAACTCGGAGGCCTTGAACGATTCGACGAAGGTGCCGCGTTCGTCCTCGAACCGGCGCGGCGTGATCACCCAGGCGCCGGGCACCGCGAGTTCGCGAATCTCCATGCTCACCAATCCCGTCCGCGTTCCAGCAGATCGAGCAGGTAGGCGCCGTAGCCGGAACGGACGAGCGGCTCGGCGCGAGCGCGCAACTGCTCGTCGTCGATATACCCCATCCGCCAGGCGACTTCCTCGGGAACGCCGATCTTCAGTCCCTGCCGTTCCTCGATGGTGCGCACGTAGTTGGCGGCGTCGAGCAGCGAGTCGAAGGTGCCGGTGTCGAGCCAGGCGGTGCCGCGGGCGAGCACGTCGACGCGCAGCCGTTCCTGTTCCAGGTAGGCGCGGTTGATGTCGGTGATCTCGTATTCGCCGCGCGCGGAAGGCCGCAGGCCGCGGGCGATCTCCACCACGTCGTTGTCGTAGAAGTACAGCCCGGGGATGGCGTAGTTGGAACGCGGGACCTTCGGCTTCTCCTCGATCGACACCGCGCGGCCTTCGGTGAATTCGACGACGCCGTAGGCCGTCGGATCCGAGACCCAGTAGGCGAACACCGCGCCGCCGTCGATCCCCGAGAACCGGTTCAGGCTGGTGCCGAGGCCGGGGCCGTGGAAGATGTTGTCGCCGAGCACGAGCGCCGCGCACTCGCCGCCGATGTGGTCGGCGCCGAGCACGAAGGCGCGCGCGAGACCGTCCGGTTCGGGCTGCACGACATAGCTGATCGATATGCCGAACTGGGAACCGTCGCCGAGCAGCCTGGCGAAGGCCTCGGCGTCCTCTGGCGTGGTGATCACCAGGATGTCCTTGATGCCCGCGAGCATCAGCGTGGACAGCGGGTAGTAGACCATCGGTTTGTCGTAGACCGGGACCAGCTGCTTGCTCACCCCGCGCGTGATCGGGTGCAGCCTCGAACCGGTGCCGCCCGCCAAGATGATTCCGCGCATGCCCTGGAGTCTGCCAGTTCGACCGCTCTCGGATTCGAGGAGGTTCCGACTCGTGCACGAATTCATCACGAACGTTTCGCCGCCCGGCGCGGCGGGCGATTGCTGTTGCATAGATCACTTTCGCGTGGTCTTCTGAAAAGCGCTGCGACGTGAGCGACGGGCGCGGAGGCGGTAGCTTGCGTGACCACGCAGGGCCCCGGGAACGTCGCGAATGGCCGCAGCGTGAGATGTCAGCGTCGACTCTCGCCCGTGGCCACGCCCGCATCCGGGCTCGGTTCCGTCTCGGTCGGTTCGGCGCGCCAGTGTGAGGTAGGTGCGCGATGACAGCGACCACGGTCGACGGCTCCGCCATCGTGATGAATCCGGACGGCCCGAGCGCCGCGGCGCGGCTGCTGCTGGCGACCTGCCGCGGCGTGGTGCGGCCGATGCTGCGGATGGCCCCGATCACCCGGGCCACCATTCCCGTCGGCGCCTTCGCCATCGACGGGCTTGCCCGATTGCGCCCCGCACCGCGCGGCATCGAACGCGAGCAGGTCACCCTCGGTGGATTCCGGATGGAGATCGTGCGCCCGTCCGGCGCGGCACGGGCGCTGCGGCACGGCGCGGTGCTGTACATGCACGGCGGCGGCTTCGCGGTGTGCGGGCTGGAGACGCACCGGCCGGTCGCGGCCAGCCTGGCCAGGCGCATCGGTCTTCCGGTGGTCAATGTCGACTATCGCCAGTTGCCCGTCGGCAGCATCGGCGAGTCGGTCGAGGACTGCCTCACCGCCTACCGCTGGCTGCTGCGGCACGGCGCCGATCCGGCCCGGATCGTCTTCGCCGGTGATTCGGCGGGCGGCTACCTGACCTTCGCGACCGCGCTGCGCGCGGTGCAGGCCGGACTTCCGGTGCCCGCGGGGCTGGTCGGGCTGAGCCCGCTGCTCGACCTGGACTACGCCGCCAAGCGCGAGTACGTCAACGTCGCGCGGGACCCGTACATCCCGCTGTCGGCGCTGGAAGCCGTCGTGAAACTCGGCGCGGAGATCGACGGCGCGCTCGATCCGCTGCTCTCGCCGGTGAACGGCGCGCTCTCCGGCCTGCCGCCGGTGCTGATGATCGCCGCAGAGGACGAGGTGCTGCGCTACGACTGCGAGCTGATGGCGCGACGGCTCACCGCCGCGGGCGTGCCGCACGCGGTGGAGCTGTGGCGCGGACAGGTGCACGCGTTCATGAGCATCGCGCCGAACCTGCCCGAATCCCGGGCGGCGCTCGGCCGGGTGGCGCGTTTCGCGCGCACCAGGTTCGAGCAGTTGGAGCAGGCTCGGACGGCCTGATCACGGTCGGCCGGACGAGTCTTGTCCCGCCCCGGGCCCGCGCCCGGGGCGGGATGCTGTCGCGCTTACCTCGGACGTAATCGACTCCGGTGTCGCGTTTCGGCAGGCTGAGGCCATGGTGGCTACAGAGACGACCCCGACGACACTCGACCGGGCTCTTTCGGCGCTCGCCTACGGTCGCATCGCGCTCGGCGCGACCGCGCTGGCCGCGCCGCGCACGGCGGCGCGCCTGGCGCTGACCCGCCCGACTCCCGAACTCGGCTACATGACCAGGATCTTCGGCGCCCGCGCGCTCGCGCTCGGCCTCGGATACCTGACCGCCGCGCCCGCCGACCGCCCGCGCTGGCAGCGCCTCGCGCTCATGGTCGACATCCTCGACACCGCGAGCGGAACGGCACACGTGGTCCGCGGCGACATCCACCGCGGTGTCGCCGCCGCGCTGGTCGCCCTGACCGGCGGTTACGCGACCGTCGGCGCGCGCCGCTTCCTGCGCGACCGGCTCACTTCGCCGGGAACGGCGCGTTGATCGTGGTGAAGTACTGGGCGACCGCCGCGATGGCGACGGGAGCCGTCACGAACAGCTGACCCGCGACCGCGCCGAGTGCGCCGATCGCGGCGATGCCGCCGAGGCAGCCGACCGCGGCCGCGGGCAGGAACGGCCCGAACAGTCCGGCGATGGTGGCCGCCGCCACGGTCGCGCCCGCGATGCCGCCGAGGACGCAGCCGACGGCCGCGCCGCCGAGTCCGCCGAGCAGCGCCCCCATGCTCACGCCCAGGCCGATCGTGCTGGTCATCCGCGACCACGCGGCCTGCTCGCGATCGTATTCGTTCTTCCACGGGGCCTTGTCCTCGAACGGGAGGGCCACGGGCCGGTAGCGCGCCTTGTCGAGGGCGAGCTGCGGCGTGAGGGCCGCGGTGCGGCCGGAGATCTCGGCTGCGATGGGGAACTCGAAGTCGTCGACGCGGAACCTCAGCGGCGTGCCCGCGAGGACGATGCCGTCGTCGCTTCGGATCTCCAGGACGTCGTCGGCGATCACGAGCGCTCCGGCGTCGATGCCGATCACGGCGGTGTCGCCGGTGGCGGTGGCCGTGAACCCCACCACCTCGGCGAGGCCGGTGCCATCGGTCGCCGCGATGCCATCGGCGCTCGCAGTGACGCCCATCCCCTCGGGTTCGGCGGCGGCGGTGCCCGCGGTGCTCGCCACGACGGCGACCAGCAGCCAGGCGGTTGCGGCGAATTTCCTCATCAGCATTTGTCCGTATCCCTTATTCGCGGGGTGCCGGGAATTGCGCGCCCCAGTCGAAAACAATTGGTTAACCGTATGAATCGGTAATGTTAAGATTGTGTTCACTCTTTACCGGTCCGCTTCGGCAATTCCCTGTTCGGAGTCGTTCTGTGCTCGGCTCCGGCTCGACGTTAGAACCTGAACTTTTGTTCGGGTCAAGTGCGCAGTGGCGCGGAACACAGCCGCCGCGTCCGGCATGCGAGCAGGTTGCGGGGAGTGTGCGCCGCGCCATGGCGCCGGTGTGGAGGCCGGAACCCCCGACAGGCGAAAGCCCCGCCCGATGAAACCGGGCGGGGCTTGCTGTCTCGCGACTCTATCGCGCGGATTCAGTTGTGCGGCAAGCTGTTCGAATTACTTGGCCGGGGGCACGAACGGCTGGTTGATGGTGGTGAAGTACTGGATCGCCGCACCGATGGCCACCGGGGCGGTGATGAAGATCTGACCCGCCAGGGTGCCGAGGGCGCCGACCGCGAGGATGCCGCCGATGCAGCCGATGGCGGCGGCGGGCAGGAACGGGCCGAACAGGCCGACGATGGTTGCCGAGGCGACGGTCGCGCCGACGATGCCGCCGAGCACGCAGCCGACAGCGGCGCCGCCGAGGCCGCCGACCAGGGTGCCGATGGTGGCGCCCATGGCGATGGTGTCCTTCATGCGGTTGAAGGCGGCGAGCTCACGGTCGTACTCGCTCTTCCAGGGCGCCTTGTCCTCGTAGGGCAGCGCGACCGGCTTGTACACGGCCTTGTTCATGTCGAGCTGCGGGGTCAGGGTCGCGGTGCGGTCGGAAATGTCCGCGGCGATCGGGAACTCGAACTCGTCGACGCGGAAGGTCAGCGGGGTGCCCGCGACCACGCTGCCGTCGGCGGCCTTGATCTTCAGGGCGTTGTCCTCGACGACGAGCGAGCCCGAGTCGAGGGTGATGATCGACTGGGTGTCGGTGGACTGCGCGGTGAAGTTGATCGGTGCGTCGGCGGCCGGAGCCTCGGGGGCCGCGTTGACGGTGCCCGCGGTCACGCCGAGCGCGGCGATCAGCAGCGCCGAGGTGGCGGCGAATTTCCTCATCAGCATTTTGTTTGGAACCTCGATGTGAAGCGTTCGGAGGGGACTAGATGATCGAAATCTAGACCAGCTAACGCGTGGTGAACCGTTTGTGACCGTTAATTCAAATTTTGTTCACCATTGGGCCTCATGGGTTGGTGCGGTGCCGGAAACGTGCACCCAGAACCAGGCTTTTCGGCGGCGAACCAAACCGGTCGTCATTCTCCTGCCGAAACGCGGTGAGACGAAGGTCACAAGTGCCGGGTTCGGAATGTTCGTGCCTTTCATAGCCCTCCGCCATCGAAGTCGCCACCCGGTCGACGTAAGGTCGTGGGGTGCGATTGCTCGTAACCGGCGGCGCCGGATTCATCGGTGCGAATTTCGTCCAGCAGACCGTGGCCGAGCGGCCCGAGACGAGGGTGACCGTGCTGGACGCCCTGACCTACGCGGGCAACAAGGCGTCGCTCGATCCGGTGGCCGATCGCATCGAATTCGTGCACGGCGACATCGCCGATCTCGACCTGGTCGACGAGCTGGTCAGCGGTGTCGACGCGGTGGTGCACTTCGCCGCCGAATCGCACAACGACAACTCGCTCACCGAACCGTGGCCCTTCGTGCAGACGAACATCGTCGGCACCTATTCGCTGCTGCAAGCCGTTCGCAGGCACGACGTTCGCTACCACCACGTGTCCACCGACGAGGTGTACGGCGATCTCACCCCCGACGCACCCGCGTTCACCGAGACCACTCCGTACAACCCGTCGAGCCCGTACTCCGCGACGAAGGCGTCCAGCGATCTGCTGGTCCGCGCCTGGGCGCGCTCGTTCGGTGTGCGCGCCACACTGTCCAACTGCAGCAACAACTACGGCCCGTACCAGCACGTGGAGAAGTTCATCCCGCGCCAGATCACCAACCTGATCGACGGCGTGCGTCCCCGGCTCTACGGCGCCGGTCATCAGATCCGCGACTGGATCCACGTCGACGACCACAACCGCGCGGTGTGGGACATCCTCGACCGCGGCCGCGTCGGCCAGACGTATCTGATCGGCGCGAACGGCGAACTCGACAACAAGACCGTCGTGCGGATGCTGCTCGAGGCGTTCGACCGCGATCCCGACGATTTCGACCACGTCACCGATCGCCCCGGCCACGACCAGCGCTACGCGATCGACGCCACCCTGCTGCGCACCGAACTCGGCTGGACCCCGCGCTACGCCGACTTCCGCGCGGGTCTGGCGGCCACCATCCAGTGGTACCGCGACAACGAATCCTGGTGGCGCCCAGAGAAAGCCGCGACCGAACGCGCCTACGCGGCGGCGGGCGAGCAGACGCTGGGCCGTGCGTAGTTCGCCGGTCGGCCAGCGGGCAACGCCCTGGATCCGCTCGCTACGACAGCTGTAGCCGCATTACGACGATCCGCGGCGACCGCCCACCACCGGTGCGCCGAAGGTGGAACCGCGCTTGGCGCCGACCAGCAGTGCTTCCGGAGCGGTTCCGCGCTGATCAGCCGGATAATCGGCGCACCGTGCGGCTCGACCGGATCAGCCCCAGACGATCGTGCTGTACTTCGCGACCGAGGCGATCAGCGCGACCAGCGTCGCGACCACGACCGTGACCGCCGGTCCCCACGTCGGAGTCTGCCCGCGAGCGTCGGTGAGCCGCAACGGCATCCAGCGCAGCAGCGCCGCGAACGCGACCAGCGCCAAGGGCACGAAGTAGCGGCCCTGCACGCCGTCGATGATGTAGTAGCCGACCGGCGTGAACGACATGTACAGCGTCACGTAGATCATCGCGACGCTGGCCGCCACCGTGAGCGCCACGACCAGCGTCCGCGCGAA